>CBDCXL010000001.1:0-672119 GCA_965223795.1 Nitrospinales bacterium
GACGCCGAAATCGTAGCCGTTGGGTCCGTTCTGGCCCGCTTCCCGGTTGGCGTCCGTTTTAGGCAGTTTTTTTTCCTTTTTATCGATGAAAAAGGCGATGTGATCGAAGGTTTCGTCTTTTCTGGCATTCGTGTTGAAAAGAGCGGTCTGAGTGGGGTGGACGTCAAGGAAGGGGAAATTGACGCGCGCCGCGTTTTGACCGGTCAGCAGCGTGCTGTTGAGCTGATGCAGTTTCAGAATGATATTGGAGAGTCTGACGGACGGGCTGTCGAAATTCATGTTCAGGTCGGCCAACAGAATGATGTTTTTAAAGTACATCCGCTTCGCCGCCTTGGCTCTATGAATGACCCAATCCATCAGGGCGAAAAACTCGCGCGTGCGCTCGTCCTTGCTCTTGCCATACAGGGTGTGCGCGTTGACGGCGAGAAATTCGATCGGGCCGGAGCCGTTCTTGCCGCGGATTGAGAAAGAGGCGCAATGCGGCGTGCGGATGAACGTTAAAAAAGCGGGGTGCGCGACGTCGCTCAGGGTTCTGGGTTTTTTGCCCTGCTGCTTGCGGATAATATTGTCATTATCCAGATCAGTAAAGAATGTATTCCAGGTGTCGATCCCCTGTTTCAGGGAGTGGATCACGATGGAGCGGTCGTACGAGATGTCGGAGACCAGCTCCTTCAGCTCGATCTTGGATGGGCGGTAGAAAAAGGCCAGACGCTCGCGCAGGCCGCGCGAGCCCGGGAACGCTCCCGTTGTGTCGGACACCACCAGTTTGTAGCCCGAGCCCAGGGAATCGTGGAGACGGCGTATGCCGGAGAGATCGTCCATCACTTCCTGGAGAGCCAACAGATCGAAACGGGAAACAAAGCGTTTTAAAAAATCCCAGTTTTTCGCCTTGTCCGTGTCTTTGCCAAGCTTGAGAGCGTTGAAGGAACCGATGACGACCGAACCGCTGCGTCTTATGGGCAGGCCGAAACGTCTGGGGTTCTGCCCAAGCGTGTGATTGATCTTTTGCCACTGAAGATCGGTGAATCCGGCCATGGTCCAGGAATTTGCATCAAAGAGGCCCGTTCATTAAGGCAGGTCGTTTGGGCACATCGGCGGGCAAAAATATATTAGGGCAAAAGGATGGGACCTGGCAATGAAAAACAAATGCCCTTCGGCTACTATTATTCTAAGGAAATGCGGAGGATGAAGAGGTGTTCAAAAATTGTAACGAAGCCCGACGGATAATGAGAAACTGTCGTACTCCGATTCGAGATCGACAAAATCGACAGGCGCGGGACCGCCGAAGCGTGTCAGTTCCGGGTCGTCGAGTACGAAAAAGCGGGCGTCGCCTACCAGGGAGATTTCCCGGGTGAGCAGATACTCTCCCCCTATGAGCAGCTGGTATGCGAAGGCGGTATCATCGTCGTCGATGAACGCCGCGGCATAACTGACATCGGCTTCGATGTTGGCAATCCCGATGCCCACGCCGACAAATGGTTTGAATCGCTTGGATAAAAGATTGAAGTCGTAATACAGGTTCACCAGACCCGCCAGCACCTCTTCCTCGCCCCGGCCGTTTTGTTCCGCGCCGTTGAAAAAGATTTCATCGACGTCGTTTTCACGGTAGGACAATTCGGCTTCCGCGCGGAACCGGCCGAATTCGCTGCCGCGGAATTTGTAGCCGAGGTGGCCGGAGAACAAAAGGCCGGTGTCGAAATCCAGGTCCACGGCGCGGCTGGGGCCGAGGTTCTGCTGATCTTCCTGGTAATTCAAACCCAGATTGATTCCCGTGTACCATCCACTGTCGGCCGCTGCGTTTGAGGCCGTGAGGAATACAACCGCGACGACGGCGAGAAGATGTTGTTTTGTGTTCGGCATGATGAGCATTCCCGTTTTTGATTGTGTGGGTCCTGCACTGGCTGTATTCAGAATAAGTTATATTGAGAGTGGGAAGAGGGCGTGCGTCACATGCAAGGGTGATTTGCGCTACAGTCCGCAGGAATTGCGGCTTGCTGTGCCGGGGAAAATGAGACAAAAATGGCAATTAAAACCGGTTTATTAGAAGTTTTAGCAGGGCAGGGCGGCGTGCGTGGGACTGGCGGGAAAATTTAAAAATTTTCAGGCAGGTGGTTTGATATGGAGAAGTGTTCCAGGCAGGGCTGGTGGAGTGAAAAGGTTTACTTGGGCCAATCTGCAGACCAAGCGGAGGAGGGCAATATTTAATAGAGGCCCGCTTGATTACGAATGGGTGGTGAAGCAAAAAAATGAATTATTTGGCTCCCGCTGATTCCAGGATCTTCACAATTTCGGTGAACCCTTTTTGCCGGGCATGTTGAAGTGAAGTGACCCCATCGTTGTCCGCGATGTTCATATCCGCACCCGCATCGACGAGCAGCTTCACGATTTCCTGATGCCGGGGCCCGCCGTTGCTGAGAATGACGGCTTCCAGCAACGCAGTCCATCCCAGGTGATTGACATGGTCGATATCCACATCCGTTTCGAGCAGAGTTTTGACAACCTCCACGTGTCCCCGTTCGCAGGCCGGGATCAAAGGCGTTCCGCCGAAACGATTGTACAGGCTGAAGTCGGGATTGGCTTGCAGAATCATCTTTAGGATTTCAAGACGGCCTTCCGCTCCAGCCAGCAAGAGCGGGCTGTCCTCCCTGTTGTCCTGCGCATTCACATCGGCGCCGGAATCGATCAGTGATTTTGCGATTTCAATGCGGTTTAAGGAAACCGCGACGAGCAGAGCCGTGCGTCCCTGTCGATCGCGGCTGTCCACGTTCACCCCCTGCCGCAAGAGTTTCCGGACTGTGGAATTGTCGCTCTGTTTCACGGCTTCGATCAAGGCTTGCGGGCCATCGGTCACGGCAAAACTCAGACCGGCGAAAAACAGGACTGCCGCCCACGAACTCAGGCTCAGAAAATGTAAATGTTTCCGTGTTCTCATTTCGGCTTTTGTTGAGGTGAAAACTCCATTTTAATCATTTGATCCGGGTGAGAGGTCGGCGCATGTCGCCTGAGGAGCCGGAATCCTTAAAATAACAGATAAAGATCGTCTTACTGGGTTTGGGTGTTGCTTCTTTACATGGCACTTCGAAATATCGATCTTCGGAATGACAAGCTATTTGACTTCAATATGTCGAAAATAAAAATTTGGAATTTGTCAAAAAAACAGGTGTGCGTAATACAGGGTCGACGAACAAGCCGACAAGAGTTATATTGTCGAAACTAAAGTATAAGTTACATGGTAATTTGACTGATATGGTAGGTTACAAGGAGCACCATTCGAACACCTTTCATATACAGGAAAAGGCATTCTGATAAAGATTGTAGAAAAGTGGCTTCTTGATCAGAACCAGTGTTTTTCCACCCCAAGTGAGTCTCTCAATCGGTTTTCAAATAAGGGAGAAAGTCATGGCCGGCCACATCTTAAAACAACTCACAAACAAGTTATCACTTGCATGCTTGATTGGAATCAGTCTGTTTTTCATGAGTCCTCAATTTGGGGAGGCGGTTACCGAGCAGGAGGCTGAACTGCAATCAGAAATCATGGCATTTTATGAGAGTGCTCAGTACAAAAAAGCGCTTCCCTTTGCATTGAAAATGCTTGAGTTGAAAAAAGATATCTATGGTGTTGAGCATCTGGAAGTCGCCACAATCTTGAACAACATTGGGGACATCCATTTTAAGGATAAAAATTACTCAGATGCGGAGGTCAATTACCTCCGGGCGTTAAAACTGTCGCAAAAATTACTGGGAACCGATCATTTGCAGGTTGCCCTTAACATGCACAGCTTGGGGGATGTTTACAGGGAATCCGGCGTCTTTTCCCGTTCCGAGAAATTCTATCAACTTGCGATACGCATACGCGAAAACGCTCTCGGGGCGGACGATCAATATGTGGCGAACTCCCTCAATAATCTTGCAGAGCTTTATAAAAACGAGAAGTTGTATAAAAAGGCCGAACCCCTTTACCTGCGCTCTCTTAAGATATACGAAGGCGCCCTTGAGCCGGGTCACCGGCATACCGCGATCGTCCTCAATAACCTCTCGAGTTTGTATCAGATTCGTGGAGAGTACAGCAAGGCCATTCCGTTTTATGAGCGGTTGATAAAGATGAGCGAGCAGAGGCCCTTTATTGGACGTCATGGTGGGGTCGGCAGCCCCCATACCGTCAACTATCCTAAAGTGGTCGCATTGCATAATCTGGACGGGGATGAGGAAAGCTCCGGCAGCATCATGGCCATATTTGAAGCGGACAGCTTTGACAATGTCGATCCGGAAGGATATGAGGTTTTGCATAGCTCTATTTCCGGCAATCGAAATCAGGACCCTCTTCAGAATTATGCAGCTCTCGGCACCACAATCCATGAACAGAAAATGGATTTCATATCCTATAAGGAAAAAGCGGCAGAGGTGAAAAAAGAGCAAGTCGCAAGCCTGGGTTCCTCTGCAAAAAAAATCGAACTGGACGAGGTGAACCTGAAACCGGTGCTGAAGGGGCTGTACAGGGAAACCCTTACGGTCAATCCGCAGGCGGCCGTCAATGAAAGCAAATCCCTTTCAAAAGAACCGGAAAACACCAAGCCCACGGTTAGCCGACCCTCCGGTGAAGTCGGAAAGCGCCGGAAAAGCATTCAAAATGATGAGAATTATAAAGTAAGGTATAAGAACAACCGTAACGCAGCTAAAGAGGCCGCCGAATACGCAAGGGAAGAAGCCAGCGAGCAGGCCAAAGAAAATCAGCAGGAAGCGAAAGAAACGGCCAAGGAAGCGAAAAAGGCGGCCAAGCAGGTGGCGAAGGAAGCCAAAGTAGCGGCGAAAGAAGCCGCGAAGGAAGCGAAAAAAGCAGCGAAAGAAACGGCTAAACAAGCAAAAAAAGAAGCCGCTAAAGAAGCGAAAAAAGCAGCCAAGGCGGCCGTGAAGGAAGCGAAAAAGGCAGCGAAGGAAATCGCAAAAGAAGCAAAGAAGGCTGCAAAGGAAGCTGCAAAAGAAACTGCCAAGGAGGCAGCCAAAAAAGCCAAAAAAGGAAAAGGGTGAGTGGCCATTTTCCGGAATAATTACGCAGCATGCAGGGAAACGCAATTTGGCAGATTAAAATCTCGAACTTGTTGAGCGAATATGGAGTTGGATGATCCGGAAAACCACTTTTCAAAGAAAGGCTCCGGCGATGGTTTATCTTCCTGTTTATTTTTCACGGGTAAAACCAGGGTGAACCATCTTTTAAAATACTCGGGCCTTTGCGCGGTTGTTCTGTTTTTATTTCTTTCGGTTCCTGCTGAGCTGATGGCTGAGGAAAGCGAGGACAAGCCCTGGGGACTTGGCGCCAGTATCGGTCTGGAGTACGACGACAACTTGACCCGTGTCGAGCAGGACATTGTTTCCGGGGATTCAGATCACGCTTACATCTTCGAGGCTTATGGGAGTTACAAGTTCTGGGAGCGGGCGGGGCTTGAACTGGAAGCGGGTTACGATTTTTACCAGAGTCTTTACGACGATAGAACCGATTTTGATTTCCAGTCGCATAGTTTCAATCTTTCCGCTGCGCAGGATGCCGGGAAACTCGATTTTGGGGCCGATTACAGCTACATCTACACCACGCTGGGTGGGGATGATTTTTTAGGGCTGCATCTGTTCATCCCCCGTGTGGGGATTGCGATCACGCCGAAATTGTACACGGACATCAATTATATATTGCAGGGCAAGAATTTTTTCGAGGACGACGACCGGGACGCCACAAATCATTCCGTAGGGATCACCCAGTTCCTGTTTTTCATGCAAAGCCGGGCATACGTGAACGCGGGTTTCCGCCTGGAGGTGGAGGATGCGGATGGAGATGAATTCGATTATTTCGGGCCGGTTCTTAAACTGGGTGCCAAGTTGCCGGGTCCCTGGGAAACGATATGGAAAGCCTCCTGGCAGTATCAGTTTCGCGACTACAGTGATATCACCCCGAGCATCGGGGAGGAGCGGGAAGACGAAAAAAATACGTTTCAGTTATCCGCCATCAAACCGCTTGCAAAATTTTTGGACGTCAAGCTGGAATATGAGCACATTGCCAGCGATTCCAACCTTCCCACCGTAGACTTCAACGAAAATATCGTCACCCTGTCACTGGCGGCCCACTTTTAATTTTCCAGAAGAAAATCACCCCTCCTGCTTCCCATACCTGCATAAAGAAAAAGGGCCCATGGAATCATGAGCCCTTGTAAGTGCTGGTCGGGATGAGAGATTGGAGCCTTTGGCCCCTTCGTCAATTATAATTGCTGCCAGGATAATATGGAAATATGGTCGCTGAAAAACGGGGAGCTGCCGCTGCAGTCGTAGGTGACGGTCAAGCTTCCCGAAATGCTGCTTTCCGGGGTCACGAGGTTTTCCGCATCGAATTTATCGGCGGAGATGACGTAACCGACCAGATCCACCGTTCCGGAAATGCTCATCTGCTCCCCGGCGTACATCATGCCAGTGATGGTGTTAGAAGGATTGCCGGCAAATTCCAGATCCGTTTCCGCAACCAGAAACAGCTGGTCGATGTCCGGTGAGGGACCTCCCTGGAAGTTTGTCATATCCGGAGAGGCTCCCACGTCGATGTAACCCTCGGATATGATCGTGGTGTTCCAGGGGGAGGGGGAACCCAGTACATTGATATCCCCTTCCACATAAAATATTCCATCCGCCACATTCGTGCCGTTGACCTTCCAAAGACCACCCGGTCGGGAAATGTCCCCAAAAAGCGCGTTGCCGTCTCCAGTGGTGGACCAGGTCCAGTTTGGGCCGGAATTTGTGTACACATTGCCGGTGCTTTGTTCCTCAATTGTCCCGTCGCTTCTCAATATGTAATGGGCATACGTCCTGTAATCCGTGACGTTCACGATCGGGATGGGCTGTTCCGCGGCACCGGATGCTGTACAGGAAGCGCCGGAGCAGTTGCCGGATGCGGTGGTGCCCTGCGAGGCGGTGCCGCTGACGCCGGACTGGTTGAATCCAGAGTTGGTATGAATGCTGCCGCAGGCTCCAGAAACCGTGAACGAACCGGAGCCGGTCAGGTCTCCCTTCGTGGTGATGGCGGAACCCGGCGTGAACGTGGGCCTGTTGACCAGGGCTTCGATGGTTGCCGTCACACCATTGCGGGTGGCGGTGGAGGTCAACACGATTGTGTGGTCGATGTCGTCGTCCGTATCGCCATCGTTGTCGTCGTTGTCGGACGCGGTGACCGTAAACGTTCCACCTCCGAAAGAAATATTGTTGAAGCTTGCAGGCCAGTTGCTGCCGTCGATTTCGTCATCGAACCCGTTTCCGGCTTCTCCCGGGCTGTCGCCCGCGGCATCGTAATTGAAAAAATTGATCGCGTTTTGAATTCCGGTTTCCGCGATATAAAACGCTTCGCGTGATTTTTTGTAGCGAGCCGTTCGCTTCACATCCTGGGAAGCGTATTGCGTTCCGACCGCCATCAGGAGAATGAGGACGATGCTCAGAATGAACACCACTCCGAGAGCGAGTCCTTTCTCATTGCCAATGTAGTTCCAGAACCGATTTTTTTGAAAGCGAAGCTTGAGGAAATTCATGGTCATATCCTACGAGTTTCTCATGTTGATATCGGTTTTAAAATCGATGACGAAATTCGGGTGGTTGGGATCCACCAGACTCACTTCCAGTACCACTTTTTCCACTTCGGCGGGTGTGGCTGCACCGGCGTAATCCAGCGACAGCCCCGTTGCGGAGACCACATCCGGAACCAGAATGATGGTGCTGCCATCGATGGTTCGCGTGATATCGGTTCCCGTGAGAGTGATGGTGACGT
This sequence comes from Nitrospinales bacterium, assembly GCA_965223795.1. Classification (GTDB taxonomy): domain Bacteria; phylum Nitrospinota; class Nitrospinia; order Nitrospinales; family VA-1; genus CBDCWG01. Next base: position 7,787 of record CBDCXL010000001.1, read on the forward strand.
CGTTGTACTTGTTGACCATCACGAGGTTGGTGTTGATGCCATACACGTAATCGTTGAGCAGGGCGGAACCCAGATTGAGCGTTCCCGCCGTGGTGCCGGTCACCGTGTTGGTTTCAAAAATTTTCAGATTCGGGTCGTAGATGACGATCTTGTCGCCATTGGCGAATCCCGTTTCATCGATGACCGTGATCGCCGTGCTGCCGGAAGCGGCGGCAACGGTTCCCGGACAGGCCGTGCAGGGCGGCGTGGTGGTCCGGATATCATTTTGATTGGTGCGATAGGATAAAGACGTCGGGCTGATCGCCGTGAAACCCGCATTGGGAGGCAGGCCGAACCCTGCCATCTTGATTTCTTCCGTGAGCTGGTCCACCGCTTCCCGGCCTTTCGCCCGGATACTGGTGGAAACGTTTTCATCCGCCAGAACGGTGTTCTGTTTGTTGAACGAAAGGGTGGCCGCTCCGATCACGATCAGGGAGATGACCATGGCCACCAGGATTTCCACCATGCTGGCTCCCCGTTCGTTCTTAATGGATATGTGTTTTCCTGAAGGCATCCGCTATTCCTATTGGGTGATTCGCGTGCTCAACTGGAAGGTCTGAGTGCCCTCGTCCTGCCAGCTTATATTCATCACGATTTCATATAAAAAGTTCTCAGTCGGAACGGGGCTGATCGTCCAGGTGCGTGTGTAGGTGCCGCCGGCCGTGGGATTGCCTTCCGCATCCACGGTTTCTCCTCCCGGGTTTGACGACCAGATACCGCCGGACACATCTGGTGAATCCAGACCGTCGCCGCCGGAAAGCAGCCAGCCACGGGCTTTGTTTCTGAAATATTCGATTTTGTCCTGAGCCAGAGTGGTCGCTATGGTCACTTTTTCGCTTCTCGCGTTGTGGTCCACGATCGTGCTGGTGAGACCCGTCATTCCCAGGATTCCGACCGTGAGGATGGCCAACGCGATCATCGCTTCAATCAGGCTGAAACCCTCCTGGTTCCTTATCAGGGTTGCAAACCGCAAACGATGAGTTTTATTTTTTATATTGGGCTCTGCGATATGGACGTCTTGCATGTTCTCTATACCGAACTTTCACAGTATTTCGATCGAAAAGTGTCATTCGAGCGAATATCGTTATAAAAATGATACTGATTGTTAAAGGTGCCATTAATGTGTTACCGCATTTGGGTTGTGTTTAAACTATTTTAACCAAAAGTGGGCATATGGCTGTGATCTGGGTTACATTATATTGTGACTGGAGTCACACTTGCGCCGGATCCGGCTCGTTTTCTTAAATAACTATAAATACTTCAATGTATTAATGGTTCGCCCGATAGAATGTCACGATTTTCTCCAGAAACCGGGGAATGGGCGCCGAGATTATCGGATATCCCAATTTTTCAGTGCTTCTGATGATCGGTTCAAGGATAGAGGGAAAAGGGAGTCATCTTGCCTGATTTGCGTGGAGCGGGGTATGGATGCAGGGCTTGAGGTCGCAGAAAATGCAAACACCCTGTTCAGCCCATATGATATGAGCTAAAAAAAGGCTTATGGAAAAACCCATGAGCCTTGCAAATACTGGTCGGGATGGGAGATTGGAGCCTCCGGCCCCTTCGTCCCGGCCTACGGCTTTGTGTTCGTTTTCATCAAATGGTGGGGATCAACAGATTCGCGGCAGTTGTTCTCCACTGAACATCGTGATCCGGCGCCGGGTGCCGATTTTGGTTTTGAGGGTCACCTCTCCCGGCCGGGTGTCGTGGACCCTGCCGATCCATCGGGCGTCCGCCGACGCATCGTGTGTGCGCAGGATATCCAGCGCCCGTTGTGCGCCGCTCTCTTCAACGAAGGCAACGAAACGCCCCTCGTTCGCCACGTACAACGGATCCAGGCCGAGGATCTCGCAGGCCCCTTGGACGTCTTCCCGCACCGGTATCGCTTGCTGCTCCACATCGATGGATAATTTTGCGGTTTGCGCGATTTCCACCAGAGCCGTCGCCAGCCCACCGCGGGTGAGGTCGCGCAGGCAACGCACCTCGACACCCTGCATGATGAGATCGAGGATGCAGGTAGAAAGGGGGGCGCAATCGCTCTGGATTTCGCTCTCGAATCCCAGGCTCTCGCGCGCGGCCATGACGGCCATGCCGTGCCGGCCCAGGTCGCCGCTCAGCAGAATCGCATCGCCCGGCCGGATGCTTTCAGGATGCAGCGTGCGGTCGTGCTCCAGCGTGCCGACGCCGGTGGTGTTGATGAACACACCGTCGCCTTTGCCCCGGTCCACGACCTTGGTGTCGCCGGTGACGATGCGAATGCCCGACCGGTCCGCGGCATCGCGCATGGATCGCACCACGGTTTTTAAGGTTGCTATGGGAAGACCTTCTTCAAGTATGAATGCCGCGCTCAGATACCGGGGGGTCGCCCCGCACATGGCCAGGTCGTTCACCGTTCCATTGACGGCCAGAGAACCGATGTCGCCGCCGGGAAACAAAAGCGGCCGGATGACATACGAATCGGTGGTGACCGCAAGCCTGCTGTCAGCGGTTTCCAGAACGGCGCCGTCGTGCGCCGTTTCCAGATCCGGGTTGTCGAAGGCGGGACGAAATACCGATTCGATCAACCGGTGCGTTTGCGTGCCGCCGCCGCCGTGAGCCAGCTGGATCGTCGCGCCGTCCTCTATGGGCAGCGGGCACAAGACAGCATCACGGTTGCCGTTATTGTCGGGCAGGTTCATGTTCTTTCTCTTTGATAATGATAATAAGCCGCGCAGGCGCCCTCGGAAGAAACCATCGTGGCTCCCAGTGGATTCTCGGGAGTGCAGGGATCGCCGAAGGCCTGGCATTCATTCGGTCTTTTGATTCCCTGCAACACGCTTCCGCTTTCGCAGGGAGAGGCGCAGGCAGGGCGGGACGCTATGTCGGGAAATCGTTTTTCTGCATCGAACGCGGCGTATTCAATTCTCAAGCCCAGACCGCTTTGCGGAATGTCTCCAATACCGCGCCAGGTGCGTGGAACGATCCGGAACACGTTGCGGATCATTTCCCGGGCTTTTCGATTGCCTTCCCGGCTCACGGAACGGGTGTACTGGTTTTCCACCTGCGCGCGGCCTTGTTCCAGCTGGCGCACCGCCATGAGGATTCCCTGCAGAATGTCCACAGGTTCGAATCCTGTGACGACGATGGGGACGCCGTATTCTTGCGCGATGGGTTCGTATTCCTCGTAGCCCATCACGGTGCAGACGTGCCCCGCCGCCAGAAACCCATGCACCCGGCACTGCGGCGCGCGCAGAATCGATTCGATGGCGGGCGGAACGACGACCTGTGACACGAGAAAGGAGAGGTTTGCGAGTCCTTCCCGCTTTGCCTGAAACACGGCGGCGGCGTTGGCCGGGGCTGTGGTTTCGAAACCGATGGCGAAGAAAACAACCTGCTTATCCGGGTGTGCTCGCGCGATTTGCAGTGCATCCATGGGAGAGTAAACAATGCGCACGTCCGCTCCTTCGGCCTTGGCCGAAAGCAGATCACGTTGCGATCCGGGAACCCGCAGCATATCCCCGAAAGAACAGAAGAGGACATCGGGATCCCGGGCGATGGCGATCGCCCGGTCGATCTGCTGCACGGGCGTCACGCACACCGGACATCCGGGCCCATGCAAAAGCGTGACCGTCTTCGGCAACACATTCTGAAGATCGTACTTGACGATGGAATGGGTTTGACCGCCACAGACTTCCATGAGCGTCCAGGGCCGGGTGACGGTGTCTGCGATGGCTTTGGCAAGACGCTCGGTGGCATGACTATCCCGGTATTCGTCCACGAATTTCACGGCGAATCCTCCTCTGGCGGTGAGAGTTTGCCGATTTCATCCAGGGTGTCGAATACTTTTTGCGCCTCTTTCTCGTTCAGGACGTTGATGGCAAACCCCACGTGCACAATCACGTACTCGTCCACCTTCGCTTCGGGGACGCAGGAGAGGTTGACTTCCTTCACGATGCCGCCGAAACGCACCCGGCCTAACGGCATCAAAGGATCGTCGTGATTGATGCTGAGAATTTTCCCAGGCACCGCAAGACACATGGTTCTCATCCCCCCGTTTCGTTCGCCCAGGAGGCGGCAACAAGCTGGCCGAGAGACAACCCGCCGTCGTTGGGCGGAATGCGCCGGTGCCAGAAAGGAGCGCATCCTTCCTGACGCAGCCGTTCGACGGCGCGCTCGGTGAGATATCGGTTCTGAAAGCAGCCGCCTGTGAGGACGACGCGCTTAGCTGCCGTCCTCTTTGCCACGGTCACGATGGCTTCCACCAGGGCGTTGTGGAACCGCGACGCGATTTGCTGGCGGGGCACACCCTGAGAAACGTCCTGCCTCAGAGCCTGGATCAGGGAAAACCCGTCGAGCCGGTATTTAAGGTTCCAATCGTAGCGGATGCCGCCGCAGTCCAGGGTGTTTCCCGCAGACGGCGGTGACTTCATGGTTTCGACAGGAAACGGATACGCATCCTGCCAGACTATTTGCGGCAGGGCGAATTCCAGCTCCATCGCTGCCTGACCTTCGAAGCTGCATCGATCGCGGATGCCGCAGAGAGCCGCCGCCGCATCGAACAGCCGGCCAATGCTGGATGTTCTGGGGCTCTGGATATTTTTCACCAGCATGGTTTTAAGGACGTTCAATTCCGCCTGAGAAAATTTCCCCATGATTTCAGGCAGGGCCAGCGCCTTGTTCCCGGCGTGTGCGTGTAAAAGACCCAGGGCGCTGCGCCGCGGCTCGCGCATCGCCGTTTCTCCGCCGGGCAGGGGGAAGGGGGCGAGACTGGCGATACGGTGAAAGTGGCGCTCATCGACTGTGAAAAACTCGCCGCCCCACAACGTGCCGTCGAGCCCGTATCCCGATCCGTCCCAGGCCACGGCAAGAAGCGGGCCTTGCAGGTCATGCTCCGCCATGCAGGACAATGCATGAGCGACGTGGTGCTGCACCGGCAGGGTCGGAACGCCGCTCACTTCGGCCCATTGACTGGAAGCGTATTCGGGATGGAAATCCCGGGCGATGACGGAAGCCGTGGTGTTGTGGAATACGCTGCAGGCACCGAGTGTGTTTTCAAAAGTGGCGAAGGTCTGCGCACTTTCCAGATCGCCGATGTGGGGGCTGACAATAGCGTTGCCGCCAGCCTGAATGGCCACGGTGTTTTTCAGGTGGCCGCCCACAGCAAAAGCGTTGTCACCCTTGAGTGCGAACGGGGCCGGGGCGTGGCCGCGGGCGCGGCGCAACACCTGCGCTTCACCGAGAATCACGCGCACGATGGAATCGTCCACCGGACGCACGATGGGGCGGTCGTGCACGAGAAAGAAATCGGCGATTCCGTTCAGGCGCTGCAGGGCTTCGTGTTCGTCGCTGCACAGGCTTTCATCGCCGCGGTTACCGCTGGTGGCCACCACGGGTGTCTGTAGAATACCCATGAGGATGTGATGCAGCGGCGTGTGCGGAAGCAGAATGCCCAGGCAGGGATTGCCCGGAGCCACCGCACCGGCGATGGGTGTATGGGTTTTTGTTCCAGTTTCGAGATGTCTTTTGAGCAGAACGATGGGCGCCGCCGCTGATGTCAAAAGTTCCTTTTCAAGCGGGGAAACGCTGCAATGCTTTTCGATCGATTGCAGTGAGGGAAACAGGAGCGCGAAGGGTTTTTCTTCCCGCTGTTTGCGGCGGCGCAGTGTCTGCACGGCTTGTTCGTTTCCGGCGTCGACCATGAGGTGAAAACCGCCGAGCCCTTTGACGGCGACCACCGCTCCGTTGCGGATCGCCGCGGCGGTTTGTTCGAGGGCCGCGTGTTTTTGTGATAGCAATGTACCGTGTGCGTCCCACAGGGCCACCTGCGGACCGCAATCCGGGCAGGCATTGGGCTGGGTGTGGAATCTGCGGTCGTCGGGATTCCGGTATTCCTCCTGGCATGTCCGGCACATTGGAAATGTTTTCATTGAAGTGCGGTGCCGGTCGTAGGGCAGCGACTCGATGATGCTGTAACGGGGGCCGCAAAGGGTGCAGTTGGTAAAAGGATAGAGATGACGCCGGTCGTGCGGGTCGAACACTTCCTTAAGGCAGGCGTCGCAGGCAGCCAGATCGGGAAGCACCGAGGTGGAACGGGAGGCGGCAACACCGCTGGATTTGATTTGAAACCCTGTCTCTCCCGTGGGCTCAAGATATGCGGAACGAAAGTCTTCGATGCGGGCCTGTTGCGGGCATTCACTGTGCAATCGGTGAACAAAGCGCTGGAGGGACGGGGAACGCCCTTCCGCCTCGATGGTGATTCCCTCCTGCGTATTGTGGATCCAGCCTGTGAGCTTGAGTTCCTGGGCCAGCCGGTACACGAAGGGACGGAAACCCATGCCCTGAACCGTGCCGGCAAGAGAGAGGCGAATCCGTTGCAATGGGGCTTTGACTTTCATGATTCATTCCCCGATGTCGACGCTGTCCAGCAGAATCTCCTGGGCATTGGGATCGTGAATGTCCTGCAGGAGTTCGACTTCGAGTTGCGCGTTTTCGGCACAGGTTCCCATCGCCGCCTGCACGAAATGTTCCCGGAAATGTTCGGGAGAGATGTGCGACAACGCGCCGAGCTTGACCCTCACCTTCACGATGCGGTCCGCACCCTGATCGGAGGCGATGGACTGGATTTTTTTCATCAAATCCGTCATCAAAGACTGTTCGTGCATGCGTGTCCTCCTAGGTCACGGGTTGAGCGAGATCGGCGATTTCCCCGACGACCGTATCCATGCTTGTTTCAACCTCGCAGGACACGGTCTCCCCGGGATCGAAACACTTGCCTTCGATGCCGATGATTTCGAGAGAAAGCGGCAGGCGATCCAGAGAACGCGCCAGTTCCACCGCCTCGGCCAGCCCGAGGTTGTGCGTCGAGCAGGAAAACAGGTGCGAGGGAATCGACTGTCTGCGCGCGTCGATGCGGTGGATCGTTCCCGCCTGGGCTCCGGAAGACACCGCGTCGACGATCACAACCCGGCCACCCGGTTTCCAGCTGTCCATCAGGGTCGTGCCTTCGCCGTTGTGTTCCATCACCTCCGCGTTTTTCAAGCGCATCGCCTTGAGCCGGCGGGCGATGAGGATGCCCGCCGCGTCGTCGCTGCGGTACACATTGCCGATGCCGATGATCTGGAGCGGCGTGCCGGTCTCGTTGTGACTTCTGATATGTTGAAAGCGCATGCGTCTGTTCCGGTTCAATGCCGGTCCACTGTCAGCTTTAAAAAATGCGTGGAACAGGAAATGCATGGGTCGTAATTGCGGATCGCCTGTTCGCACTGCCATTGCAATTTGTCGTCGGGAAGGTCCATGTACGTTTCCACGTATTGCCAGAGATCGTTTTCGATGGTCTTCTGGTTCTGCGACGTGGGAGGAACGATCGAGGCGTCGAGAATCTTTCCGGCGTCGTCGATCCGATAGCGGTGATACAAAGCCCCGCGCGGGGCCTCGGTGCAGGCGAATCCGGTTCCTTTTTTCGGATCTGCGTCCACATACGGTTTGTCCGGCATTTCGTAATTTTCGATGATGCGCAGCGCCTCGTCGAAGGCGTAGAGTATTTCCACGCTGCGCACAACGATGCTCTTGAAGGGATTGCGGCATTCGCGCTCCAGCTTCACGTCATCGGCCGCTTGCTGCGCCAGGGGAGAGAGCCGGTCGAAATTCAGGTTGTAGCGGGCCATGGGGCCGACGAAATACGCTCCCCGCTCCCTGAGCACCGAATGCAGGGCGGTGGAATGAGGGACGTGCTCTTCGCGGAAATGGTTTTCGTAATCCTCGATGGTGATGTCGAGCCCCTTGTTGGAAACCAGCCGTCCTTCGTTGAACGGGTATTCGGTGGGATGGCGGAGCGCCACGAATTCGTAATCCTGTTCGAAATCGGGAAACGGCAGCGAGGCGCTCCAGCGCACCGTCTCAAACGCCATATCGCGCGCCCGCTTGAGTCGATCCGTCAATGCGTTCAATTCCTGTTTGCTGAACACCTTGTAGAATCCGCCGACCCGAACATTGATGGGATGGATCTCGCGGCCGCCGAGCAGAGAAACGATTTCATTGCCGGTTTTTTTGATCTCCAGCCCGCGTTCGACGACGCCCTTGTGGTCCTTCGCCATCTGGATCGCATCGTCGTAGCCGAGAAAATCCGGTGCGTGCAGCATGTAGACGTGCAGGGTGTGGCTTTCGATCCACTCGCCGCAATAAATGAGACGGCGCAGTTCGCGCAGCGGACCGTTCACGTGTATGCCGAGCGCATTCTCGATGGCGTGCACGGCGCTCATCTGGTAGGCGACGGGGCAGATCCCGCAGATGCGAGCGGTGATGTCCGGCGCTTCTGTGTGATCGCGGCCGCGCAGAAAGGCTTCGAAAAACCGGGGCGGTTCGAATATTTTAAGTTGCACGTCCTCAAGCCTGCCGTCCTGGATTTTGATGTAGAGAGCGCCTTCGCCTTCCACCCGCGCCAGGTAATCGACCTTAATGGTTTTTGATTTTTTTTTCATGATACTCGCTTTCCCTGCGGAAGGCGTCCGCCGAGGCGTTGAAATTTCTGAACAGGCGCATCTGTTCTTCGTTGTCCGAACCCAGCCGCTGCATCCATTCGCTCAGGGAGCCCGTATTCGGAGTTTCCTTGGGGCCGAAACAGCCGTAGCAGCCCCGGTTGTAGGACGGGCACAACGCGCCGCAGCCCGCATGCGTCACCGGGCCCAGACAGGGTGTTGCGTGCGCCACCATCACGCACACCGTGCCCCGGCGCTTGCACTCGATGCAGGTGCTGTGCGCCGGCGTGTTGGGTCTGCGATCCGCCAGATACGCGCTGATCACTTCCACAAGCTGCATCTTGTTCACGGGGCAGCCGCGCAGCTCGAAATCCACGTTGACATGGTCTCCGATCGCAGTGGAATTTTTCAACGTGTCGATGTACGCAGGATTCGCGTAAACGATGGACAAAAATTCCTTCACCTCCTTGAAGTTCCGCAGCGCCTGGATGCCTCCCGCCGTGGCGCACGCGCCGATGGTGATCAGGTATTTGGACTCGCGGCGAATCTGGTGAATGCGTTCTGCATCGTGCGGTGTGGTGATGGAGCCCTCCACAAGCGAAAGATCGTAGGGCCCCGGTGACACCGCCCGGGACGCCTCGGGAAAGTTGGCGATCTCGATTTCCGCCGCCACCGCCAGGAGTTCGTCTTCGCAGTCGAGAAGGCTCAACTGGCAGCCGTCGCAGGATGCGAACTTCCATACCGCGAGCCTGGGTTTGTGATTTTTTCCTGCCATCAGATCTCCCTGTATTCCAGCAAACGCTTGAGTGCGCCGTAGGCGAACACCGGACCGTCCTTGCAGATGAAAGCGGGGCCGAACTGACAGTGGCCGCAGAAACCGACCGCGCATTTCATGTTGCGTTCCATGGAAAGATAAAGGTTCTCTTCAGGAACGCCCTGTTGTTTCAATTCGCGGATGGAAAACCGCATCATGATTTCCGGACCGCAGATCATGGCCAGCGTGTGTTCCGGTTCGAAGGACACACGCGGTATCAGCGTCGTGACCACCCCGACGTTTCCCTGCCAGCTGCGGTCGGCCGTGTCCACCGTCACCTTGACCTGAATGCCGTACTTTCCGCGCCAGGTCTCGAATTCATGCGTGTACAGAAGGTCGTCCGGAGTCCGCGCTCCGTAAAGCAGCGAAATGTCCCCGTATTTTTCTCTCTGCCCGATGAGCGCGAGCATGACCGGCCGCAGAGGCGCGAGACCGATGCCCCCCGCCAGGATCACGATGTCGCTGCCGGCCGCTTTTTCCACAGGCCAGGCGGAACCGTACGGGCCGCGCACGCCCAGCGTGGCGCCTGGCTGCAATTTTCCCAGGGCGCGCGTGACGGTGCCGATTTCGCGGATGGTGTGCAGAAGGCCATCTTCAAACCGTCTGCCGCCGCTGATCGAGATCGGCACCTCGCCCGTGCCGAAGGCATAGAGCATGTTGAACTGGCCGGGCAGGGCGGCCACATCTCCACAAGCGTCTTTGGGAAACAGCTCCAGGGAAAACGTGTCTCGGGATTCCCGGACCACCCGTTTCACCTCAAAAGGGCTGGGCACCATCGGTGCGTCGTTCACGGTTTCCATAAAGCGTCAATGATCGATGCCGTAAACATCCAGCAGCTGGTGTTGTGTGGCTTCCATGGACTTTCCGACCACCGGCAGCAGGCGGCTCAGAAGTTCGTAACCGAGGCTGTGGTCCTGCTCGCATTTGTTGCGCAGGCATTTGCCGTCCAGGGCGACGGCACGGGTCAACTCCACCGCACGCGCGTCGAAATGCCAGTGATACGGCGGTATCAGCCAGGACCAGCCGAGGATGTCCCCGTCGCTCAGGGTCTGCACCGTGATCGGCTGCTTTGCCGGAGGGCACACCTCCAGAGCCACCTTGCCCTGCCGCAAAATATAAAACGTGTTGGCTTCCTCGTCCTGTTGAAACACCATCGCGCCCGCATCAAAACGGACATTGGACGCACAGCCGGTGACGATCGTCAGATGCGCGGGTTCCAGGTTTTTGAAAAATGGATGTTCCGCAAGAATGGGTTCCAGGGTTTTCATGGCTGTTCTCTATGGATATTCATGGATCCTGTCGTGTCTGTTCGGATTCACGCAAGGCTTTCACTTCTTCGGTCAGGTCGATGCCGACAGGGCACCAGGTGATGCACCGTCCACAGCCCACACAACCCGAAGAGCCGAACTGGTCGATCCAGGTGCCGAGCTTGTGGGTCAGCCATTGCCGGTAGCGCGATTTGGTCGAACTGCGCACACTGCCTCCGTGCAGATAGGAAAAGTCCAGCGTGAAGCAGGAGTCCCATTTCTGCCAGCGTTCCGCATGGTCGCCGGTGACATCGGTGACGTCCTCCACCGTCGAACAGAAACAGGTGGGACACACCATCGTGCAGTTGGCACAGGAGAGGCAGCGCTGCGCCACCTTGTCCCACGCAGGATGATCGTAATTTTCGTAAAACAGCTCCCTGATATTCCCGGTGTCCAGCGTGCGCTTCATCTGTGACGCCGCTTCGTCCACACGCGCTTCGGCTGCGGAAACCTCGCCCGATCCGGCTTTCCGGTGCGGGATGGACTCCAGGGTGCGGACGCCCGCCGCGGTGCCGGCCTCGATGATGAAATGCTGCCGTCCTTTTTCCAGAACTTCCGTGAGGGACAGATCGAATCCGTTCTCCACCTGCGGTCCTGTGTTCATGGAAACGCAAAAACAGGTGTTTGCCGCCTGCGTGCAGTTGACCGCGACGAGGAACAATCGCTCCCGCTTAAGCTTGTACAAGGGATTCTGGATTTCACCTCCCAGAAACACCGTGTCCTGAATCGAGATGGCGTTCAATTCGCAGGCGCGCACGCCGATGAATGCGTATTTTTCAGGTGGCGTCTCTTCGGGAATGATCGCAAAGTCACTTCCCTTTTTTTCCGCGCGCCACAACCGTTTTTCGGGAGGATCGAGAAACTGTTTCCAGGAGTGCGGACCCACCGTGAAGCCGAACAGGGCGTCGTCGCCTCTCTTTTTGAGGCGGTAGCTGCCCGCTTCCTGCTCCTCCGTCCAGCCTTGCGGCAGATCATCCACTGAACTCAGATCGGAATACACGATCGCCCCTTCACGCACGGTGGGTCCGATCACCCTGTGGTTCGATTCGGCCAGCGATTTGAACAGAGCATTCAAATGCCGCCGCTCCACCCGGACGGGTTGGTTGATTTCAGGCACAAAACCTCCCTAAAAAAGCATTCCGCTACGGTCTTCTAATAAATAAGACTCGGCTGCGCCGCGGTTTATTCCCCCCATAAGGAGATCGAGAGTATGAATTAAATATTTTGTTTATAAAGTCTTAGGCAATGCACAGCCAGCGCTTCGCATCGGCATATACCGGAATAAAGCCACCTGCAAACGGTCCTCTATTATAGGAGTTATATAATGCATTCATGATGATTTTATGAGGAAAACCGTCTCGTGTCCCGGATTATTGAGAAAACCGAGCTGGCCGCACGCGTGTTCCGCTATCGCGTCGATTCTCCGGATATCGCGAACAAAGCCCAGGCGGGGCAGTTCGTGATCCTGCGGCTGCATGAAAAGGGAGAGCGAATTCCCGTGACCATTGCCGACTGGGACCGGGAAAATGGGACGCTCACGTTTTTTGTGCAGGCGGTGGGAAAAACCTCCATTGAAATGAGCCGCATGCAGGCGGGCGATGTCATTCTGGACCTGGCCGGTCCGCTGGGAAACCCTTGCCCGATTGCAAAATTCGGAACGGTGGTTCTGGTTGGAGGCGGGTTCGGCATCGCCGCCATTCATCCGATCGCCCGCGCCTTCACGGAAGCGGGCAACCGGACCGTGTCGATCCTGGGCTGCAAGAGCCGGGACGTGCTGATCCTGGAAAAAGAGATGCGCGCCGTTTCCAACGAAGTGCGCGTCGTCACCGAGGACGGCAGCCTGGGGCGGCGGGGGAGGGTGACGGACGAACTGCAGGCCCTGATCGGAGAAGGCGTACGGATCGACCTCGTCGTCGCCGTCGGGCCCGTCGTCATGATGCAGGCAGTCTCTGAAATGACACGGCCGCTCAGAATCCCGACACGCGTCAGTCTCAATCCCATCATGATCGACGGGACGGGCATGTGCGGCGCCTGCCGTGTGGTGGTGGACGGTCAGATGAAATTCGCCTGTGTGGATGGCCCCGAATTCGACGCGCATAAGGTCGATTTTGCAACTCTCATCCAGCGGTTGAAAACATATCAGCCCGAAGAGAAAGCCGCCCGCGAGCGCTTTGTGCAAACATTGGATTCGGATTGCCGCATTCAACAAGAGCTTCAGCCATCCAGCTCCGGGACGGATACATGAAAAAGGATTCCAAGAAAGGCAACAAGATTCCCCGGCAGCCGGTACCGGAACAGGACCCGGAGCAACGGAGGAAAAATTTCGAAGAGGTGTCCCTTGGCTACACGCCTGCCATGGCCCGGCTGGAGGCGTCGCGCTGCCTGCAGTGCAAAAAGCCCAAATGCGTGATGGGTTGTCCGGTACGCGTGTTCATTCCTGAGTTCATCCGGCGCATCGCCGAGGGGGATTTTCTCGGTGCGGCGCAAAAAATAAAGGAAACCAATTCACTGCCCGCGGTCACCGGCCGGGTGTGCCCGCAGGAGGATCAGTGCGAGAAGCACTGCGTGATCGGGCTCAAGGGAGAGCCGGTGGCTATCGGCAAACTGGAACGCTTTGCGGCGGATTACGAGCGCAGTCAGGGAAAACGCGACATCCCCGAGCCGGCGCCGCCCACCGGCCGCAAGATCGCCATCATCGGCGCGGGTCCGGCCGGGTTGGCGGCCGCGGGAGATCTGGCCCGGCAGGGACATGAGGTGGTGATATTCGAGGCCCTGCACAAGCCGGGCGGGGTGTTGTTTTACGGCATTCCGCAGTTTCGGCTGCCCAAGGAGATCGTTGAGGCGGAGGTGGAGGACCTCAAGCGGCTGGGAGTCACGGTGAAGCTGGATTACGTGATCGGCGGCATCAAGAGCATCGACGAACTCATGCAGCAGGACGGCTTCCACGCTGTGTTCATCTCCACCGGCGCCGGTCTGCCGTACTTCCTCGGCATACCCGGTGAAAACCTCAACGGGGTGTACTCGGCCAACGAATACCTCACGCGGGTGAACCTCATGCACGCCTGGGAGTTTCCTGTGTTCGACACGCCGGTGCACCAGCACAAAACCGTGGCGCTGATAGGCGGCGGCAACACCGCTCTGGATGCGGCCCGCACCGCGCTGCGGATTCCATCCACCGAAAAGGCGATCGTCGTCTACCGGCGCTCGCGCGAGGAGATGCCGGCAAGGGAGGAAGAGATACAGCATGCCGCCGAGGAGGGCATCGTGTTTGAGTATCTGGCGTCGCCGGTGCGTATTCTCGGGAAAGACGGCTGGGTGTCTTCCCTGGAATGCCAGCGTATGCGTCTCGGCGAACCCGATGCTTCGGGACGGCAGCGGCCGATCGCCATACCCGGCAGCGAGTTCGAACTCGATGTGGATGCGGTGATCATCGCGCTGGGCAGCGGGTCCAATCCGCTGATCGCAAAAACCACGTCTGGTCTCAAGACCGATGCCGAAGGTCACATCCAGATCGCCGATCCGGAGGTCAACCTCACCTTCAAGGAAGGCGTGTTCGCCGGAGGCGATATCGTGACCGGAGCGGCTACGGTGATTTCCGCCATGGGCGCGGGAAAAAAGGCCGCCCAGGGCATCCATCGATATGTCATGGGGCTGGGCAAACCCTCCCCGGACGCGAATCCGCAAGAAACAGATCGCAACTAAGGTCCGCTTCTCCATGAACGATATGAATGACACTTCGGTATCGTCCGCACCGGCCTGGCACACCCTGTCCATTGAACAGACCCTGCAGCGCTTGTCGGTGACCGGCCTGGGTTTGACCGATGCGGAAGCGAAGCGGCGGTTCGCGGAACAGGGGCCCAACGAACTGGCCGCCGCGGGCCGGATTTCCGCCTGGACGGTGCTGGCGAGTCAGTTCAAAAACGTGCTGATCGTCATTCTGCTGATCGCCACGGCCCTGTCGGCATTTCTCGGACATCCCATTGAATCGATCGCCATTGCCGTCATCATCCTGTTTGCCATTGTTCTGGGATTCATGCAGGAGTTCCGCGCCGAGCGCGCCATCGAAGCGCTGAGAAAGATGACGGCCCCGGAAGCGCGGGTGTTGCGCGAGGGAAGGGAAATCCGCATTCCGGCCCGCGAAGTGGTGACCGGCGATGTCATCCTGCTGGCACTCGGCGACAAGGTGCCCGCGGATGGACGCATCGTGGAAGCGGTGAACCTCAAGGTGGACGAATCTTCGCTCACCGGAGAATCGCTGGCGGTGGAAAAAAAGTGCGATTCCCTTGAAGGGGACACGCTGCCTGTCGGCGATCGCAGAAACCTGGTGTATTCGGGCACCGCCGTGACATACGGCCGCGGGCGCGCCTTGGTGGTTGCCACCGGAATGCGTAGCGAGTTCGGCAAAATCACCGGACTGCTGAAAACGGTGACAAAGACCAGGACGCCGCTGCAGGACAATCTGGATCGGGTCGGCAGGGTGCTGGGCGCTGCCGCACTGTTGATCGTCGGGTTCATCGTGTTTTTCGGTGTGCTGCGCGGCTCGCCGGTTCTGGAGATGTTTCTGTTCGGCATCGCGCTCGCGGTGGCGGTGGTTCCCGAGGCCCTGCCTGCCGTGATCACCATTTCCCTGGCGATCGGCGTGCAGCGTATGGCCAGACGCAATGCCCTCATGCGCCACCTGCCCACCGTCGAGACCCTAGGCAGCACGTCTGTGATCTGCTCGGATAAAACCGGGACTTTGACCAAGGACGAGATGACGGTGCGCCGTCTCTGGCTGAGCGGCCGCCGGTTTGAGGTCACGGGTTCGGGTTACGATCCACACGGGGAGTTCAAAAACGGCAACGCTTCGGGACTGGATTATCCACCTCTGATCGAATTTCTGCGCGCCGCCGCTCTCGCTTCGGATGCCAGGCTGGTGCAGGAAGAAGGGCAGTGGAATATTCAGGGAGACCCTACGGAAGGCGCGCTTGTGGTGGCGGCCGCGAAAGCCGGCCTCAGCAAACAGAGCCTCGATCTGGAATGGCCCCGCAAGGCCGAGATCCCCTTCACATCGGAACGCAAACGCATGTCCACCGTGCATGCGGGGCCGGACGGGATGGTGCTGTATTGCAAAGGCGCGCCGGAAGTCCTGCTCGCTTCCTGCAGCCGGCTGCGCACCCCAGAAGGGGAGCGCGATCTGCATGCCGAGGATGTCCGGGAGATCGAGCGGGTGGCTTCGGACATGGCCGCACAGGCGTTGCGCGTCATCGCCCTGGCCTGCAAAAAGCAGCCGGGCTCGGACGACGCGGAACAGGACATGGTGTTTCTGGGGCTTGCGGGCATGATCGATCCGCCCCGTCCGGAGGCGAAAGGCGCGATCCAAACCTGTGTCGCGGCGGGCATCCGGCCGGTCATGATCACCGGCGACCACCCGGCCACCGGAAAGGCGGTGGCGCGCGAACTGGGACTTTTGCGGGAGGGGCATGTGGTCACAGGCGTCGAACTGGAGGCGCTGACCGACGCCGAATTCGATCGCCGCGTCGCGGACATCGACGTGTACGCGCGGGTATCTCCGGAGCACAAGCTGCGTGTCGTGCGGGCGCTGCAGAAGCAGGGCAACATTGTGGCGATGACCGGTGACGGGGTCAACGACGCACCGGCGCTTAAAAAAGCGGACGTGGGCATCGCCATGGGAATCACGGGCACCGATGTCAGCAAGGAAGCGG
Source organism: Nitrospinales bacterium (assembly GCA_965223795.1). GTDB lineage: Bacteria > Nitrospinota > Nitrospinia > Nitrospinales > VA-1 > CBDCWG01. The sequence continues at coordinate 24,105 of CBDCXL010000001.1, forward strand.
CGGACATGACGCTGACCGACGACAATTTCGCTTCCATTGTCGGCGCGGTGGAGGAGGGGCGCGGCATCTTCGGCAACATCAAAAAATACCTGATGCTGTTGTTGTCCGCGAACATCGGCGAGATCGGTCTCATCGCCGGTTCGGTCATCGCGGGGCTGCCGCTTCCCTTGACGGCCGTGCAGATACTTTACGTCAACCTGGCTACAGACGGTCTGCCGGCCCTGGCTCTGGCCGTGGACCCGCCGGAAAAGGATCTGATGCAGCGTGCTCCGAGAAATCCGAGAGCGGGCATCTTCACGCGTCCCGTGGTGTTCCTCATGCTCACCGGCGGGGTGTGGTCCACGATCATCAACCTGTGTCTGTTCTCATGGGCGCTGGGATCTTTCTACGGACCCGAACGGGCGATGACACTGACTTTTTTGTGCCTGATCCTCACTGAATTGTTCCAGGCTTACGTATTTCGTTCCGACCGCTTTCCTGTCTACCAGAACCTGTTTGGCAATAAGTGGTTGAACCTGGCCGTGGTGTGGGAGGTGCTGCTGCTGCTCCTGATCGTATACGTGCCTTTTTTACAGAAGCCGTTCAATACGTTCAGTTTGACCGCTTTTGACTGGATGCTTGTGGTCTCGGTGTCGTTCACAATGGTTCTCGTTCTGGAAGCTACAAAATGGGGAGTGCGGCGGGGCTGGGTGCGTGAAGTGCATTGAAGCGACGGAAATAAAAAAACCGGTTTCTCACTACCGGGTTTTTCGATCGCCTCACTCTGTTTTGACGGGTATTGAATCTATCGGGGGCGCTGTATATATCAGGGCGTGTTCCTGACCGCACGGACTCCTCCGTTGTCACAAAGTTCATGCCTTCTGATATCGATCTTTCCATTGACAAAGTACAGTGTCTTAGCGCTCTTTTTCGTCAATTCGGTGGTGCCGCAGTCATTCGACCAATACCAATAGGCTGATCCGTCGGCAAATTTTTTATCCAAAGCCAAAGGATATTCCGGATCGTGATCCCAGGCCATGACATTTTCCTGTGTCTCGTCATACAGAGAAGCCAGTTCCGCAAGACTTGGAATTCTCCAGTCGGTGTGTCCGCCGGTCTTTAAATTAGTGACATATTCCAAAGATTCCGGCCAAGTCAGGCATTTGTTCAGATCCGCAAAGCTGTCTTTTTGAGCCCACATCAATCCCTTATCCGGATCGGTGATCGTGCCGTCGCCATTTTCGATGAGGTGCAGCTTCGATTGAGGGGCTTGCACAGGAGGAGCTGTGTACTCCGGCGCTTCATAAGCAGGCTCGGGCTGGCAGGGCATTTGCTGCGCCCGGGCGATATCTGGTTTTGCCGCAATCAGGACAAGTCCTAAGGCAACGGACGCCGCAATACTTTGACTTTTTATAGTGCGGATCATATCGGACATGGAACGATCAACTTTTTTTGCATTTTATATTCTTTTGACGGTCTTTCCAAGAGACTGAGGCAGCCGGAACGAAATAATACTGAGGATTAAGCGTCAGGAGGCGGGCCGTTTGCCAGCCGGGGATGGTAATGAAGATAGAGAGCTTTCATGGCGAAAGGAGAAAGCAGGGTGGTGAAGGCAATGACGATGATCATCCCGGCGTAGATTTCGTTGGTGAAGATCCCGCTTTCCCGGCCCAGTTCCGCGAACACGAGGCCCACTTCCCCGCGCGGTATCATGGCGGTGCCCACCAGCCAGCGAACGGGCCAGGGCTCGGCGATCAGAAAAGAGGCGGCGAGTTTGCCGAGGCAGGCCGTGGTCAGCACCAGAAAAGAAAAGGCCCAGATGAATTCGGAATCCCAATCGATGGTGCGAAGATCGAGGGAAAGCCCCACCATCACAAAAAAAATGGGTGTGAACAATTGTCCCAGTGGTTTCATCTGTTCTTCGATTCGCTTGGTGAAGCCGGGATCGGCGTGCAGCATGGAACCGAAAGGAAGGAAGAAACGTCTCGACAGAGCCAGGCCGGCCGCGAAACCGCCCAATAGATCCGGCGCGCCGATGAAATGGGCGAACCATGCAAAAAACAGAATCAATGACACCACCGCCGTGGGGATCATGCCGGGGATGTCGCTGACCGCGTCGAAGTGCCGGATGAGTGTGGACATCAACTTTGCGGCCACCGGAGCCAGGAGGAAAAAAGACGCCAGGAAGGTCAGCACTTTTCCGGAATGGACCAGGCTGATAGAGCCGCTGACAGAAAATTCGTACAGCATGGCGAGCAGAACGACCCCAAGAATATCATCGAGAACCGCCGCACCGAGAACGATCTGACCTTCTATCTTGTTTTGCCGCTTCAGATCCGCAAGCACCCGCACTGTGATGCCGATGCTGGTGGCAGTGAGGGTGCCGCCAATGAACAGGGACATCAAAAATGGAAGGCCGAAGACGTAATGGCTCAATATGAATCCGGACAGCAGCGGCAGCACGAAACCGGAAAGAGCGACCACAATGGATTTACCGCCGGTGCGGGCCAGCCGGTTCAAGTCGGTTCCCAGTCCCACCTCGAACAGAAGCAGCAGAATGCCAATTTCCGCCATGCGATGGATGACTTCATCGAGTTGTATCCAGCCCAACAGACTGGGGCCGAGCGCCACCCCGGCCAGCAGCTCACCGATGACAGAGGGGATTTCGAAACGTGTGGCGATTTCCGCGAATACCCGCGCGGTTAGCAGAATGACCAGCAGAGTGAGAAAAAAACTGTGGGTTTCCATAGAGACTGGTGTTTCTGCGGCCCTGCCAATCCTGTCACATCTCGACGATCAGAATGATCAGGCTGGTGAGAACGGCGATCAACACTGCCCGCAGACCGGTCCACAGCCAGTGCGAGCCGCTGAATTTTCCCAGAAACAGGCCCATGGTGAATATCGTGACGAATGCGATTGCGAGCGACAGGGGCAAGGGAGGGAAGGGCAGCGGCACGTCGAAGCGATCCAGCCAGAAGGGGCTGATGATGATCAGGGCGATCAGCAGGGGAGAAAATCCGTTGACCGCGGCGATCAGAACGGGCACCCATTGCGTGGCTCTGCCGTGTTCGGTTTCGGTCAGATCCGTCACCAGGGCGCTTTCCAACTCTCCCAACTCCTTTTTTCTCTCTTCGGACTCGCTGATATAAGCGCTCGCCAGCCCGCTGATGCATAGAGCGATGGCCGCGCCCATGCAGGCGTTGAGGGCCACGATGGTGTCGATGGAGCCGGAGCTGTAAAAGCCCATCAACAGTCCCAGCATCGTCAGCGCACCGTCGTAGCCGTTGGTGAAAAAATAACGGCGGGCGATGTGACCCGGCCGGGAAATCTTGAAAATCAGACGCAGCCGGGGCAGCTCGATCATCGATTATTCCGGGTTCTGCGGCGGGTTTACACCCACGACTTCCACCTCGTCGATGCTGTGCAAGGCGCCGCCCATTTCCTTGATCGCTGCGACGATGGCGTCGAAGGGGATGTCCTCGCCTTCCAGGGTCAGTGTGATGGATTCGGTGCTTTTGTCCATCTCTTCGACTTTCAGATGCACACGGGTGCCGTTTCCATGCTCGGATATGGCTTTTGCGAAATCCAGAGGGCCGGGAGTGTGCGGTTTCAATACATCGAGAACCAGGCGTTTGATCGTGGTCATTCCGGTTACCGCTTTAGTTGGATTTAATGAGACTCCAATTTTAACGCGAAAAGTGTCGCAAATACAGGATCAACTGCCAGATCTGCTTTTCTGAAAGCTTATGGAACCCTTTCATCCGGGTTCCGTGCGATCCCTGCTGGATCACCCAGAATAGCTGACCGTCCTCCACATCTTTCATCGTCTGGTAACAGGTGAAATCGCGCGGATAGGGTTTCATCCGCTGGAAAATCACACCGAACCCGTCGCCTTTGAAGCCGTGGCAGGTTTCGCAGGGAAGGGGACGCGCGTCTTCGTGAAACAGTTTTTTGCCCGCTTCGATGTTTTCCGGAGTGGGTGGAAGCGGGTTCTTGAATTCAAAATAGTGGGCGAAATCCTCCGGAGGAGGATCGGTTCCCCGTGTCTGCGGGCAAAGATCTGAGGCGTGTGCGATGGCGGGAAACAAGGCCAAAGCACAAAACCAGATTGCAAGAACCGAGTGATTGACGGCGTATCTCTTTCTGCAAAGGCCGTTCATACCCACCTCCACGGAGAATTGCCAGTAGGGAATTCCGGAAGAAGGAACACGCTTCACATGTTTGCTTCGAATTCCGGTTCCAGCATGGATCGAAGGATGTCTCCGCGGGAGACGACCCCCACCAGCCTGCCGTCCTTCACCACGGGAAGCCGGATGATGTTGAAATTCTCCATGACCGAGATCGCTTCGGTGATCGGGATATCCGGTTTGGCCGTCACCACCTCGGTCGTCATGACATCTCCGGCAGTGGAGCGGGCCAGCTCCTTGCCATCATTGAGAGCACGCAAAATGTCGATTTCCGTCACGATGCCGATCAGCTTGCCATTGTCCCCGGTTACGGGCATGCCGCTGTACTGGTTGCTGACCATCTGCAGGGCGATGTCGCGGAGAGTGGTGTTCATTTTGGCCGAAATGACGGGCCGTGTCATGATTTCACCCACATCCAGGTCTTTCATGGGATCACCTCGCCTTCTTTCTGGTTTTTTGCGATAAATGATTCAATTCAAGGCTCTACACCTCCACATATTAAGATTGTTTCCGAGGGCAAATAATTCCCTGGAATAAACCGTTTGCGGGCTACTGAGGTGTTGACCTGCCCCCAAAATACGGGCCCAGGTGTTGTGTTGGGATTGGGACCGGAACCTTAGTATTAGCGTGTCTGAGCAGACCTGTTACAGCTGGAGTAAAGAGTAGGCCGGTTTGAGCGTGCATCGGGCGAAGCGTTTGAAGGATCTGGAAAAGAAAATGCCCGGCTGAATAAGATGGTGGCGGATTGATCCAAGGCGATTCTGAAACAGGTCGCTTAAGGTGCTACGGGAGATACGGGGGTGAAGTGAAAAGAGAAATTAGGAGGAAAACCCTGCCTCCGATTTTTCAGAAAATCAGGAGGTTGCTTCAAAACGGATAAATTCAAGAGAAACAGTTTTGGGGAAAATTGAGGATATCCTTTTTGGGATGATCTTTTTTCGAATTCGATATTTCACTTGTATCCGACTAGCGCACCGTATTAATTCCAACTTCTAAATCGTCATCTCTTTCATCATCACTTTTGGACCTCCTTACTTTTGCAAGATTTCTCATTATGTGTTCATTGCAAGTAATGCAGATCCAACCTTCTCCGGAAAAGATCCAGCATTCATCCTCCACCCATTCCTGGGCCTCTTCGTGGCTATCACAATACTCCCCGTTCTTTAGACAGTCTTTGGCCATTTGGGTCTGGCACTCAACCGAATACTGATTGTCCTTCTGGACGATAAATTCAGGGATCTGCTTGTTATTGTCCTCTTCGCTCATAGCCGTCATCTATATGGGTTACCGACAAGGCATTGTATATCAGGTATCGGAGGTGTCCATGGAATATATTTCCCCGTGTTATTATGATTTTCCATTATGCTATCCAAAAAAACAAAGGGCTACGGCCGAAACCGTAACCCATTGTATATTCTGGTCGGGATGAGAGGATTTGAACCTCCGGCCCCTTCGTCCCGAACGAAGTGCGCTACCAGGCTGCGCTACATCCCGAATGCGTTATGCGTTTTTCTTGTAGAAGAAGTTCTTCAAATATTTCCAGATGATGATCGAGCCTAAGCTGTTGCCGATCGATTTCAGTTTGGTGCTCCCGCCCAGACATTTCTGGCAGTAGGGGTGCACGACTTTCAGTTTCATGAAGCCCTCGATCGCGTCGATGATGGGCTTTGAGTTCAGGATCTCGACGATGGGCGTCTCGAACACGTTGCCGGCCTTGGTGTTGCCGTTGTAATCCTTGCAGCAGTAGGTCATGTCGCCGTTGCACAGGATGGCGAAATGGTCCGTCAGCGCGCTGCAGTAGCCCACCCTGGTGGTCACCACGTTGTCGTCGATGAAGGCGTTGCCCCAGGTGTCGAGGATGTAGGTCTCGAAAAAGATCTGCGGCGCCACCTTGACGACGTTCCATTTGAACGTGGACAGCTTGCCGATGCGTTCTTCGGTCTCGGCGATTTCCTCAGGCGTCAGGCCGGGAGTGATCTTCTGGATCTCCTTCGCCCAGTAGCCGAACGTCTCGCGCAGCTCCTTCGTGCTGTTGATGACGCTCATGCTGCCGAGCGACCAGTCCTCGCCGGGCACCTCGGACTTGAACTTGGTGTTGAGAAAATGCACCTTGATCTTGGGCGGCGTCCGGTGCCGCATGCAGGCGCCGATGAACTCCAGGATCTTGTTCCTGTAATCGTCGAACTCCATGCGCCGCGCCTTGCGCGTCTTGTACGATTCCTCGTCCGGCGTCTGCAGCGAGATGTTGAGCTGCGACACGGTGACTTTTTCCAGCCGTGCGGCGATCTCGCTGTTCAGATAGGTGCCGTTGGTGGTGATGCCGGTCTTGAGGCCCAGCTTCGCGGCGTGGTCCAGGATGTCGAAGAACCGGGGATGCATGAACGGCTCGCCCATCACGTGGAAGGTGATCTTCTCCGCGAGGTTGTACTCGGCGATCTGGTCGATGATGCCGCAGACGCGCTCGTAGTCCATGTATTCGTACTTGCGCGTCATCTCCTGCTTGGGACAGAAGGTGCAGTCGAAATTGCAGACGTTGGTCAGCTCGATGTGAATGCGCTGCAGCGGAAACGACACGAGTTCCCCGATGCGGCCGGGAACGGGCTTGCTTTTGAATGCGGGCTTGACGGTTGTGAGCATCGGTACCTTAAGAGGAGGATTATTTGTCCCAGACGTAGCGGTTCACGCTCTCACTCCAGAACGACGTGTTGGTGATCTCGCGTTTGACGTCTTTGGATTTGCATTCCGGGCAGGAGATCTTCTTTTTGTCCACTTCGGAAATCTTCATCTCGATGACGAATTTCTGTTTGCACTTGTTGCAGGTATGATCGTAATGAGGCATGGTCTTGACTCCGTAAACATCTAAGAATACAACAGTTTTTATTTCATTGCAACGAAGCCGGCGAAGTTGTTCCATTTGAAGAACAGCTCGACGGCGGAAAATCCCGCTTCTTTCAATAAATTGATGTTGTCCCCGACGCTCAGCGGCAGCAGCACTTTTTCCAGGGCGTCGCGCTTTCTGGCGATCTCCAGGTCCGAGTAGCCGCGCGCCTTCTTGAACGCGTGGTGCAGCTCGACGTAGGTGCGGTCGAAGGTTGCCTCGGGGCTTTTCACCTTCTCGATCAGGATCAGCAGCCCGCCGGGGTTGAGCCCCGCGTGGATCGTTTTCAGCGTCCGCGCCCTTCGTTGCGGCGGGATGAACTGCAGCGTGTAGTTGAGCACCGCCACGCTGGCGTTGTCGAGGCCGAAATCCGCGTTCAGGTCGGCTTCGACCCACTTGATCGGGTGCAGGGAGGCCGCGAGCCTGCGCCGCGCTTTCTCCAGCATCGGGGCCGAGCTGTCCACGCCCACCAGGCGCACGCCTAGATCAGCGGGCAGCCTGCCGGACAGCCGCAACAGCAGCGTGCCGGTGGAGCAGCCCAGATCGTAGATCTGGGTGCTCCGCTTCACGAAACGCAGGCACCAGTCGATGGCGGCGGTCTGGCATTCGTCGTACAGGGGCACGCTGCGTTCCAGCATGTCCTCGAACACCCGCGCCACCGGTTCGTTGAACTCGAAGGGCTCGGGCGCCTCGCCGCCGACATACAGCCGGTCCTTTTCATTCGGATCGGGCCGGGTCATGGGCCGGGCACCTCGCCGCCGGACACCGGGCCGGACTTGGATTTGATCAGCAGCTTGTTGATCGCGTTGACGTAGGCGAAGGCGCTGGCCTCGATGGTGTTGACGCCGGCGCCCTTGCCCAGCACTTCGCGGCCCTCGTGGTCGACGCGCACGGTGACCTCGCCCTGGGCGTCCTTGCCGCGGGTCTTGGACATCACCTGGTAATCGAGCAGCTTGCAGGACAGTCCGGTGATCTTGTCGATGGCGTTGTAGATCGAGTCCACCGGCCCGTCGCCCTGGGCGGTGGCGGTGTGCGTCTTGCCGTCGCGGCTGACCAGCACCACCGAGCCTTCCGGTACGGCGCCGGTCTCGAAACCGCTGGTGATCTTCTCCAGCCGGTAGGTGTTGAGCGATTCCTCGGTCCAGCGCTGCTTCTGGATCAGCGTCAGGATGTCGTCCTCAAAAATGTCCTTCTTCTCGTCGGCGAGGATCTTGAAATCCTTGAACACCGCGTCCAGCTCCTCCTGGGTCAGCTCATAGCCCAGTTCCCGGCAGGTGTGGTCCAGGGCGTTGCGGCCGCTGTGCTTGCCCATCACCAGCTCCGACTCCTCGACGCCGACGTCCTTGGGGTCCATGATCTCGAAGGTGTCCTTCTTTTTCAAAAACCCGTGCTGATGGATGCCCGATTCGTGCGCGAAGGCGTTCTTGCCGACGATCGCCTTGTTGCGCTGCACGAAAAAGCCGGTGAGGCTGCTCACCAGCTTGCTGCAGGCCTGGATGTGGCGGGTCTCGACGCGCGATTCGACGCCGAAGAAGTCCCTGCGCGTCTTGAGCGCCATCACGATCTCTTCCATCGCCGCATTGCCCGCGCGCTCGCCGATGCCGTTGATGGTGCACTCCACCTGCCGCGCGCCCGCCTGCACCGCCGCCAGCGAGTTGGCCACGGCGAGGCCGAGGTCGTTGTGGCAGTGCACGCTGATCACGGCGCGGTCGATGCCGCGCACGTTTTCCTTGATATGGCCGATCAGGCTGGAAAACTCGCCGGGCACGGTGTAGCCCACCGTGTCGGGGATGTTGACCGTCGTGGCGCCCGCGTCGATCACCGCTTCCAGCACCTGGGAGAGGAAATCCCGCTCGGTGCGCGAGGCGTCCATCGGCGAGAACTCGATGTCGCCGCAGAACTTTTTGCCGAACCGCACCGACTTGACCGCCATGTCGATGATCTCTTCCTTGGCCTTCTGCACCATGTGGACGCGGTGGGTCTTGGAGGTCGAGAGAAAAATATGGATGCGCGGCGCTTCCGCCTTTTCGAGGGCGCGCGCCGTGGCCTCGATGTCTTTCTCCAGCGCCCGCGCCAGCCCCGCGACGCTGGAGCCCTTGATCTCCTCCGCGATCTGCCGGACCGATTCGAAATCCCCGGGAGATGCCGCCGGAAAGCCCGCTTCGATCACGTCCACCTTCAGCAGAGACAGTTGCCGGGCGATCTCAAGTTTTTCCTTGATGTTCAGACTCGCGCCGGGACACTGTTCTCCGTCTCGTAAGGTGGTGTCGAAGATGATGAGCTTTTCCGATGTCATGATTTTGTTACTCCTCAGTTGAGTGTTGTCATTGGCACGCTCGCGTGCCTGGGGTCGATCGATCCAAACCAGTCATGGGATGGTGGCTCCTTTGATGAGTGACGTTCTTTCTCAATAATATGGAACGATTTATTATAAACCGAAAGGCCGGGGCTAAAACAGCGGGGAATCAGTGGATCGCCGATTCCACCCGGTAGCCCGCCTTCTCGATGGCCGCGACCAGGGGGGCGGTGTCGCATAGGTCCAGGCGGAACAGGTACACCTGCCGGTCCTTCTTGGTGGGATGGGGAGACATGCCGACGCTGATGATGTTGACGTCGTGATTCTGGATGATCTCCGACACCGCGTCGAGGTTTTCCGGGTGTTTCTCCATTTCCACGTCGATTCTGGAACTGGAGTGGATGAGCCCCATCAAATCCACGAACAGGCCGAGGATGTCCATGATGGAAACGATGCCCACGACGCTGTCTCCGTGCACCACGGGAAGGGCGCCGATCTTGTTTTTGTAGATCAGGAGGGCCGCGTCTTCGATGTTGGTTTCGGGCGTCACGGTCAGCGGCGTCCGCGTCATGTAGGTTTGCACCATCATTTCGCGGGGGCGAAGCGGCGGCGTGACGCCGTTTTCGTCCGAACCGGGGTCGACGAACGCACCGCGGATGTCGCTTTCGGTGATGATGCCGAGCAGGTTCCCGTCCTCCACCACGGGAAGATGGCGGATGCCGTGGTTCACCATCAACTGCTGGGCGCGCTGCAGCGATTCGTCCTGCTGGATCGTGATGAGCTCTTTCACCATCACTTCTTCGACGATCATTTCCCGTCTCCCAAGCCGGAAAAGGGCGGCGGACCCGGTTTTTTCACCCCATGCCGCCGCATGAAAACCTGTTTCTAAGAAATCGACCGGATTTCCGCATGGTGGATTCCGGCACCCACCTTTTTACCAGATTTTCGCAAGAGATGACAGAGCTTTGCGGGCCTGCCCGCGCAAAACCCCTGCCAGAGCGGATTTGCCCGAGAGGGCCGAAAATCTCCCGGCCCTGGACAGCCGCGGACAGGGCTTAAAAACCATTGCATTTTGGGGTGGGGATGGGCTAGAGTGGTTGCCACCGGAGCCAGAAATCATAAATTATGTATTATTTGTTGTGTAGATAAAGTACTCTGTTTTGGGGGTTCCACATCTTCCACTGAAATGAATTTGCAATTATTTCGAGGGTTTACCATCTAAGGCATATTAATTGCTTTTCCCTTGTCTCTAATGAGCGTTCATTCGCAGCATTCTTCCCAGGGTGCCTGCCAGGCATCCCTTCCGATTCGGGAGCCCGACACGAACACAACCAGTTGATTCCATATGACCACACACAACCGACCGGGTAAGCAGGGTTTGTACGATCCCGCTTTCGAAAAAGACAATTGCGGCGTGGGATTCGTCGTCAACATGCGCGGCAACAAATCCCACGACATCGTTCTGCAGGGGCTGGACATTCTCGAACGGCTGGAGCACCGCGGCGCCTGCGGCGCGGACCCGCTCACGGGAGACGGCGCCGGCCTGCTGATCCAGCTGCCGGATAAATTTTTCCGCGAAGAGTGCGCGGGCATCGGCATCGATCTGCCCGAAGAGGGACGCTACGCCTCCGGACTGGTGTTCCTGCCGCGCAACAAGAACACCAAAAAATGCGCCAAGATTCTGGAAAAAGTCATCAAGAAGGAAAAGCTCAAACTGCTCGGGTGGCGGGAGGTGCCGGTGGACAACTCCACCATCGGCATCGTGGCCCGCAGCGCCGAGCCGGTCATCCGTCAGATCTTCATCGGCGCGAGCGACGACATCAAAGAAGTCCCCGAGTTCGAGCGGCGTCTGTACTGCATCCGCAAACTGGCCGCCAACGCCGTGCGCGATGCGGGCTACAACCCGGACAACGAAAGCTTCTACATCTGCAGCCTCTCCAGCAAAACTTTCATTTATAAAGGTCAGCTCACCGCGCCGCAGGTGGAGACCTATTACCTGGACATCAAGAACCCGTCCATGGAGTCGGCGCTGGCGCTGGCGCATTCCCGTTACAGCACGAACACGTTTCCCTCCTGGGGACGGGCCCAGCCTTTCCGCTACGTGGCCCACAACGGCGAGATCAACACCATCCGCGGCAACCAGAACTGGATGCGGGCGCGGCAGTCGATGTTCGAGACGCCGCTGTTCCCGGATGTCAAAAAGATCCTGCCGGTCATCGCCAAGGGCGGCAGCGATTCGGCGGATTTCGACCAGGCGCTGGAGATGCTGACCCAGACCGGACGCACGCTGCCGCACGCGGTCATGATGATGATCCCGGAGCCGTGGAGCGGGCACGAGACGATGGACGACGACAAGCGCGGCTTTTACGAGTTCCACGCTTCGATGATGGAACCGTGGGACGGCCCGGCGTCGATCGCGTTCACGGACGGAGACGTCATCGGCGCGGTTCTGGACCGCAACGGGCTCAGGCCTTCCCGCTACGTCGTGACGAAGGACGATTTCGTGGTGATGGCGTCGGAGGTCGGGGTGCTGCCGCTGGATGAGGCCAACATCCGCTACAAAGGACGGCTGCAGCCGGGCAAGATGTTTCTCGTCGATATGCGCGAGGGCCGCATCATCACCGACAAGGAGCTCAAGGCCCAGATCGCCACGCAGAAACCCTACACACAGTGGGTGAAGGAAAACCAGGTCAACCTGGAGGACCTGCCGGACAGCGGCAAAAAATTCGTGCCCGATTTCGAGACGCTGCTGCTCAGGCAGACCGTGTTCGGTTACACGGTGGAGGATCTCAAGTTCCTGCTGGCGCCGATGGTGGCCAAAGGCCAGGAGGCGACCGGCTCGATGGGCAACGACACGCCGCTCGCGGTGATGTCCGAGAAGCCGCAGCTCTTGTTTCATTATTTCAAGCAGCTGTTCGCCCAGGTGACCAACCCGGCCATCGACTCCATCCGCGAAGAGCTGGTGATGTCGATGGAGATCACGCTCGGCAAGGAGCTCAACCTGCTGACGGAGTCGCCGGGGCACTGCAAAAAGCTCAAGGTCCGCCATCCCATCCTGACGCTGCAGGAGCTGGAAAAGATCCGCGAACTGGATGAGCCGGATTTGAAATCCACCGTGCTGCCCATGCTGTTCAAGGCGGCGGATGGAGAAAAGGGGCTGGAAAAAGCGCTCGACGCGCTCTGCAAGGCGGCGTCGAAAGCGATCGAGGACGGCGCGACCATTCTGATCCTGTCCGACAAGGGCGCGGACGAAGACCACGTGCCGATTCCGAGCCTGCTGGCGACGGGCGCGGTGCACCATCACCTGCTCGGGGAGCTGACGCGCACGCGCGTCGGGCTGGTCGTGGAAACAGGAGAAGCGCGCGAGATGATGCATTTCGCGCTGCTCATCGGCTACGGCGCCGGGGCTGTGTGTCCGTACCTGGCCTATGAGACCGCGGCGGACATGGTGTGCGAAGGCGTGTACGTGGAAAGTGTCGACACCAAGACCGCGCTCACCAACTACATCAAATCCACGCGCAAGGGGTTGTTCAAGATCATCGCCAAGATGGGGATCTCCACCATCCAGAGTTACCGGGGCGCGCAGATCTTCGAGGCGGTGGGGCTCAACGACGAAGTGATCGAGAAATGTTTCGCCGGCACGCCCTCTAGAGTGAGCGGCGCGGGCCTGCGCGTCATCGCCCAGGAAAGCCTCAAGCGGCACAAACTGGCGTATCAGAAAATCAACGAAGTCCGTCCGGCTCTGGATCTGGGCGGGCACTACCACTGGCGGCGGGGGGAGGAGCGGCACATGCTCAACCCGGTTTCCATCGCCAGGCTGCAGCACGCCACCCGGTCCAACGACTATAAAACCTACAAGCTGTTTTCCAAAGAGGCGGACGAGGAAAGCACCCGCCGCTGCACGCTGCGGGGATTGTTCAAATTCAAAAAAAGCAAGCCCATTCCCATCGAGGAAGTGGAGTCGGCCGCGCAGATCACCCGCCGGTTCTGCACCGGCGCCATGTCCATCGGGTCGATCTCGCGCGAGGCGCACGAGACACTGGCCATCGCCATGAACCGGCTGGGCGGCAAGAGCAACACGGGCGAGGGCGGCGAGGACCCGGTCCGCTACACGCCGGACCCCAACGGCGATTCGCGCCGCAGCAAGATCAAGCAGGTGGCGTCGGGACGGTTCGGGGTGAGCAGCTACTACCTGGCCAACGCCGACGAGATGCAGATCAAGATCGCCCAGGGCGCGAAGCCGGGCGAGGGCGGCCAGCTGCCGGGACACAAGGTCAGCGAGTACATCGCCAAGATCCGCAACTCCACGCCGGGGGTGGGACTGATCTCACCGCCGCCGCACCACGACATCTACTCGATCGAGGACCTGCAGCAGTTGATCTTCGATCTGCACAACGCCAACCCGGACGCGACAGTGAGCGTCAAGCTGGTGGCCGAGGCTGGTGTGGGCACGATCGCCGCCGGCGTCTCCAAGGCACGGGCGGAAGGGGTGCTCATCAGCGGGCACGACGGCGGCACCGGCGCGTCGCCGCAGACGTCGATCAAGCACGCGGGGCTGCCCTGGGAGCTGGGGCTGTCGGAAACGCAGCAGATCCTGGTGATGAACGACCTGCGCGGACGCATTCGCGTTCAGGTGGACGGGCAGCTTAAGACCGGCCGCGACGTGGTGATCGGCGGCATCCTCGGCGCGGACGAATTTGGTTTTTCCACGACGGCGCTGGTGACGATGGGCTGCATCCTCATGCGCAAGTGCCATCTCAACACCTGCTCGGTGGGGATCGCCACGCAGGACCCTGTGCTGCGCAAGAAATTCAACGGCACGCCCGAAGCGGTGGTCAACTTCTTCAATTTCATCGCCGAGGAAGTGCGCGAGCTGATGGCCCAGCTTGGGTTCCGCAAATTCGACGATCTGATCGGCCGGGTGGACCTGCTCGAAGCGGGCAGGGCCATCGAGCACTGGAAGGCCAAAGGGCTGGATGTCAGCAATATTCTGTTCAGGCCGAAGGTTCCCGAGAATGTGGCCATCCACAACGTGTGCAGGCAGGATCTGAGCGTGGACCTGGATAACGCGCTCGATCACAAGCTGATCGAGGCCAGCAGCCCGGCGCTGGAAAGCCGGTTTCAGGTGAAGCTGGATTTTCCCATCATCAACACCGACCGCGCCACCGGGGCGATGCTGAGCTACCGCATCTCCAAGAAATACGGCGAGGCGGGGCTGCCCGCGGACACGATTCAGATCCGCTTCAAGGGATCGGCGGGCCAGAGCTTCGGCGCGTTTCTGGCACCGGGCGTCACGTTCGACCTGTCCGGCGACGCCAACGATTACGTGGGCAAGGGACTTTCGGGCGGCGTCATCCGCGTCTACCCGCCGCCGGAATCGACGCTCATCGCCGAGGAAAACATCCTCGTCGGCAATGTCGTGCTGTACGGCGCGACGGCGGGGCGGGCGTTTTTCCGCGGCATCGCCGGAGAACGGTTCGCCGTGCGCAACAGCGGCGCCCACACGGTGGTGGAAGGCGTCGGCGATCACGGCTGCGAGTACATGACCGGCGGCGTCGTCGTGTGCCTCGGCGAAACGGGCCGCAACTTCGCGGCGGGCATGAGCGGCGGCCTGGCGTTTGTGCTGGACCGGAAAGACGATTTCGCCATCCACTGCAACAAGGAGATGGTCGACCTGGTGCCGGTCGAGGAAAACGAGGACATCGATCTTTTGCGCTCGCTCATCGAGGAGCACCTGAGAGTCACGCAGAGTACGGTGGCGCAGAAAATCCTCGACGAATGGGATCAGACGCTGCCGAAGTTCGTCAAGGTCTATCCCCGGGATTACCGGCGCGTCATCGAGGAACGCAAGCGCAAGGCCGGGGTGCTGGAAGAGGTGGCCTGAAGCGATTCGGCCGAGTTTTAAAGAACAACAAGCAAAGGGTTTTGGATAGATGGGTGCGACCAAAGGATTCATGCAGTATGAGCGGGAGACGCCTCCGGAACGGCCGGTCGACGACCGTTTGAAGGACCAGAAGGAAGTCTACGAGGATTTCCCCGACAATAAATTCCGCGAGCAGGGCGCCCGGTGTATGGACTGCGGCGTTCCTTTCTGCCAGAGCAATACGGGATGCCCGCTCGGCAACCTGATCCCGGACTGGAACGACATGGTCTACCGGGATCAGTGGGAGGACGCGGTGGCCCTGTTGCTCAAGACCAACAACTTCCCCGAGTTCACCGGCCGGGTCTGCCCGGCTCCCTGCGAGGGCGCGTGCGTGCTCGGCATCACCGAACCGGCGGTGACCATCTGCAAGATCGAGCAGGCCATCTCCGACAAGGGCTTCGAAAAGGGCTACATCCGCGCGAACCCGCCGGAGAAACGCACCGGCAAGCGGGTCGCCATCGTGGGTTCGGGGCCGGCGGGGCTCGCCTGCGCGGCGCAGCTCAACCAGGTGGGCCACGAGGTCACGGTGTTCGAGAAGGACGACCGCGTCGGCGGCCTGTTGATGTACGGCATTCCGCATTTCAAGCTGGAAAAGACGATCGTCAAGCGGCGCATCGAACTGATGCAGGAAGAGGGCGTCCTGTTCAAGACCGGCGTCAACGTGGGCGTGGACGTGAAGCTCAAGGCGCTGCGCAAGGAATTCGACGCGGTGGTGCTGTGCGGCGGCGCGCAGAAGCCGCGCGATCTGCCGGTGGAAGGGCGGGATCTCGACGGCATCCATTTCGCGATGAACTTTCTGCCGCAGCAGAACAAGCGCAACGAAGGCGACACGATTCCCGAGGACATCGCCATCACCGCGAAGGACAAGAACGTGCTGATCATCGGCGGCGGCGACACCGGCTCCGACTGTCTGGGCACCTCGCTCCGGCAGGGTGCGAAGACCGTGCACCAGTTCGAGCTGTTGCCGCAGCCCCCCGAGGACCGCGCCGAGGGAAATCCCTGGCCGCTGTGGCCGCAGATCTTCCGGGTTTCCTCCTCGCACGCCGAGGCGAAGCGGGAAGTGCGGGAGTTCTGCGTCTCGACAAAAAAATTCAGCGGCGAAAACGGCAAGGTGAAGAAAGTGCACGCGGTGAAGATCGAGTTTCAGCCCGATCCTAACGGCGGCCGTCCCAGGATCGTGGAGGTCCCCGGTTCGGAATTCGAGCTGGACGTCGAGCTGGTGCTGCTGGCGATGGGCTTCGTGCATCCCATTCATGAAGGGATGATTCAGGAACTCAAGGTCAAGCTCGACGAACGCGGCAACGTGGCCTGCGATCAAAACAAGATGACCAGCGTCAAGGGCGTGTTCGCCGCGGGCGACATGGCGCGCGGACAGTCGCTCGTCGTCTGGGCCATCGCCGAAGGGCGCGAAGCGGCGCGCGGCGTGGATCAATACCTCATGGGCCACAGCGACCTGCCGCACAGCGAATATCTGTAGTCTCCACCCGTTCCTTCTTTAGAATCCGTATCTGGACACGGATGATCCGAAACGATTCCCGATTTACTTTAATGGATTGGCCGCTCCGAACAGGTGCATGCCGATGAGGCGCGCGACCAGGATGGCGAGGTAGAACTGTCCGGCGATCGCTTCCAGGGAAGAGATCAGCTGCGCGGGCGGCGTCGCCGGGGCGATGTCTCCGTAGCCCAGGGTCGTCAGCGTGGTGTAGCTGTAATAGATGAAAGGCAGGATCATCCCGTCCCCCTGCGGTCCTGCTTGCGTCAGCCCTGCTGTGATTCCGGCGAACGAGCCGGGCTGTGTGCTTTCCAGCAGCGAATAGATGAACGCCCATTCCAGCCCGATCAGCATGTAGATGCAGATGGAGCCGAAGATCAGGTTGGCGTTGACCTTGCGGGCGCGCAGGATGCCGAAGAACAGCACGACGAGGATGTAGCCGAAAAACAGGATGGAGAAGATGTTCTCGATGCCCGGCAGAAATTCCCACAGCTCCGGCGAGAAGGTTTTGCCCCAGTTGACCAGAAACGTGGGCACCGCGAGGATGATGGCGATGTTCAGCGATTTGCGGGTTTTCTTGAGGAAGGGGACGATGGAAAACAGCAGCACCGCGGTCAGGAACAGGTTGAGGATGATGCGGGCGTACGGCATGTCGTGAAAAAACGGCACGATGACCAGAAGGGAGACCATGCACAACAGGAGTCCCAGAAATCCGTGTTTGGGCCATTCGAAATGCGCCATGTTTCTATGCCTTGACGGAGTGCGGACTTAACGGCGGTTTGCGGTTTGAAGCCGATGATAGCAGATGCTCCCTGGCCTTGCACCCGAATACTGTATGGTATAGTGCACTCAACCGTAAAGCCGACCGTGCGTGTGCCCGGATTCTTTTTCCCGGAGAAATGAGAGTTTGAAAGCGCGAGCTGAAACCGAAAGTGCCGTCCTGTCGACGATGGATCGGGTGTGGAAATGCTGGTCGGACGGCAAATGGGATGACCTGATTGCCTTCTTTGTGCCCGACCCGGACCTCCGGGTGATCGGATCTGGAGCCGGGGAGATGTTTCTCGGGCCGGAGAACCTCAAGGCCCACTGGAAGGACACGCAGGAGCGAAATCAGGAAATCGTCTCCCTGCAGTATGAGAATCCCATCGTTTCCGAGTCGGGAAACGTCGCGTGGTTTTCGGCGGGTCTTAAAATTGAATTTCCCGCTGAGGAAGGCACGCTCAACATCTATATCCGCTGCTCCACGGTGTTCGAATGCCGGGACGATCGATGGCTGATCGCTCAGATGCATCTGTCCGCGCCCCTTGATATCCGTTTGCCTTCCAAATGACGGGATGGGAGCAGGGATGTTGTTCTTTGTTATTGAAGCCGGCCTGAAATTGACATGCTGAACCACGAACAGATTTCGAGCGGGCACAAGTCCGGACTGTTTTCTCTGGATCAGGCGTCGCAGTTCTTGAAAAGCCTGTCGGGTCATCTGGACACGCTTGTCCGCAACCGCTTGTGGCTGCAGGTCATCATCGGGCTTGTCGCCGGGATTGCCGTCGGCGGTGTGCTGGGCCCCGATCTGGGTATGGTTTCTCCGCAAACCGCCAGCCTCATCAGCGACTGGCTGGCCCTGCCCGGAAAGCTGTTTCTGGGCCTGATCGGCATGGTGGTCAGTCTGCTGGTGCTCGCCTCCATCGTGACCGGCCTCAGCAAATCGACCGGGGGTGAGCAGCTGAAAACCATCGGCGTCAAACTCACCGTGTTCGTGGTTGTCACCACGGCTCTGGCGGCGGGAGTGGGGATCTTTCTGGGGCTTTTGATCGATCCCGGCTCTTACATCGATCTTTCCGCCAATGCAAACACCTTTGGGGGCCCGGCGGATGCGGGCGCAAAAAAACAGCCCGTCAACTACAACGTGCCCGAACTGATCGCCGGTCTCATTCCACAGCATCCCCTGGCCTCGCTCGCTCAAGGTGAAATGCTCGGCATTGTGGTGTTCGCCATTCTCATCGGCATCGCGTGCACCACGGCTCAAAAGGAACGCGTGGCGCCTTTTTTGAATCTTATGGAATCGCTGCTCGAAGTCTGCATGAAGGTGGTGCAATGGGCCATGTTCCTGGCACCCTGGGCGGTTTTCGGGCTGATGGCGCAACTGGTCTCGAAAGTGGGGTTCGACACCATCCTGGGAATGGGGGCCTACGTGCTCACGGTTCTGGCTGGACTGCTGTTGTTGTTGATCGCCTATTTGGTTCTGGTGGCTGTGCTCGGCGGGATGCGTCCGTGGGAGTTTGCCTCCAAGATCGGCGGGGCGCAGCTGCTGGCTTTTTCCACGTCCAGTTCGGCGGCGGTGATGCCGTTGACCATAAAAACCGCTGTGGAGAAGCTGAAGGTGCCGGAGCACATCGCCAGTCTGGTGGTTCCTCTGGGGGCCACCGTCAACATGGCGGGAACCGCGCTCTATCAGGCGGTGGCCATCATCTTTCTGGCCCAGATGTCCGGAGTGGAGTTTTCGGTCGGAGAACTCTCTCTGATCGTCGTCACCCTGGTGGCCTCGTCGATCGGATCTCCGGGCACACCGGGAGTGGGGCTGGTCATTCTGGGGAATATCGCCGGCGATTTCGGCGTTCCCACGGCCGGGCTGGTCCTCATACTGGGGGTGGACCGCATCCTCGATATGAGCCGCACCACCGTCAATCTTACGGGGGATCTTGCGGCCTGCGTCATCCTCGGGGCCAAATCTCCGATCGAAGAGAGGCTGACACCTCTTGAAATCGAGAATACCGAGGTCAAAAACATTCCCGCTTTGTGAAAAATCGATTTCCTCAATATTTCAAAAAACAGTTTTTTGTCATTTTAAAATTCTTTAAACCTGCTGGGCGTCTCTTGGGGCGCCGTCTTTTTTACGGCTTCAGATGCCAATTCTCCCTGTTTTCCGGCATTTCCCCCTATTTTTCTGAGATTTTTGGCTGCAGCTTGGCTACAATTTCAGCGGATCCATTGGCTGGCAGGAGAATGTATAGATGGAAGCTATCCGGTTATCTCCCTTTCAGGGGAAGGGTGGGAAGAGGAAGTTTATAAAGTATTAAAAATAAAAGCAGGAATGCAACGAAACGAAATCCGTTTTCAGTCCGGCTTTAGGAATCCGCTTCCGGGAGAAGGTTGCGGATGATAGTCTCCACTGCTTTTTTGCTGGATTGTTATTTTTTTGAGTTGCTCCAGATCGAGGAATGATCACTTGACCTACCGGTCCACAGAAGATCGTGATCAGGTTCGGCAAATTGTATTGAATGCCAGTGAGCCCATTGCGCCGTTTTGGCCCATGCGGACCATGGTCGCGCAGAACCCCATTCATGGGTTGGAATATCTGACGTTCGATCAGGCTGTTCGAAAAGGCAAGGATTTGCTTGGTGGAAATGGATACCTCGCAAATGAAAAGTATCGTGAATTTTTCCGGAACGGCCGTATTGCCAGGGAAAGTTTCGAGCGCGCTTTTGCCAGGATCGGGCCCTGCCCGGATGGGCAAGCTGCTGTTGAATCTGGAATCCGAAAGATTGCCCCTCAGGATGTATGGCAGTTGCACATGCTGTTTGGCTTTGAGGCATTGCCACTATCGCTGTTGGAATGGGAGTTGAACGGGGGTGGAGCTTTAAAACGGTTCCGGCAGGATCTTTCCGGGGAATCGCAAAAAATAATTATTGAACGAACCCTCAAAGAAAATGATCCGCGTCTGGAGAATCCGCAAGAAGTTTATCTGACGAATTTATGGGAGAGTGTGTTGGCCACATTGAAGCTGTCTGGCAGTCATGCTTCATCTCACGTGCCTGAATATACGCATTTGCAAACGCCTGAACACATTTCCCTGCCGCCGCATCGGACCCTCAGCGACTGGGTTGATGGTTTGACGGACGGTAACGTGGTCGAGCAGATCAATGATCAACTCATCAAATGGGTGACGGCGTTCCTGGATGAAGGTTTGGCTGGCTGGGAGATGCCTGGCCGAAAAGAAGGTTTCTACCAGGCATGGCGAAACCTGGCGCAGAAGGATTTTTCGGGGAAATTTATCGGGATTGCGGATTTCGCGCAAAAGGTTCAGGGCCTTCCTGCAGCTCCCGAGGACGCGATCCGTGCCAGCTTGCAGAAACTCGAAATTCCCCAGGCACAATGGAAAGATTATCTCTCAAGGCAGCTATCATCCTTGCCAGGCTGGACGCGATACATACGGTGGCTTGGGGAACACCCGACCTACCATGCGCAACACAAACATCCCGTTGATACCACCCAGTATCT
This sequence comes from Nitrospinales bacterium, assembly GCA_965223795.1. Lineage (GTDB taxonomy): Bacteria > Nitrospinota > Nitrospinia > Nitrospinales > VA-1 > CBDCWG01. Next base: position 45,135 of record CBDCXL010000001.1, read on the forward strand.
GGCTGTGCGTTTATTCTATGAAGTGGAGTTGACCCGCATTGAGTGCCAAAAAGAATGGGGAATTGATGGGACGGTTTCTGCCCTGACTGCATACTGGAATGATCGGCCCGAAGAATACCACCAGCAAACCGGGCATGAAGGGCAATCCGGAGATCCAGCCAGGCAGATGATATGTCGGCATGCCTGGCGGTTATTTCATTTGGCGCAGTTTCTTGAGTTGTCCCCAAAAGAGGTTCGCGATCTTTCGCTTGCGGATGCCCGGATGCTGCTGCAATGGCTGGATCAATTTCCCTCTGATCAGCATGGGCGGATATGGATCGAGGCGTACGAGGATTCCTTTCGAGACAAAATGCTGAGAAATATTTCAGCCCATTATGGAACGCTGCCGGAATTGGAAACTCGGCCCCATGCACAACTGGTCTTCTGTATCGACGTGCGTTCGGAATCCTTTCGCCGCCATGTTGAAGCCCAGGATTCCTATGAGACGTTTGGGTTTGCGGGTTTTTTTGGCATTCCAATCAGTCATCAGGCTTTTGATTGCGATCAGCGTACCTTTTTGTGTCCGGTGTTGTTGACTCCCGACCATGCGGTTACGGAAACACCCCGGCCTGGAGAGAGGGTGGCGCTGGATAAATATTCTTCCGGCACTCGCTGGTCCCAATTGGGTCGCCATCTTTTTCACGATATGAAGCATCATCCCATTGGGTCGATGATGGTGATCGATGTCCTGGGATTCTTTTTCAGTCTGGGACTGGTGGGCAAGACCCTGTTTCAAAAATTATTTCGTGCAATGACCTCTACTGTACAGGGTTGGCTGACGCACAGGGTTCCAACCCAGGTCTCCATTGCCGCGCCTTCTGATCCAAAAAATCCCAAATTCGGGGAAGTGAATGCAGAGGGGGTTCCTGACGGACTTTCCCACGGATTTTCTCTTTCGGAACGGGCGGCATTTATCGAAAATGGTTTGAGGGCTATGGGTCTCACCAAAAATTTTGCGCGTCTGGTGTGCCTCTGTGGTCATGGCAGTGAGACGGACAACAATCCCTATTATGGCGCGTTGGATTGCGGAGCTTGCGGGGGAAAACCGGGCGATGCCAATGCGCGGGTGTTTGCCGCTATGGCGAATGAACCGGAAGTCCGCCGCCTTCTCAAGGAAAATGGGTTGCCGATTCCCGATGACACCTGGTTTCTTCCGGGGAAACACAACACGACGACGGATCGGGTCGAGTTTTACGATCTGGAGGTGATGCCGGATTCGCACAAAGATGATTTGCAGGCGTTGAACAGGGATCTCGAAAAAGCAGGTGCGGAGCAGGCGCTTGAGCGATGCCAGCGTATTCCCAGTGCTCCGGCTCAAATATCTCCAGAGCGGGCTTTTGCTCATGTCGACGGGCGCAGTTGCGATTGGGCGAACACCCGACCGGAATGGGGGCTGGCGGGAAATGGAGCGTTTATCATTGGAAGACGCAAACTGACCAGGGGATTGGATTTAGGCGGCCGGGCTTTTTTGCATTCTTATGATCCTGTTGCGGATCTTCAGGGCGCCATCCTTGAAAAAATCATGACCGCACCCTTGATTGTCGGCGAGTGGATAAGCACTGGATATTATTTTTCCGCAGTGGATCCGTGGGCGTATGGAAGCGGGAGCAAGGTGCTGCACAATGTTGTCGGGGGTGTTGGGATGATGCTGGGAAGCCAGAGTGATTTGCAGATGGGATTCCCCTTGCAGACCGTCAATAACGGGGACGCTCACTATCATGAACCGATGCGGCTGTTGGCTGTGATCGAGCAGACGCCGAGCACGATTTCATCTGTCATAGAAAAGCACTCGATCCTTCAACAGTTGTTTCACAATCAATGGCTCAATCTCATTGCCCTGGATCCCCACAGGGCTGAGTTTCATCGGTACAATCCGAATGCGACGTGGGAAAAGGTTGAAGTTTTATAAAAATTCGAGTGTTTCATTCTTGCTCTCAGGCTGGTTTTTTAGCGCAATGATTGAAGATGCTGAAACCGCAAAGTTGAATTCGTATTTGATGATTTTATGACGATCCGATCTAGACCCATTTCACCGGCATTCCTGTTTTTAAAAGCCATGGCTTTGTTTTTGTTTTGGGTCCTGCTTTCTGCCAGCTTTGATTGGATTCACCTTGTATTGGGGTTTGTTGTCTCTTTGGCTGTGGCCTGGATCAACTCCGGTCATTCCTATTTTGTTCCGAGATTTCGTTTGTGGCTGAGAATCCTTCTTTATCTTCCATGGCTATTTTTTAAAATCGTTCAAAGCAGCCTTCATTTATCCAAGCTTATTTTGCATCCTGCGCTTCCCATTTCCCCTCAGTTGATTTCCGTGGAAACAAAACTGCGTCATCACGGAGCCGTTGTTCTTCTCGGGAATTCCATTACCTTGACCCCCGGAACGATCACCGCAGAGGTTGACCGAAATAAGCTCATTGTTCATGCGATAGATACATTTTCAAGCGAAGATCTTGCAAGCAGGGAGATGGAAATGAAAATTGCCGATATATTCAAGGATGAAGATCCGGATTTATGAAAACTTTTCTTCTTTTTGTTCTGGTTTTGCTGGCTCTTCTCATTGGTGCGTATCTGTACCGTGTTCTGCGGGGTCCCACAATTTTTGATCGTGTGTTGGGGCTCAATGGAATTTCCACAAAAGCAATCATTATGCTCATTGTCATCGGACTCTATTTTGAACGCGTCGATATGTTCATAGATATCTCGACGGGATATGCCCTGCTCAATTCAGTCGGAGCGCTTGCCGTGGCCAAATATTTAGAGCAAAAGGGGCTTCATTAGCATGGACATACTTTCAATTGGTTTTATAGCGGCGGGGTTATTTTTTCTGATCGTTGCTGCGATTGGCGTGGTTCGATTGCCCGATGTGTTCAGCCGTTCTCATGCCGTATCCCTGACCGACTCTCTGGGGACCTTTTTGATGCTGGTGGGAATCGCCTTGCACGAGGGATTGGATAAAAACACGATGAAAATTCTGGCGGTGCTGGCCTTGCTGTATATTCTGAATCCGGTCATTTCGCATGCCGCACTGCGTGCGGCTATCCGGTCCGGGTTGAAACCCTGGAAAAAGGAAACCTCATGATCTTCCCCTATGAAATTCCCTTGCTCCTGCTTCTGCTTGTTACTGCGGCCGGCGCACTCCTGGTCAAGGATCTGATGAGCGCCGTTTTACTCCTGGGCACTTATAGTTTTTTCCTGGCGCTGGTATGGGCGGGGCTCGGAGCCGTGGATGTCGCCTTCGTGGAAGCCGTCGTGGGAGCAGGGTTAGCTACGGTTCTGTTCCTGTTAACACTATTCGGGACCGCTCCAAAAGACACGCGTCTTCGCCGCCCTCCACCTTCTGTGGCCATGTTGATTGTTTTTCCTCTTTTGGGACTTCTTTTGCTCTATGCCGCGAACGATCTTCCCGGCTTTGGAGACCCGAATTCTCCAGCGAGTGTTCATATTTCGCCGGCCTATCTCGAGCAGAGCTATCAGGATACCCACACACCGAATGTTGTGACATCTGTGCTGATGGACTATCGATCGCTTGATACGATGATCGAAACGGTGGTCATTTTTGCGTCCGGTATTGCGTGCGCCTTATTACTCAGGAAGCATGGATAATGATACGCCCACACGACAGCATCATCGTACAGTCCTTAGGCCGCTTTCTCATCCCCATGGTGCAAATTTTCGGGTTGTATGTGTTGTTTTTTGGACAATACGGACCCGGCGGGGGCTTTGTCGGCGGGGTGATTCTGGGGACGGGAATGATCGTATCGGTCTTGATTTATGGCCATGATGCTTCCCGGTCTGAAGTTGCCAAAAAGGTGTTGCATGGTGACGGGGTCGGAATGCTGATCTACGCGGGAGTGGGAGGCCTGTGCATGATTGGGGGAGGGGAGTTTCTCAATTATGCGAACCTGGAAATTCCAGGTCTGGAAACGGCTGCGCGAAGGTCTTTGGGGATCGTGCTCACGCAAATCGGTGTGGCGGTGGATGTTGCGGTGACAGCGGTTTCTATTGTGTTCAGCCTGTCTGCTGAAGAGATTATCGAGGATTCGATCAATGGTTGATGCTGTTATCGCGGTTTTTCAACGCCCCAATTTTTTGGCATTTGTCATTCTGTTTCTGTGGGGCTTTTACATCATGGTCACGCGATACAATCTGGTGAAGAAACTCATCGGGATGTATCTGGTGCAAACAAGCGTGATATTTTTTCTGGTGACGATCAGTGCGAAGAAGGACGCGACGGTTCCAGTGCTCGTGTCAACCACGGAGGCGGTGCAAGCGGCCAGTTACGTCAATCCGTTACCTCATGTATTGACGCTGACTGCCATTGTGGTCGGCGTGGCGACCACAGGCGTGGGATTGGCCCTGTGTGGGGCAATCTATCGGCAGTATGGAAGCCTTGACGAACAAGAAATTCTCGAAAAATTAGAATGAGTCACCAACTTCCCGCAATCCTGTTCCTTCTCCCATTGTTTGCCGCTATTTCCATGCCGGTGGTTTGTCTGAAGCACCGACACTGGAGCCACCGAATTACTTTGGTGACTCTTGCGGCCATGGTTCCGGTCTCCATTTTGAACCTGCATAACGTCGTTCATCATGGAGAAGTGCGGTATGTATTTGGGGGGTGGGCTGTGCCCCTGGGCATCGAGTGGGTGGCCGATGGACTGGCAAGTGTCATGTTGGTGTTATTGAGTGCCTTGTGTCTGCTGGGCGTGGTGTTTGCCGGGCCCACTTCCCCAAAGGATCTGGGTGGCCGAATCGTTCATTTTTACACGCTGGTTTTGTTGCTGGTGTCCTCCCTGGCCGGCATCGTGTTCGCGGGCGATTTTTTCAACCTGTTCGTGTTTTTAGAAGTCGCGGCCATCTCGAGTTACGCGCTCATTGGTGTCGCCGGAGGGAGAGCGTTATTCGCAGCGTTTCGCTATCTGATTTTAGGAACCCTCGGCGCTTCCCTATATCTTTTAGGGGTGAGTTATCTCTATGCGGTCAGCGGCACACTGAATATGGCCGATATGGTTGAGAAACTTCCCTTGTTGCTGCACTCTAAAGCTCTGGTGGGTGGGCTGCTTTTTATGTTCATTGGCCTGGGGATCAAGATGGCCCTGGTTCCATTTCATTCCTGGCTGCCCGAGTCTTATACCAATGCTCCCGATTCCGTTTCCCCTATCCTGGCTTCACTCGTCACCAAAGTGGCGCTGGTGGCGTGGGTCAGAATCATCTATTGGGTCTTCAATACATCCATTGCCATTAACGATATCCCGATATTGCTGCTGGTGGAAGTTGTGGGAGCATTGGCGGCAGTGATAGGGGCGAGTCTGGCCCTGGCCCAGCGGGAAATTAAAATGATGTTCGCTTATGGGGGGATTTCGCACATCGGCATCATTCTCATTGGAATCGGTCAAGGCAACCAAACCGGATTTGTCGGAGGAATTTTTTATTTGTTGAACGATGCCGTTATGCAAGCGGCCCTGTTTTTTTTAGCAGGCGTGGCGTTTTGTCAGTATGGAGTCAGAACCATTGAAGACATGGGGCGCGTCGGGAAACAAGTCCCCTGGATCACGGGTTCTTTGATTGTCATGGCCCTGGGCATGATCGGCCTGCCTCCGACGGGTGGATTTTTTGGCAAGTGGTACATCATACTTGGAGCGTTGGAAGCGGGCAATTATATTTCGGTTGCCGCGGTGTTGCTCTCCACGCTCTTGACGCTGGCCTATTTCGTCAAGTTGTTTGAGAGCATATTCCGCCAAAAAACGACACGGTTGGTCGATCCGTCCGGTGAAATTCCCCTCTCCTTTAAACTGAACCTGGGAGTCACCTCCGCAGCGATCGTGATTCTCGGTTTGTTCAGTTCTCCCATCATTCAAATGCTGTTGAGCCAAGCTCTGCCACCCCGTCTTTGAGGGAAACGATGGCCATTTTTTCCCTCATACCGTTGCTTCCCCTGCTGGCGTCTCTCATTCTTCTGCTCGGGGGACGTCGTTGGGGTGAAAACAGTCACCTGATCGGGATTCCTGCCATCGGTTTGTCCTTCGGATTGTCGGTTGCCGCTTTCATTGAAGTCTGGAGACATGGACCCTTTACGCTTTCACTATATCGCCTTTTTAAATCGGGTTCCCTGTCCATCGATTTGACTCTGTACGTTGACCAGCTGACGGTTTTGCTTTTGCTGCTGGTCACAGGAGTGAGCGGGGTGGTGCATGTGTATTCCTCCCGTTACATGATAGGAGAGTCCCGATACAACCGTTTCTTCGCCGTCATTGCCTTGTTTACGTTTTCCATGATTATGCTGGTCATGAGCGGCAATCTTTTGATTCTGCTGATCAGCTGGGAAGTCATGGGGATCTGTTCCTATCTGTTGATTTCTCATGCCGCAGATCGGCCTTCGGCTTGCCGGGCAGCCACAAAAGCGTTTCTCGTCAACGCAATCGCGGATGTCGGTTTGAGTTTTGGCATCATTCTGACCTTTTATACCTTCGGCACACTCGATATCCCGGCCATTCTGGCGCAGGCTGAAGGCATGCAGGACCACACCATCCATATTTTGGGGTGGATGGGCCTGGATCTTCATATCTATCCCGTGACGCTGATTCCCTTTTTCCTCTTTATCGGGGCCATGGGGAAATCGGCACAAATTCCGTTCCACGTGTGGCTGCCCTTTGCGATGGAAGCGCCGACTCCGGTCTCGGCATTGATTCATGCGGCCACGATGGTGAATGCGGGTCCTTTTTTGCTGGTGCGGTTGAGCCCGTTGATCGTCCTTTCACCGTACGCCATGATGTTTATTTTCATTATTGGCGCCACGACCGCGGTCTTTGCCGGCATCGTTTCCTTGACGCAATCGGACATCAAAAAGATTTTGGCCTATTCCACGATCAGTCAAATCGGGTTCATGGTCATGGCCTGTGGTTTGGGCGCGTTTGCAGTGGCGATCTTCCATCTTCTTGCCCACGGCTGCTACAAAGCGTTCTTTTTCCTGTCTACCGGCAATGCGTTGCGATCGGTCGAACAGAACCTTGAGCATGGTGACCATGAACCCCGTGTGGCTAAGGGCATGGGGAGCCTGTATGGCGGGGCCTTGCTATTGGCGCTGATCCCGCCATTCGTGCTGTTTTCCGGACCCTATGAATATTTGTGGGGCGTCACCGGGTTTGCTTCTGCCACGATCGGATTTAAAATCATTGGCTTGATCACGGTGTTTGTGGCTTCTCAATATTTATTTAAGGGCGTCACTTCGCTGTTTGTTCAGGGGCCCAAAACGTACTGGCCTGTTTCAGGACAGCCTGGTTTGGAGACGCAATCTGTCCGGCCACAGTTTTTAAATGGTTCCATTTTAATAGGACTTTTTCTGGCTACAGTTGTTACCGGGGGGCTGTTGACGCTGTTTTGGAGTTGGTTCGCTGACTTTCTCGCTCCCGCGTTTACCTTTCAAGGGGGCATGTCGGGCGAAGGCGCCGTTGGGCAGGGCTTTCCTGTCTGGCTTGGGGTTTCACTTTTTATGGCAGTGGCGGGGTGGGCCTATGCCTACTCAACACAGATCCGGTCTCAACATGGAGTCTCAAGAGCAAATAAAATAAGCAGCCGATTGTATGTCCTCTTCTGGAATAAAGGATACTTTGATGAGATCTATGATGTCTATCTGGTGACCCCAACCATCCGATTCGCACACTGGTTGTGGCGGATTATTGATATTGGAGTTATCGATCGATTCGTCCATACTATCGCAAATTACTCTGTGTATTTTGCCGGGTGGTTGTGGCGAATTTTTGACTTGAGAATCATCGATCGATTCGTTCATTTTATCGCTAATTTTTCTGTGTTCATTTCCAGGCGATTGTGGCGAATCGTGGATATCGGCTGGTTGGAGCGGAAAGTGGGACATGCAGCCAGGCAAGCGAATACTGCGGGTCAATTGATGCAGGAGATGGAATCCCGTACCATTCAACATCAGATCTTGGTGATGATATTCTGGCTGGTGGCGATGACGGGCCTCTTGTATATTTTGGTCCAATGAATTTTCAATGTGAGCCTCTATTAAAACAAGGGTCTTGCTAATAGCCTGGATGAACTTTCTTAAGCTCTCTTGAATAGCGAGGTTTTTGCTTTTTTCGCAGGAAAGGAATTTCTTTGATGACTCTATTGATGGATCATCTGATCAGTTGGATGATCGCTGTTCCCATTTTGGGGATCGTCAGTCTGGCATTTGTGCGTGGTGAAGGAGCGATCCGACGCATCGCCTTTGGCTTCGCACTGGTGGAGTTTTTCCTTTCGCTGGTACTCTGGAAGAATTTTGATTTCACCAAAAATAGCATGCAGTTCGTTGAGCGTGTGGAATGGATGCCCACGTTCAACATTCAGTATGCGGTGGGTGTCGATGGCATCAGCATTCTCATGGTATTGCTCACAACCCTTCTCTGCCCACTCTGTGTTCTTTGTTCGTGGACGGGAATCACAACACGCGTGCGAGCGTATCTCTCGCTGATCCTGCTGGTTGAAAGCGCCATGATTGTGGTTTTTACGGCTTTGGATCTTTTCCTGTTTTTCATGTTGTGGGAAGTCACCATGATTCCCATGTATTTCATGATCATTCTCTGGGGAGGGCCGAATCGTATTGCCGCCGGGCTTAAATTCGTCTTGTACAGTCTGACAGGAAGCCTGCTGCTGCTGGTGGGAATACTGGGTACTTATCTTAAAGGCGGACATACCTACGATCTGCTGGTGCTGACCGAACAAACCTATTCTTCCAGCACGCAATTCTGGTTATTCCTGGTGTTCTTTCTGGCTTTCGCAATCAAAATGCCCATGGTCCCCTTTCATACGTGGCTCCCCGACGCGCACTCCGAAGCTCCGACGGCTGGCAGTGTGATCCTGGCCGGGGTGCTGTTGAAAATGGGCGGATACGGGTTTTTGCGTTTTTGTTTGCCGATGTTTCCAGAGGCGTCGATGAAGTTCGCCCCCTATATTTTGTGGTTGTCTGTTTTGGCCATTGTCTATGGCGGGTATGTTGCCCTGGCGCAGACAGATCTTAAAAAGCTCGTGGCCTATTCTTCCGTTTCCCATATGGGTTTTGTCACTCTCGGAATTTTTGTGTTCAACAGCCAGGGGATCCAGGGGGCCGTCCTGCAAATGTTCAATCACGGGATCACGACGGCGGCCTTATTCATCGCTGTCGGGCAATTGTACGACCGCACTCACAGCCGGGCCATTTCCGACTACGGCGGCTTGCATAAATCCATGCCAAGATTCGTTGCCTTGTTCTTCCTGTTCTCCGTCGCCGCCTTCGGACTGCCAGGCACGTGCAATTTCATCGGCGAATTTTTAGTCCTGGTGGGAACTTCCTATGTCAGCTTGACCATGGTTCTTATCTCTCTGGGCGGTATCATTCTGGCAGCCGCGTATATGTTGTGGATGCTGCAAAGGGTGGTGTTGGGAAAGCCATCGACGGAAGCCGCCAGAATGATCCCGGATTTGTCGAACCGGGAATTGGCCACGCTCATTCCACTGGCTATCCTCGTATTGAGCATTGGACTGTATCCCGGGCCCTTAATGGAGATGATGGATGCGAGTGTGATTCACCTCATCGAAAAAACCACAGGGTTGCAGGGTGCCGCAGTGCCTCAACTTCAGCCTGGGCCCTGATCAAAACTGTATCCCCGGCAGGAGCCGCACCGCCGTCATCCTGACGGCTCACATCCTCCTATAAAAAACTCAGGATCACGACCGCCAGCAGGATGCGGTAGACGATGAAAGGCAGCAGGCCGACGCGGGCGACGATTTTGAGCAGCAGCTTGATGGAAATGAGGCCGACGAGGAAACTCACCAGAAAGCCGATGCCGAGCTGGGTGTTGTTGTAAACGACATGCTCGTCCGGGTGAGCCAGCCAGGATGCGAGAGAATGCAGACCCGCCGCCATGATGATGGGAGTCCCCAGTAAAAACGAGAAGCGCGCGGCGGCGGTGTGGCTGAGGTTGGTGAACAGTCCGGCGGCGATGGTGATTCCCGAGCGTGAGGTGCCGGGCAACAGCGCCACCGCCTGGGCGACGCCCACCAGCATCACTTGTCCCAAAGTCATGGACTTCATGGCGATGCCTTCCTGCTTGCGCTTCGCCGCATAGCGGTCGGCGATCAGGAACACCACCGACCAGACGATCAGGTTGACGGCGACGAAGTCCGTGCTGCGCAGGTTCGCCTCGATCGCATCCTTGCCGAACAGGCCCACGAGGCCCGCGGGCACCGACGCGAGCAGGATGCTGAAGGCGATCCTGCGGTCGTCCGGGTCGGCGTTTTTGTCGAACAGGCTGAAGAACAGTCTGGAAAGGTCGGCGCGGAAGTAGATGAGGATCGCCAGCAGGGTCCCCAGATGCAGGATGGCGTCGAGGGCCAGGCCCTGGTCCTGAAAGTCGAACACGAGGGGAGTGAGGATCAGGTGGCCCGAGCTGGATACGGGGAGAAACTCCGTGATCCCCTGGATGATGCTCAGAATGATGATCTGAATGGTTTCCAATGTGTGCGCAGGAATGCAGAAGTGAAAAGAAAAGCAGCGGGAATTATACGGTTTCCTTTTTGTCAGGTACACCGTTATTTCGGATTTCCGACAATTGAGCCGCAGTTGCCGGTGCCTGGAAAGTGTGCTATGTTAACGCTTCAACCGGCCGGAGGGCGTAAAATTAAGGATTTACCTTCCTTTGAACCCGGGATTGACTCTGGCTGGAATGCGATTGGCCAACCCGAATTCATATCCGACAGGACATCCGCTACCCGGCACCCGGTTCGAGGCGGGATCGTCCCGCTGTTTCCATCGATCGAGTTATCGTACTATGAGGCATTTCCCAAGAATCGACCGGCTGCCGCCGTATGTGTTCGCGATTGTCAATGATCTCAAGCTGAAGGCGCGCCGCAAGGGAGACGACATCATCGATTTCGGGATGGGCAATCCCGACATGCCGACGCCCAAGCACATCGTCGACAAACTGTGCGAGGCGGCGCGCAAGCCGCCCAACCACCGCTACTCGCTGTCGCGCGGCATCTACAAGCTCAGGCTGGCGATCACCGACTGGTACAAGCGCAATTTCGACGTCGAGCTGGACCCGGATACCGAGGCCATCGCCACCATCGGGTCCAAGGAGGGGATCTCGCACCTGGCGCTGGCGATCATCGGGCCGGGGGATTCGGTGATGGTGCCGACGCCCACCTATCCCATCCACACCTACGCGTTCATTCTGGCGAACGGCGACGTGATCCAGGTGCCGATGGGCAAGGACGTGGACTTCTTCCAGGCGCTTTTGGACACGTTCAAGCGCAACTGGCCGCGGCCGAAAGCGCTGGTGCTCAATTTTCCGCACAACCCGACCACCGAAGTGGTGGACCTGGAATTTTTCGAAAAGACCGTGGCCTTCGCCAAGGAACACGAACTGATCGTGATCCACGACTTCGCCTACGCGGATCTCACGTTCGACGGTTACCGGGCGCCAAGCCTGCTGCAGGTGCCGGGCGCCAAGGATGTGGGCGTCGAGTTCTTCACGTTGTCGAAAAGCTACAATATGCCGGGATGGCGGGTCGGCTTTGTGGTGGGAAACAAGGAGATCGTGCACGCGCTCAGCCGGGTGAAGAGTTATCAGGATTACGGCATGTTCCAGCCGATCCAGATCGCCGGCATCATTGCCCTGAACGGGCCGCGCGAATGCGTCGAGGAGATCCGGCAGACTTACCTGAGCCGGCGCAACGTGCTGTGCGAAGGGCTCAACCGCATCGGCTGGTCCGTCGAGCCGCCCAAGGCCACGATGTTCGTGTGGGGCGAGATCCCGGACAAGTACAAGCCGATGGGATCTCTGGAATTCTCAAAAATGATGATCGAAAAAGCCAAGGTCGCGGTTTCACCCGGCATCGGTTTCGGCGAGGGCGGCGATCATTTCGTGCGCTTTTCCCTGGTGGAGAACGAGCACCGCATTCGCCAGGCGGTGCGCGGCATTCGGGAAATCATGTGAAGCTTTTTCATCTGCAGGAACGATTCAGGGTATGAAAACAATTTTTGCACGTCATGCAGAAACGCAACCGTGATATGAAAACCATTTTTTGTGCGGCATTGAGAGCCCGCAGCGTTTTATGAAAACAATACAAATCGGCCTGATCGGTTACGGCACCATCGGCGCCGGTGTCGTCAAGATCCTCTCCGACAGCGCGGCGCTCATCGAGCAGAGGCTGGGGGTGAAGGTGCGCGTGGCCAAGATCGCGGATCTCGACATCGAGACCGACCGCGGCGTGAAGCTGGAACCCGGCTGTCTGACCACGGATGTGAACGACGTCCTGGAGCATCCGGACATTTCGATGGTCGTCGAACTGATCGGCGGCTACGAACCGGCGCGCACGTTTCTGCTCAAAGCCATCGACAGCGGCAAGCACGCGGTCACGGCCAACAAGGCGCTTCTGGCCAAGCACGGCGATGAAATTTTCGCGGCGGTGGACGCCAAAGGCGTGTCGCTCGGGTTCGAGGGCGCGGTGGGCGGCGCCATCCCCATCATCCGCTCGATCCGCGAGGCCTTCGTCGCCAACCAGTTCTGCGCGGTGGAGGGCATCGTCAACGGGACGGCGAATTACATCCTGAGCAAAATGTCGGACGAGGGCTGCGACTTTCAGACGGCCTTGAAGGAAGCGCAGGAAAAGGGTTTCGCGGAAGCCGACCCGACCTTCGACATCGAGGGGATCGATTCGGCGCACAAGATCGCCATCCTCACCCGGCTGGCCTACGGCACGCCCATCGACTGCGACCGCATCCCGGTGCAGGGCATCTCCAACATCCAGCCCGCGGATATCGACTGCGCGCGCGAGTTCGGCTACCGGATCAAGCTGCTCGCCATTTCCAAATTCGACGGCGCTTCGATCGACGTCCGGGTGCATCCGGTGATGATTCCCGCGAAAAATCCGATGGCCAACGTCAACGGGGTGTTGAACGCGATCCGGGTACAGGATAATCTGATGGACGAAAACATCCTCATCGGTCACGGCGCCGGGTCGCTGCCCACCGGCAGCGCGGTGGTCGGAGACATCATCGAGATCGTCCGCAACAGCCTGGCGGGGGAGGGGACGCGTGTGCCGGCGCAGTCGTTCCAGCATTCCGGGATGCGGACGATTCCGCTGAAGGACATGAACGACATCGAGGGGGAATATTTTTTACGGTTCGACGTACAGGATTCACCGGGTGTGCTTTCCAAGATCGCGGGCATACTCGGAGACCACGGCATCAGCATCGAGTCGGTCATTCAGCGCAGGCGCGACCTGCACGGCAACGGTGTGCCTTTGATCATGATGTCGCACCGCGCCAGCGAGAAAAACGTGCGCGACGCGCTGACCGAGATCGACCGTCTTGACGTGGTGTGCGAGCCTTCGCACCTGATTCGAGTGGAAAACTGAAACGCACCTGGATTCATTGAGAAACGATCATGCCATTCCGAGCCTGGTTCCAGTGCATCAACGATTGTCCGACCCAGTACGATCTCACTGAGATCGTCTACCGCTGCAAAGACTGCGGCGAGCTTCTGGAAGTGCGCCACGACATGGACCGGCTGCGCGTGCGCTCGGGCGAAGAATGGAAAAACCTGTTTCAGGAACGCTACCGCACCAACGAGTGGCCGTACGGCAGTTCCGTCTGGGGCAAGAAAGAGCTGGTGTGCCCGAACGTGGACAACGAGAACATCGTCTCGACCTACGAGGGCGGCACCAACCTGTTCTGGGCCGAACGGCTGGGCAAGCAGCTGGGCCTGGAGGATCTTTGGGTCAAGCAGTGCGGCATGGCGCACACGGGTTCCTTCAAGGATCTCGGAATGACGGTGCTGGTCTCGATGGTCAAGCAGATGATCTCGGAAGGAAAGAAGATCCGAGCGGTGGCCTGCGCCTCCACGGGAGACACCTCGGCGGCGCTGGCGGCGTACTGCGCGGTGGCGGGGATTCCGGCGATCGTGTTTCTTCCCAAGAACAAGGTTTCGCTGACTCAATTGATCCAGCCGATCACGCACGGGGTGTTGACGCTTTCGCTCGACACGGATTTCGACGGCTGCATGAAGCTGGTGCAGAAGGTCTGCGCCGAAAACGAGATCTATCTGGCCAATTCGATGAACTCGCTGCGCATCGAGGGGCAGAAGACCATCAGTTTCGAACTGGTGCAGCAGAACAACTGGAGCGTGCCGGACTTTGTAGTGGTGCCGGGCGGCAACCTGGGAAACGTCAGCGCGGTGGGCAAGGGATTCAAGATGCTGCACGACCTGGGGGTGATCGACAAGCTGCCGCGCCTGGTCTGCGCCCAGGCGGAGCGCGCCGATCCGCTGTACCGCAGCTACAAGACCGGGTTCAAGACCTTCAAGCCGGTGCACGCGAAAAAGACGCTGGCCAGCGCGATCCAGATCGGCGATCCGGTCAGCGTGAAGAAAGCCATCCGGGCGCTGCAGGAATTCGACGGCATCGTCGAGGAAGCCACGGAAAACGAACTGGCCAACGCCGCCGGCAAGGCCAACCGCACCGGGCTTCTGTGCTGCCCGCACACCGCGGTCGCCCTGGCGGTGGTGGAAAAGCTCGCCAAACGCGGGGAACTCAAACCCAAGGACCACATCGTCGTGCTGTCCACGGCGAACGGCCTGAAATTCACCGATTTTCTGTACAAGTACCACACCGACAAGCTGCGCGGCATCCAGTCGGATTACGCCTTCACACCGGTCGAGCTGCCGGCGGATTATTCTCAGGTGCGCGACACCATTCTGGAGAAGATCGAAGCATGAACCTCCGCCCTGACAAAAAAAATCGCAGCAAAACTTTATGGCGCGAATTTCAAATCCTCGCAGCCGGGATCGTCATCTTAGGGGCATCCTGGGCGGATTTGGCGTACGCCGGGGAGCCGAAACGGGTGCCGATTCCCGCAGGGGAATTTCAAATGGGGGATGCGTACTGCGCCGAGGAGCAGGGCAACGCCGACTGGTGCCGCGACGAGACGCCGCATGCGGTCCGCCTCGACGCATACGCGATCGATGCGCACGAAGTCACCAACGCCGAATACCGCAAGTGTTTTCAGGCGGGCGTCTGCGACCCGGTGCCGCTGCACGAGGAACGGCCCAAGGATTTCAACCAGGGCAGGCAGCCGGTGGTGTTCGTGACGTGGAAGGACGCGATGACCTACTGCAAGTGGAAAGGCGGGCGGCTGCCCACCGAAGCGGAGTGGGAGCGCGCGGCCAGCGGCGACGATCCCGGCGGCGCGCATTTCGGCGAGGTCTACAAGCAGGGCATGCCGCGCAAGGTCGGCGGGTTCAACCCGAATTCCAACGGGCTGTACGACATGATGGGCAACGTGTACGAGTGGACGCTCGACTGGTACGGGCCTCTGGAAACCTCCGGCGTTCAGGAAAACCCGGTTGGCCCCGAAACCGGAAAGGAAAAAGTGGTGCGGGGCGGGTCGTGGTTGTCGCCCAGCCATTATCTCAGGACCTCGGACCGGGTGGCGAAAACACCGGATCTCAGATACAGCGATGTGGGGTTCCGCTGCGTTGTCCCCGCTCAATGAATAAGGAAAGGTGAAGGAATCATGGCGGAAACGAAAAAGCTGGTGATCATCGGATCGGGCCCCGCGGGCCACACGGCGGCCATCTATGCGGCACGCGCAAACCTGTCCCCCTTCATGTTCGAGGGCTATGTGGTGGGCGGCTCCGCGGGAGGCCAGCTGGTGACCACGACGGATGTGGAAAATTATCCCGGTTTCCCGGAAGGGGTCAGCGGCCCGGAACTGATGCAGCTGTTCCGCAAGCAGTCGGAACGGTTCGGCACCGAAATGGTGATGGAGGATGTGAGCGAGGTCGATTTCCGTTCGCGGCCGTTCACCATCAAATCGGACAACCGCGAACTCAAGGCCCATTCGGTCATCATCGCCACGGGCGCCACCGCGCGCCGCATGGGCGTGCCCAACGAGGAAGTATTGTGGAACAACGGCATGTCCGCCTGCGCGGTGTGTGACGGCGCGCTGCCCATGTTCCGCAACCATCCGCTCATGGTGATCGGCGGCGGCGACACGGCGGTGGAGGAGGCGACGTTTCTCACCAAGTTCGGCTCCAAGGTCTACATGGTGCACCGCCGCGACGAGCTGCGCGCCTCCAAGATCATGCAGCAGCGGGCGTTCGACAACCCCAAGCTGGACATCGTCTGGGACACGGTGCTGGAAGACGCGGTGGGCACCGAGTACGTGACCGGCGCGAAGCTCAAGAACGTCAAAACCGGCGAGCAGACGGAAGTCGAAGTGGCGGGCATCTTCTACGCGATCGGCCACACTCCCAACACGCAAGTGTTCAAAGGCCAGATCGACCTGGAAGAGAACGGTTACATCAAGATCAAGCCCGGCACGCAGGAGACCAGCGTGGAAGGCATCTACGCCGCGGGTGACGTGCACGACCACAAATACCGCCAGGCGGTCACGGCGGCGGGGACCGGCTGCGCCGCGGCCCTGGAAAGCGAGCGCTGGCTCACCGAAAAAGGCCTGGCCTGATCCCTCCTATCCGCGAAATACCCTGAAAATCCGCTCTTTCCCCGAAAGCGCCGGGCCTGCCATCGCATTGCTTTTCCCGCATCTGGCTTGACAAAGCCCTGCCGCGATCCTATTTCCCCTACAGCGAATTGACATTCCATCCCTTTTTCAAAGGAAACGACCTTCATGCGATTCGACCGGATGACCATCAAATTACAGGAAGCCGTGGCGCAGTCCCAGACGCTTGCGGAAGAAGCGAAGCAGCAGGCCCTCGAGAACGAGCACCTGCTTTGCACCCTGCTGGGTGAGCCCGAGGGGGTGTGCGCGGTTCTGGTCAAGAAAGTGGGCGTCGAGCCCGGCAAACTGCTGGCCGAGTTGGACGCCAAGCGCAAAAGCTATCCCTCCGTGACGGGAGGCCAGGTGTATCTGGGCGCGTCGCTCAAGGAAACACTGGAAAAGGCGTTCGAAGAAGCGCGGCAGATGAAGGACGAATTTCTCAGCGCCGAGCACGTGCTGCTGGCGGTGGCGAAAAACGCCAAATCCGCGGCGGGGAAGATCTTCCAGAAACTGGGGCTGACGCACGACACGCTGCTCCAGGCGCTACAGACCCTGCGCGGCAGCCAGCGCATCACAGATCAGAATCCCGAATCGAAATACCAGGTGCTGGAAAAATTCTGCATCGATCTCACGGAAAAGGCCCGCTCTGAAAAACTGGACCCGGTGGTGGGCCGCGACAGCGAGATCCGCAGGGTGATCCAGGTGCTGTCGCGCCGCACCAAGAACAACCCGGTGCTCATCGGCGAGCCGGGCGTCGGCAAGACGGCCATCGTCGAAGGGCTGGCGCAGCGCATCCACCGCCGCGACGTGCCGGAGGGCCTCAAGGACAAGCGCATCCTCATGCTCGATCTCGGGCAGCTGGTCGCGGGCACCAAGTACCGCGGCGAGTTCGAGGACCGGCTGAAAGCGGTGCTCAAGGAAATCAACCACAGCGAAGGCGAGATCATTCTTTTCATCGACGAGATGCACACGCTGGTGGGCGCGGGTTCGGCGGAAGGTTCGATGGACGCGTCCAACATGCTCAAGCCCGCGCTGGCGCGCGGCGAGCTGCACTGCGTGGGCGCAACGACACTGGGCGAGTACCGCAAGCACATCGAAAAAGACCCCGCGCTGGAACGGCGGTTTCAGCCGGTCATGGTCGGGGAACCGAGCGTCGAGGACACCGTCTCCATCCTTCGCGGACTCAAGGGACGCTATGAAGTGCACCACGGCGTGCGCATTCAGGACGCGGCGATCCTGGCGGCGGCGCGGCTGTCGCACCGCTACATCGCAGACCGGTTTCTGCCGGACAAGGCCATCGACCTGATCGACGAAGCCGCGTCCAGCCTGCGCATGCAGATCGATTCGATGCCGTCGGAGATCGACAGCTTCCAGAGAAAGATCACGCAGCTTGAGATCGAACGCGAAGCGCTCAAGAAAGAAGACGACGCCGAATCGCGACGCCGTCTGGAAAGCATCGGCGAGGAAATCGACGCGCTGAAGAAATCCTGCTCGATCATGCAGGAGCAGTGGAAGCAGGAGAAGCGCATCATCGAAGAGAAGCGCGCGCTCAAGGAAAAGATCGAGTCCACCCGCACCGAAGCGGAGAATGCCGAGCGGGAAGGCAAGCTCGAACACGCGGCGGAGCTCAAGTACGGTTCGCTGCCGCGCCTGCAGTCTGAAGCGGAAGCGCTGGAGAAAAAACTGGCCGACGCGCAGGGCGAACGCAAGATGCTCAACGAGGAAGTGGGCGAGGAGGAAATCTGCGCCATCATCGCGCGCTGGACGGGCATTCCCGTCGAGCGCATGCTGCAGTCCGAAAAGCAGCGGCTTCTGGAAATGGAGGACGTCATCAAGAAACGCGTCATCGGCCAGGACGACGCGGTGCGGCTGGTTGCGAACGCCATCCGGCGGGCGCGCGCGGGGCTGCAGGAACCGAACCGGCCCATCGGCACGTTTCTGTTCCTCGGGCCGACGGGCGTGGGCAAGACCCAGCTGGCGCGGTCGCTGGCGGAATTTCTGTTCGACGACGAGCAGGCGATGGTGCGCATCGACATGTCCGAGTACATGGAGAAGCATTCGGTCGCGCGGCTCATCGGCGCGCCTCCGGGCTACGTCGGCTACGACGAAGGCGGCTACCTGACCGAGCACGTGCGCCGCAAACCGTATTCGGTGGTGCTGTTCGACGAGATCGAAAAAGCGCACCCGGACGTGTTCAACGTCTTTTTGCAGATCCTCGATGAAGGCCGTTTGACGGACGGGCAGGGCAAGACCGTCGACTTCAAGAACACGGTGGTGCTGATGACCTCCAACATCGGCGGCAAGCTGATTCAGGACGCCGGCATGGAAGCGGCGCGGCTGGAAAGCGAGAACGGCGACGGCGGCGCAGTGTGGGAAGCGGAGTACGAGAAGGTTCAGGACGCGGTGCGTCAGGAACTGAGGAACCATTTCCGTCCCGAATTTCTCAACCGCATCGACGACATCGTGCTGTTCAAGAACCTGAGCCGCGAGCGGATCAAGGAGATCGTGGACGTTCAGGTCGCGGACCTGCGCGCGCGGCTTGCGGACAAGCGCATGACGCTGACGCTGTCGGATTCGGTGAAGGACGTGCTGGCCGAAAAAGGCTACGATCCGGTGTTCGGTGCGCGGCCTTTGAAACGCGCGGTGCAAAAATACCTGCAGGATCCGATTTCCCTCAAGATCCTCGAAGAGCAGTTCGCCGACGGCGACCGCATCCTGGTGGACACCAACGGCGGCGGCCACTTCGTGTTCAAAAAGGAAACCGCATAAGATCATTGAGCGCTTGTTCAAACGGGCTTGAAGCGCTCCTACAACGGGAGGGACGCCCCCTCCCTCCCGTTTTCCTTCTCACGGCACTTCGGTCCTTCCCATTCGCCCGTGTCCAGCCGATGACCGCCCTCCATTACCATTCAGGTTAAATCTACAAACTCCGCCTGCAGGGGATAGTACAGCGCCTTGTGAATGGGGCGGGTTTCCCCTTTAAGCCGGATCAGTTCTACGTATTGGTTTAATTGGGCTTTATATTGGTCCAACTGGGCTTTGTGCTTTTCCAGCTTTTCGGGAGATCCGGTTTTGTAATCGACGATCCAGCGCCTGTCGTTCTCGTCCACGAAGGTGCGGTCGATCTGGACGCTCACAAAGCGTCCCTTGAGAAATCCGGTGAGCGGGTACTCCGAGTGGGCGTCGGTATGCGGCGTCAGAATCCAGCGGCCGCGTTCATCCTGCACGACCTTGCGCAGGGCCTGCATTGCCGTATCGACGGCCTGCTCGATTTTATCCGGCGCCATCCCCTGCGCCAAAAGGGCCGTGCGCAGTTTCCCGGCCTGACCTTTCAGGTTGTCCCCGCTCCAGGCCTCCATTTCGCCCTGCGCCATTTTCTGCAGGCACAGGTGCAGCACGTTGCCCAGGCAGCGGGCCTCGCTGCCCCGCCACACAAACTCACCCTCATCTCCGGATTTTTCACTGATCTCGCTGACCCGTCCGGCATGGACCGCCGGATGCGGTTCGGGAAACTCAACAGGGTGCGGCAGGCGGCGGATGCGGTGCGCGGCGGCAACCGGTGCTTCCACTGCGGGAGCTTCGTCGGGCAAATTCGGGTTGCGTAGGAGCCAGGAGATCCAGTCCTCGCCGATGTGCGGCCAGAGCCGCGCGAGCAGCGACCGCCTGTCCGGCTTCCAGCTGTCGATGTCGGGATTACCTTTTCCGCGCACATGGCCGAACAGGTGCAGCTGCTTTTTCGCCCGCGTGGCAGCGACGTAAAGCAGGCGCAGGGTCTCGAAACCGTTTTTCTTTTCGTCTAGACGGGAGAGAAATCCGTAGATCTCGGAGCCGGTGTCTTCCTTGTCCTCCATCGGGGCGAGCAGCAGATCGTTGCCGTGGGGAATCCAGAATACCAGGCGCCTGCTGTATGCCGAGGGTTTGCGGTCCAGACCCGGCAGCAGGACGTGGTCGAATTCGAGGCCCTTGGCCTTGTGCATGGTCATGATCTGCACGGGGTTGTCCTGCGCGGGCGCGGGACTGGCGAACAGGGTTTCCAGTGTGCGGCCGAACTGCGCCAGCGCCGCCATTCCGCCGCTGTTGAGCGCGCTTGAAACTTCATCGAAAAACACGTCCACATCCGAAAACGTGCGTTCCCCGATGCAGGCCGGGCCGCCGAGGGCAATCCAGACGCCTTCCAATAGATCCCGGAAATCCGCCGCGGGCAGGGCCTTGAGCGCGGGATCCAGCACCGCGCGAAACCGCTCGCTGCGCTGTTGCCCGTCCGGGCTCAGTGTGGCAATGCGGTCCGGATCGTTGAGGAGCCGCCAGATGGAGGTGTCGCGGTCGTTGTCACACAGCCGCAGCAGGTCTGCCAGGGACAGGCCGCACCAGGGCGCGCGCAGTATGGAGAGCCAGGCGGCGCGGTCGGTGGGCGAGAGCAGGGCGCGCAGCAGGGCGAGCAGGTCCTGGATTTCGGGTCGCCCGGTCAACGGGTCGATATCTTCAGCGGTGAAGGCGATCCCTTCTTCATGGAAATGCTGTACAGCGGCGGCCAGGTGACTGCGCGCGCGCACCAGGATGGCGATGGTCTGATTGGGGTCGTCATTCCGGATTTCGCGGATCACCTCGACCATCCGGCGCGCTTCCTCGTTCGAGCGCGCGTCCTTGTCCTCGGTGGGCGTCAGGATATGCAGCAGCGCTCCGTCCGCGTCGTCTTCACCCAATGCGGCCTGGGATTCCGCGTAGGAGATGGCGCCGAGATCGGGATCGTCGCGCCGCGGAAAGATTTCGCCAAAGCAGCCGTTGACCCAATCGACGACTTTTTTTTGCGAGCGGAAATTGGTTCTGAGCGTCAGGCTTGTCAATTCGATGTCGCCGATGCCGTGTTCGCGTGTCTGTAGAAACAGTCCGACCTCGGCGTCGCGGAAGCGGTAGATCGACTGCATGGGGTCGCCGACGATGAACAGCGTGCGGCCGTCGCCCCGTTCCCATCCCGCCGTCAGCAGTTCCAGCAGGTGTTTCTGCTTGAACGAGGTGTCCTGGAACTCGTCCACCAGGATGTGCTGGATGCGGGTGTCCAGGTACAGCAGCAGGTCGGTGGGATTGGTGTCTTCGCCCAGTGCGCCGATGGCGGCCAGCGCAATCTCGGTGAAATCGGTTCTGCCGCGGCCGGCGAACACCCGGCGCAGCGTTGCGGACAGGCGGGGCAGCAGCTCCAGGGTCGCCTTGAGCACCTGCCATTCCCCCTCTTCAAAACGGGGAGCGGGCAGTTTCCGCACCTCATCGAGCATGTCGAGAAGCAGAGGGTTGCCGGTGTGGGAGTCCACCCAATCCTTGAACCGGTTTTTCATTTCGGTTTCGGGAGAGTTTTTCGGGCCGGTGGGGAAGCCGTTTCTTTTATCCACTGTTTTGCGAAACTCGCCTTTTTGTGTGAGCAGCAGGTTCGCCAGCGCGCGCCATTGAGCCAGCTGCGAAACGGTTGCTTCGGGCAGGGCCTGCAAGCCGTCGAGGCACGCCAGCGGATCGTCCGGTTTGTCTTGGGCAAGGTTGCCGCCGCTGTAGGCGGCGAGCGCAACGAGTTCGACCGCTGCTCGCTCCGGAATCAGCGAACGGGCGTCGAGCAGCACGTTTTCGATGACGCCGGTGAGGGCGGATTCGAGGTAACGGCGTGTGGCGTCCGTGACTTCATTCTCTTCATGGAAAAACGTCATCCACTGGTCGCGTTTTTCCAGCAGCTCGAGGATGCGGTCGCGGAAACCGGATTTGGAATTGTCGAGATGCCGGAACACGGTGCGGATCGCGTCCCCCTCGGCGCTGTCGTTTTCGATTCGGAGCTGAACGCGCCGCGCCGCTTCCCGGTACAGCTCGCCGGGTTTTTCCTCGATGTCGAGCGGTCCGCCGGTGCGCGAGAGCAGGGGCATCTGGCGGACGAGGGCGGCGCAGAACGAATCGATGGTCTGGATCTTCAGACGCGCCGGGTTCTGCAGCAGCGACCAGCCGAGCTGTTCGTCCTGCCTCAGGACTTCGCGCGCCAGCTCAAAGGTGTGCCGGTCGTGCGGGTCGCCGGGCGGTTCGCCGCCGCGCGCGCATTCCAGGGCGTCGAGGATGCGCTTTTTCATCTCGCCCGCGGCCTTGCGGGTGAAGGTCATGGCGAGGATCTGCTCCGGCGCTTCCACCCGCGTTAATAGCCGCAGCAACCGCTGGATGAGGAGCCCGGTCTTGCCGGAGCCCGCGGGCGCCTGCACGATGAAGGAGCGCTGCGGGTCGAGTGCGGTCCGCCTTTCCTCGGCATCGGCGATGGCGCTCATGCGTCCTCCTCATCCCCGGCGGGAGCGGATTCGCCGATGCGGCACAGGGTTTCCAGGCCGCAGTGTTGGCACGTTTGCGTTTTTTTGAACGGGTCTACTTGCGTGTGCCCGGCGGCGAAGCGTTCCGCCGTCTGCGTGAGCACGGTTTCCCAGGCGCGCCTGCGCTCTTCCCAGGTTTCCGCGCAGGGGTATTTGCCGGTTTTGATGGGATCCAGGCCCAGAGGCGGCGCGTCCTCGTGCAGGTCGGTCTGGAATTTGAGCTTGCCTTTCTTGAGCTGGGCGTAGGCGATGCCCTCGGCGGGCGGCTCCAGCGCGTACAGGGGAAGCTGCGGTTCCTGCGGGCGTTCGCCGAACCAGTCCGCCGGTTTGACGTCGCCGGTCTTGTAGTCGATGAACAGCGTGTGGCCGTTCTCAAGCCGGTCGATGCGGTCGATGCGAAGTTTGAGCTTCACACCTGCGAGGGTGCATTCCCTTTGCGCTTCCTGGGCGGTCACGGCGAACGGTCCACGCGCCAGTTCCAAATCCAGCCATTTTTTGAGCAGCGCCAGCAGACGCCCGGATTCCAGCTCGCGGAAGCGGTCCTGCCGGGTGAGCCGGAACGCCTGATCTTCGAGCGCCTGGGAGATGGATTGTTCGATGGCTCGTTCAACCTCTCCATTCTCGAATAGCTGTTCCAGTTCTGTGTGGTTCTTTGTTTCGTGCCAGAAATGCTCGAGCACCGCGTGGACGAGGCTGCCGCGTTCCCGATGATCGAAGTCGAGTTCCGGAGTCTCCTGCGGTTCGGCGTGCAGCCGGTGCCGGGCGAAGGCGCGGAACGGGCACTGCGCCTGATCGCGGATCACGCTCTGTCCGCCGCCGGGTCCCGGATCGAGGAAACGCCGCCGTTCCGCGTCCGTGGCCGGGAGGATTGCAGGTTCCTCGAACGGTTCCAGCGTGAAGATCCCGATGCGCTGGTCGCGGATGCGGTGTGACCGAGTGAGCGGCGCGGGTTCCGGCACTTTGAGCAGGGGCTGCAGCAGGGGACTCAGTCTGCGCTCCTCGCTGGCTTCCACGCCGGGGTGGCTGAACACGATCCGGTCCGAGGAAGCGATGAGCCGGGCCAGCGACTGGCGGGCGAATTCGAGCTCCCGCTCGACGGTGGCGCGCGGCAGATTGTGTTCTTTGCGCCATCGCGCCGGAAGAAACGGATTGGGATCTGGCGGCGCGGGCAGGGCTTCGGCGTGGCAGCCGGGAACCCACAGGGCGTCGAAGGCCATGCCGGCGGACTCCAGCAGCCCGACCACCTGGATCGGCTGCTCGCGGGTCTTGGCCTGAAAGGGGTGATCCTCGCACAGTCCGCTCAGCAGGGCCGCCGCCTGGGTGCGGGTGACGTTGCCGGTGATCGCGTCGAGGGAGGCGAAGTGGTCGAGCTGTTCGCGCCAGCTTTCGAACACCTGGTACTCGCGGCTGGCCAGAGGGCCCGGCCAGCCCATGGCGTCGAGCATCTCGGAAAACGTCAGCGCCCACTGGCTCGGCGCTTTTCTGCCGGGCTGGCGGATCAGCTTTGTCCACCGGCCGATCAGTCCTTTCAGTTTAGAATTTGCTTTAAGTGTCTGGCGAAGCGATTTCTCGCTCTCAAGATCTTCAAGGTAAACCGTGGCAAAGTTGTTTTGCGATAGTTTCAATGCGAGGCGGTGCACCGCGTCGCGGTCCTTGCGGCCGGGATGGAACAAGGGGCTTTTGATGACGCCGGTGAACAGGGCGAAGGGCAGGGAGAGGGCGTCGTTTTTCGCGGCGGCGAGGACGGTGAGGGCGGCGCGGACCATCGGCTCGTCCGCGAGCGGCGTTCCCAGCGAAAGGTTGAACGGCAGTTCCTGCTCGACCCAGGGGTAGATCGATTCGGGCGCGAGTTCGGCTTTGAGTTCGCGCAGCAGATTCTCCCGGTAGCCGTTGAGGTCGGGGACGACGATGCCGGTCCGGCTGCCGGGCTGGTGGTGGGCGCGCACCCAGCGGGCGCACTGCACGGCTTCCTCCCTGGGGTCGGCGCAGGGGCGGATCTCGATGTTTTTTCCGGCAGCCAGGGCGTCGAGGGCAGGAGGGCCGGTCTCCGGAATCTTGGGATCGAAGGCGACGGCGGCACCGCGGTTTCTGAGAAGATCGAGCCAGTCGGTGAGCCGCGGGGTCACGTCCTCGAACCCGGCGAGGGTGATGCGCCGCGGCATCGGCAGGGTTCCCTGTTTCATGGCGGCGTGCACGTGATCGAGCACGTCCGCCGGATCGAGGGCGTGCCATTGCGCGAGGCGGTCCTGGTAGCTCTGCATCCAGGCGTGAAAAGCGCGGGTTTCCTCGGTGGCCTCGAAGGCCGCGCGATGCACGGGCAGCCGGTGCTCGCGGATGAGTGCGTAGGCCTTGGACGCCTGCTCGGCGGCGGCCTTGAGGTGCAGCAGGTCCAGATCGCGGCTGCGCGCGTCGCTTGCGACGATCTGTTCCCACAGCTTGCGCGCTTGCAGGTCGCTCAGGATGTGCTTCGTGGGCCAGGATTCGACCCAGATTTTTTTGAGCCAGGCGTTGAGCGGCAGGATGTCCGGTGTCTGCCAGACGAGCGGGCCGCCGGCGTTTTTCCGGCGTTCGTTGTGCTGCAACTGGAGCCAGCGGGCGAGGCGGGCGTTGACCGTGAGGACGACGGACTGGGATTCGCGTTCCACTGTTGGGCTCTAAAGACGCGGGGCTGGAATGAGGGTTTGGGAAATTGCCTGGATGACTGAGGAAGGATTATTTTTCCCCCTCACCCGGGTATTAAGGCAAGGCTGACCCTTCGACAGGCTCAGGGTGACAGCCGTTTCGGTTCTGGATTTGTTGCGTTACCGGCGTCCTGTCAGGGCGTGGCCTGGACCCAGACTTCCCCTTTGGAAGTGGTTTCCCGTTTCCAGATGGGCGTGGTGCGCTTGAGTTCCGCGATGGCCCATTCGCAGGCCTTGAAGGTTTCGGCGCGGTGCTCGCCCGCGGCGACGATGAGCACGATGTTCTCGCCGATGTCGATCTCGCCGATTCTGTGGATGATGCTCATGTCGATGATCTTGAAATCGTGGATGGCTTTTTCGCGCAGCTCTTCGAGTTTCTTCTCGGCCATCTTGGGGTAATGCTCGAAGTTGAGCTTGGTGATGTTCTCCCCCTTGTTGAGTTCGCGGCCGGTTCCGAGAAACGTGGTGATGCCGCCGATGTTGCGCGAGCTTTTCTTGATGGCTTCGATTTCGTCGGTGACCGAAAAATCCTCGCGCTGGATTCGGACCCTGGATTCCATGACGGTGCTCATGTTCGTGTTCCTTCTATCTTAAGAACCACCGGAAAACGGCGGCAGGAATGCCACTTCGTCGCCGTCGTGGATGACGGTGTCCAGTGCGGCCACATCCTGGTTGACGGATACCATTATCTTTTTCCCCTGGATCATCTCGCCGATCTGGGGATTGCTCTCTGCAAGGACTTCGCTCAACCGCTGCACGGTGGTCTGGTTGCCGAGGTCGAGGTGTTCTTCCTCTTTTCCGGCGATGGCGCGCAGGCTGGCGAAATATTTCAGTGTGATCATGATCTCAATCCGTGTCTCTGTTGAAGGTTCCGGATTTGCCGCCGGACTTGTGCACCAGCCCGATGTTGTTGAAGATCATCCCCTTGTCCGCCGCCTTGCACATGTCGTAGATGGTGAGGGCGGCGTGGGTCACGGCGGTGAGCGCTTCCATCTCGACGCCGGTCTTGCCGGTGACCTTGACCGTCGCGCGCACCGTGATGGAGCTGAGGCCGGTCGCGGGATCGGGGTCGAGGCGGTCGGTGAAGCCGATGTCCACGTGAGTCAGGGCCAGGGGATGGCACATCGGGATCAGGTCGGCGGTCTTTTTCGCGCCCATGACGCCGGCCACCTGGGCCACGGCGAGGACGTCGCCTTTCTTGATCTGGCCTTCCTTGATGAGCCGGAGGGTCTCGGGCTTCATGTGCACGGTGCCCTCGGCCACCGCTGTCCGTTCGGTGACGTCTTTCTCGCCCACGTCCACCATGCGGGCGCGGCCTTCCTCGTTGAAATGGGTCAGCGGATTGCTCATGCGACTATAATACATCAGTTTCGGGGCTGCGCGTCAAGTTCTCGCCCCGCTGTCAGGAATTCAGCCTGGTGAGCGGCGCCGCGGGCGTTTTTTCGGGTCTTTTCGGCGGGAGGGCCGGTTTTTTCAGGCCGGTTTTTCGGGCGGTTCGTACAGTCCGATGGGGTTGCCGTCGGGATCGCGGAACCCGGACAGGTTGCCGAACGGCTGCCGCTCGATGGGGTCGAACTGCTTGACTCCCCTTTGCTTCAATGTTTCAATCACTTGCTCGATGGGCCGGGCCAGCAGGGACAAAAAAGGCTGTTCCCGCCGAGGGGGCTCCGCCGCGTCCGCCACGTGGTGCAGGGCCAGCCGCTGGCCGCCGAGGTCGAACTCGGACCAGTCGTCCCGCACGAACCGCGGCTTGCAGTCCAGCACGCGCTGGTAGAATTCCACGGCGCGGTCCATGTCCGTCACGGGATAGGAGATGTAAGCGATTTTCAGGGGCATGCGTCTTTCTGATGCGTTGTCCGGGTTCCCAAGTGTAGCACAGGGCAGGCAGCGGGGCCGGGTGGACAGAAATCAAAACCCGTCTCGCGCCAAGCCGCAAAGAAAACCAAATTCCTCTCCCCCCGGAGAGGGGAGGTCAAGCAAAGCAAAGCTTGATGACCCTCCTTAAAATCAGTTTAATGAGGCGTCGAGCCAAGCTCGACACTCGCATTACGAATTACCCGGAAGGTGGCTTGAGGATAGGGTGAGGGGGGAGAATATCTCAAATGCCTGGATAGTTTATGTTTCGACAAGCTCAGCATGACAGTTGTCTGTCACCCTGAGCTTGTCGAAGGGTGACAGAGCATCACGAGCCGGATCTGGGTTTATTCTCTTTATCCTGTTCATCCTGCCGCCTATCTTCTACACTCCTTTCCTTTCGAATTGTCACTCCGGAGCTGCGTTTGTCTCTCTTCAACATCGGCCTCATCCTGCTATCGAGTTTCAGTCACGCCTTCTGGAACGTGCTGACGCAGACCAGCAAAAACTCGCGCTTTTTTTCCGGACTCAAGGGGCTTTGGATCCTGGCCATGGCGGCGCCCGCGGTTTTCCTGCTGGATTTTCCCTGGGCGCCGCCGGAACTGCTGTTCTGGGCCGGGATCTCCGGCGTGCTGCACGGGGTGTACATCCTCAGCCTGTCGCGCGCCTACGACTCTGCCGACATCTCCTACGTGTATCCGATCGCGCGTTCCGCGCCGGTGTTCGTGCCGGTGTTCGCGTTCTTCCTGCTCGGCGAGCATCTGAGTGCTGGGGCCGTGCTGGCGATCGTCATCATTTTGCTGGCGATCTACATCCTGCACTTCGAGGGCCACCTGGTGCGCGGGTTCAAAAACCTGTACGACGCGATGCGCCACCAGGACCTGCGCTGGGCGTTCGTCACGCTGGCGCTGGTGGTGGCGTACAGCCTGGTGGACAAGCGCGGCATGGAAGTGTTTCTCGCGCACTATCCGGAGCAGGCGTTCGTCAACGGCATCCTGTTTTTCTTCCTGGAATCGCTGGTGGGGTTTTCGCTGGCGCTGGTGTACCTGTTCGTGAAGCACAAGAAGGAGGACATCTTCTCTGTGTGGCGCGGGGAGTGGGGCCGGGCGCTGGCGGCGGGGGTCGCGACACTGGGTTCGTACGGGCTGATCTGCGTGGTGCTGCAGTTCGAGGCGGTGAGCGCGGTGGTGGCGCTGCGGCAGACCAGCGTGCTGCTGGTCGTCTACTGGGGCTGCTTCAAGCTGAAAGAGCCGTTCGGCAATCAGCGTCTGCTGGCGGGCGGGCTGATGGTGCTGGGGATCGCGCTGATCGGGATGGAGTGAGTGTGGAAAAATGACTGCTTTTCATCTGTCACCCTGATCTTGTCGAAAGGTGGCGGGGCATGCTTCGACAGGCTCAGCATGACAAGAAAGTGATTTGCGCCGGGATGTTCATTCCGTCAACCGGCACAAGCCGTCCTTATCCAGCAGGAAGGAGGCGAAGTCGTTGGCGATGAAGAGAGCGCCGTCTTCGTTCTGCTGCATGAGCCGGGGGGCGCCGTAGAGCCGCGCCATTTGTTTCGCGCTCCATCCCTTGCCGCTGTTTTCCAGCCGATACAGGTAGCCGTAGTTGAAGGTCAAGTGGGTCAGGCCGGTGACGGCGACGATCCCCGCCGGAGTGTCGTGCAGGCCGAGGACGTTGTCGTTGATCAGCACCTGTGTTTTGCCACTGCTGTCGAGATGGATGAGATCGCCGCCCCATTCGCCGTTGTCGCTGCCCAATAGCCAGCCGTTCTCCACTTTGAGGCTGTGCCGGGGGCGGAAGGGGTTGCCGCGCAGTTCGGGGAGGTTCGCGGGCCGGATGTGCGCCACCTTCTTCGGCTCGGTGCCTTTGAGCTTGTCGAGTTCGCTTTCGAAGCTTTGCAGCAGCGCTTCGTTGTCCAGAAAGATCTCCGCCTGCCCGAGCGCGAGCTGCCAGCCATTCTCCATCCTGTTCCTGATCTCGGCTCCGAGGATTTTCTCAGGCGGCGGGCCTTTGAGCGCCGCGATTTCCGCCACGATGTCGTTCAGCCGTCTGCGGTCGCGTTCCTCCGGCGCGTAGGTGAACACTCTGGGGACGTTCTCCAGATTTCCCGCACAGCGCGGCACGTCCCGATCGAGGTTGGCGCGCACCTGCCCGGCGCTGAACTCCTTCTTGATGAGCTGGCGGAAGTACTTCGGGTTGTTGTGCTCCTGCGGGCAGTCCCGGTTGCGCACGGCCAGCTCCTCGGAGCAGTAGATCTCGGACGAAACCTGAGCGTGGGCGGTGCCGTGAATCAAAGTGGTTGTAACGATGAGCGTGCGTGTCCAGAATTTGAGCATTTTGTTTTACTCTGTTAGTAATGACAGTCAGTGTATCGCAAGGGGGAGATTTTATTAATCAATATGTTGAGCAACCTCTGTGCCAAAGGGGCAGTGTTGTAAAACCGCGTGTTATTTTTTGCTGGCAGGGCGGGGTGGCTAAAAATGTATGTTGGGTGGTGCGTTTTGCGGCCGGTTTGGGGGATTGGCTCTATACTGGAAGCGTTCCCCGTATAGACGGACGGAGGCGTTCAGCATGAATGTGATCGAGTACCTGGGTTATAAAAACCACGTGCGGACCGCGTGGTGGATGCAGATGGCCGGATGCGGGCTGTTGCTGCTGGTGTATTTCAACGAGGCGGTGCGCGAGCGTTTTTTCTGGCCGTCGCACGTGGGGTTTCTGGTTTTCGCTGTGCTCGTTCCTTTCCTGATATACCGAAAGATCCGCTGTCCGCAATGCGGTCATCAACTCGTGCGGGTGTTTTCGCTGGGCGGCAAGGGGAAAAACCATCCGTTTTCCTCCGGCCGGTGCCCGAAATGCGGATTCGCTCCCTACCTGCGGGCAAACCGCAATGTGGACGGCAGCGTCAAACCGACGCCCGCTTAGCCTGGAAAATTAGTCAAACGATTGCAGCAATGGGATTTTGTATTTTCTTGTTTGCGGGGTGCCTCAGCAACGATGAAGCGAGTAGCCGTTGCGCGGCAGACGGAGCGAATGAGCAGGATATCCATTTCCGCAACGCTGCTTTTTCTTCTGCTCCTGTCGGGCTGCGCCTCCTCCTATCAGAAGGGGCGGGAGCGCTGTGAAGCGGCCGGTTATCAACCCGGATCGCGCCATTACGCGGAGTGTGTGGAAAATTCCAGGCGGTTCCTCAACCTTCCCGAAACGAACGACGACCCGCGCAGGCCGAAGTGAGCCGCTGCGGCGCCGCTTTCTTCATTTCCCATTTGTGACCGTCTGTCTGTGATTTTAATATTTCCGAAGGCGTTCGATTGGTGTTGCAGGTTTTCTAACCGTTTGCGGAATAAGGCTCTGCGGGGCCACAAGCGGGGCGTGCGATTGCGGCGCACGTGAGGCGATTTTAATTTTTACTACCCGCACAACCCGTTATACTGGATGGGATATCCTGCTATTCACCGTTTTTTCGGTGTTAACGATCCGTATTCTCTAAACACCCGTTGACGGGTGATTCGATTGTCATGGAGGTGACTTGTGCTGCAGATTCGATCTTCACGGCGGCTGCTGGGCTGGGTGGTTTGGGTGGTGTGCGTGTTTTTCCTGGTGTCCCTCGCCGAGGCGGTGGGCGACCGCAAGACCAAAACGCTGGCTCTTGAAAACGGTCTGGACGTTCTTCTGATCCACGATCCGGAGGTCCATCGCAGCGCCGCGGCGCTTTCCGTGGGGACGGGGCACCTGTACGACCCGGACGACAAGATGGGGCTCGCGCATTATCTGGAGCACATGCTGTTTCTCGGCACCGAGAAATTCCCGGAGACGGGCAGCTATAAGAAGTACCTCAACGAGAACTCGGGCGCCAGCAACGCCTACACGGGCGGGGCCATCACCAATTATTTCTTCCAGGTGTCGCACGAGGCCTTCGAAGGCGCGCTGGACCGGTTCAGCGATTTTTTCAAGGCGCCGCTGTTCGACAAGACCTATTCCGAGCGGGAGGTGAACGCGGTCAACAGCGAGCACGACAAGAACAAGCTGCGCGACGGCTGGCGCGCGAACTACGTCGTGCAGCAGATTTCCGAGGAAGGGCACCCCTTGCGCAAGTTCGGCACCGGCAACAAGGACACGCTCGCGGGGGACAACCGGCCGGCGCTGCTCGATTTTTTCAAGAAATACTACGCGGCTTCCAATATGAAGCTCGCCATCATCTCTTCGCAGCCGCTGGAGCTGCAGGCGCAGCTGGCGAAAAAGTACTTCGCGGCGATTCCCAACCGGCCGGTGACCAAACCGGAGATTCCGCCCACCTTCCGCAAGCCGCTGGACGGCAAGTACCGCCTGCTCAAGATCAAGATGATCAAGGACACGCGTTCGATGGAGCTGGAATTCCCCACGATCCGCCTGACCGACCATAAGGAAAGCAAACCGGCGTCGATCGTGGCCACGGTCATCGGCTACGAGGGCAAGGGTTCGCTGCTCTCCAAGCTGAAGGAAGAAGGGCTGGTGCTGGGGCTGAGCGCCGGAGGCGGGTCGAGCCATCCGGACATCAACTCGTTCAGCATCAACGTGTCTCTCACCCGAAAGGGCGTCGTCGAATACGAACGCATTCTCGAGCTTGTGTTTTCCTACATCGACATGTTGAAGAAGGAGGGATTCAAGGAGTACACCTTCAAGGAAAACCAGACGATGGCGCAGATCGACTTCGACTGGAAGGATCCGGACGAGGGCATGGGGTTCGTCGCGGGCCGCGCGGCGCTGATGCAGGATTACAAGATCGAGGAAGTGGAGACGCTGCCGTTCCTGTTCAAGAAATACGACCCCGACGCCTACAAGGCGGTGCTCGGCACGCTGACGCCGGAGAACATGCTGGTGGTGCTGAAGACCAACGCGGTGGAGACGGACAAGAAAGTCAAATATTACGGCGCGGAGTATTCCCTCAAGCAGGTGGGCGGCGAAGCGTTTCAGAAACTGAAGTCTCCGATCCAGGTCGCCGCGATGCACTACCCGGAAGAGAACGACTTCATTCCGTACAATCTCAAGCTGGTGAAGGAAGTGCCGCACCTGGTGTGGGACGACGATCTTGCGAAAGTGTGGTTTCAGTTCGACAGCCGCTTCGAGCAGCCGCGCATCTACCTGAAGTTTCTCATCGAGACGCCGCGCGTCTACGACACTGCGAGAAACTCCAGGCTGTCCTCGCTGTATTTGGCGGCCATCAAGGAAGGGTTGAACGAGATCGTCTATCCCATTCAGACCGCCGGACTGTCTTACGGGCTGAGCGGGAGGAAAAAGGGCATCGTGCTGACCATCGGCGGTTATTCCGAACGGGTGGGCGACCTGCTCAAGCTGGTCATCGAAAACCTCAAGACGGTGAAGATCAGCCAGCAGAAATTCGACGACCTCAAGGAGGCCATGGTGCGCGGGCTGAAAAACAGCAAGCTGGCGCAGGCGTATTCGCGCGGCGGCTACTACAACCGGCTGATCTGGCTGGATAAGCAGTACACCGAGGAAGAGGCCCTGGAAGCGCTGATGCCGCTGACGCTGGACGACGTGAAGGCCTATTCGAATGAGCTTTACGAGCGGGTGTTCATCACCGGAATGGGCCACGGCAACGGCACGGATGAGAAGGTCAAGGAGAGCGTCCGCATTCTGCTGGACGGGATTCAGGCGAAGCCGCTGCCGGAAAGCGAGCGCTTCGAGCAGGCGGTCGAGGTGCTGGATTCGAACGAACGGGTCCTGTTTTCCCGGCAGGTGGAGGACAACAACAATTCCCTGGCCTACAGCGTGCAGATCGGTGAGAAAGACCTGGATCGGCAGGCGCGGGCGCAGATGATCGCCTCCATTCTGGAAAGCGATTTTTATACGCAGATGCGCACCAACCAGCAGTTGGGCTACATCGTGTGGAGCTTTCAACAGACGCTGGAGGACCGGATGTTTCTGCGCTTCGTCATTCAGTCCGCCAACCACAGCCCGTTCGAGTTGAACCGCAGGGTGGAAGCCTGGCTGAAAAAGTCCGGGGAACTGCTGGACAAGGTCACCGACGAGGAGTTCGAAAAACACCGGGCGAGCATCATCGTGTCGCTGGAAAAAAAGGGAGAGAGCATCGCCGAGGTGATGGGCGATCTGTATTATCTCGCGACCGAGGAAGAAGGGGATTTCCGCTATAAACAAAAACTGATCGAGGCCGTTAAGAAGCTGAAGAAGGAAGAAGTCCTGGCCGCCGGCCGCAAATGGCTGACAGAACCGAAAACGCCCCGCCTGGTCGTGCTCATGCGTTCCCGGGACAACGACGAAGCGGTGCCCGAAGGAGTGCTTACGGAAGTGAGCCAGTTTAAAAACCGCAAAACCACCCACGCAGGCCGCGCTACGGCCGGGGGCGAAGGTTCGTGAAATTCGCCTCCCTGCTCAAGCGGGGGATGAACCTGGTCAAGGTGGGGCGTGCGGTGCGCACGCTCCGGACCGCGGACGATGCGGAAAAGCGGGTCTGGGCGAAAAACTACCTCATCGAGATCCTGGGCCGGTCGCGCGGGCTGCCTGCCAAGGCCGGGCAGTTCATGACGCTGGGCGGGGACGACGGCGATCTCAGGGATACGCTGAACGGCGCCATCCCGCCCATGCCCACGGACCAGGCGGTGTCCATCCTGGAAACCGCGCTCGGCGCTCCCCTCGACACCCATTTCAAGAGCCTCAACGATGCGCCCAAAGCGGCGTCTTTGGGACAGGTGCATTTTGGCACGCTCAGGGACGGCACGCCCGTGGCGGTGAAGGTCCAGTACCCGGACATCCGCCAGTGCGTTGAAGCGGAAATGGATCTGCTCGGCTGGATGCCGAAGGTGGGGCCGGTGGCGAAGTGGGGTTTTTCGATGGAAGGCTACCGCGACGCGTTCTGGAACAATTTCCGTAAAGAACTCGATTACACGCGCGAGATCCGGCATCAGCAGCAGTACGGAAAAATGGCCGCGCCGCTCAAGGACGTCGTGGTGCCGGACGTGATCGAATCCTTGTGTCGCCCCAACGTGCTGGTGCAGCGGCTTGAGGAAGGGTTCGACCTCGACAAGGCGCAGGGCCTGCATGAGCCGCAGCGCCAGAGGATCGGTAAGGTGCTGCTGGCGCATTACCTGCACATGCTGTTCAACCACGGCTTCGTGCACGCCGATCCGCAGCCGGGCAATTTCGCGTTCCGCCAGACCGGGCGCGACCGCTTCGCGCTGATCCTGTACGACTTCGGCTGCGTGCTGGAGATCAACGACACGGTGCGGCTGGCGCTGCTGCGCACCATCCTGGCGCTGCAGAACCACGAAGCCGCCGACCCGGTGGCCTGCCTGGCACTGGCGGGGTTCGACGCGCAGAAGCTGGAGGACCTCAGGCCGACTCTGCCCGCTCTGTTACAGGTTCTGTTCGAGCCGTTTCTCTGCGAAGGCGCGTACGACATCAAAGCGTGGAGGATGAGCGAGCGCTTCGACGCCATCGTGGGCGATCTCAAGTGGTGGTTCCGCTCGGCGGCGCCGCCGGAGTTGATCTTCCTCATGCGCACCCTGCACGGGCTCGCCGTCATGCTGGAGCGGCTCGATGTGAAGCTGCCGTGGAAGTTCATGCTGCACGAGCTGTGCGGCCAGCAGTTTCCCGCGGCGCAGGCCCTCACACTGCCGCCGCCAGCGGAATCGGCGGTGAAGTTCAGCGGCATCGCGCGCTATTTGCAGGTGCACGTGGTCAAACCGAACGGCAACAAGATCAAGCTCACCATGCCCGCGCGCGTGGCGGACGATTTGCGCGGCGTCATCGACCCGCCGGTGCTGGAATCCATAAAACGGCAGAGCATCGACCTCGACGCCATTCAGCAGCGCGTGCGCCGGTCCGGCTTCGTGCCGCAGACGGTGTTCGACCTCAGCGACCCGGAACGCGAAGTCAGGGTGTGGCTGGAGTGAGAGCCTGCGTGCGGAGCCGACTGTGACCGATCCGGCGCGATTTTTAGCGAAACGGCAGGCGCTGGTGAAAGCCTGGCCCTGGGCGGCGGGGTTTCTTTTTGTGTTGCTGGCGGGGTTCGTGATTTACCTGTTCGTGCGCACGCCGCTGATGGTCAATCCCTTCCTGATGGCCGAAACGCTGGCCGAAAACGGGCTGGAACCCGCCACCCTTTCCCTGTATGCCGCCCTCACTCCGGTTTTCCTCGATACGGTGCTGTTCCTGCTGTTGATCCTCATCCTGTTTCTGATCGACCGCATGTGGGCGGAAAAAAAATTCCTCAACATCATCCAGGATCTCAAGGGCAAGCGGACAGACTGACTGTCATCCTCCATCGTGATGGTGCCGATAAACGGCAGGACGGAGGAGCTGGTGGAGTTAGGATTGTCGGCGCACGCGTATGTTCCCCGCCTTTACCGGCGGGGAGGGTGGATTCCGATCAAACCTGCGCGAACGGTGTTCAGGAGCAGGCGGCGATCTCGGCCTTGAGGTCGGGCTTGACGGCGACGTGGGGCACGGTCTTTTTCACCATGGCGTTGGTGTTTTTGACGGCCAGCTTGTCGAACAGGAAGTCGAACTTGCCTTCCAGTTCCTTGCCGATGGCGC
The DNA here is from genome assembly GCA_965223795.1 of Nitrospinales bacterium. Taxonomy (GTDB): domain Bacteria; phylum Nitrospinota; class Nitrospinia; order Nitrospinales; family VA-1; genus CBDCWG01. The sequence goes on from CBDCXL010000001.1 coordinate 81,122, forward strand.
TGCGGATGTCCTGGGGCAGGGCCCAGAATTTCGGCTTGAACTCGCCGAAGCCTTTTTTGCGGGTCTTGTAGATGAACTGCTCGTCGGTCATGTCCGCTTTTTTCTCGCCCGCGAATTTCTTGCGCAGGTGCTTGTAGATCTCTTCCTTGAAGTCTTTCGGAAAGTGGCTGCTGTCGTAGATCATGTTCTGAAAATCGGTGGCGAGGTGGATTTCCGCGGTTTCCAGTTCCGGAAACTTGTTGAACAGGTCCGCCGGAAGGGTGGACGCGCCGTGCTGCACGGCTCCGGCGAGGCCGTAGCTTTCGCGTGAAATGCGCGACAGCTTGTCCAGGGTCTCGAAATCCAGGTTCACTTCGGCGACGCTGCCGTCGGGCAGCGGCACGCCCCCGTGCGAGGTGCCGGTCTGGATGGAAATCTTGCTGATGCCTTTGGCTCCGGGATTGGTTTTTTCCAGCAGTTCGTTGAAATTGTCCAGATAGGCGCGCAGTTCCTGCTCGTTGCTGTTCTGTTTGCCCACTTCGCCGATCTCGCCGCCGACGGAGACGGTGACGCCTTCCGGCTCCAGCTCGCGCACGTAGTTGGTGAGCTCGACGCCGACTTCGTAATTGAGGCGCTGCTGCTCGGCGACGCTGTCGTGGCTGAGATCCACCAGTGTGGAGGTATCGATGTCGATGTTGTAAAAACCCGCGCCGATGCCGCGCCGGATGAGTTCCTTGAGCCCCTCGATCTCTTTTTTCGGGTCCGTCGCGTATTTTTCGGCGTTCACCTGGAAGTGGTCGCCCTGGATGAAAACCGGTCCTTTGTGTCTTTCCTTGATGGCGGCGGCGAGCACCACCGCGGCGACCTCGTGCGGCAATTGAAAGGTGTAGCCGATTTCGGATTTGGCGATCTCGAAGATCAGCGCGCCGCAGTCGACCTTGTGGGCGGAGCGGAACACGGCGCGGCACATGTCGTAGGACATGCCGCGGACATTGAGCGCGGGCACGGTGAATCCCTTCACTTCGCCGCGGCCTCGGGCTTCGTACAGTCCCTGGATGGACGCCGGGACGATGCCCATCTCCTGCGCCGCGGATTTGATGAGATATCGAGAAAAACCCTTGATTTCGTTGGACTCGTTGAGAACGGCGTTTTCCACCAGGGTGTCGATGTAGGCATCTCGGAGCTTGTCCTCGTTTTCCAGTTTGACGCTGCCGTTGTTCTGGCCGACGATTCCCTTCAGTTGATCGGTGATTTCGCTCGTGTTGGAAAACAGCATGGGACTCTCCTTGACGGTTGGGTTTATTCTGAAAAATCCGGTGAAACACCCTGGATTTCCGGGCCGTTTTCACCTGGGATTGTCGGGCGGATTTCCACGCAACCTGGATCGACTGTCCTCAACGTTACATTAAATGTCGTCTGGGTGTGGTTTGAATTTGGCTAGGGATTGCCCTTTATTTCTATTTTAGCCAAAAATATCCCCGGAGGCAAAACATCTTTGCGCAGCAGGGGTTTTCGCTTGTGGGCCAATTAATTCAAGGCATTTTCAGACCCCTGAGCGGCTGATTCCGGAGGTCTGGATCGGCGTTCGGAAACCTGCCGGAAAATACCGCGGCCCGGAACCGTTTTTCGCTGTGTTCCCGGATTGAGGTGGAAGCGTATAAAGGGTTGGAAACACAGTGCTAACCAACCACCGTTTCTTGTTGACAGCCTCGAATAATTTGTTAGAATTTCACAACAAATTAAGCACCACCCCCGTTTTTCATTCCGTTAGCTCCGAAACCAATGCGGGAATGAACTTTAAAGCCTGAAAACCATTACCGACCCCCGGCGGACCGGGCGGCGGGAAGGGAGAGATAAACCCCATGTTTAAAAATATTTATCTGCCTGTCGACAATTCCGATTTTTCCAATACCTGCATCGATTTGGGACTGGAGTTTGCTGTTGACGGTGAAACGACCATCACGGCCAGTCATGTGTACGCCGCCAAAATGCACGATGTGCGTTTCAGACAAATGGAGAGCGGCCTGCCTGAAGAGTATCAGGATGAGGAGGAACTGGAGAAACAGCGCAACATTCATGATCAGCTCATCACCAAAGGGATGGAAGTGATCACCGACTCCTATCTGGAAGTCCCCAAACGGCGCTGTGAAGAGGCGGGCGTTCCTTTCGTGGGCAAATCCCTGGAAGGCCGCAACTGGATCGAACTGGTGCGGGACATCAAAGAGTCCCCGTACGATCTGGTCATCATGGGAGCCCTCGGTCTCGGAGCCATCAAGGACAGCATGATCGGCACGGTTGCCGAGCGGGTCATCCGCCGGTCGCAGACGGACATGCTGGTGGTCAAGTACATTCCGGAACTGCATGGGGAGCGGCCGTCGAGCGGCAAGATCGTCGTTGCGGTGGACGGCAGCGGCCATTCCTTCGGCGGCTTGAAAACCGGCATCGAACTCGCCAAGCATCTCAACCGGCCTCTGGAAATCATCTCCACTTTCGACCCGTATTTCCACTACGCGATGTTCAACAGCCTCACCGGCGTTCTCACCAAGGAAGCCGGCAAGGTGTTCAAGTTCGAGCAGCAGGAAAAACTGCACGAGGACATCATCGACAAGGGACTGGCGAAAATTTACCAGGCGCACCTGGAAATCTCCAAAAAGATCGTCGAGGAAGAGGGGATGGAATGCACCATCCGGCTGCTCGACGGCAAGGTGTTCGAAAAAGTATTGCAGTACGCGCGCGAAGAAAATCCGTACCTGCTCATCCTGGGCCGCATCGGCGTGCACAGCGCCCCGGACATGGACATCGGCGGCAACACCGAGAACCTGCTGCGGCTGGTTCCCTGCAACGTCTACCTTTCCAGCAAAGTGTTCAAGCCGCCGATCGACATGCAGGCGGAAGAGAGCATCGAGTGGACGGCGGAAGCGAAAGAGCGGCTCAAGAAGATCCCCGGCTTCGTCCGGCCCATGGCCACCTCGGCGATTCTGCGCTACGCTCTGGAGCGCGGCCACAGCATGATCACTTCCAGCGTCATCACCGAGGCGGTGGAGAACATTCTGCCCGCCGGCGCCATGCAGGCCATGCGCGCGATCGGCGAGAACATGAAGAAAGAGGGTGTCGATCCGGAAGGTCCGGAAGTGCTGGGCAAACTGAAAGACCAGATGATGGAAGCCCACTCCGGCAAGAGCGCGGAAGAAGTCACGCTCAAATGTACGAGCTGCGGCACCATTCTGAAAGGCGACGTGGTGCGCTGCGGTGTCTGCGACGCGACTTCGGAACGTTTCCTGCCGATCGACAAGGAAGAGTTCAAGCCCGATCAGAAGGAAGAGGAACAGAAAACGGAAGTCACGACGTTCGACGACGTGGTGGTCACCTGGACGCAGGACGCGATGGACTACCTGGACGAGATCCCGGAAGGGCACGTCCGGCGGCGCGCACGGGCACGCATCGAAAAGAGCGCCCGCGTGCAGAAGATCGCTACCATTTCCCGCGCCTTCGCCAGCAAGATCATCAACGAAAAGGCCGTCAAGGAAGACGTCGACGGCAATGGCAACGGCAATGGCGCGAATGGCAACGGGACCAAAACCATTCAGGAAGTCATGGAGTATGGCGCGGCGTCCAGCCCGGAGGATTTCAACTGGAGCAAGGAGGCGCTGGAACGGCTCGAGCGGGTGCCCAAGGGCTTCATGCGCGACAACACGCGCAACCGCGTGATGGGTTACGCCAAGCTCAACGGCATTCAGGACATCTCTCTGGAAGTCTGCGAAAAAGGCATCGAGGAATCCGTCAAGCTGATGGAGGAAGCCATCAAAAACGGCGCGACGCTGGACGACTTCCTGCCGAAAAAGGAAGTGGGCGCCTGACGAACCCGTTTCCCGATTGCAACGATTCATCACCCGGTATCGATTTTTCGATACCGGGTTTTTTTTGCTTTAACAAAGACAAATAGAAAACACTTGGACAGGATAAAAAATAAGAGAAGTTTTATAAATGTTAAAGGCAATAGAACCGCAAAGACGCAAAGAGCGCAAAGAAATGAAAGTAGGGTGGTAACCCCTTTTATTTTCCTTGAGCCACCCGCTCATTAAAATACGGGAAGTGGCTTGTGTGAGGGGTGGATAAGAGGCATTAATGCTATGCGACAGCAACTGAAAATGCCTGACAAACCAGTCATAAGCGGCTGTATCAATCTGAAAACAGTGAGTTTGATTAGATTTCCCGGCGGCGGGGCCTTAAAATAAAAGGAGTGGCGGAAACCCAATCCTTTTCGGGGGAGACTGTGCGGTTCATCCTGACCATCCTGTCCCTGCCTTTGTTTCTCTGGGCGGCGGCACACTACGATCTGGAGCTTCTTGAAATCGGCTGGCTCGGCTGGGGGTGCGTGTTTCTCCTCTACGTGTGGGCCGTCCTGTGGGCGCTCGACGCGCAGGTCAATAAAGCCCGTCCGGGCGATTATTCCACCGGCGGCGCCGGAGGCTATGGCAGCGACGGCGGCTGGGGCGGCGGTATTGGAGGCGGTGGCTGCGACGGTGGGGGTGGCGGCGGAGACGGCGGCTGCTAGCGCGCAATGTAGGTTGAGTGAATGATCATTCATTTCTGAAGTTTTTCATGTCCTTCCAGTTATACAAACGCCTGTTTTCCTTCATCCGGCCTTATTTCCCGAAGCTGCTGCTGGCGATCCTGTTTTCCATCGGCGTCGGCGCCATCGCCACGTCACCGGTGCCCATCATTCAGAAAACCTTCGATAAAATATTCGTCGAAAAAGACGCGTTGATGCTGACGGTGCTGCCGCTGGCGCTCGCGGGTCTTTATTTCCTGAAAGGCATTCTGCAGTACACGGCCAATCGCATCATCCTGGGTATCTCGTGGGAGCTGGTGGTCTCGGTGCGGCAGAAGCTGTTCGCGCACATCCACCGGCTGCCGTTCGATTTTTTCGAGGCGCACGAGACCGGGCACCTGATTTCCCGCATCATCAACGACGTGACGATCATGCAGTCGACGGTGACGCGGCTGCTCAAGGAATTCATGCAGAACAGCGTCATGGCGATCGCCCTGATCGGCTGGGTGTTCTATCTCAAGTGGCAGTGGGCGCTGGCGGCGCTGGTCGTCTTTCCGTTGATGGCGCTTCCCATCTCCAGTATTTCCAGAAAGCTCAAACGGCTGAGCCACCGGGGGCAGGAAATCCTGGCGGACATCAACTCGACGATTCTCGAATCGATCTCCGGCGTCAAGGTGGTGCGGGCGTTCGGCCTGGAGCCGAGGGAGGTGAAAAAATTCGAGGGCTACAGCACGGATTTTCTCACCGTGATGAAGAAGAACGTGAAGTACATCGAGATCATCTCGCCGCTCATGGAATTTCTCGGTGTGGCGAGCGCGGCGGTGGTGCTGTGGTATGGCGGCAGCCAGGTGCTGGCGGGCGAGGTGACGCAGGGCACGTTCATCGCGTTCATCGTGGCGCTGTTCATGCTGTACGGTCCGTTGCGGCTGCTGTTCAAGATCTACGCCAACTTCCAGGTGGCGCTGGCCGGGGCGGAGCGCGTGTTCGCCGTTCTCGACAAGCCTGTGGAAAAGGACGCGCCGGGCCGGAAAGAGCTCACCGGCTTTCAGGATCGCATCGAATTTCAAAATGTGTCGTTCCGCTATCCCTCGCGGCAGGCGCTGGTGCTCAAGGACATCGACCTCACGGTGAACAAGTCCGAGGTGCTCGCCATCGTCGGCATGAGCGGCGCGGGCAAGACCACGCTGGTGGATCTTTTGTTTCGCTACTTCAATCCGACGAGTGGCGCGATCCGGATCGACGGCACCGACATTCGGGAATTCTCGCACGTGTCGCTGCGCAAGAACCTGGCGCTGGTCACGCAGGAGACGTTTCTGTTCAACGACACGATCGCCAACAACATCGCGTTCGGCCGGCCGGACGCCACGTACGCGGAAATCCTCGAAGCGGCGCAGGCCGCGCATGTGGACACGTTCGCGTCCGCCCTGGACGACGGCTACGACACGATGATCGGCGAACGCGGCGTCAAGCTTTCGGGCGGGCAGCGGCAGCGCATCGCCATCGCCCGCGCCATTCTGCGCGACGCGCCCATCCTGGTGCTGGACGAGGCCACCTCGTCGCTCGATTCGGAATCGGAAAAACTGGTGCAGGATGCGCTCAAGCGGCTGATGCAGCACCGCACGACCTTCGTCATCGCGCACCGGCTGTCCACGATCAAGCACGCGGACCGCATCGTGGTGCTCGACGCCGGGGAGATCGTCGAGACCGGGACGCACGACACGCTGCTCGAACGCAGCGGCCTGTACCAGAAATATTTCGAGATGCAGTTTGTCGATGTGGGCGAACTGGGCAAGCGGACGAAAGGCTGAGCCGCATGCGTTTTGAAAAAGTCTGCATCGAAGCGTTGGGGTATCACCTGCCGGACAACCGCGTCACGTCCGACGATCTGGAACGCCGGCTGGCGCCGCTCTATGAGCGGTTGAAGCTGCCGTTCGGGCGGCTGGAGATGATGAGCGGCATCCGCGAGCGGCGCTTCTGGGACAAGGGGGTGTTTCCCAGCGAAATCGCTTCCGTCGCGGGCGAGCGGACCCTCGAAAAATCCGGCATCGACCGCTCCCGCATCCAGTGTCTGATATCGGCCTCGGTGTGCCGCGATTTTCTCGAACCGGCCACCGCTTCCTTGATCCACCACAACCTCGGACTGCCCCGGCAGGCCTACGTGTTCGATCTGTCCAACGCCTGTCTGGGCGTGCTCAACGGTATCGTGCACATCGCCACGATGATCGAAATGGGACAGATTGAGGCCGGGCTCGTGGTGGCGGGCGAGAACGGCGGCCCGCTGGTGCTCAACACGATCGATACGCTGCTGTCGCGTCCCGATGTGACGCGCAACGAGATCAAATCCTCCTTCGCGTCGCTCACCATCGGCTCCGCCGCCGTGGGCGTGCTGCTGACGCACGCGGACCTGTCCCGCACCGGGCACCGCCTGCTGGGCGGCGCTTCCTATGCCGCGACCGAGTTCAACGACCTGTGCCGCGGCAACGACGACAGCGGCGCGGCTTCGGACTGGGCCCCGCTCATGGAAACCGATTCGGAGCGGCTGATGCGCGAAGGCTGCAAGCTCGCCGGGGAAACCTGGCACGGCGTGCGCGGCATCCTGGGCTGGCATAACGAGGACGTGGACCGGGTGTTCTGCCATCAGGTGGGTTCCATGCACCGCAAGCTGTTGTATGAAACCGTGGGGCTGCCGCTGGAAAAGGATTTTTCCACGCTGGAATTTCTCGGCAACACGGGAGCCGCGTCGCTGCCGGTCACACTGGCCTTGGGGGAGGAGCAAAACGCCATTAAACGCGGCGACAAGGCGGCCCTGCTCGGCATCGGCAGCGGCCTCAACTGCCTGATGCTCGGCGTGCAATGGTGAGCGAAGCGTTCCGCGCACTGTATCCTTACGAGTCCCGCTACCTGAAACTGGGAACGCTGGGCTACCATTATCTGGACGAGGGCAAGGGCGACGTGCTGCTGATGCTGCACGGCAACCCCACCTGGTCGTTCCATTTCCGCAATCTGATATTGGGGCTGCGTCACCGCTACCGCTGCGTGGTTCCCGACCACATCGGCTGCGGCTTTTCCGACAAGCCGCTCGACTACAATTACACCCTGTCACAGCACATCGACAACCTGGAAGCGCTGGCCGATTCGCTGAAATTGAAAAACATCACGCTGGTGATGCACGACTGGGGCGGCGCCATCGGCATGGGCTTCGCGGTGCGGCGGCCCGACGCGGTGCGCCGGCTGGTGGTGTTCAACACGGCGGCGTTTCTTTCCGACCGCATTCCATTCAGCATCGACCTGTGCCGGCATCCGAAGTTCGGCCCGTTCGCGGTGCTCAAGCTCAACGCCTTTGTGCGCGGTGCGCTGATCCGTGCCCCAAAACACAAGGACCGCATGACGCGCGACGTGAAGGCGGGCTACCTGTCGCCGTACCCGACTCCGGAAAGCCGCATCGGCATTCTGCGTTTCGTGCAGGACATCCCGATGACGCCGGACATTCCCAGCTATCCCGTGGTGAAGGACATGCAGGACAACCTGGCCTGGTTCCGCGACCGGCCGACGCTCATCGTCTGGGGGAAAAAGGATTTCTGCTTCACCGGCCATTTTCTGAAGCGCTGGAAGGAATACCTGCCGGACGCCGAGGTGCACGAAGTGGCGGACGCGGGGCATTTCGTGGTGGAGGACGCCTACGAGCGCATCGTGCCCTGGATGCTGGCGTTTCTGGAGCGCCATCCGGCCGGATGAAACCGCTATCGGAGCCGGTATTCTGACAATGGGGCTTGACAACGCTCCGGCCGCGGGGTATCTCTTGAGCATGCGCAAAGTTTCCCACATGCTGCCGAAGGCCGTATTTTTGCTGGTTCTGCTGGGCTTTCTGTTTCCCATGAAAGCGCCGGCTTCCATGGCCAAGGGAAAGATGTGCTGCAAGGGCACCTGCTGGATGAAGGCCGCGCCCGTGAAGGTGTCGGGTGAGCGCCACGGCAAACGGATGATTTCCTGCTGCCAGAAAAACTGCGCGGGTGTTTCCGACCGCAGAGCGGTGCCGCCGTCCATCCAGACCCAATCTAAAGTTATCGCGAAAACTTTGAACTCCGGCGACGCTTTGCTGTCGCAGTTGTCGCCGCCGGAAGCCGGTTCCGGGCGGCTGTATTTTCCGCTTCACTTTCCTCTGAACCGCAACGGGACATCCCGTCCCCTTTTTCAGGTGCATTCCGTCTACCTGATTTGAGATCCCGCCTTTTTTGAATCCCTGATTAATCCATTCTTTCCTGTTTATCACAGGGAGAAGACCGTTCTGATTTAAAAAAGGAAGGTGCGACATGAGATCGATTTCCATACGCCGGATGATTCCGGCGGCACTGACAGTCTGCATGGCTTTGACCTCCGTTCCCGCCCAGGCGCTGCCCATCAACAGCGACCTGGGGTTGACGCCGCACAAGGGGGAATTCATTTTCCGCATTCAGGGGAAATACCTCCGCAAGGGCGAGGATCCCACGGGGCAGGGGCGGACCGTGGATGAGTACGTGGTTCCCTTTGTCGGCGTGTACGGATTCACGTCCAAAACCTCCATGCTCGTCAATCTGCCCTACATCCACCGGGAACTGAAATCCCCGAACAGCGCCCGCCGCCGCGATCACGGCATCGGCGATCTGACCCTGCTTGGCAAACACCGGATCTTCACGCATAATTTCAAAGGCGGGACGTCGCGGCTGTCGCTCATTGGCGGGCTGGAACTGCCCACCGGGGACGACGATGAGGCCGACTCCCAGGGGCCGCTGCCCAAGTCGCTGCAACTGGGATCGGGGTCGGTGGATTTTCAGGCCGGCGGGGCGTTCACGTATCAGACCCTGGATCACGAACTGGACGCGGATCTGCGCTATATCTTCAATCAGGAAGCCAACGATTTTGAGTTCGGCGATGTGTTCCGTTACAACCTGGCGTACCAGCGGCGGATCTGGCCGTCCATCCTTCCGGACAAGGGGATTTACAGCCAGTGGAACGCGGTTCTGGAGCTCAACGGCCTGTATGAACAGCGGGCCGAGTCCCAGGGCAACGACGTCGCCAACTCCGGCGGGCACACTCTGTACCTGTCTCCGGGGATTCAGTTCGTCAGCAAACGGGCGGTGTATGAGTTTTCCTTTCAGTATCCGATCGTGCAGGAGCTGAACGGCCTGCAACTGGAGGCGGATTATTCGCTGGTTCTCAGTTTCCGTTATATTTTATAAACATCGCTTGCGAGCAAGCGGTTTTCCGATAGGAGTGTGAGCCGTGAATAAAAATCTGAAACCTTTTACCGCTGTCTTGTTTTTCGTGCTGCTGTTTCATGGGTTGCCTGTATGGGCGAATAAGACCGTCGATGTCATCACCATCAAGGTGGAGGGGCTGTACTGCCCGTTCTGCGCCTACGGTCTGGAAAAGCAGTTGAAGAAGCTCGATGGCTACCAGAAGGTGGAGGTCAACCTCAAGCACGGGGTGGCCGAGTTGTACGTCGATTCCAGCGCCGCGATTTCGGATACGAGCATCCGCAAGGCGGTGGAGGATGCCGGGTTCGATTCCGCTTCCATCGAGAGACGCAGGGTGGAGCCTAAAGAATGAAGCGGATCGTTCGGCTGTCGGTCGTTCTCATTGTGCTTGTGCTGGCAGCCGAAGTTCACGGGCAGTCCGCCTCCCTTTCTTCCGTTTTCGAATTCGGGAAAAAGGGAGGCGGTCCCGGTGAATTCAACGAGCCGTTCGCGATCGCGCTGGATCGCTCCGGGCGCGTGTTCGCCGCCGATGCCCGCAACCACCGGGTCCAGGTGTTCGATGCCAGCGGGCGGTTTGTCGAGCAGTGGGGCAGCCAGGGGGACGGGCCGGGGCAATTTGAAAAACCGTCCGGCATCGCGGTCGATCCTCAGGGAAACGTGTACGTGGCCGATTACGACCTCGACCGCATTCAGAAATTCGATGCCCGGGGGACGTTACTCCGGCAATGGGGCAGCGCGGGTTCCGGGCCGGGGCAGTTCAATTCGCCGACGGGGCTGGCGGCCGATTCCGCCGGGCAGGTTTACGTGGCGGACATGTACAACCACCGCGTGCAGAAATTCGATGCGCAGGGAAACCTGCTACGTCACTGGGGTTCGTACCACCCGATTTCGGTGATCAAATCTTTTTTCAATTTTCTGTTCTGCCGGGAAGCCGAAGGGCTGTTCAATTACCCCGCCCGCATTGCCGTGGACGGAGAGGACCGCGTATTCGTTTCGGATTCCTACAACAACCGGGTGCAGGTGTTTTCCGGCGAGGGGGAATTTATCTCCCAATTCGGCGGCGTGGGTTCCTGGGGAGGGCGTTTTCGAGTGAGCTCGGGCGTTGCCGTAGGGCCAGAGGGCCGTGTGTTCGCGGCGGATTTTTACAACCACCGCGTGCAGGTGTTTTCCGGGGACGGCGATTTTCTTGCTGAGCTGGGTGGAGAGGGCAGCGCGCCGGGTCAGTTCCGGGGGCCCACCGATCTGGCCGTGGATGCTTCGGGGCGGGTGTGGGTCGCGGACTGGGACAACCACCGCGTGCAGGTTTTGCAATGGCTGGATGGGGATGTGAACGTCTCCGCGCAAACGCTGTCCGATGAATGAATCCGCATGAAGATCGAATTTTTCTATTTTACCGAGTGCGCGAATCACGAAGCGGCCTGGCTGCGTTTGCGGCAGGTTCTGAAACAGGAACATATTGAGGCCGATGTCACCAGGATAGACGTGACCTCGGAGGACATGGCTCAAGCGTGCCGGTTTCCCGGATCGCCGACGATCCGCATAAACGGAATCGACATCGATCCGCAAGCGCCCGCGGAATTCGGCATGAAATGCAGAATCTACCCGACTGCGGAAGGGCCTTCCGGCATTCCTGCGGAAGCGATGATCCGGGAAGCTCTTCGCAAAACGGGAAACAAGGGAAAAGGCGGGCAATAAAAAATCCCCTCCCCGGCGGGGGAGGGGATGCGTGTTTGTTCGTTTGGCTCAGTAGCGGTAGAACTCCGGCTTGTAGGGGCCTTCGACCGGGATATTGAGGTATTCGGCCTGGTCCTTGGTGAGCTTAGTCAGCTTGACGCCCAGCTTATCCAGATGCAGCCGCGCCACTTCCTCGTCGAGCTTTTTCGGCAGCGTGTAGACGCCGATCTCGTATTTGTTCTTGTACAGCTCGATCTGCGCCAGCACCTGATTGGTGAAGGAGTTGGACATCACGAACGAGGGATGGCCGGTGGCGCAGCCCAGGTTCACCAGCCGCCCTTCCGCCAGCAGGATGATGCTGTTGCCGTTGGGAAAGGTGTACTTGTCCACCTGCGGCTTGATGTTGGTCTTCTGGATTTTCGGGAAATTGTTCAGCTGCTCCACCTGGATCTCGATGTCGAAATGGCCGATGTTGCAGACGATGGCGTCGTCCTTCATCTTTTCCATGTGCTCGATGCGGACGATGTCCTTGCAGCCGGTGGTGGTGACGAAGATGTTGCCTTCGTTCACCGCGTCTTCCATCGTGGTGACCTCGTAGCCTTCCATCGCCGCCTGCAGGGCGCAGATCGGGTCGATTTCGGTGACCAGCACGCGCGCGCCGAGGTCGCGCATGGACTTGGCGCAGCCCTTGCCGACGTCGCCGTAGCCCGCGACCACGACCACCTTGCCCGCCACCATGATGTCGGTGGCGCGCTTGATGCCGTCGGCCAGCGATTCGCGGCAGCCGTAGAGGTTGTCGAATTTCGATTTGGTCACCGAGTCGTTGACGTTCATGGCGGGCGTTTTCAGGGTTTTGTCCTGCACCATCTTGTAGAGCTTGTGCACGCCGGTGGTGGTCTCCTCGGTGATGCCCTTGATCTGCTCCATCAGTTCGGGGTGGTTCTTGTGCACGTAATAGGTCAGGTCGCCGCCGTCGTCCAGGATCATGTTGGGGCCCTGGTCGTTGTCGAACAGCAGGGTCTGGCCGGTGCACCACCAGTATTCGTCCTCGGTTTCCCCCTTCCAGGCGAACACGGGGATGCCCTTTTTCGCGATCGCCGCGGCCGCGTGGTCCTGGGTCGAGAAAATGTTGCAGGAGGCCCAGCGCACCTCGGCCCCGAGCTCGATCAGTGTTTCGATGAGGACGGCGGTCTGGATGGTCATGTGCAGGGAACCGGCGATCCGCGCGCCTTTGAGCGGCTTGGACTTTCCGTATTTCTCCCGCAGCGCCATCAATCCGGGCATTTCCTTCTCGGCCAGGATGATTTCCTCGCGTCCCCAGTCGGCAAGGGAAAGATCGGCTACTTTAAATTTTTCAGCGGCAAGGGCTGTGGACATGCGTGACTCCTCCGTGTTTGATGAGTGGTTCGATGTGACGTCGGGCTATTTTTCCCTGGGGTTCCCAGGGAACCGGTAGTATAACTTCCTGTAAAGGTTTTGGTTAACCGGCGGCAGGTAAGGTCCCAACTCCTTTAGTGTAAAGGAATTTCAGGAAATCGTCCAGAACAACCTTGGCAAAGGGGCGCAAAAACCGCCCGATCCGCCCTGCGACTGATTTACAGTGAAACCTGGCCCCGAAAACCGGCGGCGAACCCCAGGCGAGAGAGCATGATCGAAGTCACCGACGTCAAGATCTATCCCTTCGATGTGGGGGATGACGCTTATAACGTAAAAGCTTACGCGGACGTCACGCTGGCGGGCTGCCTGACGCTGAAAGGCGTCCGCGTCATGGAAACCCGGCACGGCGGGCTGTTCATCAGCTTTCCCTCGCAGCGGGGCCGGCGCGACGGCGAATTTCGCGATCTCATCGTGCCGGAGACCGCCGAGTTCAAAGCCTACCTACGCGACCAGGTGGTCGCCGTCTACAAGGAGGCCGTCGGCTGGCAGCCGAAGGACGAACGGGACCCGCCGGAGGGTGGGTGATTGGAAAATCATCCTCGCGCAAAGTCGCCAAGCCACCTTCAGGATCTTGGTAAGCGGGTGCCAAACTATGCTTGGCGAAGACGCAAAGGAAAGACTTGAGGCGGGGGTGCAGGATAGAAACCTTTGGGTGAAAAGCAAAAACGAAAACCAATTTGAACCGCAAAGACGCAAAGGACGCAAAGCCCCCCTCACCTTCATCCTCTCCCCCCAGAGGGGGGAGAGGAGATTGATTTAAAACTCTCGCGATTGGTTTCAGCCCCCCAACAGGCAAGTAGTTTTTTTCAAACAAAAAATTTGAAAAACCCCTCTCCCCTGGAGGGAGAGGGCAGGGTGAGGGGGAATGAAAAAGATACTATCGTTTGCAGTTTTCTCGATATTAGTTTGAAGCAGATTCAACGAGACAAATTTGACTGTTTTCTTCATCTACAAGAACGGCAACGATGGGGATGTCAACCCTTCCATTATGATTATCATCAATACTTTTCCATGCTGATGACAGAACCTCATATTCGGAATATTTTTTGGACAAATTTGTTAATTTCTCAATGAAATCGTTATAAGTGACAGAAGACGGTAAGGATTCTTGGTTTTCCGGTGGATGCTCAGTAATAAAACATAGTTCTGGATCTTTTTTATCTAGTGCAATCTCAAGAATGGGTTTGTCAATTTTTTCACAGGCATTGAATTCCTTTTCATTTTTCGGCATTTCAATTCTGATAAATTCTTTTTTTGATTGATCGAATTTTCCGAAATGAGTTGCAACCAAAGTGTAATTTTTGAACTTTTCTTCATCTAAATTTAATTCTTTTATTAGTTCTAAAAGATGTTTCAGCATTTAGTTTTTTCTTCACTTAAGTGGAGTAAGACTATTCAGCCTCCCGCAGGACTTTGATCTCGATGGTGAGTTTGGCGTTTTCGGGGATGACGCCGGGGATGCCCTTTTCGCCGTAAGCCAGATGCGGGCTGATGACCACTTTGCGGAAGCCGCCCACTTTCATTCCCTGAACAGCGTAGAAGACGCCGGCGATCAGGTTCTCCCGGTCGATGCGGGTGCGGTGCTCGAAGAACCCGTCCTCGTGGACTTTCAAATTGTCGTCCACGGAGTGGTTCAGGCACCGGTTGGGCGTTTTCACGATCTCGCCCTGGTTCAGGGCCACCCGGATCGCCAGGATGTAGTTGTGCTGGCGCAGGACCTCCGGTCCATCCCCCTCCGTTTCCTCCAGCAGCTTGACTCCCTTTTTGAGCCACATTTGTTCTGACGTTTTTAATTTTATGGAAATAGAGAAAAGCTTAAGGCGAGAATCTTGAAATCATAGTGCGCATATGTGATTTTTCAATTTCTTGGTCAATCGTAGACCAGTTTAATTCTTCAAGAGAATAATTTATGTTATTAAACCAATTTCTATAAGCTTGTATTTCTGGTGAATGGTTTCTCCAACGATTGAATTTTACATATAAAGATACGGAATAACCGAGATGGCGGAGATGCTCTGATGGAGGTAAAAACCCCCAAACTCCTCCTTGTAATACTCCGGCAACTTTCCCTTGAATTTCTATTTTTAGAGATAGTTGTTTTTAAATAAAATTACCCTTTTCTCGAATTGAGTATTACCTTTTTTAAAAGCAGTTATAGAGGTGTCAGGTGGAATATTTAAATAAGGGGGAGAGATATCAAGCCAATTATTCTTTAGTAGATTGTTATGGCTAAAAATATCCCCTAATTCTTTAGAGGTAATTTTTTTCACTTCTTTGTTTTCTAATTTCTTTGAAATTATACTTCCACTAGGCAAACTATTCTTTGAGGTTTCAAAATCCCAATGACTCATGAAACTTTGAATTAGTTTCATCAGAATACCGCGTTCAACAAAATCCAACCCTTTATTTTTATAAAATTCATGCCAATGCTCTACTAAAGTATCTCCATGAACTCCTAAATTTTCAGTTGTTTCCTGCTTAAGGGCATCTTTTTGTAAATTTGAATAAAATGGAAAATAAGCATTAAGGTATGGAGAGAAAAAATCCTTGTTTATATTTCCTTGAATTAATTGTTTTTTATTTTCGTCAAAAAATAAAGAAATAATATATTCCTTTTGTTTTTCTTGTGTTTTTAAATATGGAAGTATTGCAATAAAAACTGGAATTAATCCAGCAACAACAATTCCAGTATTGGTTAAGGCATCTTGAGCTGCAGAATTTAACCACAACATGATGGCAGCAAAAATCGCAAGAACAGCATAAATAATTGCAAAAATTCTTATGAGATAGCTTGGTTCAAATATCATTGTTATCTCCGATATTTCAAAATACTTTGTGGGAACCTTGCTTTTTGATTTATCCTGCCAAACTTGTTGAAAATCTTATCTTTGCGCCTTTGCGCCTTTGCGCCTTTGCGGCTTTGCGGCTTTGCGTCTTGGCGTCTTGGCGTCTTGGCGGCTTTGCGCGAGACCGCCTTTATCCTGTAATCCTGTCTGAATCTCTCTTTAGTTAGCGGAGATCTTGACGGTTTTGTAGATGAAGTTTTTGAAGCTGACGAATTTTTTCTTTTCGCCGGGGTCGGTGTGCAGTTCGGGGCCGCAGACTCTCAGCCGCACGGCGAGGCCGGGCAGGTTGGTCTGGTAGCGGGACTTGGCGGTGTCGATGAGGGTCTTGACGGTGCCGCGGGTCAACTGGTTTTCGCGGAAGGGCTGGTGCACGCCGTTCCAGAAATCCACTTCGCCCGCTTCGAGCTGCTTGAGGATCGACTCCACCTGGCCTTCGGCGTTGACGGCGGCGGCCGGCACGGCGGTTTCGGGCTGCGCCTCGCAGGCGGCGAGGATGTCGGCCTTCTTGATCTGCGGGCCTTTGCGGAACAGCATGGCGCGCAGCAGGATGTTTTTCAACTCGCGCGCGTTGCCGCGGAAGGTGCGCGTCTTGAGGTACTGGATCGCCTCGGGTTCGAGCTGCGGCGGCGACTCCTTGACGGCGTCGTTTTTGTAGGTGTTGAACAGGATGCCGAGAAAATGCGTCGCCAGGTCCTCGATGTCCTCCAGCCGTTCGTTGAGCCGCGGGATGCGAAAGCTCAGCGCGTTGAGCCGGTGGTACAGGTCCTCGCGGAACCGGCCCTTGCGGATCTCTTCCCGCAGATCGCGGTTGGTGGCAGCGATGAGAAAGATTTTCGAGTAGCGCGGCTGGTTCTCCCCCAGCCGCATGAACACGCCGGTGTCGAGGAAGCGCAGAAGCTGCACCTGGGTCTTGGGATCGGCGTCGCCGATCTCGTCGAGAAAAACCACGCCCGTATTGGCTTCTTCCAGGATGCCCTGGCGGTTGAACTCCGCGCCCGTGTAGGCGCCTTTTTTGTGGCCGAACAGTTCGCTGTAGGTCAGCTCGCCGCTGTAGGCGGCGATGTTGGTTTTCCGCACGGGCAGTTTGTACTGCCGGCCGATCTCTTTCTGGAAAATTTCGGTGAGCCGGGAGTAGATGTTGTTGAAGAAAAATTCCTTGCCGGTGCCGGTCTCGCCGTAGAGCAGCAGGCAGGGCAGGCCGGGCGAGGCCTCGACCTTTTTGCCGTTGTTCCATTGCAGCATGCGGTTGCAGATCGACTCCACCACGGTGTTGACCTGATCGACCAGGCTGTGGATCTTTTTGCTCTTGCCGATGACGTTGCCGAAGTAGTAGGAGGAGACCTTGGGATCGCGGTACTCGATGTCGCGGCGGAGCTGGGTGATCTCCTGGCGCAGCTCCTCGATCTGCTTGAGGTTGTGAAATTTTTGCCCGATCAGGCTTGCTATGATCTGCAAGATCCGCTTGTGCTCTTCGGTGAAGAAGTTCTTGCGGAAGCTGTCCTGGTTGATGACGCCGAGCACGTTGTTGCCGTGGATGATGGGCACCGCCAGTTCGGAGCGGATCGCCGGCGACAGGTTCTTGTAGCAGCCTTTGGTCTGGGTTTCGTCCTGCACGTCGTTGATCAGGATGGAACGGGCGGTGTGGGCGCAGCGTCCGGTCAGCGATCTCATGTCCTCGGGCAGCTCGCCGCCGCCGACGGGCAGGGGCGGGATGGTGCTTTTCATCCAGCCGCGCGATTTGGCGCCGATCTGCTTGCCGTCGCCGTCCTCGACCACGAGCCAGGGCTTGCCTTCGAGGATGCGCAGCACGGAGATGGTGCCGCTGTGCGCGCCGATCAGCTCGGAGGTCTTGTCGAGGATGCGGTTGAGAAAGTTCGCGAGCGAGGTGTCCTCGTTGGAGAGCAGCTCCTTGATCTCGCCCAGCACCTGGATTTCCACGCGCTCGGGGCTCTCTTCGCGGATCAGCTTTTCCACCATGGCGGCGTGATCCTTCAGCAGGTGGCGCTCGAACGGCGTGAAGTGGTACGGCTGGCTGGTGTAGTAATTGACGGCGCACAGAAACTTGCCGGTGGCCTGGTCGAATTTCAGAAACTGGTACAGGGAGACGAGGTCGATTTCGCGCGCCAGCTCCTTGCGGCAAAATTCCACCGCCATCAGCTCCTCGATGTAGATCGACTCTTTGGCGTCGGGAGTGGCCACCAGCCCCTGGCCGTGGTCGTAGCGCACCGAGCGGTCGAGGATGGTTTTCGTGGTGGCCAGGTTCAACTGGTCGTTGTTGTTGTAGGCCTGGCCGTGGCTCTTGTTCTGCGAAAACACGGCGAGTAGCTCGACGCGCTCGGTTTTCTCCTTGGGCTTGGTGATGAACTCGTGCGCCGGAGAGGGCACCCACACCGAGGCGAGGGCCAGGTTGTCGATGAGTTTGACGGCGGAGCGCATCAGCCTGCGCGCGGCTTCCTTCTTGCGGGCGAGATCGAGGTGTTTGGAGAAGGTCAACTGCTGGTGGAAGCGTTTCGCCCGTTCGAGCACGGGGCTGATTTTCGAGAGAAACGCGGTGATCTCCCAGATCTCCGTTTCGTTCAGGTATTCGCCGGCCTCGCCCCAGTCCAGGCTCAATGAGCCGAAGGGCCGCAGGTGGTGGGTGATGGGAAACGCGGCGGAGGCCTGGATGCCGGAGCGTTTTTCGAAGGGGCTGCGCGAATTGGCGAAGCCGCCCGGCAGGTTCCAGGAGAGTAGCACCTGGTTTTCGATGAAGGCGCGCGACATGATCGACGCCTTGGGCGAGATGAACTGGGTGAGCGGCCGTTCCTCCGCCTGGTTCTGGCCGGTCACGTACTGGCAGGTCAGCATGCCTTCGTACAGGTCTTCCAGGTAGATCCGCACCATCTTGCAGGGGAAGCGTTTCTTCAGCCCGGTCGCCGTGTAGTGCAGGATGTCGGACAGGTTTTCCTTGCCGAACTGTTCCAGCTTGCGGTTGAGTTTGTTGAGATCGTTCATCGCGCGCTCTGGGTAAAAGAAGTAAATATTGAGTATATTATTAACACACTGAGAGCGCGGGATGGCGGCAAATTTCAGGGATTTTGGCACTCCGAAACCGGCAAAAATCTCCCGCGGGCGGCAGGGCAGGGGGCAATAATTTCCGAAAACTCGACGAAGGAAAAACCGAAGCGTCGAGGCTCGTTTTTTCGATCTATTTTTACCTTTATAATCAATGATTTATATAAGCATGAATTTCCGGTGATTGGGCGGCGGTTGGCATGCGCCTTGCTCTTATCATTGGAATCACTGGGAGGCCCCGATGCTGATCGACAAACTGCTGTTTTCCGATGAAGTGCCGATGATCATGAAGCGGAATCTGGATTTCCAGTCCGCCCGGCACACGCTCATCTCCAACAACATCAGCCAGATGGACACGCCCGGCTACAAGGCGCACGACATCGATTTCAAAAAGCAGCTGCGCGACGCGATCGGGACCGGTTCCAGCCTGAACCTCAGGACCACGCATGAAAAGCATCTCGGTCCCTCTAAGGCGGCGCTGAAGGCGCTGGCGGCGATCCCCTTCGAAGTGGGCGGAGCGTCGAAGTCGAACGGCAACAACGTCAACATCGACCAGGAAATGGCGAAGCTGGCGGAAAACCAGATCGCCTACAACGCCGTCACCCAGATGATGATGAAACGGGGTTCGACGATCAAGAGCGCGGTGACCGAACTGCCGCAACAGTAAGGGTTTTCCGGGGAGGACCCGGTTTCGGCGGGGGGAACGGGGGATTGACAAACCCCGCGCAAGGTGATAATTTCATTAAGATACTATTTTTCCAGGCTTTTTCGTGAACGACATCACCGTACAGAGCAACCTCAGAGCACTCCAGGGCCCGCAGGCCCCCGGCAAGATCGTGCTCAAGCAGGACGCGCAGCAGGCCGGAGCGCCGGATTTCGCCGAAACGCTGACGCAGTCTCTGGAGAAGGTGAACACCCTGCAGAAAGAGGCGGACGCGGCGATCAAGGATTTTGTCTCCGGGGAGACCCGCAACATCCATGAAACGATGATCGCCGTGAACAAGGCCGACCTCGCGTTTCGCCTGACCATGCAGGTGCGCAACAAGATCGTCGAAGCTTACCAGGAGGTGCTGCGCACGCAGTTGTGACGTCGCCTGGATTTTGCCTTCGCTTTGGACGCCTCTGGAATCGATTCCAGGGGCTTTTTTTATGCCTCCTTGGCGTTGACAAGGCAAAGGATTTGGCGGATAGTGATTTGTATTGATTCCGCAAGCGGCGACAGCCGTATATAAAAGAGAGTTGTCGCATTCGCACCTCATTTTTGGGGTGGACAATTGCGGAGTCCCGCCTCAACAGCGCGAGGTGTTTGTAGGATCGATGAACCCTTTTAACGGATCTCTTTCATAGGATGGGTGTTATGAAACGGTGGATCGGTTTTGCTCTTGTGATCGGAATCGCGTGCGGTTTCACGGCCGGTTCCGCAGACCGCGCCTGGGCCCAGGCGGGCGGACACGCCAGCGTCGGGCTGGGGCATGGTGAGGAAGGCTATCTGCATCTGCAGGAGATGGTCAAGCACCTGGAATTCAGCCTCAAGATGCCGGATGCCAATCAGGAACTGAAAATGCACGGCGGTCAGGCCCTGCAGCACGCCAAAGAAGCGATGAAGCATTACGACGAAGCGCTGAAACACGCTTCCGAATCACTGGGACGGCGGGCCCGCGGTTCCGGTATGGAAGGGTCGCATCAGGAGGAAGGTTCCGGCGGCCATTCGCATGAAGGTTCACGCGCTCCCAGGAGCGAAGGCTCGCACTGATTTCCGGTTTCAGATTTTGACGCAGACGTCGTTGCCGCGGATTTCGACCGGGAACACGCGCGTGTTGAACTCGGGGCTGACGTTGCATGCACCCGTATTCAGATCGAAACGGTAGCCGTGATTGGGGCATTTGATGCCCGTGCCGTCCAGCGTGCCGCGCAGCAGCGGGGCGGTTTTCTTGTGCGGGCAGGTGTCGCGGATCGCGTAAAAACGCTCGTCGATGTTGAAGATCGTGATCCGCTCTTCGCCGACTTGCACGCGTTTTCTCTCGCCCGGCGGGATGTCGGCGGTCTTCGCCACGGCCACGAAATCCTGCATCAGCGACGCTCCCCTAAAGCATGGTCTGAGATCGGCACCCAGGCCGCCGCATGAAAACCGGCGCGCATCAGGAGGGTTCCGCCGGAAGATCCGGATTGTGGCTCCAGTCCCACCAGGAGCCGTCGTAATTGCGCACCGGAATCCCCAGACTGCGCAGCGCGAAATAAGCCATGCCCGAGCGCACGCCTCCCGTGCAGTAGACCACGACCTCTTCTTTACCTTCGATGCCGTTTTCCTTGAGCACCGCGCGCAGCTGCGCCTCATCCTTGAGATCGCCGTCCTGGAAAAACAGCTCCCAGGGCAGGTGCCGGGCGCCGGGAATGTGGCCGCCCCGCTTCGAACCGTAAGGTGTGGCGCCGTCGAATTCCTTGCGGGTGCGGGTGTCCAGCAGGCCGAGCTTCTCATCCTTGAGGCGGGACCGGATCCAGGCGCTGTCCGCCGCGACGTCGGGATTCAGCTGGATGTCCTCCGCTTTGAGGTTTCCGGGGGCAGGCGGCACGCCGCGGCCGAAATCCGTATCGTGGCCGGCTTTCTGCCAGGCGCTCAGACCTCCATTCAGCACAGCGACCGACTTGAACCCGAACCGCTCGAACATCCAGAAGAACCTGCCGTCGGTGCGCCAGCGGTCCGAGGGATCGCCGTAAATGACGATGTTTTTTCCCTTTTCGATTCCCAGGGCGGCGAGTTTTTCGGCGATGAACGGCTTGTCGTCGATCAGCAGGCCGGGAACGCCGTCCTTCTTGCGGGTGAAATCGCGCCATTCCGAAACATTGACCGCACCGGGAATGTGGCCCAGGAGGAATTTCCAGCGGGCGCGGGTGTCCAGAATCACCGTTTCCTGCGGCGGCAACTGCTTCAGCTCCTCCACGGAAACGGTCACCGAAAGGCCGGTTTTTTCCGCTCCCGAAACAGAGGAAACTCCAATGGAAATAAGGAGTATCGCGAGCAGTGCCGGACCCCTGATTTTCCTTGACAAAATACCGCTCAGGTTAGTAAGATCAATGCTCATTTTTCACTTCGTTGCCTTTCAAGCAAAAGTAAATATATAAAAAACCGAAATTTACTTCCATCCGCATTCTTGCAGCAGGTCGAGGGAATTCCCAGGACGTCCTCTTGGTCTAAACGGCCCGAAAACAGGGGCTGTTCCCACCCTCCGAAGCCCGAATCGGAAATCTGTAACAAAAAGGTTTTTTATTTAATTTTCTATGCTGAGCGTTTCCGGTGTTTGTATTAATATCGCTCACTATTATAGATGACTTCACAGAATTTTGGTCTCAAGAAATTCCGTGTTGTATCGGTTTGAAAACGCCGAGGCGAATCTGACATACCGCATCCGGGCCTTGCCTACTGGAAGCGGGAAAAAAGCAACCCTGAAACTCTGGTCCAGTTGGAGGAGTCATGACGACGAGCGATAAAGAGAACGAAAACGGGTCCACCAAAGACAAGAAAAAGGCAAAGGCGGACCGGCTCGAAGAGATCAAACGGGAAGAGAAAGAAGACGCCAGCTCCTACTACGCCCAGGGAAAGGAAGAAGCCCCGAACATGGAAGAAGAATTCGCGAAGCCGGTGCCCGATGTGGACAAGGCAAGGGAAGAAATGAATCTGTTGAAAGCCGTGGCCTTTCTGGGGCTGGGGCTGGCGGCGCTCGCCATCATATTCATCCTGTTTTTCATCCGCGATCTCGATCAGCGGGTGGGCGGCATGGACTCCACCGTCAACAAGCTGGAAGAATCGGTCGGGCCGTTGAAGTCGGAAGTGGAAGCCAGCCTCTCCAAAGTGGAAGCCGATCTGCAGAAACGGATGGGACAGGTGGAAGCGTCGGTCGAATCGGTCAACACCAAGATGTCGGGGCTACAGAGCCAGTTGGGCGACTTCGAGCGCGAGATGGCCGTCAAGGAACTCAAGCGGGCGCTGGTCACGGTTCGGGAGATGTCCGCGGTTTCGGGCGGCGGCGTTCAGGGCCGCACCAAGGATGTGGTCGCCAGCATCGAGTCTTTGCTTTCCGAACTGGGCGGCAGCGACGCGAAGGCGGGAGGCGGCTCGGGTTCGCCCGCCGGTGTGGTGAAAGTGGAAGAAGCGCCCGAAGCGGCCGCTCCGGCAGCAGCGGAAGAAGCGGCTCCGGCGGAAGAGCCGGTTGAGGAAGCGATGGAAGAAGACGCCGCCGAAGAGGAAGGTGAAGAAGAAGCGGCCACTGAGGAAGAAGCGGGCGAGGAAGACGCTGAAGAGGCCGAGGAAGCTGCTGAGGATTCCGAAGAGGCCGGGGAAGAAGAAGCGGCCGAATCTGAGGACGCTGAAGAGGAAGGCGAAGACGGCGCTGAAGAATCCGCCGAGACCGAGGAAGAAGAAGGCGGTGAAGATGAGGATGCCGCCGAAGCGGAAGACGCTGAAGAAGAAGGCGGCGAGGAAGACAAATCCGCGGATGCGGGCGAGGGTGACGCGGATGAAACCGCCGAAGCCGATATCTCCGATGAAGAGATCGCCACCGGCGGCGCTGGCAACGAGCAGACCGCCTCTGCGGACACCGAGGAACTTCCTTCTGTGGAAGAAATGCTGAGTGACCAGTAATTCATGAGCGTTCAGCGATTGTCAATCCATCATTTTTTGTGAAGAGAAGGCATGTCGGCTATTAAATTCATCATCTCCATTCTGTTTCTGATCCTGGTGGCGTTCTTTTCCGTGAAGAACATGCATTCGGTTGAAATCATGTATTACAATTTCAATTTCGAGCCGCAGACCATCAATATCCCTCTCATGATCGCGGTGCTGGTTCCATTTGTCGCGGGCTTTCTGTTTGCCTGGTTTTTCGGTTTTCTGCAGACCGTCGGGCTGAAAACCCGTGTGGCAAAGAAAAACCGCGAGATCAACACGCTGAGCGCCGAGCTGGACCGGTTGAAAACCCACACGCCGTCAGACCAGGCATTGCACGCGGTCCGCGACTGATCGTTCTGCTTTAAAGCAAACGCGAGGGGAGGAGCCCTGTTTTTCCTCCCTTTCCTTTTTCGTTGATTTTTAATTCTTTTGTCAGGCCCTGGTGTCAGGCGGGTTGCTGCTGGGTGATGCAGTGGATGCCGCCGAGCCCGACGACCAGGTTCGTGCAATCGATGGGGACCACCTCCCTTCCGGGAAAGCATTCGGCCAGGACGGAGTGGGCTTTGCGGTCGTTGGCGTGGCCGTACACGGGCAAGAGCACCGCGGCGTTGCCGATGTAGAAATTGGCGTAGCTTGCGGGCAGGCGGCCCCCCGATGATTCCACCCGTCCCGGCATGGGCAGCGCGCGCAGGGTGAACGGCCTGCCGTCCGGTCCGCTCGCCTGTTCGAGCAGGCGGCGGTTTTCTTCCAAACCGGCGTGATTGGCGTCGTCCGCAGCGGATTCGTGCGCGTACAGGATGGTGTCCTCGCTGATGAAACGGGCGAGGTTGTCGATGTGGCCGTCGGTGTCGTCGCCCTCCAGCGTGCCTTCGAGCCAGAGAACCCGTTCCACCCCCAGATAGTCCTTTAAATATTCTTCCATCACGTCCCGGCTGAGGCCGCCGTTGCGGTTTTCGTTGAGCAGGCAGGAAGCCGTCGTGAGGCAGGTGCCGCGGCCGTTGGTCTCGATGGCGCCGCCTTCCAGCACGATGCCGGGCTCGAACGCGGGACATCCGACGTGCCGCACGATGGCGCCGCCGGCCGCATCGTCCCACTGCCAGTCGTATTTGTTCCCCCAGGAATCGAATCCCCAGACATTGGCCGCGAGCGCGCCGTCTTTACGCACGAGAAAATTGGGGCCGTAGTCGCGGATCCAGGCGTCGTCGGTGCGGATGACGTGCAGGTTGCACTCTGTAATGCCGCGTTTCTCAAGCAGCGCGGCGGCGCGCTCCTGCGTGGCGGCATCGTTGACCAGGATGTTTACGGTTTCGCCGGGAGCGAGGGCGGCGGCGATGTCGAGACAGGTCCGCTCGACGGCGGCGAGGGTGCCCGCGCCCGGCCAGGTTTCCGGGTTGTGCGGCCAGGCGAGCCAGGTGGCGGCATGCGGTTCCCATTCGGCGGGCATGCGGTAGCCCGCCGCGCGCGGCGTCTCAGTCATTCGGGCCGCGGTAGAGGCGTGAAAGGTCCTGGTAGGCGTCGATCCGGCGGTCACGCAGAAACGGCCAGCTCTGGCGGGTGGACTCGATCTGACTCAGGTCGCATTGGGCGATGAGGATCTCCGGGTCGTCTTCGCCCGCCTGGGCGATGATTTCACCAAAGGGATCGCACACGAATGAGCGGCCCCAGAAGCGGATGGCATCCTCTTTACCGACGCGGTTGGCGGCGGCGAGGAACACGCCGTTGGCGATGGCGTGGCCGCGCTGTACGGTTTCCCAGGCGGAAGCCTGCCGGTCCTTCTCGGCGGCGTCGAATTCCTGATAACCGATGGCGGTCGGGAAGAACAGGATCTGCGCGCCCGCGAGCGCGGTGAGGCGCGCCGCCTCGGGGAACCACTGGTCCCAGCAGATGAGCACGCCGATCCTGCCGTAACGCGTATTGAAACTTTGAAAGCCGGTGTCGCCGGGAGTGAAATAGAATTTCTCGTAAAAGCCCGGATCGTCGGGGATGTGCATCTTGCGGTAATGGCCCGCCAGCGAGCCGTCGGCGTCGAGGACCACGGCGCTGTTGTGGTAGATGCCCTCGGCGCGCTTTTCGAACAGTGGCGCGACGATGACGATCTGCCTCTCCGCCGCCAGTTTGCTCAGCGCCTCGGTGCTGGGGCCGGGAATCGTCTCGGCCAGGGAAAAATGCCCGGCGTCCTCGGCCTGGCAGAAATAGCGCGAGCGGAACAACTCCTGTAGGCACACGATCTGCGCGCCGCGGTCCGCCGCATCCAGGATGGCGCAGACGGCCAGTTCCAGATTTTCTTTTTGATCCATCGAGCAGGCCGACTGCACCAGCCCGATTGTCACGATTGCGTTTGCCATACTGTTGGACGCGCTCCCTTCGGGAATGAAAGAATGGAAAAAGTATAGGGGATGTGTTGGCAATGCACAACGGGGAAAGCGGCGCGGCGGGGCCGCGCGGCAATGGGGATGCTTTTCGAATCATGAACCCGAATTCGAGTCAGGTTTCCCGAAACCGCTCAAATGCCTTTTCGTTTACGGAAATTCCAAGATCCTCCAGTCCCTTTTCCGCTTTCGGGGAAAACCTGCCCGTGATCCAGAGTTCCGCTTTCCTCTCGGGGGCCACCCGATTGTTTGCCTGTATGAAATCCCGCGCTGAATCCGCTACCGGGCGGGTCCACGATATGTAATCCGCCAGCAACGCCATGACCACCCGGTTGTTCCCGGTGAGGGCAAGTGGGAGGCCGCGCGCCGGACCGATCAGGATTTCCTTTATCGGGGCCACCTTTTCGTGGTATTCCGCCAGCATTTCCGCCATGCGCTGAAACAGGAACGCATCCTCGAAGGATTCGGCGGTGTTTGCCCGGTGAATGAATTTTTCAATGTTCTTTGCGCCTGCGAGTGCGGCCAGCGCCGCCACCAGAATGGTTTCGTGTCGGGGAGAATAATGGGGGTGCTTAAGAAATGTGTCGATGATGGGTTCCCGCACCTGCATGCGTTCCAGTTTCTCCCGGTTTATGTCCCGCAGGTCTTCCGGTGCGTTGTCACGCAGGATGTGCGTCATCCGGTCGGCGGTCTTCGTCATCTTCACGACCGGAAAGGGAGTCATCGCCAGGCCCACGGCGAACCCGCCGCTGAAGGAAGCCCAGGAAACGCTGTTCAGTTCTTTCTGAAGCGTGAGGTTGGTGGAATAAACATCGACGCCGAGCTTATGGGCGATCTTGCGCTTGGCCGCGGAAAAGCCGATCAGTTCCTGGGCCACGCTGTCTTCCACTTCATTGCGTTCGCCCGAGACCATGGCGCCCACCCGGTTGACATAGCGCCACAATCCCCGGGGCACGCCGGATATCGTGTCAACGGGCCGGGTGATGAGGTTTTTCGCGAACGAAAGAGGAGCCGTCGCAGCTTTTTTGGCGGCATTCCCGAAAGCGGACGTTTTTTTCATTTTGTTCAATTCTTTCAATGCCCGGACTTCCTGAACCCGTTTGCGCAGCAGGCCGGTCCCCTGGACATCGGCGATGAAATAATCCGATACCAGGCGGTAGGAATTGGTGAACCCGAATGTGTCCACCTCGTCCTCGACGCGGTGATGGGGTCCCTGGCGCAGATCAGCGGGCAGGATGTTGCTGGCGGGCAGTACCGGGGGCGATTCATAGCCGGTCGCATCATCTCCCTGAGGGCGGGAAGCAACCGTGAACACGGAAGGATCCGCCTGGGATTGGGCAGGCGGAGCCGTCGTGCAGGCGGAGGTGTTCAGAAAAATGATTCCAGCCGTAAATACAATCCATATTGTGGTGATTGACTTTGAGAACATTTCATCCTCCTTTGCAGGCAAAATTTCAGAGTCATTCCCGGTTCACCCATGCCGCACCGTTTCAGGAACCGGGTTCCGTATTGACTGCCGTTTGCCTGGACGGAAGTGCGATTTTCCGTTGATAATGAATGAATGCCGAAAGTATAGGGAATGTGTTTGCAATGCACAATGGAGAACGAGTGGCTCATGCAATCCAAACGCATTGTGTCGCTGCCGCTTTTGTGCTAGAAATAAAAGGTTTTAATGGATGCCCGGCTGACGGGTGCGCCGCGCTGGCGCCGTCGGCGGGGCCGTTTTGCGTGTTTTCACTTTTTTCGGGTTCAATTCAAACCGTGTGGGTCAAGCAGGCATTCCGGGATTATTACAAGCCGAAACTGAAGCGGGAGCTGAAACGCGACCCGACGCAGGAGGAAATGGACCGGCGGTTCGAGGAGATCTACAGCCGGGTCAACTGCACCCTGCTGGCGGGCGTGAACGAGGGCGTCGGCATTTATTTCTACGAGATCGCGAAGTTCACGCTCGATGAGTTCAACACCTTCCGCGACCGGCCGGAGGAATACCTGTTCGAACGGTTCGGCGGCGGCAACTACAAATTGAATTTTTACGAAGGCCCTTCCTTTATCGTGTGCGTGAATTTCAAACCGGAAGGGGAGCCGAAGTGGCACCACCTGCTCCCGGAAAAGGTGCGCCAGACCATGAAGTGACCGGCCGCTTCCCCGCGAGGCCGGAATCCGCGGCCTTGTGCGCGTATTCACCCCGCAACCGTCATTTGCACCGATCATGAATCAGGCTTTGAATCTCACCGGCACGGAAGCCAGCACCTTCGCGGGTGGCGTCGACCGGCTGTGCGACTGGCTCAAGAACCCGCCCGCCGGGGAGAACTGGCTGCTCAAGGCGGAGGGGCTCTCCGGCGCGGCGCGGGCGCTGTTCCTCGCGCGCCTGCACAAGAAAAGCAAAAAACCCGTCCTGGTGCTCACGGCGGACCCAAACAGCGGTGAAACGCTGCTGGGCGACCTCAAGTATTTTTTCCGCTACGAAAAGCTCAAGGGCGCGCCGCTGTTTTTCCCGACCTGGGAAATCCTGCCCTACGAACCCATCTCACCGCTCAATGAAGTTTCCGGAGAACGGCTGGCGATCCTGCACAAGCTGATGGAAGGCGCGTGCCCGTTTCTGGTGGTGCCCGTGGAAGCGGCGATGCAGAGCGTGATGCCGCGGGCGGTGCTAAACCGGCACGTGTTTCCGGTGAAGCGCAAGGACACGCTGGATAGGGAGCTGCTGGAAACGGTGCTGGTGGACAACGGCTACACGCGCGCGCGCCTGGTGGAGGATAGGGGCGAGTTTTCCGCGCGCGGCGACATCGTCGATTTTTTCCAGCCCTCCGCCGCCAACCCGACGCGCATCGAGTTTTTCGGCGACGAGGTGGAATCGCTGCGCCAGTTCGACATCAACTCGCAGGTGTCGGTCGAACCGCTCGAGTCGGTGGAGATCCTGCCGGTGCGCGAGGTCTGCCTGACGCCGGATGACAGAGCGCGGGCGGTCGAGCGCCTGCTCGAACGCGGGCGCGAACAGGAGGTGGAACCCGGCCGGCTCAAGGAACTCACGGACCGGATCGAAAACCTGGGCGCGTTCGCGGGCATCGAGTCGCTGGCGCCGTTTTTCTACGACGCCAAGGAAACGCTGTTCGACTATCTTTCGGACGACTTTCTGATGGTCATCGACGAGGAGGAGCAGGTCACGGCGAAATGCGAGCAGTACCAGGAACTCATCGGCGCTGAATACGAAAACACGCTGGAGCGCGGCGACGTCGCCGCCCGGCCGGAGGCGTTTTTCCTCACTCCGGTGGAGATGCAGGAGCGGCTTTCCAGGTTTCACGCCGTCGAGCTCAACGCGCTCAAGCTGTCGGGGCCGGAAGAGGAGGGCGTGGTGCCGTTTCAGGTGAAGTCGATCCCGCAGCTGCGCGGCCAGTTCGAACGCTTCGCCGAGCAGGCGCTCAAATGGGACGAAGCGGGCATCCAGCCGGTGATCGTCGCGCCGACGCGCGGGCAGGTGCGGCGGATGCACCAGCTGCTGGAAGAATACGGCCTCAAGATGGACGTCGACCTGGGCTACATCAGCTCGGGCTTTCAGATCGACGATATGAACCGCACCTTCGTCGCGGAAAGCGAGATCTTCGGCCGCACGCACAAACACCGCTACCGCCGCAAACCCAAATCGCAGAGTTTCCAGCGCGGCTTCAAGGACCTCAAGCCGGGCGACTACCTGGTGCACATCGAGTACGGCATCGGCCGCTACCTCGGCACGAAGGAGCTGAAAACCGGCGTCGGCGGCGGGGAGTTTCTCGAGATCCAGTACGCCGACGATGAGAAGCTGTACATCCCGATGGACGGGCTGGGCTACATCCAGCGCTTCGTGGGAGCGGGGGACGCGCCGCCGCCGCTCAGCAAGATGGGCAGCGTCGCCTGGAAGAAGCAGAAGAACAAGGCCAAGGAGTCGATCCGCGAAATGGCGGAGGACCTGCTCAAGCTGTACGCCAAGCGCGCCATCAGCCAGCGCACGGCCTATCCGGGCAACCCGGTGGCGGGGCAGGAGTTCGCCGATTCGTTCGAGTACGAGGAGACCGACGACCAGCTCAAGGCCATCGAGGAGCTGGAGGAGGACCTGGAAAAGGACAAGCCGATGGACCGGCTGATCTGCGGCGACGTCGGCTACGGCAAGACGGAGGTCGCGATGCGGGCGGCGTTCAAGGTAGTGTACGAGAAAAAGCAGGTCGCCGTGCTGGTGCCCACCACCATCCTGGCGCAGCAGCATCTCAACACGTTTCAGGAACGCTTCCGCAACTACCCGGTGGTCATCGAGCAGGTGAGCCGCTTCAAGAGCCCGAAAGAGCAGAAGGAAACGCTGAAGAAGCTGGAAAAAGGGCAGGTGGACATCGTCATCGGCACGCACCGGCTGCTGTCGAAGGACGTGAAGTTCGCCGATCTCGGTCTCATCATCATCGACGAGGAACAGCGTTTCGGCGTCAAGCATAAGGAGAAGCTGAAAACGCTGCGCTCCTCGGTGGACATCCTGACGCTCACGGCGACGCCGATCCCCAGGACGCTGCATTTTTCCCTCATGGGCGTGCGCGATCTCAGCGTGATCGAAACGCCGCCCATCGACCGGCTGGCGGTCAAGACGTTCGTGCGCAAGTTCGACGAAAAGGTGGTCCGCGAAGCGATCCTGCGCGAGCTGGACCGCGGCGGGCAGATATTTTTCGTGCACAATAAAGTCAAGAGCATCTATTCCGTTAAAGAACTGATTCTTTCAATCGTCCCCGAAGTGCGGATCGGCATCGCGCACGGACAGCTTCCGGAAAAGCAGCTCGAAGACGTGATGAAAAAATTCATGGATCATGAGATCGACCTGCTTTTAGCCACTTCCATCATCGAGTCCGGCCTGGACATCCCCGCCGCCAACACCATCGTCATCAACCGCGCCGACGCGTTCGGGCTGGCCCAGCTTTATCAATTGCGCGGCCGGGTCGGGCGCTACAAGCACCAGGCCTACGCGTATCTTTTGATCCCCGGCATGATGGCGATCAGCACCGAGGCGCGCAAGCGCATCGCCGCGATCGAGGAAATGAGCGAGCTGGGCTCCGGGTTCCAGCTGGCGGCGCGGGACATGGAGATCCGCGGCATCGGCAACATGCTGGGGCACAAGCAGTCCGGACACATCGCCAGCATCGGATTCGATCTGTATTCCAAGCTGATCGAGGAAACGGTCAAGGAAATCAAGGGGGAAAAGAGCGACGCGCCGATCGAGACGGAAATCGACCTGATGATCCGCGGCTTTCTGCCCAAGGATTACATCGAGGACCTCAACCAGCGTCTGGAGGTCTACCGGCGGCTGCAGACGATCCACGATCTGCGCGAATGCGACGCCCTGAAGGAGGAATTGTCCGACCGCTACGGCCCGCTGCCGGAACCGGCGGAAAAACTGCTGGCGCTGTTGAATATCCGGGTGTTGTGTCAGAAACTGCACATCTCCAGGGTGGAAGTCAAAGGCGGCGAGGCGATTTTCACCATCGAGCCGGGGACGCCCATCGCACCGGCGGATCTGGCCGGTCTGGTGGACGGCAGGCTGGGGTTGGTGTCGGAATTTCAAATGAAACTGAAACTGGATCGTCAAGGCTGGAGGAAAGACATTGAAACCGTCAAACACTACCTGTCGGCACTCAACGAGGTGCGCGCGAAAGCCTGATTTGAAAGGCTCAAGCCGTTTTTCACAGGCTCCGGCATGGGTTATACTGGGGTTGTGGGCGCTGCTCCTTGCCGGGCCTTTCGGCTGCACCGGAGGCGGTTCGCCCGACGGGGTGAAGGACGATGAAGTGATCGCCGTCATCAACGATCAGGAAGTGACGGTGGGAAACGTCCGCCAGGAGATGAAAACGCTGGAAAAACGCTACCGGGTGGACCACCGGGACGACCTGCGCGACCACGAGTTCCTGCTGCTCAAGACCAAGGCGGTCAATGAGCTGGTGCAGAACGCCCTGTTCCGGCAGGCGGCGGACGAAGCCGGCGTCTTCGTGTCCGGCGACGAGTTCGAGGAGGCGGTGCAGAAGGCGCAGGACGGCTACCAGCAGGACACCTTCGAGAACTTTCTCGAAATCGAGGACATTTCCCGGGAAAACTGGGAGAACCGGTTGAAAAACAACCTGTTGATAAAAAAATTGATTGATCGTATGGTCAATAGTAAAGTATCGGTCAGCGACGAAGAGATTAAGAAATACTTTGAGGAAAACAAGAAAGAGTTTCACAAAGGCAAACAGATCCGCGCGCTTCACATCATGGTGGAAACCGAGGAAGAGGCGCTGCGTATTCAGAAGAAGCTGAAATCAAAGGGGGCGGACTTTTCCGAACTGGCCCGCACGCATTCCCTGGCGCCGGAAGCGGTGAGCGGCGGCGATCTCGGGTATTTTGAGGAAGGCCACATGCCCGAGGAACTGGAAGACATCTTCAAGCTGAAGGTGAACGAAATCAGCAACGTCATCCGCACCCCGTAT
The DNA here is from genome assembly GCA_965223795.1 of Nitrospinales bacterium. Taxonomy (GTDB): domain Bacteria; phylum Nitrospinota; class Nitrospinia; order Nitrospinales; family VA-1; genus CBDCWG01. The sequence continues at coordinate 113,397 of CBDCXL010000001.1, forward strand.
GGCAGCCATATTTTCAAGGTGGTGGATAAAAAAGAAGATCAGCAGATGGGATTCGAGGAGTCGAGCAAGATCATTCATAAAAAACTGATCGCCAAGCGGCGCGAGAAGGCTTTCCACGACTGGTTCAAAAAACTGAAAGAAAAGGCGAACATTGAGATCAAGCATGAAATCCTGGCCAAAATCAGCTGACCGTCTGGCGTTCGTTCTGGCGCTGTTCGCCCTGTTCGGAATGGTCCGTCCCGTCTCGGCAAAGATCGTCGACCGGGTCATCGCCAAGGTGAACGGAGACATCATCACGTTGAGCTCCGTCGAGGAGCGGGCGGCGGTCCTCAAGCAGCAGCTCGAGATCACCGGCGAAACGGTGCCGCCGGACAAGGAACTGATCAAAAAGACGCTCGAAAGGATCATCGAGGAAAAGCTGCAGCTTCAGGAAGCCAAAAAATCCGGCCTCGAGGTGGACGATGAGGCGGTGCAGAAGGCGCTGGATGAAATCAAGACCAAAAACCGCGTCACCGAAGAGCAGCTGGCGCAGATGCTTGAAATCGAGGGGCGGTCCATTGAGCAGTACAAGGACCACATCCGCGACCAGATCCTGGTCTCCAAGGTCGTCCGTTTTCATATGGGAAGCCAGATCAAGGTCAAGGAAGAGGAGCTCAAGGATTATTACCGCAAGCATCAGAAGGAGTTCTGGGTCCCCAAAAAACCGTATGTGCGTCACATCCTGTTCATCACCGAGGACACGTTCACCGAAGAACAGAAGCAGATGAAACGCATCAAGGCGAAATCCGTCCTGAAGCAGATCCAGGAAGGGGCCGATTTTGAGGAAATGGCGAGGGAGCACTCCGAGGACGTTTCCGCAAGCTCCGGCGGGGATCTGGGACTGGTGGAAAAAGGGACGATGGTTCCCGAGTTCGAACGGGAAGCGTTCCTGCTGCGACCGGGCGAGGTCAGCAATATCGTGGAATCCCGCTACGGGTTTCACATCATCAAGGTCGAAAAGGTGGAGCCCGGAGGCACGAAGCCGTATCCGGAAGTGAAGGAAGAGATTAGAAGAAAAATGAGCGTTGAGGTGCAGAAGGACCGTTACGAGGACTGGGTCAACGAGCTCAAGTCGAACTCGATGATCGAAATCTCGCTGAAGGACGATTCCGATAACAAGGATGCCGAGGCCGTCCACGCCTCCGGTTCCAAATCGCTCAAGATTCACAATGAAGGGGAGGCGGACGCTTTTTTTGAAGAAGAACAGGAATGGGAAGAAGCTTCGCGCTTCATGCAGAATGAAAGCGCCGGTTCGCAGACAAACGACTATTTTGACACTATGGAGAAGCAGTTGAGCCACATCAAGCAATTGCGCCACGAACGAAAAATTTCCGAATCTGAATATCAGAGGCGCAAGCAGCGTCTGCTGGATCGATTGTGATCCGCTGAATTTCCGCCTGCCTCCCCGCGGATTCCCTGCCTTCCAGCCGGACCGGCTGCCCGCATCACGCAACCGGAATGGAATCCGAATCATGAATACCCCGTTGCACAAAGCCCAGGCTGCTGTTTCCCGCATGATCGAAAGCGGCGATCACGTGCTGGCCGCGGTGTCGGGCGGCCCCGACTCGGTGTGCCTGCTGCACCTTCTGAACCGCATGAAAGAAGCGGGCGGGTTCCGCCTTTCCGTCGCGCACCTCAACCACGGCGTCCGCGGCGCCGAAGCGGACGCGGATGCGCGTTTCGTGAAGGCGCTCGCGCAGGACCTCGGGCTTTCCTTTCACGGCGGAAGCTGCGATGCGAAGCGGGAGCGGGAAAAACTCAAAACCTCCTTCCAGGATGCCGCGCGCATCCTGCGCAGCCGGTTTCTCGAATCGACGATGCAGCGCATCGGCGCCGACAAGCTGGCGCTCGGGCACACGGCGGACGATCAGGCCGAAACGCTGCTCATGCACCTGCTGCGCGGCAGCGGCCTCAAGGGCCTGGGGGGCATGGAGGCAACGCGCGGCGCACTCGTTCGTCCCCTGATCGAATGCAGCCGCGAGGAAGTGTTGCAATTTTTGCGCAGCCACGGACATGCATGGCGGACCGATTCCAGCAATCTGGAAACCGACTACCTGCGGAACCGGATCCGGCTGGAGCTGATCCCTGAACTGGAAAGTTACAACCCCAACGTGCGGGAGCGTCTGTTCGAGACGGCGCGCATCCTGCGCGAGGACGAGTCGCTGTTGTCCGAATGGACCGAATCCCGGTTCCGGGACTGTGCCCGGCCGGTGGCGGACGGCTTCGAGCTGGACGCGGACGGGTTCGCACGGCTGCATCCGGCCCTGCAGAAACGGCTGCTGCGCCGGGCGGTCGCCGGGCTCAACGGCAGCACGCGCAAGATCACCGCGCGTCACATCGACGCGGCGCGAAAGCTCATCCTCGAAGGCGGGGCCGGCAAGGAAATCCATCTGCCGGACGCGATCACGATCCGCAGGGCGCACGCGATTTTCCGGGTGGAGACGAATCCAAGACGCGCCCGTGGCATCCAACACAGTACGGATGTGTTTCAGCCCGTCGATCTTGCGATTCCCGGCACCACCGCCTGGCAGGAAGCGGGGATCGCGTTTCAGACACACATTTCCGCAAGCGGGAAGCCTGATACCCAGGATCCGCATCTCGCCTGCTTTGATTTTGAATCCACAGGAGAATGTGTCCGTGTGCGGACTTTCCGGCCTGGCGACCGGTTCGTCCCGCTGGGAATGCAGGGCCGAAAAAAGGTGAAATCTTTCTTCATTGATGAGAAAATCCCTAGAGCATTCCGGCGCGCCATCCCCATCTTGACGACCGGGACCGGCGATATTATCTGGATTTACGGCAAGCGAATTTCCGAGCGCCACCGGGTGACGGAACGCACGAAGCGTGTTTTATGGATCAAAGGGGTTGAAATTTCGGGCGTTTAGCTGTCGAAGAATCGGCACCCTTCACCTGGCAATTGTGTTAAACTAAAGTTCCGGTTGGAATGATTTTTTTATAAAGGAGAAGGCTTTGAACCAATTTTACAGAAATTTAGCGCTCTGGTTGGTCATTGGGCTCATCCTGATAGCCTTATTTAATATTTTCAACAACCCGCGGACCGAGCAGGGGAACGTCGTGTACAGCGAATTCCTGGAGCAGGTCGAAAGCGGTAAGATCGCCGAAGTTGTCATTCAGGGAGACAACATCAACGGGAAATACATGGACGGACGTTCGTTCCAGACCGTCACGCCTTCCAAGGACACGGATCTGTACAAGATTCTGCGCGAGAAGGGCGTGCGCATCGTGGTGATCCCGCCCGAACAGACCAGCTGGTACATGAACATCCTGATCTCCTGGTTCCCGATGCTGCTGCTTCTGGGCATATGGATTTTCTTCATGCGGCAGATGCAGGCAGGCGGCGGCAAGGCCCTCTCCTTTGGCAAGAGCCGTGCGCGGCTTTTGAGCGACACCAAAAACCGCACCACCTTCAAGGATGTGGCCGGTGTCGAGGAAGCGAAAGAAGAACTGCAGGAAATCATCGAGTTTTTGAAGGAGCCGCAGAAGTTCAGCAAGCTGGGCGGCAAGATCCCCAAAGGCGTTCTGCTGGTCGGCCCTCCGGGCACCGGCAAGACGCTGCTGGCCCGCGCCATCGCGGGTGAGGCCAACGTGCCTTTCTTCAGCATTTCCGGTTCCGACTTCGTCGAGATGTTCGTCGGCGTCGGCGCGTCGCGTGTGCGCGATCTGTTTGAGCAGGGCAAGAAGAACAGCCCGTGCATCATCTTCGTGGACGAAATCGATGCGGTGGGACGGCATCGCGGCGCCGGTCTTGGCGGCGGCCACGACGAGCGCGAGCAGACGCTGAACCAGCTTCTGGTCGAGATGGACGGCTTCGACAACAACGAAGGCGTGATCCTGATCGCCGCGACCAACCGACCGGACGTACTCGATCCGGCGCTGCTCAGGCCGGGGCGTTTCGACCGGCAGGTGGTGGTGAACCGGCCCGACGTGCGCGGACGCGAAGCGATCCTCAAAGTGCACACCGCGACGGTGCCGCTGGAAGACAACGTCAACCTCAAGGTCATCGCGCGCGGCACGCCCGGATTCACCGGTGCGGACCTCGCCAACCTGGTCAACGAAGCGTCGCTGCTGGCAGCGAGAAAAGACAAGAAGACCGTCACCATGCTGGATTTCGAGGACGCCAAGGACAAGGTTCTGATGGGCGTGGAGCGGCGCAGTCTGGTGATCTCCGACAAGGAAAAGAAAACCACGGCGTATCACGAAGCGGGCCACGCGCTGGTCGCGCTGCTTCTGCCGGGGACCGATCCGATCCACAAGGTGACGATCATCCCGCGCGGACGGGCGCTGGGCGTCACGCAGCAGCTTCCCATGGACGAGCAGCACACCTATCCCAGAAGTTATCTCTATAACAATCTGGCGATCTTCATGGGCGGTCGCACGGCGGAGGAGATCTGTCTCGGACAGATCACCACGGGCGCCGGCAACGACATCGAACGGGCCACCGAGATGGCGCGCAAGATGGTGTGCGAGTGGGGCATGAGCGACAAGATGGGTCCGCTCACCTACGGCACCAAAGAAGAACAGGTCTTTTTGGGCAAGGATTTTTCCTCCCAGAAAAACTTCAGCGACCAGACGGCCAAGCTCATCGATCAGGAAGTGAAGGCGCTGGTGATGGGCGGCTACAACAAGGCCAAGGAGCTGCTGACGGAAAACCGCGACACGCTGGAGCGGCTGGCCGAAGCGCTCCTGGAGCGGGAAACGCTGGATGCGGACGAGATCCGGGAAATCTTCGAAGGGAAAAAGAAAAGCCAGGATCACGAGGACACGGAACTGCCGCCGCATAAAATCTCCGCCAAGGACGAGAAACCCAAGGCGAAGGATCCGCTGGAGGACGACACCGGCGGCATGGTGGGCGGAGGCGGTCTGCCCGACCCGCACCCGGCCTGAGCGGCACGGCAAGGCGGCAGCGTTTCATCCAGTTAATTGCAAAACCAGCTCCATCTCTCAGCACGGAAACACCGGCTGGGGGATGGAGTTTTTTTTGGCTTGTCCCGCCGCATCTGAGTTACATTAATGCAGTCAATGATCCTGTTATCCGGCTGGGAAAAAAATCGTGTTCGCTCATTTTGACAACAACCGGAACGGCCGCGCGACCGCCATCATGGGCATCATCAATCTGTCGCCGGATTCGTTTTACGGCAGAAGCCGTGCCGCTTCGGTGGACGCTGCGGTGAAGCAGGCGGAGACGTTTCTGGAAGAGGGTGCGTCGTATCTGGACATCGGCGCCGAGAGCACCCGGCCGGGTTCGCGTCCCGTTTCCGAGGATGTGGAAGCGCAGCGCCTGACGCCCGTGGTCGCGCAGATCCGCAAGCGGTTTCAAGCGGTGCCGGTTTCGGTGGACACGTACAAACCCTCGGTGGCAGAGCGGGTGCTGGGGGAGGGGGCGTCGATCATCAACGACATCACCGGGCTGCAAAAGCATCCCGCCATGGCGGGGATCGTCAGCCGGTTCAAGGCGGGGGTGATCCTGATGCACATGCAGGGAACGCCCCGCACCATGCAGGAGCGGCCGGAATACGGCGACCTGATCCGCGACATCGTTGCGTACCTTGAAAAAAGCATCCGGATTGCGGAGAATGCGGGCATTCCCGCGCAATGCATGATGGTGGACCCCGGCATCGGGTTCGGCAAGCTGCCGGCGCACAACCTGGAGATCATCCGGCGGCTGCGCGATTTTGCGGTGCTCGGCCGCCCCATCCTGGTGGGCGTGTCGCGCAAATCGTTCATCGGCAAAGTTCTCGACCTGGCGGTGGACGAGCGGCTGGAAGGCTCGCTGGCGGCGGCGGTGATCGCCGTGATGAACGGCGCCGCGGTGATCCGCACGCACGACGTGGCGGCGACATTTCGGGCGGTGAAAATGGCCCAGGCAATTCTTAGAATCGAGGAAGGCGTGTCATGACAAGACTGTTCGTCAATGTGGACCACGTGGCCACGATCCGCGAAGCGCGCAAGACCACGGAACCAGACCCGGTGGAGGCGGCGCTGCTTGCGGAGAAGGCCGGCGCCGACGGCATCACCGTGCACCTTAGGGAGGACCGCAGGCACATTCAGGATCACGACCTGAGCCGGATCGCCGCGAAAATAAAAACGCCGCTCAACCTGGAGATGGCTCCGGTCGAAGAGATGGTCGAGATCGCTCTTTCGGAGCGGCCCTTTCAAGTATCGCTGGTGCCGGAGAAGCGGCAGGAGATCACCACAGAAGGCGGGCTCGACGTCCGCTCCCAGGAAGCGCACCTGGTTTCCATCCGCGGCCGCATGCAGTCGGCGGGCATCCGCTTCAGCCTGTTCGTGGACCCGGAACCCGGACAGATCGAAGCCTGCCAGCGCATCGGGGCGGACAGCATTGAAATCAATACCGGCCCCTACTCGGAACTGAAGGAGACGGCGGCTATCCAGCAAGAGGTCGCAAGGATTCAACGCGCCGCCGCGCAGGCGTCCGGCCTGGGACTCAAGGTGTTCGCGGGGCACGGGCTCAATCCGCAGAACGTGCGCGCCATCGCCGCCATCCGCGAAATCGAAGAGCTCAACATCGGCCACAACCTGGTGGCGCGTTCGATCTATCTCGGTATGGAGCGGGCGGTCGCGGAAATGATCCGGGCGATCGCGCAGGCAAACGGCGCGCGATGAAGGGATGATGCGCGTCTGACATTTTTTATGGAACGAAGCGGCGAAGTTTGCGTTATAATCTCCATTCATCACCCATCCTTAGTCTGGTATCGATTGAATGCACAAGGGGCGTAAGAACTCCAACCTCGCGGAAGACAATATAACTGCGCGCGAAAAGGGCCTTCTGACCGTGCGCGAATTTGAACGGGTCGCTCAGACGTTCAAAACCGTGCTGCTTTACAAGGAGGACGTCGGCAAATCCCTGGAAAGCGAACGCGACGCGCTGCGGCACAAACTGCGGCAGAATTCGTCCAACCTGGAAACGCTGGACCGCAACATCGAGATCTACAAACAGAACTGCGAAAAAGTGCATGCCAATCTCGATCAGCTGGACAAGCAGGAACTGAGAATCCGCGATGAATATGAAAAACTGCTGCGCGGCCCCCGGCTCGACGGGGTGGACACGGAGCAGGCGAGGAACGCTCTGGACCGGGAAACCCTGTTGCTGCGCCGCGACGACCTCATTGAGAACCTGAAGAAGAAGTTCAGCAAACTCGATGAGGAACTGTTGACCCTGGAAAACCTGCGCAAAGACCTGAACCGGGCCAGCGAGGAGATCGGCGCGAAAAAGATGGAGGCCTTGAAGCGCAAGGAGGTTCTGGAAGAGATCAATAAAAAAATCTTCGAGGATGTGCGCCGGGTGGAAAAGGAGCTGGACACGACGGTGCAGGAGGAAGCGATTTTAGTGGAACAGTTCCAGAAAATGGTGGCCAATGTGGAACGCTGCCTGGAAATGGATGAGAAAACCGACCATGTGCTGTTTTCCTCGCTGACCGCGGCCCAGACCTCCGTTCCCAACAACAATCACAATAACAACGCCAACAACGGCAGGACGCGGCAGGAACAGGACTGAAACCGCGCCTGTTTCATCATCTGTAAGGGAAAAGGTTCCTGTTGACTTGAATTTATAAATTTTGCATAATCGGACGAATTTCCGCGCCGGGGGGCGGCTTGAGCCCCGATCGATCAAGAGGATACCGTGAGCGTATCCTTTTTTTTGACCGAAATTATTTGAAGAATCAGAACTTTTCGTATCTCCCGTCCCGGGATGATCTGTAATCACCGGAACCCAGCATCGATTCCACACATCATGGAACCGCTCCATCTTGCAGCAGAGGTGCAGTCCGGACTTTGGAGGTTGACTGCATGTCAGTGAAAATCGCAATCAACGGATTTGGACGCATCGGCAGGAATGTCCTGCGCGCGCTCCTGCAGGATGAGGAGTGTGCCGACATCGAGGTGGTGGCGATCAACGATCTCACGGACGCCGCGACGCTGGCGCACCTGTTCAAATACGATTCGGTGCAGGGGGTGAATCCCGCTGCAGTGGAAGCGCAGGGCAACAACCTGATCGTCAACGGAAAGACCGTTCAGATCCTGTCCGAACGCGATCCCGAGCAACTGCCCTGGAAAGAAATGGGCGTGGAGATCGTGGTGGAAAGCACGGGTTTTTTCACCAAGCGTGACGGCGCCGGCAAGCATCTGAAGGCGGGCGCCAAAAAAGTGGTCATCTCCGCTCCCGCCACCGACCCGGACGTAACGCTGGTGCTCGGGGTGAACGAGAAGTCCTACGATAAAAGCCAGCACCACATCGTGTCCAACGCGTCCTGCACAACCAACTGCCTGGCTCCGGTGGCGAAGACGCTGCAGGAGAAGCTCGGCATCAAGCGGGGACTCATGACCACGATCCACTCGTACACCAACGATCAGAAGATCCTCGATCTGCCGCACAAGGACCTGCGGCGGGCGCGCGCCGCGGGCGTGTCGATGATCCCGACGACCACGGGCGCGGCGAAGGCCGTGTCGCTGGTGCTGCCGGAACTCAAGGGCAAGCTGGACGGCATGGCCATCCGGGTGCCGACGCCGAATGTCTCGCTGGTGGACTTTGTGGCGGAAGTGGAAAAGGACACCACCGCCGAGGAAGTGAACGGGTTTTTGCAGGAAGCGGGCCAGAAGGGCTATAAAAACGTCGTGCGGGTGGAGGAGCATCCGCTGGTGTCGATCGATTTCAACGGCGACCCCACGTCCTCGATCGTGGACGGCCCTTCCACCAAGGTGATGGAAAAACGCATGGTCAAGGTGCTCGCCTGGTATGACAACGAGTGGGGTTACTCCTGCCGGGTGAAGGATCTGCTGAAATTTTTGCGCGATCAGGGGCTGTAAGATGATATGAGACGACCGATCATCGCGGGCAACTGGAAGATGAACCTGCTGCTTCCAGAGGCCGCGGCCCTTGCCGATGAACTGGTTCAGGACGCCGCTCCGCAAAACGTGGACATCGTTGTGGCGCCTCCGTTCACGGCGTTGGCGCGGGTGGGAGAACGGCTTCAGGGATCGGAGGTTCAGCTTGCCGGGCAAAACATTTATTTTGAATCGAAAGGCGCGTATACTGGGGAGATTTCCGGTCCCATGCTGATGGATGCGGGCTGCCAATACGTGATCCTGGGACATTCGGAACGCCGGACGTTTTTTTTTGAAGATGACGCGCTCATCAACCGGAAGATCTTGGCCGCTCTGAAATTCGGCCTCAAGGTGATCTTCTGTGTCGGGGAAACCCTCAAGCAGCGTGAGGACGGCGCGACCCGCTTCGTGGTGGAAAACCAGCTTCGCAAAGGGCTGGCGGAACTGACCCCGGAACAGGTAGCGGATCTGGTGATCGCGTATGAGCCCGTCTGGGCCATCGGCACCGGGCGCAACGCGACCCCGGAGCAGGCGCAGGAAGTGCACCGCTTCTCGCGGGAATTTATTGAGCGTGAATTCGGCAGCCAGGCTGCCGAATCGATCCGCATTCAGTACGGCGGCAGCGTGAACGCGGACAACAGCGCCGGTCTATTGGGCCAGCAGGACATCGACGGAGCGCTGGTCGGATCGGCCAGCCTGAACGCGGCGTCGTTTAAAAAAATCATTCAGTCCGCAGTGGGGGACTGAAACGAAATGGAGATCGTGAACTAGAATGCATACCCTGTTGACCGTTCTGCATGTGCTGGGTGCTTTTTTATTGATCATTGTCGTGCTGCTGCAGTCCGGCAAAGGTGCCGCCATGGGCTCCGGACTGGGAGCCGGGAGCAGCCAGACGATGTTCGGCAGCAGCGGCGCCGGCAATTTCCTCACCAAGATGACCACCGGAATCGCCATATTGTTCATGATCACCTCGCTGGCTCTGGCGACGTTGTCCACGAAAAGGGAATCGAAATCGATCATGCAGGGTGTGGAGGAACCTCAAAGCGGCAAAGAATCCAAACCTGTGCCCGCACCCCAAGAAGCCGGCGATAAAAAGGAATGATGCGTACAACCAAGTGTGCCGATGTGGTGGAACTGGTAGACACGTGCGCTTGAGGGGCGTATGGAGCGATCCGTGGGAGTTCGAATCTCCCCATCGGCATTCTCCTCTTTTCAGAGCGGGGGACGCGCATCCAAATCGATTGAACTTGTATCGCTGTAAAACCTGACCCGCGGTTTCCTTCCCCGGCCGTTTCGGCGGCATCCACTCTAAACACTCGAACCATTCGGGCGCAAAGATGCCAGGTGAAAAAAACTCATCCAGCGAATTTCAGGAACGGATCTCCCGTCTTTTGCTTGTCTGCATCGATGGCATGAAAGGCCTCCTCACCCGGGAGGACGCGCTGTATTCGACGCTGAACAAGCTGGGGGAGGTGGTGAAAAAGGCCACCCGCCCCAAACCGGTGACGGGCATCGGCAAGGACATCGAGGACTATTACACCCGGCTCAAGCTGGAAACGAGTTTCCAGGAAACCAAAAACGAAACGGTCAAGCAGATCGTCGTCAATCTATCAGCGACACTCAAAGAGATGGTTTCCGCCAGCGGCGATTTCGACGCGAGCATGCAGAAATCCATCGAAAAGATCCAGGCGGCGGGAGACATTCAGGACATTCTTGCACTCAAGGACGCGATCGTGGGCGAGATCAACCGGGTCCGGGCCGGGTCGCAGTCTTTGAAAAAGGAGCTGGAGCAGTTCCGCAAATCGACGCAGACGCTGTCGTCGCGGCTGGAACAGACCGAAGCCAAAGCCCTGGTGGACACGCTGACCAATGTGCTCAACCGCAACGCGTACAATCTCAAGATCACGCAGATGATCGTCGAGTTCGCCAGAATGAAAGACACCTTCTGCCTGTTCGTGGTCGATATCGACAAATTCAAACAGTTCAACGACACCTACGGGCACAAGTCGGGGGACCTCGTTCTTCGGACCGTGGCCTCGGCGATTCAGAGCAACCTGCGCGCGTCGGACCTCGTGTTCCGCTACGGCGGCGAGGAGTTTGTGGTTCTGTTGCAGGGGGTCCACCTGGACCAGGCCAAACGGCTGGGTGAAAAAATCCGCGCCAGCGTGGAGAAAGAGTATTTCGTGGACAAAGAGAACAAGATCCGGGTCACCGTGAGCATCGGGGTGGCGCAGGTGATGGAAGGGGACACGGAACAGTCGCTGTTCGAGCGGGCCGACCAGGCGATGTACGCGGCCAAGAAGAAGGGCCGAAACCGGGTGGAACTGATCGCCCCATGACCGGATGAAGCATGACGGGCGATAGCAAAGAGCAGGTGCTCGGGCACAGCCGGGCGTGGATCGACAGTTTCAACCGCGGCGACGTCGATGCCTGTGTGGCGGCGTACCGGCCCGGCGCGGTGATCAACGCCAAACCTCTGGGAACGTTTAAGGGCCGGGATGAGATCGACGGCTTCTGGCGTCCTTTCATGCAGTCCGGCGCCGGGGATCTCAAGTACAGCGACGTCCGGCTCGAAGTGATCGATGCGGACACGGTGCACCTTGCGGCGAACTGGTCGATGAACGTGGGAAGGGGCGTCATCACCCTGGAAAAATGGGTGCGGGAAGCGGATGGAATCTGGCATCTCGCACAGGATGACTTCGAGATCCAGGAACGTTTCGAATCCTGAGTGCATTGCAGAAAGACCGCAGCCGAATCCGGCGGGCAAACGCCCGGACCGCCAATGGTAAATAACAAAATATGTGACCGGGCCGGTTCCCGCTTTCTCCATGCAGGAAAACACACTTGAGGGATTGTTCTTAAATCCGGGGTTCATCTCGGTCTTCGTCGTCATTCTCATCACGATCGGCAACATCATGATCGGGGTGAGCATGCTTCCCCGCGACAAACGCAAAACCCGCTACCGGTTGCATAAGAATATCTATTTTGTCGTCCTCGCCTGTTTCGCGGCGCACCTGGGCATCAATTTTTCTCAGGATCGGAACACCTGGTTCCACTACGCCGTCTTTGTCTATTTCCTGGCGGTGATCCCGCTCAGTCCCCGCTCCAACGAAACGCTGCACGCGATCCTCGCCTCGGTGGGGCTGGTGCTGCTCACCGCCCTGGCGACGCTCAATCTCGCTTGACGAAATTATAATAAAGCTATAGAAATCAATTATTTATGATTTCAACGGCAGCGGAGGCCGGGCTCTAAAATTCAGCGTTGCCGAGATTGCGGTGGCGTGGAAGAGTGTGCTTTAATGATGGTGTAACGCATCCCTAAAAGGAAATCATGGAACGGTTTGACGTGATTGTCGTGGGCGGAGGGATCGCCGGTGTCTCCGCCGCGTTGCGGGCGGCGGATCTGAATGGCCGCGTGTGCCTGATCGAGCGCGAACGGATCGGCGGCAGCTACCTGAAACGGGGCCTGTACCGCCAGCAGCGGGCGCTGCACCTCGCTCACTCCCGGTCCGATTCGGGCGGCGCTAAAACGTCTTCCAACGGCTGGTTCGCCCGGTCCAGCGAAGGCGCGGATCAGGTGTCGGAAAGCTGGAAGCAGGCGCTGCTGCAGCAGGGCGTGCACCTTGAGCCGGGTTCCGCGGAAGTGGCTGATGCCGGCACCGTGCGGGTGAACCAGGGCGAAACGAAAGTCACGCTGCAAACGAAGTCCCTCATCCTGGCGACCGGATCCTCTCCCACCGCGCCCGCCACCATCCCGTTTGAAGAGAACCGCATTCTCGCTCCCGATGAGGTGTACGGACTCACGGACGTGCCCGCTCAGGTGCTGATCCTGGGAGCGGGCCGGGAAGGGTGCGAGCTGGCGACGCTGTACAACCGGCTGGGCAGCCGCACGTTTCTGTGCGACGAGCGGCCGCGCCTGCTGCCCGATTGCGACCCGGAACTGGGGGCGGTGATCGAGCGGGAGATGAAGAGCCGCAAGTTCAAGTTGCTGCTCGGCAAAAAGGTGGTGTCCATCTTCAAGAACGGGGATGCGATCGACGTGTCGCTCGACGGCGGCGTGAAATTTTCCGTCGATCAGATCGTGATCGCCGGCCGCCGCAAGGCCCGTTCGGAATGCCTGCCCGCCGGGGCGCTGGGCGTGCGTCTGGGCGAGTCCGGCGAGGTGCTGGTCGATGAGACGATGGCGTCTTCGGCTGCGGGAATCTATGCGGTGGGCAGCGTGACCGGGCAGGCGCACAGTGTCAGCGCGGTTGAGGAAGCGGGCAGGGTGGCGGCGAGCAACGCGATGGGGAAACCCCGCAAATTCGATGCGGACTGGATGCCGGAAATCCTGTTCACCGATCCGCAGGCGGCCAGTGTGGGCTGCTTTGCGGCGGAGGCGCACCACAAGGGGTTTCGCGCCGTCGAAGGACGCTGTGATTACGGTGACATCGATCATGCGCGCATCCACGGCAACTCCGGCGGTTTTTTCAAGATCGCCGCCGACAAAGTGTCGCGCAAGGTCATCGGCGCGCAGGTGGTCGCGCCCCAGGCTTCCGAGTTTATGCCATTGATATTGCTAATGATAAAAAAAGGGATGGCGGTCACCGCCTTGACTGGGCTATCCTGTTCGCCCACCGACCAATTCAGAGGCATTCGCGAGGCCGCGAGAGACTGCGTGCGGGTCCTTAAATCAAAGGGCTGAGCGTGTCAAAATGGAAACGATATCCGGTCTTGACTCGATTTTTCAATTGTGTTAAAAACCAACTCTTTGAATAGAAATGGTACGGCTGGGTCTCTCTGCGGACTCAGCCCATTATATTGATAAATTAAGGTTTAAAATGGCTGAAGCGAACGAATCCGCAAAGGCGCAACCCGCCAAGGAAGGGGCCAAAGCCAAAGGCAAATCCAAGGATAAAAAGAACGAGCCGGTTGACAATCTATGGTCACGGCGCGACTTCTTTTCCTGGGCGGGCTGGGCTAGTTTTCTGACGGCTTTCGGGCTGTCCAATCTGTATTTTCTGCGTCTTCTCTTTCCGCGCGTTCTATTCGAACCCTCTCCGATTTTCAAAGCCGGCAATCCCGAAGATTACACGGTGGGCGAAGTGAGCACCAAGTGGGTGAATGACCAGCGTGTGTGGATTGTGCGGGATAATGAAGGCATTTATGCGATCTTTGCGCTCTGCACGCATCTTGGCTGCACCCCGCGCTGGCTGAAGACGGAAAGCAAGTACAAATGTCCCTGTCACGGCAGCGGTTTCACGAAAGAGGGGATTCACTTTGAAGGTCCGGCACCACGGCCTTTGGAGCGCCTGAAGATCGGCCTCGATCCCAACGGACAGATCGAAATCGATAAGAGTAAAAAATTCCTGTATGAAAAAGACGAGTGGGGCAAACCGGGCGCCAAACTGATGGTCTGATTTGGTGCTTTTTATCTGGAATGTCTCCGGAAATTTTTTATACACTGATTCCCGATCACAGACTCCCCAATAGGAGGATTTGAGTTTTGGCTTCGAAAACACCAGAGATCCCCAATATCGCCGAATTGATGGAAAAGATCAAAAGCGGCAAGATTTTCGGGGAAATCGCAGAACAGATCAAACAATCCCAGGTCTGGACGTCGACGTTCCGCCACGGTTACGCGGACACGCCCCGCAACCGGGTGCTGCAGATCGCGAGCAACATCTGGCTGCACCTGCATCCCGTGAAGATTCACCGGCACGCGCTGAGGATCAAATTCACCTGGTGCATGGGCGGGATCACGTTTCTGTTGTTCCTGTCCACGGTCGTGACCGGCGTGATCCTGATGTTCTACTACCGTCCGGTCGGGGAATACGCCTATTTCGATATGAAATACCTGCAGTACGATGTGCCGTTCGGGATGCTCATGCGCAACATGCACCGCTGGGCGGCGCACGCCATGGTCATCACGGTGTGGCTGCACATGTTCCGGGTGTTTCTCACGGGGTCGTACAAGCCGCCGCGGGAATTCAACTGGGTCATCGGCGTGTTCCTGGTCACCTTCACACTGCTTCTGAGTTTCACCGGCTACCTGCTGCCGTGGGACCAGCTGGCTATGTGGGCGGTCACCGTCGGAACCAACATGGCGCGCGCGACGCCGTTTCTCGGTCATGAGGGACCGTTCCAGGAGTTTGTGTTCGGCGTTTCACCCCGCTACGACGCGCGATCGGTTCTGCTTGGAGGAAGCCTCGTCGGGCCTCCCGCGCTGCTTCGGTTTTATGTGTTGCATTGCATATTCATCCCCCTGGTGGCGGGGGCTTTGATGATCGTGCATTTTTGGAGAATCCGTAAGGATGGCGGGATTTCCGGTCCGCTTTGATCCTGTTTCCCAGGTATTTTTGAAAGGTATCGACGATGGCTCAAGCGTCTCCGCCCCGTAAAAAAGTTGAGGATATTCCAGAGAAGGTCCACGTCTGGCCCTATCTGGTGCGGATCGAGTTCCTCTGTTCGATCATCGTCATCGTGTTGCTGGCGGTGTGGTCCATCGTCATCGATGCGCCGCTGGAAGAGGCCGCCAACCCCACCAAAACCCCGAACCCCTCCAAGGCGCCTTGGTATTTTCTCGGTCTGCAGGATATTCTGGTCTATTTCGATCCCTGGTTCGCGGGTGTCATCGCGCCTGTGCTGATCATCGTCGGATTGATGCTGATCCCCTACCTGGACGTGAATCCCAAGGGCAACGGCTATTACACCTACCACGAGCGCAAGGTCGCGATCTGGGTGTACTGTTTCGGGTTTCTGGTGCTTTGGATCGCTCTCATCATCATGGGCGTGTTCCTGCGCGGACCGGGCTGGAACCTGTTCATGCCCTGGCAGTACTGGGACCCGCATAAAGTGGTGGCGCTGGTCAGCGTGGATCTGCCCTATGCGTTCGGGGTGCGCACCTACCTCATGGCTTCCATCGTGGGCGGGGCGGTGGTGATCGGCTATTTTGTGGTCGGCACGGCGATTTATTTTTTCATGGAACGCAAGGCCATCAAAAGCGTCGGTTTCACGCGCATGTTCATCAAAATTCAGCTCATCCTGATCATGATCGGCATCGTCATCAAGATCGTATTGAGGCTGGCTTTTAATATCAAATACATATGGGTGACTCCCTGGTTCAATGTCTAGCTGTGTCCCCTCCGAGGTGAAGTCCGTTGGATAATCCTGAAGAAAAAGAGCAATCGTCGAACAGCGATTACGTACCTGTCGAGAAAGTTTCTTTCAGTTTCGTGTTCTTTCTCGTTTCCGGCGCCACGCTTCTGGTGACGCTGTGGGCTTTCTGGGACGACGAATACGCCCGCCGCGGTTATAAAAAATACCAGGAAGAGTATTTCAAGGTTCAGTACGCGCGCTCCGAGGCAAAGTGGAAGGAGATCAACGAAGAAATCGCCTCCAAGGAACAGGAGATCAAGAATGCTCTCGATCAGGAGCAGGGCCGACTGGAGGATTCGAAGGAATACCAGGATCTGGTCGAGAAGGTCCGCCTGGCCCAGGTCGCTTACGATGAGGTGAAGGAAGAGAAGAAGTTCACCGGCAGCCGGCTCGATGAGGCCTATTACTATTACAAAAAGGCGATGCACGAAGGTCAGAACTTCGATGTGCAGATCGCCAAAGTGAAACAGCTGGAAGAGGAACAGAAATCCTGGGACCCGGTCATCGCGGAAAAGAAGGAAATCCTGGACGCCGCCGAGTCGGAACTGCTGGAGTGGAAATCCAAGCTGATCACCCTGGAGAAGGATCTGGCGAAACTGACGTCCAAGCGCGCGCAGGAAGAAAGGACGATGGAGTACTACAAGCCCTTTCCTTTCATCTGGCGGCCCGCCGAGATCAAACAGACCGTCATTCCGGGATTCGGCATCAACAATTTCTCCGAGATCATCTACAAGGTCGACCGGTGCATGACGTGTCATATCTCCTATGGCGACGAGCATTATCAGGATTTCAAACAACCCCTGAAAACGCACCCCAACCTCGACATCCTGATTAAAAAGCATCCGCCGGATCAAACCGGCTGCACCTGGTGTCATCTGGGGCAGGGAACCGCCACCGCGCCGGCGGAACACGCGCACGGCTCCCACCATGAGATGGACCAGACGCGCGAAATCAACGAACCGATCCTGCACGGCGATTTCATGCAGGCCAACTGCAGAAACTGTCATGCGGAGGTGGTGAACCTCGATGGCGCGCCGGTATTGTCGAAAGGCAAGCAGTTGTTCATCGAGCTGGGCTGTCACGGCTGCCACCTTGCGGAGGGCTACGCGAAGGAGAAAAAAGTCGGGCCGCGGCTGCTTCGCGTCGGCTCCAAGGTGAACCCGAGCTGGCTCTACCGCTGGGTGAAAAACCCGAAAGAATACCTGCCGGAAACCCGGATGCCGGATTTCGAGCTCAGCGACAAGGATGCGCTGGCGATCACCGCATACCTTCTGGCGGCGTCCGACAAGGACTATCAGGTTCCGCAGAAATTCAAGTCCGGCGATGCGGATAAAGGCAAGAAACTGTTCGAGAGTGTCGGCTGTCTGGCCTGCCACAAGCTCAAAGGCAAGGGTGAGGTGCACGGCCCGGATCTCAGCCGCATCGCCAGCAAAGTGGGGCCGGACTGGCTGGTGAGCTGGATCAGCAATCCGCGGCATTACAACGACCAGAGCCTCATGCCGGATCTGCGCCTTTCCGTCGATCAGGCGTCGCACATCGCCGCGTATCTGCTGCAGTTCGGCAAGCCCAAGCACATCGCCGGCATCGAGGAGCGCCTCTCGCATCCCAAAATCATCGCAAACGGCGAGAGGCTGGTGCGTCAGCGCGGCTGTTTTGCCTGCCACGACATCAAGGGCATGGAAAGCGAAGGCCGCATCGCGCCGGAACTGTCCGCGTTCGGCAGAAAACTCATCAGCGAACTGGAATTCGGCGATGCGCATATCCCCCACACCTGGGAGTCCTGGGTGCGCACCAAGCTGGCGAAACCGACGGCGTTCCGCACCGAGCGGGTTCTGGACAAGATGCCGAACTTCCATCTCAAGCAGGATGAGATCGACGCCCTGGTGGTGCTGCTCAAGGGATTCAACGGCACCAAGATTCCCACGAAATACCGCAAGGTTCTCAGTGAAAAAGAACAGACTCTGGAAACCGGCCGTCGTCTGATCGAACGGCTCAACTGCAAAGGCTGCCATCATGTGGAAGGGGAAGGCGGCCGTATCCAGAAGTACATCAAGGCCACCGCGCAGTATCCGCCGCCGCTGGAGCACGGCACCTACCATGTGGGCGAGCGGATCAAGGGTTCCTGGCTCTATTCGTTCCTGAAAGAGCCGACGCCGGTGCGCACGTGGCTCAAGGTGCGCATGCCCAGCTTCAACATGACCGACAAGGAGATCGAGGATCTCACGGCCTATTTCGAAGCGCTGGCGCCGCTCAAAGTCGAATACGAAGCCGGTGTTCACAAGGCAAAACAGAAAGAGTCGGTGCAGACCGGCGTGGGCATCGTCAACTACATGGACTGCGGCAAATGCCACGACGACGGCGCCAAGGGGATCGATTTCTCCATCGCTTCCGAACGGCTGAGGCAGGACTGGATCGGCAAATGGCTCAAGGACACTCAGGAGATGATTCCGTGGACGAAGATGCCGTCCCACTGGGACAAGGAAGGCGACAAATACGTCGTGAAGAGCAAATTCCGCAAGCTCAAGGAAGTGGGGGGCATCGACGAGCAGGTCGAGAAGATCACGGATTTCATCGTCGCCTACAACTACGCCGATGTGGATTTCTCCCTGGTGCTGGGGGAAGAACCTTCCGCCGATGAAGGGGAAGAGAGTGAAGAAGCCGCCGCCGAAGAAGAGGCCGAGGAAGAAGGCGAAGACGAGGAAGAAGAATCCGAAGACGAAGGGGACGACGCATTTTTTGAGTGACACCCCGCCTAGCCGGAACAGGCTTGCCGGCCCGGTGACGGGAACTTGATTTTATGTCATTCCGGGCGTTTGGGGGCGCGGCGGAAACAGCGTTGCGCCGGACCCGGTTTTCGTAGTATTGTTTAATCATATGTACAACTTTTCACACGATGGATCATGGACAACACAGGACTTGAAAATTTTCTACTGATCGCCACCAAACCCGATAACATCCCTATCGGGACCATGCTTATCTTTGTCGGTTGGGTATTCTGGATCGCGGTAAAGCAAATGATCGTGCACGACAAGCACATCAAGGCGAATCAAAAAGAGAAAATCTGGGATGAAATGATCAAATAAGTGAGCCTATTCATCATCTCATTTGTGGCTTTCGTCGTCGGCGTCATTTTGATCGCCTTCCTGAAAACCACATCCCCGCCGCCGCCGCAGGAACAGGTTCATTTCGACAATCCCGAAGACAAGCCCAGGTATCTGGTCGAGCCCGAAGCCTTCAAGGAAAAGTGCCTGGAGTTTCTCAAAAAATTCAACCTGGAATACAAGCATTCCGTCTGGGCCAACGACAGGGAGCTGGAGATCATCATGAACGATGAGACTCCCGTTGTCGGCGGCACCTACCTGGCCCTCTGCATCATCAATCCTCACAACAACACCGTTGACAGCATCAAAGTGAAAGGGTTTCTCGATACCGTCAAAGGCGAAGGCGCGTCGCGCGGGATCTTCATCACCACGGGATACTTTTCCGACGAGGCTTTGCGGACGATCGACGAGGAGCCGGTGGAGCTGGTCAACATCGTTGCGTTCCTTTCCTACCTGAAAAAATTCGGCATTTATTGAGTGTCATCGGGGTCTGCCTGGAGGACCGCTTTGTCCCCAGCTTGCGGGCCGTTATGAAAACCTTTGAAAATCGGCCATTTCGCCGCGGTTTGGCACAGGATAAGCCCGCAGATGGACTGTGTGGGGTGCGCGTTTGCCTTGCCTGCGCGATCCGGCCTGTGACCGGGCCGGGTATAGGCAGGAAAAGAAGGGGAACTATCCAATTTTCAAGGAACTATTCCTGTGTTACCATAAATTAATGAAAATTTGCGATATCCTAGGCAAGGACAGCCCGACGTTTTCCTTTGAGTTTTTCCCTCCCAAGAAGGAGGAGGGGTTTGCGCAGCTGTTCGAGACGATCGGCAACCTGAGAAAGTGGAATCCGGGTTATGTTTCCGTCACTTACGGGGCAGGGGGCAGCACCCGCAGCAAGACCATCGACCTGGTCGGCCGGATCAAAAAGGACCACGGGCTGGAGAGCATGGCGCATTTGACCTGCGTCGGCCACAACGCGGACGAAATCCGCGGCATCCTGGACCAGCTTCAGGAAAAGGGGATCGACAATGTGCTGGCGCTGCGCGGCGACCCGCCTGCCGGAGCGGAGCGGTTCGTGAAGCCGGAAAACGGCTTCGGCTACGGCAGCGAACTGGTGGGGTACATCCGCAAACATTACGGGTTCTGTCTGGGCGTGGCGGGATATCCGGAGGGACACGTCGAGTGCCCGGATAAGGGGCGGGACCTGGAAAACCTCAAGCGCAAGGTCGATGCCGGGGCGGATTTCGTGGTCACCCAGCTTTTTTTCGACAACCGGTATTATTTCGAATTCGTGGAGCGGGCCCGGAAAATCGGCATTACAATTCCGATCATTCCCGGTATCATGCCGGTGATCAACGCGAACCAGACCAAAAAGTTCACGAAGATGTGCGGGGCGACGCTGCCGGAGGGGTTGCTCGCGCGCATGGAGCCGGTTCAGGATGACAACCAGGCGGTGAGCGACATCGGCATCGAGCATGCGACGCGTCAGTGTGAGGATCTTTTGAAGAACGGGGCGCCCGGCATTCATTTTTACACGCTCAACCGGTCCAAGGCCACCCTGGCGATCCTTGAAAACTTAAAGCTGCGGGTGGTATGAACCCCGTGGGACTTTTTCTTCAATCCAGCTGATCACTGAATCCGTGCCGTCATTCATCTCAGTTCTGTTGGCCGTGTGCGTGCTGTTGCATCCACGGGCCGCCCTCCCGGAAGAAGGGAGCCTCAACGATGTCACCGCCGATATGGTGCTCATCCCCGCGGGGACGTTCAAACGCGGCTGCGACCGTTTCGGCCAGCAGCACGGGGCGCCCGCGCACCTGGTCTACCTCGATGCGTTCATGATCGACAAGTTCGAGGTCACCAATCAAAGCTACGAAGAAGTGGTGCCGGAACACCGGCTGAGACGGAGCCAGTTCTCCCATTGCGATCTGTGCCCGGTCACCAAGGTGAGCTGGTACGAGGCCGCGGACTACTGCCACCTGGTGGGAAAATCCCTGCCCAGCGAAGCGCAATGGGAAAAAGCGGCGAGCAACGGCAACGGCTGTGAATTCCCCTGGGGGCCTAAATTCGATCCGGAGAAAAATCAGGCGCGCGGCGGCGTCAAATTACGGGACCATGCCCGGCCGGTGGGCAGCTACCCCCCCAACGACAAGGGGCTTTATGACGTGGCGGGCAACGCCTGGGAATGGGTCAGCGACTGGTTTTCCATCCGCTATTATTTTCATGAGATCATGTACAATCCCCGTGGGCCGCGCCACGGGATCATGAAGGTGCGCCGGGGAGGGGCCTGGTCGGACAGCGTCATCGCCATGGCCACCGGCTACCGCGACTGGAGCTACCCGTTTTCGCGCGGATTCAACGACATCGGGTTCCGCTGCGCCATCAACCTGAGAAAAAATTCCGAATGACATGGTGTATGCTGCAAAAAAGGAATACATCGACAGGCTGATCGACGAGTGCCTGTCCGAAGACGGCGATTCGCTGGAGCTCAACGGCAAGTTCATCGGCGATGAAGGCGTGGAGGCGCTGGTTGAGTCGGAAAAGCTCAAAACCGTGCAGAACCTCGACCTGACGCGCAATTCCCTGACTCACAAGAGCGCGCCGCACATCGCCGGCTGCCCGCATCTGAAAAAACTCAAACGCCTCTACATCGGCGAGAACACGTTCTCCGACAAGGGGATCCGGCAGATCGTCGAAGCGCCGTTCACCGAGAACCTGGCCCAGTTCGACGTCCGGTTCACCGACATGGGCAAACCGGGCGGCATGGCGATCGCCCAATCGGAGCGCTTCCAGCGGCTTCAGGTGCTGATCCTGCAGGAAAATCCGGTGGGCGACGAGACCCTCATCACCATCGCCAAATCGCCCACCTTCGCGAACCTGAGAAAACTCAATTTCTACCGCACGGACATTTCGGTGAAGGGCATCAAGATCCTGGCGAAGTCCAAGGTGCTCAAGCGTCTCAAATACCTGAATCTGGCCCGCAACTACCTCTACCAGGACGCGGCCCGGGCACTGGCGGACACGAAAACACTCACCAACATCGAAACCCTGCTGATGTTCGACACCGGCATCGGCGACGCCGGCGTGCAGGCCATCATGACGTCCCCGTCGTTCAGCAAACTCAAAACATTTCGTGTTACCTGAACATCATCGCCCGACAATTCGAAAACATTTCGCGTGACCTGAACATCATCGCCCGACAATTCGAAAACGTTTCGCGTGACAGGTGCGTCCCCCCGCCCGCGGTTTCATGCCGTTTTGGTTTTCCGGTGGAAAAATTTTCCTCAAACGCCATTCCTATATCCGCCTTTCCGGCGGGGCCACAAAAGCGCTGTTTTTCCCCATTGCGTGCTGCGGGAACGCCGGAGCCGCGAATATGCCCTTTCCGAAACGCGCGGAAGGGCCCACTTTAGCCGTTGAATCCGGGGTTTCAATGCTTCTACAATATCAGGGAATCAAAACACAACGGATTGCGGTGGGGGTCGATTCGGAGGGTAACTCAATCAAGAGGTGGTCATGAAATATCTACTGTATATCCTGATTTTGATGGTTGCGTCGGTCACGCCGGCTTTCGCCGACGGCGAATTCCCGGAAGAAGCGGACGCCATCCCGCAGGAATTCAAGATCGATGAAAAGCTGTATGCGGAAAGCATCGGCAACGACGGCTATTACCAGGGCGGGTTCTACGCGGAAGAGAAAAACAATCTGGGCGCGATCTACTACAGCAGCACCGTGCGGGCCCGGGACTTCGGCTTCGTGCCCGGCATCGTGGTGCTCAACCGCCAGGTCGTTCCTCTCAATTTCATCACTCCCATTATCCGGCCGTTCGGGCTGGGATCGGGCTTCATTTCCAGTTCATTCGGTTTCCGTTTCGGCGGCCTGCGCTTTCACCACAGGTAGAAACTTCCTGAAACAAAAAAAACGGCAGAGAGACGAATCGTCTCCCTGCCGCTTTTGCAATCAGAGGTGAAGCAAACAGTCCTTATCTCGGACCCACGCCTCCGACATGGGAGATGCTGGTGGCAGCACCCACGGCGGTGGTGGAGATGGTGCTGTCGAGGACGGAATCGCCCGCGAGAGTCACCGTCTGAGCGGAAACATCACCCAGATTCAGGTTCAGGGACAGAGACTTGCCGCTCGGGCGGTACCAGCCGCCATAGCGGCGGTCCTCAAAGTGGCTGTTGTCCACGCTGAGGGAGGCACCGAGAGCAGAGGTGCTGATCTTGTTGCCTTCAACATCGCCATGGGTCAGCAGGATCGTGGAAGCGTGAACCGGCGCCTTGTTGATGTTGATGGTTTTCAGGTTGAAACCTTTGGAACCGGCAGCCACGGAAGTCTGTGCTCCGACTGCCTGCGTGTCGATCGTGTTCCAGGAGATTTCGTGGGGTGCGAGGACGAAGGTGTGCGCGCCCACATAACCCCGGTTGATGTTTTTGGTGAACGCGTGCGTGTAGTTGCCGCCGTTCTCAACGTTCGCCAGAGCGCCCGCAGCGACGGTGGACACTTCGTTCTCGGAGAACTTGCCGCCTGCGATCACTTTGGTTTTGGCGAGAACATTCGCACGGTTGTAGTTGATGGTGAAGAAGTGACCCTTCTTGCCATCGTTGACGACACTGGTCTGGGCGCCGATGGCGGCCGTGTCGATGGTGTTGCCGGTCACATCGTCATATGCGAGGATTTTGGTCTTCGCGTATACCGAGCGGCCGAGGTTCTTGTTGATCGTGAAGAAGCTGTTGTAGGACTTCTCACTCTCGATGTCAGTCAGAGCACCCACGGCAACCGTGGAGATCTCGTTGTTCTGCACGTCGTCACCGGAGATGATGAGAGATTTGGCTTTGACGGAAGCGAGGTTGGCGTTGATGGTGAAGAAGTCGTTTCCGTAGCCTTTGCTCTCCGCGGTGGTCTGCGCGCCAACGGCCTGGGTGTTGATTTTGTTGTCGTTGACATCGTCATCGTAGGCGAAGGTCAACGTACCGGCTTCCACTTTGCGGCCGAGGTTCAGGTTCAGCGAACCAAAGTTGTTGCCGTGGCCGTGGTTGAGGATGTCCATCGTCGCGCCAACAGCGGCCGTGTCGATGTTGTTGCCGATGATCTGGTACCCGGCGATGGTCGGCGTGTGTGCCCCGACATAGCCCAGGTTGATGTTGCCCTGGTAGTAGCTGTCCGCCTGAGCGGAACCGGCGAAACCTACCAGAAGTACCGCCAATGTGGTGAAGATTTTTTTTGTCATTTCCTGCTCCAAAACTAGGGTTGAAATAGCGCACTCGAGTGCGGTTGTGTGCTCCTTTCTCTATCCCCTCCGCCAGCGGATCAGTAAGAAACCCGCTGCCAGTCTTCCGTACCGTCAAACGGCTCGACCGTGTAGCCTTCCGCGATCTGCGGCTTGGTTCCGTCTTCCACACCTTCCACCTTCTCGATGATGTAGCTGCAGGATTTGCCGTTGATGTCGTACAGGTCGGCCAGCATTTCATAGACAGCCATCTTGAGCATGTTGCGCAGAGCAAAGTGAACCGCTTCGCGGCGCTGCTCGCCCAGGTCGATCAGGACCAGGGTGGTGCCGAAGAACCGTCCGACGTTGCCGCCGATTTCATCCGCCACCAGCTGCTTGAACACGGAGGAGTGGGCGACCACTTCAGAGGTCTTGGTGTTGGTCAGAAACAGGTCCAGGCCGATCAGCATGCGGTGCTGGCGGTACTTGGCGCCGGCGCCGTAGGCATTGGCATCGATTCCGCCGCCCGGCAGAAAGTCCAGGCTGTTGATGGAACCGGTGATGTGGTAATCGGACTTGATCCAGTTGACCTTGCCGCCGAAAGCCGCTTCCAGCTTCATGACGCGGGGGTCGCGGCGGTTGACCACCTTGACCATGCGGGACTGCAGCAGGGCGCTCTGCACGATGTCTCCGGCCGCCTGGGTGACGTATTTCCCGTTGCCGGTGTCGGAAATGGAAAACTTGCCGGTTTCATCGCTCACGGAACCCACGCCGATGCGCGCTTGCTTGCCTTTGTAGGCATCGCTCAGGCAGGAAAGCAGCTTGTCATAAGGCGTGGTGATCTGCGTGACGGCACGGGGGCCCTCCGTCAGCTTCATGTCTTTGGAGAACGGGGTGGTGGCCGCGCATCCCGTAGACAGGGTGATGAGCGCGACAGCCCCGAAAAGTTTTTTTACTTTGTGGCTGATCATGTGAAATGCCTCCTTTTGCATTTACAATAGAGAACGAATCGCTGTTGCGTGTTTTTTAATTGTCGATGTTGCCGGGGCCGTCGGAGATCAGAGAAGAGACGTCGCCGTCGTTGTCGGAATCGACTTCGTTGTTGTCGCCTTCGATGTTGATCTGGTTGCCGATGGCGACCGATTCACCGTCGTAGTTCTCACAGGCGCCGAGCGCTTCGCAGTACTGGGTGCTGTTGTCGGTCCAGAAGCTGCTGTTGTTGATGTTGAACCCGCCTTCCTCGACGAATTCCATTTCCAGTGCCTGGGCCAGGGCGTTCGCGCGCTCCGCTTCGGACTGGAAACTCCAGCTGTCGTTCCAGTCGGAAGAAGCAGAACCGGCGAATACCGCACCGGCGTTGAGAAGCAGGACGATGACGGCAAGACCCAAAGATTTTTTGTTGAAAATTTTCATTGTGGTACCTCGTTTTTAGATGTTGTCCTGCGCTTCCCTTGAAGCGCTTTATGTCAAAACCAACCGGTTATGAACGTGTGGCCTGAATCAGCTTTGAAGCAATCATGCTGTTTGGTTGTCGCAAACGGGTTAAGCGAAGGTTACGATTTTTTTACAAATCCGTACCCCGAACCGGGTATCTGCGTAGTAAATCGAATGTGCCAAAATGGGCGATAATCATTTGGCGACGGCAGTTTGCAGCGCATGTGAAAGAGCGGGGCCGGATCTGTGGAGGCCCGCAAGCGTTGAGGCGGCATCCTTGATGCTTTGCTGTGCAGGGGACGGTCGAACGGAATTGTGGAAGCGAGTTCTCCCGCTGTCCGGGGCGGCGCAAGGGGATCGAACAGTGTGTGTCGATAAAGGCTGTGAAAAAAGCTGAGAGGGGCGGGGAGGCCCCTCTCTGGCGGGTTTGTGCGGTGAGTTGAAGGGGGAAGAAGGGGTCAGACTTCCTGGATGTCAGGCGATCCCTGGTAGGATTTCCATTCCTGCCACTGTTCGGCGATCATCTTTTTCGCGTGCTTGTAATCGATGCCGTCCATCTTCTCGTCCAGGTCGGTCAGGTTCAGGGTCTGGCCGGCCTGGATTCCGTTCATGTTGCCCTCGATGAACGCGTTCACGTTGCTCTGCCACAGAGCCGCGGCGAAACGGTACGCGTCTTTTTTCTTGTATCCCAGCCGGTCCGCAAGGCGGAACAGGGATTCACCTTCCTGCACCTTGACGGTTTTCTGCACTGCCGATTCCGGCTGGGCCGGAGCGGCCTTGGCGGTCAGGCTGGCGAACACGATGCGCGGTTTCGACTGCGGCAGCCGGATCTTCTTGTAGTGGCTGAACACCTTGCCGGAGTATTTCACCGGCTGGTAGCCGCGGCGCAGGTAGCGGGCCATCAGCGTCGGGCCGTGGTTGTAGGCTTCCAGCGCGATCTCGATGTCGCCGAACCGGCGGAACAGCTTGTCCAGATAGTGCGTGCCCAGCGCGATGTTGGTTTCCGGGTGGAACAGCGTCTTGTGGCCGTTCCACGGCGTCTTGGTCTCATCCGCCAGCGCCTTGCCGGTGCGCGGCCGGATCTGCATCAGGCCGAACGCGTCGCGGTTGGAGCGGGCCCAGTTGTTGAACGAGCTTTCGGTGATGATGACCGCCGTCAGGAACAGGGGATCGTAGCCGTACTTCTCACCCATTTTGTAGAGCACCTTCACGAGCTGGCTGCGCTGGTGTTTCTTCAGGCCGGTGCGGTAGCGCGCGAGCACATCCGCGATCCGTTTTTCGATGTCCTTTTGAAACGGAGTTTTGGCGACGGCTTTCTGCACCTGATACGGTTTCTCCAGCAGGATCGAAACCGGCTTGCCGGAACGGCTGCCCAGTCCGGACTCCACGGTGGAGGAAAACGGGCCGACGAGGGCCGTCAACGCGAATGCGAAGAGAATGTAAACTCTCAGAATCTGTTTTTCCGAAAACGCCATCGGACTTTCTCCCTGGTCAATGCGTGTGGCTCTAATGGGTGTGACTCAATACAGGATCAGAATATGAAAACAATCTCACGGGAGGATCGAGAGGAAGTCACAAATTGGAAACAAATCCGGAAGCCGGAACTTTGGCGTTAAGTTGCGGAAAATCAAGGGTTTCGGGTGCTGCGGGCGCGGCGCGGGCAGACAGGAAAAGCGTTGAAAAACCGGGGGTTGTGGATCAGGCGTAGCGGTCGTTCAGCCAGGGTTCGGCGGTGTTGGAGTAGCCCCGTTTTTCCCAGAAGCCCAATTCGTCCTTGTCGAGGAAGCAGATTTCGCCGATCCATTTCGCGCCCTTCCAGGCATACAGCTGGGGCGTGATCATGCGCACCGGGCCGCCGTGGTCGCGGGTGAGCGGGTGGCCCTCCCACTGGTGCACCAGCAGCACGTCCTTTTTCATGGCCTGCTCGAGCGGCAGGTTGGTGGAGTAGCCGTCGAAGGCCTTGATGTAGACGAAGCGGGCGCTGTCCATCAGTTCGCAGTGCTCGGCGATGTCGCGGAAGCGCACGCCCACCCAGCGGTTGTCCATCCGGCTCCAGGAGGTCACGCAATGGAAGTCGGAAACGTCCTCCACCTGCGGGAACTGCATGAACGCGTCCCAGGTGAAGGTCTCGGGATTTTTGACGAAGCCGGACACGGTGAGGTTCCAGGTCGTTTCATCGAGCTCGGGCTGCACGCCCAGATCGAGGACCGGCCAGTTGGTGGTCACCCTCTGTCCGGGGGGGATCTTGGGGTTGCCGTCGCGGTTCAGCTCGCCCTCGCCCTGGGGTATCTCGCCGTCCCAGTTCTGCTTTTCCTGCAGGGCCTTGCGGTAGGCGATCAGTTTTTCCCGGCCCTGGATGCGTTTGGAGTTGGGGTCGTATTTCATGGAAATTCAATGGTTCCAAATGGTTGTGGCATTTATGGGTAAATGCGGCGCCATTGGATATGCGTGGATGATAATTATAAATACTATGTGTATTTTGTGTTCAAGCGCATTCGGCCCGCAAAAACCCGCATGAAACCGGTCCCTGGGGCCGATCCTTCCCTATTGGATGGTGAAACCCGCCCGAGGTTACAACAAACCTGAAAATAATTCACCTCAGAGGCTGGATGAGCCCGAAGGCCATCAAAAAAAAGGCGGTAAAGTGATTTTCAGCAAATTCCGACAAGGAGGAAAACAACCGGAGACCTTTCCCGCATGAATCTCAAAATCCTGACCTTCAACTGGCACGAACCCTACCTTTGCCTGTTGTCCCGCATCGGGCATGAATTTCTCGTGGTGGAGCCGGAAATCGCTCCCGGCGGCAAAATCCGCCGCTGGGACGACAATATGCGGCCGCAGCCGAAAAACATGCGCCGCGTTTCCACCGAACAGGCGCTGGAGGAGCTGGAGCGCAATCACATCGACCTGGTGATCGCCCACAACGTCAAGGACCTGGTGTTCGTGCGCGAATTCGAGCTGCCCAAGATCCTGGTTTTCCACAACCGGCTGACGACGGAGATCGAGCTCAGCACGGTGCCCATCGACCGCGGGGAATACCTGGAAAAAGTGCGCACCCTGCTTTCGGGAGTGAGCCGTGTGTTCATCTCCGAGAGCAAGAAAAACGACTGGGGGCTGGACGGGACGGTGATCTTGCCGGGGCTGGACGTGTCCGAATACGGCGGCTACACCGGCGCCAAGGCCTGCGCGCTGAGGGTGGGGAATCTGCTGAAGGAACGGGATCTCATGATGGGTTTTTCCACCGGAGAGAAGGTGCTGGCAGGGTTCGAGTCCGTGACGCTGGGGATGAACCCGTCCCTGCCGGGTTCGCGGCTGTCGCGCGGTTTCGAGGATCTGAAAACGTTCTTTCGCAACTGCCGGGTGTACCTCAACTGCACGGTGGAAGGCTATGAGGACGGCTACAACCTCGCCATGCTGGAGGCGATGGCCACCGGCATGCCGGTGGTGGCGTCGTTCAACAGCACCTCGCCCATCGAGGACGGCGTCAACGGCTTCATTTCCGGCGATGTGGACACGCTGCGCGAGAACCTGAAGACGCTGCTGGACGACCCCTCTCTCGCCGCCCGGATGGGAGAAAAAGCGCGCGAAACGGTGCGCGAGAAATTCGGCATCGACGCCTTCCTGGCCGCCTGGCAGCTGGTGGTGAAGGACGCCATCGTGGAGTTTCTGGAACGCTCCGGCATCTCGCTCAGCAACACGCCGCGCCCGTTTCACCAAAAATCGCGCAAGAACATCCTGCTCAATTACGTTTCCTATCCCGCCACCACGGCGCATTACCTGGAACGCGCGTTCCGCCAGCAGCACAACGTCATCACCTGCGGACCGATGATCTCGAAGGAGGTCGTCGAGCTGTGGGATCTCAAGGAAATGCATTGGGACATCACGCCGCAGGACATTCCCGTCAACGACGGCACGCCGCTGGCCGGCGTGCGCGAAAAACTGCCGCAGGGCTGGGAGCCGGATCTGTTTCTGTGGGTGGAGACCGGGCTGGGCACGCTGCCGCCGGACCTGGACAAACACACAGTCCCCAAGGCCTGCTATCTGATCGACACGCACCTGCACCTGGAAAAGCACAAGCAAATCGCGCGCAGATTCGATTTCGTGTTTCTCGCCCAAAAGGGCTATGTAGAGGACCTCAAGCGCGCCGGGATCGAACACGTTCACTGGCTGCCGCTCGGCTGCGATCCGGACATCCACGGCCCCAGGGAGGGCGGCAAGCTGCACGACGTGGGCTTCGTCGGCTCGGTGACGGCGGCGCACAAGCGGCGCAAGGAACTGCTCGACAGCATCGGCGAGCATTTCGATCTGTGCGTGGAGCGCAAGTTCATGGACGAGATGGCGCAGGTGTTCGCGCGCTCGCGCATCGTGTTCAACAACGCGCTCAGGGACGACCTCAACATGCGGGTGTTCGAGGCGCTGTGCAGCGGCAGCCTGCTGCTCACGGACACGGCCTGCGGACTTTCAGACCTGTTCGAGGAAGGCCGGCATTACGCGCTGTACACCGACGACACCCTGATCGAGACCATCCGCTATTACCTCGACCGGCCCAACGAGCGTGAGCGGATCGCCACCGAGGGGCGCAAGGAAGTGCTCACGCGCCACACCTACGCGCACCGCGCGCGCACGCTGATCGAGACGCTGGACGCGTATTTCAAAAGCCAGCCGCAGGCCGCGCCCGCGGTGCAGGAGAAACCGGATTCCTATTACCACCACGTGCGCGAGGACGTGCTGGCGCTGATCCCGGAAGCGGCGGAGTGCATCCTTGAAATCGGCTGCGCGGCCGGCGAGACCGGGCGGGCGTTGAAAAGCCGGAAAGACGTGTTCGTCGCCGGCGTCGAGTGCATGCCGGAGGCGGCGGCGAAAGCGCGGGCGGTGCTGGACGACGTGGTGGAAGGCGACATCGAAGCGCTGGATCTGCCGTACGACAAGGCCAGCTTCGACTGCGTGCTGTTCGCCGACGTGCTCGAGCATCTCATCGACCCGCTGGCTGTGCTGAAAAAGGTGAAGCCGCTGCTCAAGCCCGGCGGCACGGTGGTCGCCAGCCTGCCCAACGTGCAGTATTACGGCCTGGTGCATCACCTGGTGGAAGGCAACTGGACCTATCAGAAAGAGGGCATTCTGGACGAAACGCACCTCCGGTTTTTCACTTTCCGCGAGATGGAAACGCTGTTCGCCAGAGCCGGGTTCGCCATCGAAGCGGTGGACGAGACCCTGGACCCGAAATATGAGGAATTTTCAAAGAGCATGCCCGCCAGCCTCAACATCGGCCGCATGACGATCCACGATCTCACGGAAGAGGAGTGCAAGCGGTTTTTCGTGTTCCAGTACAAGATCCGCGCGGGGCTGAAATCCGCCGTGCCGGCCCCGGCGCCGCCGGTACTGGACACGATGTCGGTGGAGCAGGCGCTGGAGGAAGCGCAGGCGCTGTTCGACAAGCACGACTTCAACAGCGCGGTGGATCTGTACCGCAACATCCAGCGCTCCTTTCCCGGCTGCGTCGAGGCGCTGGCGCAGGAAGGCAACTGCCGCATGCACCTCAACGACGCCGAAGGCGCGCGCGAGTGCTATGAGAAGGCGATCTCCCGCGATCCGGATCATTTCGCGGCGTGGATGGGCGTGGGGCTTTTGGATCTCAAGGACGGAAAATTCGACGCCGCCGCCGAGGGACTGAACGCGGCGCTGCGCGTGCGGCCCGACAGCGACAAGGCCCTGTCGGCGCTGGGTCTGGTGCACCGGCACCGCGGGCGGGCGCAGGAGGCGCTCGGCTGCTTCGAGCAGGCGTTGGAACTCAACGCCGAAAACCAGACCGCGCTCACCAACCTGCTCGATCTTTCCTACGAGCTCAACGAATTCACCGCGGTCGAGAAGGCGCTGAAGTGCTACCTCAAGCTGCACCCGGCCAACCTCAGCATGCTGTTCGGCCTGGCCGGCGTCCAGTTCAAGATGGGCAAGCGCAGCGAGTGCCGCGCCACGCTGGACCTGATCCTGGTTTTCGACGCCAAGCACGCGGATGCGCTGAAGTTTCTCAAGCGCCTCGAGACCGAACCGGCCGATTCCCGATTGACGACGAGCTGACGCGCGCATGGACCGGTTCAAAAACAATCTGAAACTGCTCAACGAGCACGATCCGGCGCTCGCCGAACGGGCCGGGCGTGAACCGAATCCTGAGGAGATCCACGTGGTGGAGGCCAGGGACGGCCTCCCCATTCCTCAGGTGGGATCGGTGTCGCTGCACAGCACCTACCGTCCCGGCGAGGAAGCCGCCAAAGCGGCGGCGCAGTTCAAGCCGGACCCCGGCGCGCGCAACGTGGTGTACGGCCTGGGCTTCGGCCACCACGTCCGGTCGCTGCTGATCCTGGCGCCGGGCGAGTGGACGGTGATCGAACCCTCCATGAAGCTGTTCCGCGCGTTTTTGCAGACGGTGGACCTTTCGCCGTTTCTGCCGCGCACCCGTTTCCTGGTGGCGGAGCCGCAGGCGAAGATCCTGGCGCGGCTTATGCCCGGAACCTGGAACGTGTTTCCGCACCGCGCCTCGATGCGCGTGTTCGATACGTATTTCGCCCGGCTGGAAGCGGCACGGGAACGCGCCGGGTATCTTGAGGCGCACCCGCTCAAGGTGCTGGTCGTCAATCCGATGTACGGCGGGTCGCTGCCGACGGCGCAATTTTGCGCGCGGGCGCTGGAAAACCTGGGCCACATCGCGGCTCCGGTGGAGTGCGAGCGGTTCCGGGAAGGGTTTTTCTCGCTCAAGCAGGTGACGCGCAACCCGGAAAACGCCCGCATCCTGAGCGAGCAGTTCATGCACTTCATGGGCGAGCTGGCCGCGGCGAAGGCGGCGGAGTTCAAGCCCGACCTGATCCTGGCGCTGGCGCAGGCGCCGCTGACGCCGAAGGCGCTGGAACGGCTCAAGGCGCTCAAGATTCCCATCGCGTTCTGGTTCGTCGAGGATTTC
This sequence comes from Nitrospinales bacterium, assembly GCA_965223795.1. Lineage (GTDB taxonomy): Bacteria > Nitrospinota > Nitrospinia > Nitrospinales > VA-1 > CBDCWG01. The sequence continues at coordinate 146,119 of CBDCXL010000001.1, forward strand.
CGCACGCTGCCTTACTGGAAAGACGTGGCGGCCAGTTACGATCATTTTTTCTGCATCCAGCGGGATGAATTTCCCGAACTGCTCAAGCAGCAGGGGGCGCAGCGGCCCTACTACCTGCCGCAGGCCTGTTTCCCCGGCGTGCACCGGCCGCTGGAACTGAGCGAAGCGGACCGGCGGACCTACGGCGCGGATCTTTCGTTCATGGGCGCGGCGTACTACAACCGGGTGAAGACCTTCCCGCGGCTTCTGGATTTCGATTTCAAGATCTGGGGGACCGAGTGGAACCTGGACTCCGCCGTGGGCAAGCGGGTGCAGAACGCCAACTGGCGCATCGACCCGGAAGAGGCGGTGAAGATCTACAACGCGGGCACGGTCAACCTCAACCTGCATTCCTCGACCTTCCACGAGGACATCAACCCGGAAGGGGATTTCGTCAATCCGCGGACGTTCGAGATTGCCGCCTGCGGCGGCTTTCAGCTGGTGGACATGCGGTCGCTGCTGCCTGAGCTGCTGGTGCCGGGCGAGGAGATCGTCACGTTCACGAACGTTCCCGATCTCAAGGAAAAGATCGCCTATTACATCAAGCACGACGAGGAACGCCGCCACGTCGCCGGACGCGGGCGGGCGCGGGTGCTGGCCGAGCACACGCTGGAGCACCGCATGCGGGAGATGCTGATCGAGATCTACACGGACCGCGCCGGGGAACTCAGGGAACGGGTGAGCGGGCGCAAGGAAGCCATCGATCTGTTCATCGAGCAGGCCGGGGCGGAAACGGAGCTGGGCCGCTATCTCGATCCATTCCGCGGCAGACCGGACTTCACGCTCAAAAAGGCGGTCGAGGCGATACAAAAAGGGGAGGGCGCGCTCGACGACACCGAAACGCTGCTGCTCATGGTCAACCAGCTGGTCAAGCAGGAGGATGCGGACGCATGAAGATCCTGGTCATGAGCCTCACGCGCATGGGCGATCTGGTGCAGGCCACGCCGGTCATCGCCGGGCTTAGGCAAAAGCACCCGCAAGCGGAGATCACGCTGATGGTGTCGAGCGACTTCGCCGGTTTCCTGCCCCGCATTCCCGGCATCGACGCCTCGCTGGTGCTGGACATCCGGCAGTTCATGCGCGACGAAGGGACTGCGGGCTGCTCCTGGGTGACGCTGTACCGATATCTGGAAGGATTCATGAACGGTGTCCGGCAACGGTCCTTCGACCTGGTGGTGAACCTCAGCCATTCGCGGCTCAGCGCGCTGATGATCCACTACCTGAAAATCCCGAAGGTGTGCGGGTTCGCCTGCAACGAGACCGGCGACCGCATGACGCTGCATCCGTGGATGCAGTACTTCGGCACCGAGCCGTTCAATCGCATTCTCAATCCCTACAACCTGGTGGAAATCTTCACGCGCGCGGTGGACGTGGCGCCGGAGGATCAGCGCATCCGCCTTGAGCCGCCTGAAAACGGCGAGACCGCACTTCCGCCCGAACTCGGCATTGCGTGTGACGACGGGGAACGGTGGATCGGCATCCAGGCGGGTTCCAGCCTCGAAGGAAGGCGCTGGCCGGCGGCGGCGTTCGCCGAGCTTGCGGACCAGCTGGCGGAAACACGGGATGCGAAAATCCTGCTGTTCGGCGTGGCGTCGGAAACGCCCATTGCCCGCGAGATCGCGTCGCGCATGCGGCATGCGGATCGTGTGGTGGACTGCACCGGGAAAACCAGCATCCCGCAGCTCATGGCGCTGCTGGAACGCTGCGAGTACCTGGTCACCAACGACACGGGCACGATGCACATCGCCGCGGCGCTGGGCACGCCGATCGTCGGGCTGTTCTTCGCGCACGCCCATCCCTACGAGACCGGCCCCTACGCGCCGGGACACGTCATCTTTCAGGCGCGCATTGCCTGCGCGCCGTGCAGCTACGGCGCCAAATGCAACAACGTCGTCTGCATCGACAAGGTGCGGCCCGCGCAGGTGCTGAAGATGATCGAGACGCATCGGGATGAAGGGCGCTGGTCGCTGCCTGCGGACATGGGGCCGCTGGATGAGGTGAACGTGTTCGAGACGCGTTTCGGCGAGGACGGCCGGCTTTCTCTGAGACCGCTGGTGCGGCATCCGGTTACGCTCACCGATGTGTTCCGCCTGGCCTACGAGCGGCTGTGGCTGTCGGCGCTGGAAACCGACCGCGAGCCCGACGCCGACGGGATCGCGGAGACCCTGCTGGCGGATCACGACTGCTCGCAGATCGGCGGCATTCTGGAAGCGGTGGCAGAAAAGCGCGGCGTGCTGAAATCGATCCTGCGGCGCGCCGGGAAAGGGGTGCAGACGGCGGGGAAAATCCTGCGCTGCTGCGGCAAACAGGGGGCGGAGGCGAAAATCCGCATGCTGGGAGAGGAAATCACCAGGATCGATGCGGCGCTCGAGCTCTACGGCTGCACGCATCCCGAGGTCAAGCCGCTGGTCGACCTGTTCCAGAAACGCAAGGAGAACTTCCAGGGCGAGGATCTGGCCTGGCTGGCGGCGGAAACGCGCCGCTGCTACGAATCCCTCATTGCGGAAACCACCCGGATGGAGGTGATTTTAGTGAAATTGACGCAGGATTTCGCGGTTCAGGGTCCCTCGGAGACCGCTTCTTCGGGATTCAAGTGCATGAGTGCGCTGGTTCCCGGCAGGTAGGCGGCAAACTCCGAATGGCCGCCGTCGGCGAGGTAGGATTCGAGGAATTCCAGCGAAGCGCCGCCTCCGGTGGAAATGAAGAAATTGGAGGCGAAATAATTCCAGAGAACATAACTGTCGTTTTCCGCAAAACCTATGGTAAGCTGGTTGCGATTGATGGTTGGAAGAAGCTGCTTTTCGATCTGTTTTTTGATCAGGTTTTTCAACTCGTTGATGCTCACCTTGTTGAGGATTGCCGCGGAATCCCCCCCGCCGATCACCACGGAGAGATTTTCGTCGACCAGGGCGGTCGCGAAAAGCAGCTTGGCAAGCTCCAGCGAACCCTCGATGTAAGCGTTGGACGCGGGATGGTCGTAAGCGCCTAAAGGGCCGTTCCAGAAAACATTTTCCACGCCTGGGTGCAGAATGTATTTGCTGTAGTTTTCGATGGTTTTGGGACCCAGGTCCAGTTGCAGTTCCCGGTTGAAATCGGGCAGAGTCTTGACTTCGTACGTGGTGTTCTGAAAATCACTGACGACTTTGTAGTCCTCGGGAAACTGGATGAGGACGCCATTTTTTTCCGCAAGGTCCAGAATTTCCTCGGCCAGCCTCACTTCCTGAAGCAGGTTCAGGTTGCTCTCCTCGTCATTCGAGCGCAGCTTCAGCGGAATGTCCTCCGGCCCGGACAGTGTGTGCACATGATCCTTCTGCATCAAAGCCAGCAGGAACGAGTTGACCATCTTGCCTCCGATGAGGATGCACCTGACCCGCGTCTGCACGAACTGCTTGAGCATCGAGATCTTGTCCTTGATCTTCGCGCCCCCGGCCACGACCACGGATTTATGCGGGTTCTTGAACACCCGGTGGGCGAAGTTCCCCAACGCCCGCACCTCGTCGTAGAGCAGGTTCCCGGCGATCACCGGCTTGCCCTGCTTGCGCATCAGGTTGGGCAGCATCTTGATGCTTCGGGTGACCCTGTGGCTGCACCCGAACGCGCAATTGATGTAGACGTCGGCGATGCGGGCGATCTCGTTGATGAATTCCTCCCGGTAGGTGTCGGGGTTTTTGGGTTCGAGCAGGTAGCGCAGATTGGGCAGGAATTTGATCCCGCCGGTCGGCATGCGGTGATGAAAGAAAATCTCCAGAGAATGGGTCAGGTGCGAATCGATGATCTCCGGAGGAAAAATGGTGTAGGTGTCGCCGTAGTTTTTGCGGGTGAGCGTGTCGAAATGGGAACTGACGAACTGGATGTTGAAGATGCCGTCCCAGCCGACGTGGTCTTTGGTCTTGTGGGGCCGTCCCAGGTGCGAACCGATGATGATCTTGCAGTCGCCGTCGGTCAGTTCGTGGATTTTCTTGAAAGTCGTGTCGAGGAACCGGCGGATCCGGGTGTCATCGGAAACGCGATAATAGTCTTTTTTCGCGGGGATCAGGGGGACATTGAAATCGACCCGGATGAATATGGTCTTGCCCTTGAGATCGTCGGCGGACAGGGTGTCCAGAGAATCCATTCCAATTTCATTCAGCATCGTTCGTTCCAATCGTCGAAAGCGGATGGAATAAAAGGGTTTGCGCCAGAAAACCCGGCTTGGAACCGTCAAAAAACCGCCACGTTGAGCGGGCTCGAATATGCGGCAACTTATTGAATTTTAACAAATTAATTGATAATCAACAACTTTTGTATTCATCGGGATTTTAGTTTATTATAACAAATTACTAGGAATCGTGTCCTTTGCAAACGCCCCAAAAAAGGACCGGAAAGACCAAAAATGTCAAAAAAAATCATGCTGATCAATGCGGACCACCCGGAGGAATGCCGGGCGGTTCTCCTGGAAGACGGAAAAGTGGAAGAGCTCATCGTTGAGCACGCCTCGCATGAGCAGATCAAGGGCAATATTTACCTGGGCGTCATCAATCGGGTGGAACCCGCCATCGAAGCGGCGTTTCTGGATTTCGGAGGCAAAAAATTCGGTTTTCTCCCCTTCAAGGACGTGCGCCGGGACTCCTACCTGCAAACCGGCGAACGAAAGGCCCGGATACGGATTCAGGATGTGCTGGTGCGCGGGCAGAAGCTGCTATTGCAGGTGGTGAAGGAAGGCCGGGACGCCAAAGGGCCCTCGCTGACCAACTGGATCAGCCTGCCGGGCCGGTTTCTGGTGCTCATGTGCGGCCAGGAGGCCAGCGCCATCTCCCGCAAGATCGAAGACGAGTCGGAGCGCAAAAAGCTCAAGGAGATCATCTCCGACTTTGAGCTGCCGGAAAACACCGGCGTCATCATCCGCACGGCCGGGCTGGGCCGCACCAAGGCGGAACTGCAGAAGGACCTGCAGATGCTGCTCAAGATCTGGGAAACCATTCAGGAAACCATCGAAAAAGAAGGCGACAACGCACCGTTTCTGGTCTACAAGGAGCCGGATCTGGTGGTCCGCACCGTGCGCGACCACTTCACCACCGACACGACCGAGATCGTGGTCGATACGGTGGAGGCGCACCGCGCCGTCAAGGATTTTGTGAAGCTGGTGATGCCCCGGCTGCAGCGCCGGGTCAAGCTGTACCAGGAAACCCAGCCGTTGTTCTCGCATTACAAAGTGGAAGAGCAGCTGGAATCGATCTACAACCGCAAGGTGTTCCTGCCTTCGGGCGGCTCGGTGGTGATCGACATCGGCGAAGCGATGGTGTCGATCGATGTCAACTCGGGAAAAACCACCAACGCCAGCCAGCTGGAGGAAACCGCGACCCGGACCAACCTGGAAGCGGCGGACGAGATCGCCCGGCAGCTGCGCCTGCGCGACCTGGGCGGCCTGATCGTGATCGATTTCATCGACATGTTCCAGAAGAAGAACAAGTCCCAGGTGGAAAAACGCCTCAAGGCCGCCACCAAGAAGGACAAGGCCCGTATCAACATCTCGCGCATCTCGAAATTCGGGCTTTTGGAAATGTCGCGCCAGAGGATGTCCCCGCCGGTGAAAGAAGGCGTTTACGAGGAATGCTCGCAGTGCCACGGGTCGGGCCATGTCAAATCCACGGGCTCGATGGTTCTCGGCGTGATCCGGAAAATCCGCGAAAATCTGGCCAAGGAAAAAGCCCGGCTGATCGAGGCGACGGTGTCGCCGGAGGTGTGCGATTATGTGCTCAACCACAAACTGGATTTCATCAAAGAGCTGCAGGAGAACAACCAGTTCAAGATTAAATTCTCCAGCAAGCCGGGCCTGAGCTTCGACGATTTCACCTATCAGGTGCTGGAACGGAAAGAGACCGAAGAATTGAAGACGGACGGCAGGGCGGCGAGAACCGCGGCGTCCGCGGAAACGCGTGCGGAACGCGGTGATCGAAGTGAACGCGGTGAAGAAGCGGGCCGGGAAACCAAGGAAGAGCGCGTCAATGGCAAGGGCGATTCGGACGGCGCCCGCGGACGCCGGGCCAAGTCGTCTTCACGGGGACGCAACACGCGGCGCAAATCCTCCACGTCGAAGCGGACTTCATCGGGCAACCGCCGGCCGCGCCGGAGGCAGCCCCGGTCCGACAACGCCGCCGCCGAGAACAAGGCCGGCGATGCCACGGCCACGGCTCAAGCGGAAAATCCGGAAACCGCCAAGCCGCAGACAGCGGATGGCAGTATGGCCGCCGCACCGGCGGTGCCTCTGGTGACGCCGCGTCCGGAAATGCCGGAACCGGGCAACGAAGCGCCGCCCGCGTTCAACAAAGACACGCCCATGTGAAACCGGGATCGCCGTCAATGCGCGCAATTAATGCGAGCGCGACTTGAGTACACCGGCCGAATTTGATGGATTCCCCCCCTCACCTCAGTCCTCTCCCCCTAAAGGGGGGAGAGGAAGTTATGAATTTGTTCCTGCCGCTCACCCATCAAAATACTGGAAATAGTGTGGGATTGATCCTCAGAGCTTTTGGGTTTTCTTTGCGTCCTCTGCGTCGTCACCCCGTGGGTGTTGCGGTTCAAACCGGTTTTCGTTTTTATGCCAGGATTTTCATCCTGTAATCCTGTCTCAATAATTCTTTACTGGTTGTCGCCGTTTTCGGTGTCTGCGTTGCGGGCGCAGCGGAAGCCCGTGTCCCAGAACCGTTCTTTGGGAGGGACGTAATTGCGGTAGGGAAGGGTGACGAATTCCACCATGAACCCGTGTTCGCGTTTCTGAATGGTGCCGCCGCGGATGACTTTGAATTTTTCCCCGAAATTTTCGTCCTCATAGGTGGAGCCGGGGTAGGGCCGGTACCAGCTGGCGGTCCATTCCGACACATTGCCGTTCATGTCGTGCACGCCGTACGGGCTCACGTCTTTGGGGAACGATCCCACGGAACGCACGGTTTTGCCGAAGTTCGCCCAGTCGCGGTGAAATTCGTTGCCCCAGACGAATTTGCGGTCGTCCGGTCCGCGCGCCGCCTTCTCCCACTCGAATTCCGTGGGCAGCCGCTTGCCGATCGACAGGCAATAGGCGTCCGCTTCGTACCAGCTCACGCCGCGCATGGGTTCGTTGGCCTCGGTGACCTGGTATTTGGCGCGGGGCTTGAAGCGGATGAAGTTTTCGTAAGTGACTTCGTATTTGTCGAGGTAAAACGATTGCAGGTGAAGATTCTGCTGCGGATGGGCGTTTTCCCCGGCGGTGCGTTCGTTCATGAACGAGGACGGCGCGCCGGAAACGCTGCCCAGCCGGAATTCCCCCGCGGGAATGAGGATCATGTCGGCCGGTTCGCAGGCAGACAGGAACAGCAGGCACAGGATGAACGGGGCGGATTTTAAATGAGGACTCACACGGATCTTGCGTTCAGGGTTTGTAGGCGCTGGGCACCGGCACGGCGACTGCTTCCGTGGTTTTCAAGCCGGCGTTTCCGGCAGCCGGAGCGAGTTCGTCAGCCGGCGCGGTTTCGGCAGCGGGTTCGGGTTGGGCTGGCGGTGGCGGGAAGGTGCCGCCAGGATATTCGCTTTTCACATATTCCATGGTGAGGCAGGCGGCTTCCTCGCGGGTGCACATCATGGAGCGGCAGTCGGATTCGTCGTTGGAACAGTAATAATTGAGGAAGCGGATTTTCACATACTGCCCGTTTGAAGTCTTGACGATGTAGACGTTCTTTTTCGACTCGATGTTGTGGGTGCGCGTCCGGTAGTTGTACCAGCCGGTGATGGCCTTGTTGATCTTTTTGCCGAACGATTTGGTGTCCTGCACCAGGGGTTCGGCTGGGACGCTGCGCACGCTGTCGAAATCGACGGGACCGAGGTTCATCACGCCCACGCCGCCTTCGGGATTGGTGATGCCGCTGTTGGTGACGATCTTGGTGCGCTGGAAAGCCAGGTCCCAGCGAATCTGTTTGAGGCGCTCCCGGTCTTTGTCGATGTCGTCGATCTTGACGGATTTGCCGGTGGACAGGTCGAGCAGCGTCCAGGTCTTTTTCGATTTGGCGTCGATTTTCAGGGTCGGATTCAGCGAAACGACCGCGGGCTTGAGCTTTTTCGGCGGCAGGGGAACCGACTCGAAGTCCTGGATGTTGTCGGTCATGAAGCTCAGCGCGCCGTGAAACAGCAGGGTCGCCAGCAGCAGCATGCCGAGTATGTTGAGCGTGTTGTTCATGCTTCGATTTTATCACACTCCTCTGCGGGACGCCGGGGGGATCGAGCGGACCCATGAATGGGCGGCCGGGATTGCGTCGGCGGGCGTGGAGCGGTCCGGGAGTGTGCTGGGCGCGGCCGGACTTTGTGGTTTGGGATCAGCGCCGGATTTGCAAAGACAGGCTATAGTATAATAAAATCAACGTTTTATATTGAAAATAGCGCATTTCAAACTTGGTGTGGCTTTCGTATTGTGTTAAATTAGTATAAAAATTTATTGTAAATATTTTGATTTATTGGGCGCTGTTTGAGCGTCGGCTGAGCGATGAAAGACCGGGAATTCGATTACAAGAAGGTGCAGATCGAAAATTTTCTGAAGTCCGCGTTTCAGAAAAAGTTTCGCTCGAACGCTCGCATTTCCATCCGCAAGCGGCAGAAATTCATTGAGGAAATGACCCGGAAAATCAGCAAGAAATTCGGCAAGGATGTGCTGTGCCTGGTGGATTTCTCCAAAGGCGGCTTCACCACGCTGGTTTCTCCTTCGCGCCAGGAATCGACTGAAAAAGGCAAACTGATTCAGTCGTTTACTCACCGGCAGGTGTTTTACACCTCGCATTGTGTCGATCGGTTCAGCGAGCGGACCCGCACCCAGGACAACTGCGTTTTCATTCTCGACACGCATATGACCCAGGCGCTCCTGTCTTTCGGGGAACACGAGGGATTTTTGACCTGCCCGGAGGGCGTGTTTGCCTACGAAATGGAAAACGACCGCCTTGTCATCAAGACTTTCATCAATTTTGAACTGCTTTCTGCCGATCAGATAAAGAAATACTATGGCCCCGGCATGGTCTCGACGTTCCCGGAGGAGTTTTTTTCCGAACAGGCCGGGGAAAGCGATTTCATTCTGGCGGACGAGTTTGCCGATTTCCCCGAAAAATCCTGAACCACCGGGGGGCCGCAAACCCCCTGCATTCGGCGCCCTGCCATAACCCCAAAGCCAACCCGCTCGCCCATGATCCAGCTGTTCAACGTTTGCAAGACCTATGGCGGCGTGACTCCGGCGCTTGCGGACATCACGTTCAACGTGAAAAAAGGTTCGTTTATTTTTCTGACCGGGCCGAGCGGCGCGGGCAAAACCACGCTGCTTAAAATTCTGTTCCGTGCGGAGAGTTTCGACCGCGGGCAGGTGCTCGTTCACGGGATCAACATCGGCAAGATCAACTACCGCAATTTGTACACGCTGCGCCGGAACATCGGCGTGGTGTTTCAGGATTACAAGCTGCTGCCCAAACGCACGGTGTTCGAAAACGTCGCGTTCGCGCAGGAGATCATCGGCGCCGACCGGAAAAAAGCACGCTACAAAACCTGGGAGTCGTTGAAGAATGTCGGGCTGACGCACAAGAAGGACGCCTACCCGCCGCAGCTTTCCGGCGGCGAACAGCAGCGCGTGGCGATCGCGCGGGCGCTGGTCAATTCCCCCCGTATTCTGCTGGCGGACGAACCCACTGGAAACCTCGACCCGGAAATTTCCTCCGAAATACTCAGACTGTTCGAGCAGGCGAACAAGAAAGGTGTCACGGTCATATTCGCCACGCACGATCAGGGGATGATCCGGTCGGGAAAACACCCGGTGGTTTTTCTCAATCGCGGGAAACTGGTCACGGCCTGATGCCCCTCTCTCAATTCGTTTTCAGCACCATCCGCAATACGGTCGCCAATATCCGGTCGCACCAGCAGGTTTTCTGGGTGTCCATCGTCACCATCACCATCGCGATTTCCATACTCGGCCTGTTTCTGGTGATCTTCGTCAACCTCAATGCGTTTCTCGCCACCTGGAATCAACAGGTGCAGCTCATCGTCTATCTGGAAGACGGCGTGCCGTCCGAGGCGCGGGCGCGGCTGGAGAACCTGATCGCGGACAACGAGGATGTGGAGTCGCACACGTTCATCGCCAGCGACGATGCCTGGAACAATTTCAAGACCACGTTTTCCGGAAAATCCGGCTTCGTGGCCAATCTCGATTTCAACCCGCTGCCCAGTTCCTATGAGGTGCGGTTCCGCGCCTCGGACGACCGGCTCGCCCGCATCCGGGATTTCGCGGAGAAACTGCAGGACCAGGAAGGCGTGGAATCGCTGGAGTATGGGGAAAAGTGGCTGGGCGCGTTCGAAAAGTTCATGGTGTTCATCCGCATTTTTCTGATGGCGGTGGGCGGACTGTTAGCAGTCGGGCTGATCCTGATCGTATCCAACACCATCAAGCTGTCGTATTACTCGCGCCAGGACGAGATCGAGCTGATGCTGCTGATCGGCGCCACCCACCGTTACATCAAGATCCCGTTTCTGCTCGAAGGCATGCTGCAGGGGTTTCTGGGGGCGGTGCTGGCGCTCAGCCTGATCAAGTCGCTGCAGCTTTATCTCAAGCTCGAGTTCCAGGGTTCGCTGGAAACCATCGCCCGCGGCGTGGATTTCCAGTTTCTCTCGCGGCCGCTGATCCTGTCGATCCTGGCGGCCAGCGTGTTCATCGGCTGGATGGGGAGCTACCTTTCCATCAAGCAGTTTTTGCACGTCGATTTAAAAAAATGAGCCGCATTGCGTGGAAACATAAAGCCGCGTTCCTGGCGTTCGCCGGGCTGTTTCTGGTTTCGCCGCTGTCTGTTGCCGACACCGGGTTGAAGAAGATCGAGAAACAGCTGAGCCAGGAGGAAAAGGACCTCAAGGCGCTGCAGGAAAAGATCCGCAGGCAGGATCAGGCCATTTCCCAGGCCGGGGCGCAGGAAGACTCGGTGCTGAAAAAACTGCGTAAGATCGAAAACCAGCTCAAGCTGCGCGAGCGGGAACTCAAGATCTACCAGTGGAACAAACAGATCAACGAGAAAAAAGTCGGCCTGTTGACCAAGAATATCCAGACGACGGAAAACCAGCTCGACCAGCAGAAACGCATTCTGGCGCGGCGGCTGCGCGCCATCTATAAGGAAGGCAGCCTGTTCGCGGTGAAGGTGCTGTTTTCCGCGGACAATTTCAACGACCTGTTGCAGCGCATCAAGTACCTCGAGATCCTGACCGACCACGACACCAAGGTGTTTCACAAGTTCGAGGACCGCATGCGTCAACTGGAAAGCGAAAAACAGGCCATGGTCGAGGCGCGGGAAAAACTGGTCATGCTGGAACGCAGCGCCTTGAGCAAGCGCGAGGAAGTGCGGCAGCAGAAAGAAGAAAAATCCCGGTTCCTGAAGAAACTGAACAAGGAAAAAAATCTCAATATTCAGGTGCGCAAGGAGCTATTGGAAGCGTCGGAAAACCTGAATACGCTGATTCACGACCTCAAGGAAAAGCTGGTGAAAGGGGAGGGGATCGATATCGCCGATCGGAAGGGCCGTCTGCCCCTGCCTCTGGAAGGCAAGTTCCTCAATAAATTCGGTAAGAAAAAGGACAAGGAATTCGACACCTATGTGTTGAACAACGGCGTGAACATCCGCGCCGCCAAGGGCACGGCGGTGCGCGCGGTGTTCGATGGGAAAGTCCTTTTTGCCAATGAGTTGGAAGGGTACGGCAATCTGATCATCGTCGGCCACGGCGAGCAGTACCACACGCTGTACGGTCATCTGGACAACATCATCACCGAGGTGGGAAAAACCGTGCGCAGCGGTCAGATCATCGCCCGTTCCGGAGACACCGGCTCGCTGGTGGGGGAAACGCTTTATTTTGAGCTGCGCCACAAAGGCAAGCCCATCGATCCGATGCGCTGGTTCAAAGTGGCGAAGCGGTAGCATCATCTTTAATGCTTCATCACCGGAATTGAGATATAATCGAAAGTTAGGAATTTAAAACACTTTTTGGGGAGAGACCGATTTGACTTCCTTGAAGCCAGTACCGAGTTGTATCGATTGTCGATTGTTTTCCAGCACCAAAGGCCTGGTGGGATGGTTGGCAGCCTTGATTGTTTTCGCTCTTGTCGCATCCGCGGGCGCGGCGGAAGATAAATCGAAGAAAAACGACACCTACGAAAAGCTCAAGATTTTTTCGGAGATCCTGTCTCTGGTAGAAAGCAATTATGTGGAAGGCGTTGAAAGCGACGAGCTGATCGAAGGGGCGATCAAAGGCATGGTCAAGGCCCTGGATCCCCATACCAGTTATCTCCCCCCCAAATCCTACAAGGACATGCTGGTGGACACCTCCGGCAAGTTCGGCGGCCTGGGTATCGAGATCAGCATGCGCAAAGGCGTTCTGACCGTGGTTTCTCCGATCGAGGACACGCCGGCTTTCAAGGCCGGGATCAAGGCCGGCGACAAGATCATCAAGATCGAGGACGAGTCCACCCTGGACATGACGCTGTCGGATGCGGTCAACCATCTGCGCGGCGAGACGGGCACGCCGGTCACCATCACCATTTTCCGGGAAACCCTGGACGCGCCCAAGGAGTTCACCATCGTGCGCGACATCATCAAGGTGCGCAGCGTGGTGCACAAGCGCTACCGCGATGAGATCGGGTATGTCAAGATCCGCAGCTTTTCCAAGTCCACCAGTTCGGACCTCGACAAGGCACTGGACAAGCTGGGTCAGGAAGGGATCACCAAACTGATCCTCGATGTGCGCAACAACCCCGGCGGGCTGCTCAACCAGGCGGTGGAAGTGACGGACCGTTTTCTGGACAAGGAAAACCTGATCGTCTACACCAAGGGCCGCAGCGAGGAACAGAACATGCGATTCACCACGCACGACAAGGTGAAGCGGGTGTCTTATCCGATGGTGATCCTGGTCAACAGCGGCAGCGCCAGCGCTTCGGAAATCGTGGCGGGGGCACTGCAGGATTTGAACCGCGCGGTGATTCTGGGCACGCCGACGTTCGGCAAGGGCTCGGTGCAGACCATCATCCCGCTGAGCGACGGTTCGGCGCTGCGGTTGACCACCGCGCGTTATTATACGCCCAGCGGACGGGTCATTCAGGAGAACGGCATCGAACCGGACATCATCGTGGAGATGCCGCTTGAACGGGAGGATGACGAAGAAGCGGACAAGGATAAAAAGGACAGCAAGGAAAAAGAAAGGCTGCGCCGCTTTCTGCGCGAGAAGGATCTGAAAAAACACCTGAAGGGAAAAAGCAGCATCGAAGAAGGTGAGGAAGACGAAAGCGCCAATGAAGTCGACTCTCCGGACGAAGATGAGGAGCAGGAAGCCGAAGCGGACGCCAACGAGGAAGATCTGCTGAAAGACGCCCAGCTCATGCACGCGGTCTCTCTGCTTGCCGGATGGGACGTCATGAAGAAAATGATGAAAACCACGGACAAGCCGCAGGTGGGAAATCAGGTCAGCCTGATCAAATGACCCGCGCGGAGTGTCTCCATTTGTAATTTGTTTGAAGTGAAATGCTCGTTTTAGGGATTGAAACATCCTGCGATGAAACCGCGGCGGCCGTTCTCAAGGACGGCCGCCGTCTTCTTTCCAACGTCATCTTCGACCAGACGGACATCCACAGCCGTTTCGGCGGGGTGGTGCCGGAACTGGCCGGACGTTCCCACATCGACCGTATCCATCACGTCATCGACAAGGCTCTCAGCGATGCCGGGGTCGAAGCCCACGACATCGACCTGATCGCCGCGACCCGGGGGCCGGGGCTCGTCGGCTCGCTGCTGGTGGGGCTCAATGCCGCCAAAGGGCTCGCCTACGGGCTCAAAAAACCGCTGGTGGGCATCAACCATCTGGAAGGGCACCTGCTGGCGATCTTTCTCGAAGAGGATGTGGCGTTTCCCTATCTGGCGCTGGGCGTTTCCGGCGGCCACACGGACCTGTACGTGGTCGAAGGCTTCGGCAGATACACGCAGCTCGGGCGCACGCGCGACGACGCGGCGGGCGAATCGTTCGACAAGGTCGCGCGGATGCTGGAGCTTGGCTATCCCGGGGGGCCGGTGATCGAAAAGCTGGCCCGCTCGGGCAATGCTGCCGCGTGCGGATTTCCGCGGGCCTGGCTGGAGAAAGGTTCCTTCGATTTCAGCTTCAGCGGCCTGAAGACCGCCGTGCGCACGCAGATCGAAAAGCGCAAGCAGTCCCGGGACCGCACGCTTTCCGACGCCGACATCGCCGCCAGCTTCCAGGCGGCGGTGGTCGAGGTGCTGGTGAAAAAGTGCATCGCCGCCTGCGAGACGAAAGACCTGAGCCGCATCGTCGTCACCGGCGGCGTCGCCGCCAACGGGGCCCTGCGCGCCGCCGTGAAAGCCGAGGCGGATCAACGCGGCTATCGGGTTTTCATCCCAAGCCCGAAAAACTGCACCGACAACGCGGCCATGATCGCCTGCGCCGCGCACCACCGCCACCAGAGCGGAAATCTCCCCGAAAGCGCTCCCTACGAACTGGACGCCCGCGCCACCCTGCCATTGGAAAACAGCAACTGAAAGACAGGCAAAAATGCGGGTCTCGCGCCAAGGCGCAAAGACGCAAAGAAAAGAAAATTGGACAGGATTGACAGGATAAAATCCTGGGATAAAAGCGGAAACCTGTTTGAACCGCAAAGACGCAGAGGGCGCAAAGAAAATCCTGAAAACGTGAATTATTAAATCCCTCTCCCCTGGAGGGAGGCCAAGCGTAGCTTTGCACCCGCATCACCAAATAATCGGAAGGTGGCTTGAGGGCTGGGGTGAGGGGGAACTAATTAATTGTTTTTATCCTGTCTGATACTTCGCGGCTTTGCGCGAAACCCGCTTTTCGCTTTTATCCTGTTATCCTGTCTCATTTCTTTGTCTTTTCAAGGATTCAGTCCGCGCAGTTTCATGGCTTCGGCGACGCGCTGGATGCCGAGCATGAGCGCGGCCGTGCGCATGCCCGCCTTTTCCCGCTGATTGAGGGCGTAGGTTTCGTCGAACGCGTGCTTCATGATTTTGTTCATGCGTTTGAAAATCTCGTACTCGTCCCAGAAAAATCCCTGCAGTCCCTGCACCCACTCGAAATAGGACACCACGACGCCGCCGGCGTTGCACAGGATGTCGGGCAGCACGAAGATGCCTTTGTCCTCGAGGATCTTGTCCGCCTCCAGCGTGGTGGGTCCGTTGGCGCCTTCCGCGTAAATCTTGCAGTTCACCTTGGAGGCGTTCTTTTCGGTCACCTGGTTTTCCAGCGCGGCGAGGACCAGAATGTCGCACTTCAACGACAGCAGGCGCGCGTTGGTGATCTTTTCGGTATCGGAAAAGGCGCTGAGGTCGCGGTTGTTCATCTGGTGCTGGTTTAAGGGTTCGACGGGGATGCCGTTCTTGTTGTGAACGCCGCCCATGGAATTGCTTACGGCGATGACCTTGGCGCCCATGCTCTGTAAGAACCGCGCCGCGAAATAGCCGACGTTGCCGAAACCCTGCACCGCGACGGTGGCGTTTTCCAGCGGCAGGTTGATGGTCTGGGCCGCGTAGGCGATGGTCTGGGCGACGCCGCGCCCGGTGGCTTCGAGCCTTCCCTGGGAGCCGCCGAGATTCTGCGGCTTGCCGGTCACCACGCCCAGGTTGTTGTATCCCTTCTGCATGCTGAACGTGTCCATGAGCCAGGCCATCACCTGGGGGTCGGTGCCCATGTCGGGCGCGGGGATGTCCTTTTCCGGCCCGATGATGGGAAAGATGCCTGCGGTGTAGCGGCGCGTCAGGTTTTCCAGTTCCTGAGCGGACATTTCCTTGGGGTTGCAGCGCACGCCGCCCTTGGCGCCGCCCAGCGGGATGTTCATCAGCCCGCCTTTCCAGGTCATCCAGGTGGCCAGGGCGGTGACTTCGCCCATATTGACACTGGGGTGGTAGCGGATGCCGCCCTTGCCGGGGCCGAGCACGGTGCTGTGCTGCACCCGGTATCCGTAGAACGTACGGATCGAGCCGTCGTCCATGCGCACGGGGAGGCTGACCATGAGCGAACGTTCGGGGTTGATCATCCAGCGGGTCAGATCGTCATCCAGTTTCAGCTTCTGCACCGCCTGTTCGAACTGCTGTTTCGCCAGGTCGAACACGGGGGAATGGAATTCGGGGTTGCTTCTCTGTTCGGATAGCGGTGCCATCGGGATCTCCGGGAAAATGGAATCGGCTTGAGAATGGCTGCCGAAGTTGTTAATTTGTGGGGGGTTTCCGACCATATTTAATGGCAACTGGCGCAAAAAATCAATCACGATTCCGTCATGCGCGTATTGATCACAGGAGGCGGCGGGTTTCTGGGAAGCCACATCGCCGAACGGCTGCACCAGCGGGGCGACCGGGTCGCGGTTCTGGGGCGGCGGACGTTCGCGTACTCGCACCTGGCTCCGGACATCGAACGGATCCAGGGCGACATTCAGGACCGCGAGCTTCTGCTCGAGGCGGCGGAGAATGTGGACGCGGTGTTTCACACGGCGGCCAAGGCCGGGATCTGGGGCGAGTACGAAGACTATTACCGCATCAACGTGGAGGGCACGCGCCACGTGGTCGAAGCGTGCCGGGAGAACGGCGTCAAAAAGCTGATCTACACGAGCACGCCCAGCGTCGTGTTTGGCGAGGACGATCTGGAAAATGTGAACGAAAGCGCGCCTTACCCCAAGGATCACCTTTGCCATTACGCCTGCACCAAGGCGATGGCGGAACAGATGGTGAAGGAAGCGAACGGAGTGCGCGGTCTGGCCACGGTTTCGCTGCGGCCGCATCTGATCTGGGGCATCGGCGACCCGCACCTGGTGCCGCGCATCCTCGACAAGTCGCAGCGGGGACGGCTGGTGCGCGTGGGTGAGGGCAAGAACCGGGTCGACATGGTGCATGTGGAAAACGCAGCGCACGCGCATGTGCTCGCCTGCGATGCGCTGGAAGCGGGCGGAACGCTGGCGGGAAAATGCTATTTCATCAGCGACGGCACGCCGGTCAACCTGTGGGAATGGGTGGAGCGCCTGCTTTTGATGATGGACCGCGCGCCTGTCGAGCGTTCGATCTCGCTGCCGTGGGCGCGCAGGATCGGCGCTTTGATGGAATTCTTCTATGGCGCGCTCAGAATCGAAACGGAACCGCCGATGACCCGTTTTGTCGCTTTGCAGCTGGCCACGTCGCACTACTTCAATATTTCCAGCGCACGCAACGATTTCGGCTACGAGCCGGTGATGAGCCCGGATGAAGGGCTGGACCGCCTGGTCGAACACCTCAAGGAACAGCCGTATCGTTGATGCTATATATCCTTCCGAGTGTTTTAGGGAATTGCTCTCATAAAAATTGAGGAATATTTTTTATTCCCCCTCACCTCAGTCCTCAAGCCACCTTCACTTTTTTGGGTAAGCGGATGGCAGAACAAGTTCTGCATTCAAGCCACCATTCGGGTAATTCATAATGCGGGTGTCGAGCTTGTCTCGATGCCTTATTAAAAGGATTATAGGGAAGGTCGCCGAGCTATGCTTGGCCTCCCTCCAGGGGAGAGGAATTTTTTTATTTTACTTTGCGTCTTCGCGTCCTGGCGCGAGACGGGTTTTTCCCGTGTTTATCCTGTCCATCCTGTCCAATTTTATTCCTGTCATTCCTGCACGCTCTGCCGGTTGATCTTGTGCGCGAGGCAGCCCGCGCCGAAGCCGTTGTCGATGTTGACGACGGCGACGCCGGAGGCGCAGCTGTTGAGCATGGTGAGCAGGGCGGACAGGCCCTGAAACGAAGCGCCGTAGCCGACGCTGGTGGGGACGGCGATCACCGGGCAGTCCACCAGGCCGCCCACCACGCTGGGCAGCGCGCCGTCCATGCCGGCGACGGCGACGATGGCGCGCGCTTCCCGTAGCAATTCGAGGGCGTTCAGCAGCCGGTGGATGCCCGCCACGCCCACATCGAACAGCGTGTCGACGCGGCTGCCCAGAAGGTCTGCGGTGACGGCGGCTTCTTCGGCGACGGGAATGTCCGAAGTGCCCGCGGTCAGCACCAGCACCCTGCCGGTGCCTTTTTGTTTTTTGCCTCTGCGGATCACCAGCGTTCTGGCGGCGGCGTTGTATACGGCGTTTTTCGGCAGTTTGGGCTTGAGCTTTTTGTAGGCCTCCGCGTCCAGCCGGGTTGCGAGGATGTCGCTTCCGGCCTGCTTCATTTTCCGGATGATGGCCGAAAGCTGTCCGGCGCTCTTGCCTTCGCAGTAGATCACTTCCGGCAGGCCGCTGCGCAGATGCCGGTGATGGTCGATGCGGGCGAATTCCAGGTCTTCGAAAGGCAGGTGCCTGAGTTTTTCGAGGCCTTCTTGCGGGGTGAGTTTGCGCTGGTGCAGCAGGGTGAGGATCTGTTTCAAATCATCCGGCTTCATTGCAGCCCTTTGACGCCGGAAAACTCCTCGTAGATCTCCACCTTCATCAGGTCTTCCAGGGCTTTTTGCGGCGGCTTTTCCTCGTACAAGACGCGGTAGGTCTCTTCGATGACGGAAGCCTGAATGTTCAGCCTGTTCTTGAGCGTGTGCGCGGATTTGACGGTGCGGATGCCTTCGGCGACCATCTTCATGTTGCGGGTGATGTCGCTGAGCTTCATCCCCTGACCCAGCTTGATTCCCACGTTGCGGTTGCGGCTGAGGTCGCCGGTGCAGGTCAGGACCAGGTCGCCCATGCCCGAAAGCCCGGAGAAGGTTTCCGGCCGCGCGCCCTGGGCGGTGCCGATGCGGGTGATCTCCACCAGGCCGCGGGTGATGAGGGCGGCGCGCGGGTTGTAGCCCAGGCCCATGCCGTCGGAAATTCCGGTGGCGATGGCGATGACGTTTTTAAGGGCGCCGCCGATCTCCACGCCCATCGGATCGGTGCTGGTGAACACTTTCATTTTCGGCGTGGAAAAAAGCCGCTGCACCCGTTCGGCGGTTTCCGGATCGCCGGAGGCGGCGACCATCGCGGAGGGCGAGCTGGCGGCCACTTCCTGGGCGAACGTCGGTCCGGATATCACGGCGGAGGCGTGCGGAACGTCCAGGACCTGATCGAGGATCTGATACACGTTGCACAGGGTTTCGTTTTCGATGCCCTTGCTGGCGTTGATGATGAGCGAGCCGGGCTGGACATGCGGCTTCATCTTTTCCAGGATCTCCCGCGCCACGTGCGTGGGCACCACGAAAACCAGCGTGGATGAAGAACGCGCGGTTTCTTCCAGCGAGTTCGTGGGATGGATGTTTGGCGGAAGGGTGTGGCCGGGCAGAAAAAGGATGTTTTCCCGTTGGCTGCGCAGCGTTTCGCACAGGTCGTTTTCGTAGACCCAGAGAGAGACCGGATGCTCTTTCCCCGCCAGCAGAAGCGCGAGGGCGGTGCCCCAGCTTCCGGCTCCGATGACGCCGATGGTTTCAGAAGACATGGTTCGATGCTGGAAGAGGTTGGAAATATGAGCCGATGACACGGCATTATAGCTGATTCACTCCAACTTACCATAATTCAATTTGGCACAAAATTGCGCCCGAAAAATACCTTGTACGGTCTTATCCTTTGTGCTTAAATTGGAGGCAACCTTTTGACATACAATCTTTTGCCGTTTTTCACCGCATGGCGGCGCTTCGGTCCGTCCCAACCTCAAATTCAAGCAAACATGGCCAAACGCGAAAAAATCACCCGTAAGGAATTGCTCAAGGAACCCGACCAGTTTTTATCCACCAGCGAACGGGTTGCGGCCTTTTTTGCGGATCACGGCCCGATGGTTCTGAGCGTGCTCATCGGCATGGTGGTGATCGCCGCCGGGGTCGCCGGATTCAACTACAACCGCAAGGTGACGCACCTGGAGAACGAGAAGCTGTATTACGAAATGCAGACCATCCAGGACAAGGGCAAGGACAAAAAATCGGAGGAGGTGCTGGCGCAGCTCAAGTCCATGCGCGAGCAGTTCAGCTCCGGACCGCAGAAACTGCGGGCCGACCTTTTGCTTGCCGGAAGCCAGTATCAGAACGGCAACCACGATGAAGCGCTGGCGCTGTATTCCGGGGTCGTAGAGAATGCGCCGCCGGACCACCTTTCGCATCAGTTGGCGCGGGTGGGAATGGCGACGGTGCACGAGGCAAAAAAGGAGTATGATAAAGCGATGGCGATTTACAAGTCCATCATCGAAAACCCCAACGGCTATCCCCTGTTTCCGGTCTACCAGGGACTCGCGCGTTGTTACGAGTTGAGCCAGGATACGGAAAACGCCCTCAAGATCCTCAGGGAAGCCAAAGCCAAGTTTCACGATCACCCGATGTCAAACCGCATCGACCGCAAGATAAAAACACTTTCCGGATCGGCCTGATCCCTTTTTTCATCATGAACAGGATGTTTCCGCAAAAACGGCCGCATCGAACGTTCCCCGGCGCCTGGATTTTGTCCATCGCCTGCCTGCTGCTTTATTTCGCAACCCCCGCCGCTTCCGTTCCTTTTATCAGCAAAGAGACGGAGCTTTCTCTCGGCAAGGGGGCGGACAAGCAGGTGGTGCAGCAGTACGGCATCTACCAGGACAAATCCCTGCAGCTCTACGTCAACCGCATTGGCCAGAAGCTGGTGTCCAACCTGACGGACCGGGAGTTCCGCCGGTTTTTCTTCAAGCTGGTGGACAGCTCGGAGATCAACGCGTTCGCGCTGCCCGGCGGCTATGTCTACGTGACGCGCGGCCTTTTGGCGGCGCTCAACAGCGAGGCGGAGCTTGCGGGCGTGCTGGGGCACGAGATCGCGCACGTCACCAAGCACCACGGCGCCAAGATGCTGGTGCGCAGCATCGGCGCACAGATCCTGAGCATCGGCGGCGCCATCGCCAGCCCCAAGAACGCGGGCAAATGGATCGTGGTGAGCTCCGCCATGTTTCAGCAGATCAACCTGGGCTACGGCCGGGAAGCGGAGATCGAATCGGACGGGCAGGGCATGCTGAACGCCACGGAAGCGGGTTACGACCCGAACGGGATGGTTTTATTTCTCAGGAACCTGAGAAGGCATGAGATCATGACCGGACAGTCGTACCACAGTTTTCAGGCGACGCACCCGGACACCAAAGACCGCATCATCAAGGCCGGCGTCATCTCGGAAAACCTCAGGCGCAAAAACAAAGACCTGGTGCTGAACCGGGAAGTCTACCTCACGCAGCTCAAGGGCCTCACCTACGGCGGCAAACGGCACACCAAGGACGATCAGCGCTACGAGGATCAGTACATCGACATTTATGAAGTGCAGCCCGGCGACACCTTTCAAAGCATCGCTGAGAAAGAACTGAATGACAAGCGCAAGGATCTGGATATTTCCGTTCTCAACGGAAGAAAAGAAAACAGCCAGCCGGCTCCCGGCGAGTTGATCAAACTCGTCAAAAATGGGAAATACAAAAAAAATAGAACTTTGAATCTGGCTCCCGATTCCCCTTGAAATCCGGTGGAAAAAGTTATTACATTAGAAAAATCCTGCATCGTGTATTTGAAGCAGGGGGGCGAAGTCTGCAATCGCCTGAAGAGCGGAACCCGGGTGACGCCGGTGCAGCGCAGTAAAGGCTGGATGAAGATCACCTGGCGCAACGGAAAAAAGAAAGGCTGGATTCAGACCCCGTCCTGAAACACCGCATCCCTTGGCGGCGGTATTCAACACTGCCGTCCGGAATCCAATTTGTAAAAAGAGTCCATTCACAAATTATTGTCCAACCCTTTTTTATCGTGGTCCGGCGATGAGCACTCGTAATTTGGACGACCTTGACGACGAAGAACTGTTGAGTCTGTTCGATTCGACAATGAAACTTTTACAGGATGGCATGGAAAAGGAGGATTCCTCTATCCGGAAAAAAATCCCCAGCATTCAGCAGCGGCTCACCACCATCGAGCAGGAGATGCGGTTGCGGAGCCTGTGGGACGGGGATTGAACCTCACACACAAAAATTCGATTCCAATCGATTTAATTTAAAAAGAAACGAAAACGGCCCCGTTCCGCGAGGGAAGGGGGCCGCTGTGTCGTGTTGCGCTTTAAAACCGCTCAATCCCGGTTCACTTACTTCTTCTGCTGCCCCACGTAATTGAGGGCCGAACCGGCTTTGAACCATTCGATCTCTTTCTCGTTCAAGGTGTGGTTCACCTTCAGCGTGTCGGACGAGCCGTCCGCGTGCTTCACGGTCATGGACACGGGCTGGCCCGGCGCCAGATCGTCGAGCCCGGCGAAGGAGATGCGGTCCTTCTCCTGGATCTTGTCGTAATCCGCCTTGTCTGAAAAGGTGAACGGAAGCACACCCTGCTTTTTCAGGTTGGCTTCGAAGATCCGGGCGTAGGAATTGGCGACGAAGGCCCGGCAGCCCATGTGCCTGGGTTCCATGGCCGCATGCTCGCGGCTGGAGCCCTCGCCGATGTTCTCGTCACCGAAGACCACCCATCCCTTGCCGCTCTCTTTGAGATTGCGGGCGATCTTGTTGAGCTCCTGCCCCTTGTCCCCGTTCATGGGGTGGTTGCCGGTTCCGGTCTCGCCGGTGAAGGCGTTGGTGGCGCCCAGGAACATGTTGTTGGAGATGTTGTCCAGGTGGCCGCGGAACTTGAGCCAGGGGCCTGCCTGCGAGATGTGGTCGGTGGTGCACTTGCCCTTGGCCTTGAGCAGCACCGGCAGATCCTGGTAATCCTTCACCGGGTCCTGCTTGGGGAAGGGATCGAGGAACGCCAGCCGCTCGCTGGTCGGGTTGATGACCACCTCGCCGGACATGGACGGCGCTTCGTAGCCGTTGTCCTTGGAGGCGTAGCCGTTGGAGGGCAGCACTTCCCCCTTGGGCGGCTGGAACTTGAAGTCCTTGCCGTCCTTGTCCTTCAGGGTGTCGGTCAGGGGGTTGAACTTCATGGAACCGGAAAACGCCATGGCGACGACCAGCTCCGGGCTGCTGATGAATCCCAGCGTTTCCGGATTGCCGTCGTTTCTCTTGGCGAAGTTGCGGTTGTAGGAAGTGATGATGCTGTTCTTGTCGCCCTTCTTGATGTCGTCGCGCTTCCACTGGCCGATGCAGGGGCCGCAGGCGTTGGCGAGCACGGTGGCGCCCACTTCCTCGAAGTTCTGCAGAATGCCGTCCCGCTTGATGGTCTCGAAGATCTGCTCGGAACCGGGGGTGACCATGAAGTTCGTTTTGGCCTTGAGGCCTGCCGCCTTGGCCTGCTCGACCAGGCTGTTGGCGCGGGTCAGATCCTCGTAGCTGGAGTTGGTGCAGCTGCCGATGAGGGCCGCGGAGATCTTCTCCGGATATTCCTTCTCGTCCACCTCGGAGCTCATGGCGCTCACGGGCCGGCCCAGGTCGGGCGTGTGCGGGCCGACGATGTGCGGCTCCAGCGTGGCGAGGTCGATCTCGTAATACTCGTCGTAGTACTTCTCCGGATCGGCTTCCACTTCCGGGTCCGACTGCAGGAACTCGGCGTACTTTTTACAGAGATCCGCGACCGGAGCGCGGCCGGTGGCGCGGAAGTAGGGATCCATGGCTTCGTCGTAGCCGAAGATGGAGGTGGTGGCGCCGATTTCCGCACCCATGTTGGTGACGGTGCCTTTGCTGGTGGCGCTGAGCGATTTCGCGCCCTCGCCGAAGTATTCCAGAATCTTGTTGGTGCCACCTTTCACGGTCAGCATGGTGGCGACCTTGAGGATGATGTCCTTGGAGGCGGTCCAGCCGTTCATCTTGCCTTTCAGCTTGATGCCCACCAGTTTCGGCATCTTGGTCATGAAGGGCTGGCCGGTCATGACATCGACCGCATCCGCGCCGCCCACGCCGATGGCGATGGTGCCGAGCCCGCCGGCGTTGGGCGTGTGGGAGTCGGTGCCGATCATCAGGGTTCCGGGAACGGCGTAGTTCTCATACACCACCTGATGGATGATGCCGGAGCCGGGTTTCCAGAAGCCCATTCCGTATTTCATCGCCGCGGAACGCAGGAATTCGTACACTTCCTTGTTGGTTTCCTCGGCGGCCTTGAGGTCGGCCATGGAGCCGGTGTAGGCCTGGATCAGGTGGTCGCAGTGCACGGTGGTCGGGACGGCGACCTTGGGCATCTTGGCGGACATGAACTGGAGGATGGCCATCTGCGCCGTGGCGTCCTGCATGGCGACCCGGTCCGCATTCAGATAGATATTGGAGCCTCCGCGCTCCAGTTTGGAAAAATCCGTCGGTTCCATATGGGAATAGAGAATTTTTTCGACGATCGTGAGTTTTCGGCCCAGGTTTTTTCGGGCGTCCGAGTGGATTTTTTCCAGAGATTGGAACAACTTTTCAATGGGTTCAATTTCCAATAACATTTGTGTTCACCTTTTCAAGATAGTTGGGTTCTTCATGTATGGTGATATTCAACCTGTGGGACAGGCCGTGCAACGCTGGAGTGGACCGCTCAACAAGGGCATTTGGATGGCCCGATTTTACATGATTCGACGCAAATTTCAATTCTTTTGAGATGCGCGTGCCCACAGAAAGGTTTTTGATCTTCCACTTAATTTTCAAAAATTTATTAATTTCCGCTATAGTAGCCGCATGCCCTCGATTTTCGACTCGCCAGAGTTCAACCAGAACCTGTTTTTCCCCCGTTCTGACGGGAACCCCACGCCGCACGACACGGAGGAGCTGTTCATTCCGGTGGCCGATTCGGTGAGGGTGCACGCGCGCCGCTACCTGTCGCCGCCGGCGCGCTTCAGCCTGTTGTTTTTTCACGGCAACGGGGAAATCGTGTCGGATTACGACGGGCTCAGGGAGGCGTTTTCCCAGCTTGGCGCGGAGCTCACCGTCTGCGACTACCGGGGCTACGGCCAGAGCGAAGGGGCGCCCTCTTTGCGGGCGGCTCTGGAGGACGCGCACGCGGTGTACCGGCACCTTAAGGAAAACAATGCGCTGAAGGATGCGGTCTGCGTCATGGGGCGCTCGCTGGGCAGCGCGCCAGCCATCGAACTGTGCGCGGAGCATGCGGACATCGCGGCCTGTGTGCTGGAAAGCGGCTACGCCGACCCCATCCCGCTGGTGGAGCGGCGCGGGCTCAAAATCGAGGCGACCACGCCCGAGGAGGACCGGCTGTTCAACAACAGCACAAAAATCAGGAATCTTTCCTGCCCGCTGTTGATTCTGCACGGCGAGGAGGATTTTCTCATCGGTCCGCACGAGGCCAGGCTCAATCATGAGAAGGCGGGCTCGAAGGTCAAATATCTGGAAATCCTGGAGGGGGTCGGGCACAACGACATGATGATGGCTCCCGATTACGGTTATTTCGTCTGTCTGAAACGGTTTTTCGACGCGCACCTGCCGGGCGTGGGATAGCAATACGGAGCGAATCAGGATGCAGAAAAAGTTCTACAACATCGAAGGGCTCATACGCAACGGCTTCAAGCTGAGCCGGGACTATGAAATCCTCGATTTTCATTTCGTCAAGCTCGGCGACGCGGGCGTGCAGGCACTGGCCAAGTCGCGCTCGATCAAGCAGATCACGCGGCTCACGCTCAGCCACAACAAGCTGGGGCCGGAGGCGGCCAGGGCTCTGTCGGAGTCCAAGAGCCTGCAGAACCTGCAATCGCTCAAGCTGTATAAAAACCAGATCGGCGACGAGGGGGTGCGTCATCTGTGCGAATCGGACCAGTTTCCGAGCCTCAAGTCCTTGCGGCTGGCGTGGAACGGCATCGGCCCGGAAGGGGCGCGGCATGTGGCCAAAAGCACGAAACTCAAGGGCCTGACCTATATGAGCCTGGCGGAGAACAAGATCGGCGATGCGGGCATGAAGCATCTGGCCGGCTCGGAGGGATTCCCCGAGCTTGAGTATCTCGATGTGCGCAAAAACGGGATCACCGACGCCGGCGCGAAGGAAATGATTGAGGCGAAAGGGTTCCCGAAGCTGCAGTCGATCGACATCTCGGACAACCCGGTCACTCAGGAGGGGCGGGACGCGGTCTCCGGCTTCCTGATCCTGAATCGCATCCGCCACCGGCTCAGCGAGGACGGCAAGGTGCTGGACCTCAGCAAGCTGGGCATCGGCGATGTGGAATGCAAGTACATTGCCGAATGCGAGGATCTCAAGGAACTGGACAAGCTGTACCTGGAGATCAACAAGATCACCGCCGAGGGCGTGCGGCTGCTGGCGGCTTCGCCGTACCTGGAAAACCTCACCCTGTTGTCGCTCGACCGCAACCCGATCAAGGATGAAGGCGTGAAGCACATCGCCGAATCCGCGATGTTCAAGAACCTGCAGATCCTGATGATCGAGTTCACCGGAGTCACCGACGAGGGGCTGATCGCGATCGCCGAATCGGAAAACATGGCGCAGATGGTGCGGCTGTACATTGAGTCGAACGAGTACACGGACGAGGGTTTTTACGCTCTGGGCGAATCGGAATTCCTGACGCAGCTCGAGTATCCCGAGTTCGAGCACGAGGAAGAGATCGTCGAGGAAGAAGAGGACGAGGAGGAATTCGAGGAGGTCGAGGAGATCGTCGAAGTGGAGGAGGAAGAGGACCTGGACGACGCCGAGTACGAAAAATGACCGCAGACGGTCCTTGCTTTTTCAGTTCTCCATCAGAGAGGCGATCAGCGGAAATGCATCGTCACTTCTCTGGCCGGTTTGCTTTTCCGGCAGGAGAATGTGAAAGGCCACTCCTTGATCCGGCTGCCTCCGGACTTCGATCTTTCCGTGATGACGGCTGACGATTTTGTTGCAGATGGTCAGCCCGATGCCGGTGCCTTCGTAGGTGCTGCGGTTGTGCAGCCTTTCGAAGGGCCGGAAAATCCGGTCCGCGTGTTTTTCGTCGATTCCGATGCCGTTGTCCTCAACGGAAATTTCCCAGACTCCCTCTTTGATCAGGCGGCTGTCCAGGTTGACGACGGGAGGGACGTTTTCCCTGTGAAACTTGAGCCCGTTGGCGATCAGGTTGAGAAACAGCTGCCGCATCTGAAACGGGTCCGCCTCCAGCACGGGCAGCTTGCGTAGATTCACCGTCCCCTTGTTTTCCTTTATTTTTACATCCAGATCCTGCAATACGTCCCGGACCACTTCATTGAGATCCGTCGGCTTGAAGGGCACCTTTTTGGTTCCCAGCTTGGAGTACTGCAACAGGTCGCCCAGAAACGTCTGCATCCTCGCCGCGGATTTCTGCATGCGCGTCAGATAATCCCTGGCTTTCGGGTTCGATTCGGGAATGACGGTGCCCAGCCGGTCGCCGAACGTGACGATCTTGCGCAGCGGTTCCTGCAGGTCGTGGGATGCGATGGAAACGAAATCCTGCAGTTCCCTGTTGGATTCCTGCAATTTTTCCGCGTTCTCGGCGCGCTTGGCTTCGGCGCTCATTCTCTGCATTTCCGCTCCTACGCGGGAAGCGAAAATCGAAAGGATCGACTTGGCGCTCTCGATATCCTGAATGGGCTTCGTGTCCATGATGGACAGGATCCCCGTGGTTTTCCCCTCGCCGTTGCGTATGGGATATCCCACATAGCTCTGTATGTTATTTTCCTTAAAGAAAATATCTTTCGGAAAATGCGCCTGCACTTCGTTCGGAAAAGCGACGATTTCTCCCCGGACGACGATGTTGCAAGGTGTGTCTTTGAGCTCGTATTCGATGCTTTTGAGAAATTCCCCTTGTTTGTAAAAAACCAGGGTGCGGAATATGTTTCTGCTGCCTTTTTTGTAGGTGCAAATCGTCGCGTACTGGACATTGAGCGCGGAAGCGAGATTGGAAACAAGGGACTTGAAAAATATTTCCCCGGTGGTGGCAGGGGCGGTGCCGGAAACGATGGAGCTGAGCTGGTGGTACACGGTGCGGTAGCGTGCTTCGCTTTCTATGAGTAATTCTTCGATCTGTTTTCTTTCTGAAATATTGTGAACTATGGCAAAGACCTTGTTTTTATCTTTTACTTTGAACCTTCCCGCGGTCAATTCGGCCGGGAAGACTTGCCCGGTTTTGGTTTTGTGATAGCGGAGCGGGATTTTTTTCAAATTCCCCTGCAGATTTTCCTGAATGGCTTTTTCGGTTTTTTCCGGTTCCGCCGATATGTCTTTCGGAGACAGTTTCAGAAATTCCTCACGGGAGAATTCGTATTGCTTGACGGCGGCTTCGTTGACATCCTCGAACCTATTGGATTCCGCGTCCAGTATCAGAATGGGGTCGGATATGGTGGAGAACAGATTCTGATAGCGAATCTGTGTTTCGCTTAACGCGTTGTTCAGAGTTTCCTGTTTTTTTATTTCCCGCAGACTCCACAGGGTGGGGGCAATCAGAGCCAAGCCGGAAAAAAACAACACGATCCCTATAAAATCCCACTTGTCGCTTGCGGATTCGGATGCGTGATCGGTGAGGATCCAGAAGGAAAACCTATCTTCAAGGTGAAATTCCCATAGATAGGACAGGAAAAATACGCTCAGCAGAGTGAACATCCAAAAGGGGAAAATGATTTTCTTCATGTATTCACCCTTTTTAAAAAGGTGGGGCCCTGCAAGCGGGAAATATATCCCCGATTCGATAAAATTGCAAAGCTCAAATCACTCCCGCCGCGCAGCGGTATCGTGGAGTTTTGGGAATAAATACGCTGTCTAAAAACGATGCCGTAGCGAATAAACGGCGGTTTTGTGTGCTCTTTACCAGGGACGCAGTGAGCGCAATGAATAGACAGGCTGTGAGTGTGTTGTGCTAAAGTAGGGAGGTTTGAATCTGTGCGGGAAGGTTGCTGCCCTTTTGCTCAGGTGGAAGGGCCTTTGATGAAAAACGGGGTCACCACGACGTCATCCACATCTGTTTGGGGGTTTTGCCTTTGAAGATCTCCTGGATGCGCTTGGCGAAATTTTCGTTGGTGAAGGTTTTGGTGTACTGGTCTTCGGGGCCTTTATACGGGTTCCAGGAGAGCACCAGCCGTTCGACGAACAGCTCTTCCAGCGGCACGTGGTGGATCTTGACGATGACGTTGGTCTTGGAATCGACCAGCACCGCGACCATGGACGGGTCGTCCTTGGCGTAGAGCGCTTCGAGAAACCCGGGCGATTCCTTTTCCTGCTGCGCCGGGTTGCCGGGGGCTTCCAGAATCCAGTCCTCGCCGCCGACGGCGAAGATGGGAATGGAAGGGAACTCGGATTCCTCGCACAGCTTGGCGCGCCATTTCCCCTGCCAGGCATCCACCTGCGCCTTGGAGGGTTCGGGAAACCGGCCCACCAGCAGCATGTCGCCGTTGGGGGAAAACGAAAGACCGCCGCCTTCGCCCTCGATGGCGACGGGGCAGGGCTGGCCTTCTTCAAAGCGGATCGTCTCTTCCATGTTGCATTCACCTTCGGGTTTGCATTGCGCGGCAGAAAAATATTGTGTTGGACCGGAGCGGCAAAGTCAAACAAAATTAAAAACCGCCTGTTTTTCATGAATTTTCCCGCCGATTCGCCCCATTGGGCTTGAGCGGGACGCGGGGCTGCGGTATCCTCGCGGTTTCCGCACATTTCACAGGAACGAAGAAACATGCGAACCACGCTGATCGCGCACGCGACGCTGCTCGTGCAGTCGAAAAACACCACGCTTTTGTCGGATCCGGTGCTGTTCAACTACCACTGGGAAGAACTCAATGTGCATTGCCCGGCGGTGGCGCTGGATCTGGATCGATTCCCCAGGGTGGACATCCTCAACATCTCGCACCGGCATCAGGACCATTTCGACATCCGCACGCTGGCCTACCTGGCCGAGAGCGATTCCATCCTGGCGGAGGACGCGGTGGTGCTGGCGCCGCAGGATGAGATCCTGCTGGAGGTCCTGAAGGAACTGGAGTTCAAGAACGTGAAGGTGGTGACCGATTTCGAAACGTTTCAGGTCAAGGACTTCACGCTGACGCCGACGCCGTCGCACAACGATCAGGATTATTTCCCGGAGCACGGCATCCTGATCCACGACGGTGAGGTGACGGTCTGGAACCAGGTGGACACGATCGTGAGCCCGCCGGTCATACAGTACATCCACAAGCTGTACGGGCAGGTGGACTGCGCGCACGTGCGCTACCTGCCGCTTCTGGAAGGAAATTTCACCTTCCACAAGGAGCTGGAGCTGCCGTTCGAGGAATACCAGTCCTTTTTACAAGTGGCCGCGGCGCTCAGGCCGAAATTCGCGGTGCCCGGCTCGGCGGGGTTTCGCTATAAGGACGCGTACGACTTCCTCAACCGCTATTCCTTTCCCACGACACAGACGCAGTTTCTGCGCGACCTGAAAGACTTCTGCCCCGATATCGGCAGCAGCACCTTCTACCCCGGCGACGTTCTGGACATCACCCCCGGCGGCGTGGACGTGCAGCGGCAGGCGGCGGATTTCGTGGGCGTGCGCGAGGACGACGAGCACCTGGTGGAGTTCAAGCCGGTGGCGGAAGTCGCCCCGCTCAGGACGCTCACCGAGGATGCGGCCGAGCGCGAGAAGGAAAAACAGGCGGTCATCGATTACATCGAAAACCGCCTCGTCGATGCATTGTTATCCAAAGAAAGCGTGCGCACCTGGGTGGAGTGGAAGACGGCGTACCAGCTTGAAGTGTTCGACAAGGACGGGTCGGACATCTGGAGCATCGATTTCGGCGGCGAAGACGCGGTCATCGAGAAAAAGCGCATCGGCAAGATCAACCTGTACGAAGGCATCGCCTATTCCGAGTTCTACCGGCTGATTCAGGGAGAAACCAACTGGGATTTCGTCGGCGTCGCGGCGCAGTACCGCACGTTTCAGAACATCTACCGGGTGGAGCGCGGGCAGATCGAAAAATACAAGGAAGAAAAGCGGTTCCCCCAGCCCTTGATGGAACTGTTCCCGCCGGACCGCACGATGGACCGGGAGAAGTACATGAAAGACGTGCGCCGCTGGAAAGGCAAAGCGACGGTCAAGGCCGACGCGCAGGCGGGTTGATATTGAATTCCCGCTTCCCCGCATCCGCGCATCCTGCTATCCTGTCGGCTGCAGGGGACACGGTTTACCGGGAAACGCGCGGTGGCTTGACTTCCCCTGTGGAAACCGGTACATTTCCGGTTTCTTTCTAATGAATTCAAACGGTTGACGGTTCCGGCCGGGACCGTTCGAGCGTCGATTCCATACTGACCGAATACGGCGGTGTAGCTCAGCTGGTTAGAGCATACGGCTCATATCCGTAGCGTCCGGGGTTCAAGTCCCTGCACCGCCACCAAAAAATAAAGGGGTTGCCCGTCTGGGGCAGCCCCTTTTTTATTTGCTTGTGCGCTTTGTGTCCGTTAGCACGGCACAATCTTTCCGCGTTTGAAAGAAACCTTTTGGGGTTTTTTGTGGACAGGTAAATTCAGGTGATTGCCCACTTTTTCAGCCAAGGACCGGATGGTGGACGCATCGCTCGAAATGACGGGGATGTAAAGATTGGATTGTCCGAGCAACTGCACAAAGTATCTTGTTCTTGTTACAAGATTGCCATTTTGTCCGCCTGTGCCGAACGTGCCGATACCCACGCCCGTGAAATCAGCGATCGAATGGGATTTTTCTATTGTGTGAAAGCGGGTGCCGGCCGAACTTGTGATCCTTCCTGCTCCTTTGTCTATCCGGATGAATATTTTCAGCGTAAAACACATGTTTGAAACGAGCAGGAATGCCAGCCCCACAATAAATACTAAAAACGAAATGCCATCGATTGCGATCGACAAATACATCCATGAGACGCCAGAGAGAAAAAGAACCCACCCGGCCAATTTAGGTAAAGCCCGGTCTAAATGGAATTCCATCGCAGAATGGGTTTCAGCAGACATAACACCGCCATTGAGGCCCTTGCTGTGGTGTGGAACTCAGAATGACGCTATTTTATGAAATTCAGGGGGATTTCAAATATTTAAATTTCCGTCATTCAACGGAAAGATGCCAAGAGACATTTGGAGTGGGTGGACGAGATGAAAGACAAAGTGGAGATGATTGGGCCCTGATGAATGGATTCTACCGGGTGGAGCAATGCAAAAGCGAATCCCGCGGTCCGAAAGATCCGTGTCCGGCTGCTTCAAACAGCGGGGTTGCGGTCATTCCCGGTCCGCCTGTTGTGCGCTGCGGGCGACGCTGTTTCCGGCGCGCGCGCTCATGAACTTCTGCTGGTCGTACCCCAGGATCATCTCCCAGGCTGAATTCTCATAGGCCGCGATCAGGGGCAGGGCGACGTCCTCCAGCATCCAGCGGCCGTGGCGCTTGTCCACCTTGATGTGCAGATCCCAGTATTCCCTGGCTTTTTCCGGCAGGCGCAGGCGCTTCGCGGCCTGGCTGTAATTCTCAAACGCCGCCGGTACGGATATCTCGGTGTACAGCAGCCCGCCGATGTAGCGCAGGAAATGGCGCTTGCGTTCGGAAAGGAGGAAACTGTGGTTGATCGTGGCCAGCACCTCCCAGGGAACGTAATCGAAATAGGCCTCCGGCTTGGTCCGCATACCGAGCGTCTCCAGCATGGCCGTGAAAAAGGCGGAGTGCTTGCGGGCCAGACGGCCGGCCCCGTATTCCTCGATCAAAAGCCGGGTCAGCATCGCCTGCACCTCGTTGCCCACGCCGCCGAGCATGCGTGACAGCTGGCTCGCCTCCACCAGGCCGTCCAGGGAGGCGATGGCGAGCAGCCTCCGGTAGCCTTTCTCCGTCATGCGGTCGCGAAAGTACAGACCGGTTTCCGAGGGTTGGGGAGCCCGGTCGGCCTGCGACCGTTTGCGGAGCGCCGCTTCGACATCTTCGTCCTGCAGCGTGCGCGTGTCGAGCTGTGCCCGCTCCCACTGCTGCCAGACGCTTTCGATCCGCTGGCGGATCGCGGCCAATTGCGTGGAGCACTCGTTGTCGTAATTTCTGAGGTCGTCGTACCAGAACAGTTTCAGCCGGTTGATCCGGTACAGGACCCGCTGCAGAAAAAGGTGCGCTTCGGGCGACGGAGCGCCGCTTTCATACGCCGCGCCGATGGCTTCCTCGATGAACAGTTTCATCGTCCGCATCCGCTGCGGATTTTCCAGCACCTGCTGATCGAGGTTCTTGAGCCGCATCAGCTGGATGAACTGCTGTTCGGCTGTAATATAATCGGGGTCGTTGATTTCGGGGGTTGCACCGACTTCGATGCGGGTTTTTAGTGTCTGCACGGGACTCCGGGGAAAAAGGTGCACAATCAAGGCTTTTCAGCCACGAATTTTTCATTGTAACATCCATCCGGCGCAAATCCAGTAAAGTGGGTGTTCGGGGGAGGCGGAGCGGGTCACATGGAGACGGATTGCGGCGATCCGGTGTCCAGCTCAATACGGGGGCAGGGTGGTGAGGCGGGTGTCCTCGACGGGGCCGCCGACGGTGAAGTGGTACAGGCTCTGGTAGCGGTCGCCGGCGATGCCGAAGATTTCGTGCACGGGATCGTCGAAGAAGCAGCCGATGCCGGTGCTGCGGATGCCGCTGACTTCCGCCTGTAAATAGAGGATCTGCCCGATCGCGCCGCACTCCCAGTACAGGCGCGGATACACCCACGGGCCGTATTGCTCGATCGGCCGCTTGAAGGCGCTGATCATCCCCAGGCTGAAGCAGCCGTCCGCGGCGATCGCCTGACCACACGAGATCTGCGCGGACGGCTGGCGCAGGTCCCCCTCCGCCAGCAGATACAAATTCAGGCCATCGGGACAGCCCGGCGGAGATTGCCAGGAAAATTCCGCATTGAACGCGGCGCGCAGTTCTTCAAGGTGGTTCGGGTTGCGCACCAGCACGTACAGTCCGGGTGCGAGGTCGTCCACACGGTGGACGAACAGGCCCAGGTGCACCAGCGGTTCCCAGGGAATGGTCTGGAACGGCAGGGGGCAGAGCGCGGGAACGGTCTTGATCATGAACTGGTAGAAGGTGTCGCGCGTGATGCGGGTGCGGCCGTCCATGGCGACGGCGCTGCGGCGCTGGTGGACGGCCTTGCGCAGGGGAAACGTTTCATCGGCAAGCAGCGATGCGCCGGATTGCTGCGCGACGGGCGGAAGCGCCGCGCCATCCGGTTTCACGGCGGCGTGCGACACGTCGCCGATGCCGCGCCATTGAACATGCGACCGGCTGAGCGAATTGGGCGAGCCAAGCCATTTGAGATCGCGGAAGCTCTCGGCGAGAGCGGCGGTATCGAGTTTGGGCGGCGTTGCGACGGGCTCCGGCGTCACGGCGGCCAGGCAGTCGGGGACTTCCACTTCCGTGTCGCTTTTCTCGGTGAGGCCGAGCAGGGTGTCCAGCGTTTCCCCGCCCAGCGTGTCGAGCAGGGCGGCCTGCCAGCCCAGTCCGGCGCAGGCGATGTTGAGCGCGCCGAGGGCGTGGCCGAGGTCGTGGTGGCAGTAGCGGAACGCGCGCACGCCGTATTTCCAGGACTCGCGCCAGTAAATCGAACTCAGCCCCACAAAAACCGTGTTTTGAGGAAAGCCTGCGCGCAGGGTCTCCCATGCGGTGTCCGGCAATTGCGCGCGGATTTCCAGGGCGTGGATCGCCGGGCAGTAATGGAACACGGCGGGCGTGGCGGTGACGCCTTCGAGCGGACCGGCGATCAGGTAGCCTTCGGTGGGGTGCAGGTTGCCGCTGGACGGGTTGACGCGCAGCGCCCACTGATTGCCCTGAAAGCTTTTCCAGGCGGACAGGGCGAGGCTGTCGAAAAACAACTGCGACAGGGTCGCGGCGCTCAGGGCGGCCGGGGAAACCGTTCCGGGCGTGAGGGCTTCGGAAAACGAAGGCCGCTCGAGAGGCGGCACTTTTTGCAGGGTGACGATGGGAGCGCCGTGGTATCTTCGGAACGGGTCCGGCTGGGAGGCCCAGTCCAGGTATCCGGGGCCGGGCGCGAATCCGCGATAGCCGTGTTTGGAAACGCGATGGTATTGAAAGACGGTTTCGAGCGGGGTCATGGATCTCCTGTGCCGATTTTGTTCAGCAGGCATTCTAAACCATAACGGCCGCCGCGCCCGCAATCGTTTGCGGAGGACGTGCTTTCCACTGCTGTCCGGTTTCACCTTCTTGATTTTCTTCTGTATAGAACCTGAAAGGAAGGAGTGAGGATGCGTAAGGGCGTCGCCGTTCTTATTTTCGCGGGACTTCTCATCACGCTGCTGGTTTGGAGCACGCCGGTGACGCGGCTGGGTTCCGGGTTTCTCATCGGTGACGGCCGCACGGTCCTCACGCAGGCGGAACTGGTGAACGGTTCCGGCGACATCCGGGTCAAATTCCCCAATGAGGACGACATCGCGGCGGAGCGGGTATCGGTGAACAACGCGGACCGGGTGGCGGTGCTGAAGCTGCAGGAAGCGCCGAAAGTGAAACGGGAACCGCTGGCGATTCCAGCGGAACCCGCCGCGCTCAAGGAGAACTACGTGTTCGCTCTGGGCTATCCCTGGACCAACACGCTGGAAGACCGGCACACGTTGCACGAAGGGAGGATCGAATCTTTGGCGGAAAATGCTTCAGGGCAATGGGAGGTAAAAATGGAACTGAACCCGGTTCACAGCGGCAGCCCGCTTTTCAGCGCTGACGGAACGGTCGTGGGGATGATCGCTACGGTGATGGAGGGGGATGCGGGCGCGGCGCGGGCGGTGCCCGCCGCGCAATGGGCCGCGCTGCTCAAGACACTCAAAATCAAGGGTGCGGGCAAGCGGATCGGGGATTATAAAAACAGGCAGGCGTTCATCGAAGCGGTGCGCAACAACGTGGTTCTCATCGAGGCGCGTTGAACCGTCTTCCGGGACGACGGTTTTTATGGAGTGGTCTGTCGTTTACAGTTTCTGCAGGTTTTCCATGATGTACTTGCCCGTGTCGCGTAAAAACCGGTCCATGCGTTCCTTGCCGCTGGAAGTCAGGTGGATCATTTTGCAGCGGCTGTCCAGCGGTTTTCCGGTTTTGCGGTTGAACCCGCCTTTTTTGATCTCCAGCAGGCCGGTGCCGACGCCGTCTTTTTCCACGATCTTGGTGGTGGTCTGTTTTTCCAGGTTTCCCTGGACCACGTCGGGCACGTCCTTCAGCGCCAGCGGCTGACCCGAGTGATACAGGTGAAAACAAAGGTCGCGGATCTGCGGCCGGATCGTGCGCAGGGCAGGGTCCGATTCGGAATTGCTGGAATCGGAGAGCATGGTGCGGATCCATTTTTCCTCGATGTCTTTTTCCAGCCTGCAGAACAGGACACCCACCCGGGCCTCCTTTTCATCTGAGGGGGGCGCCTGCTCGCTCGTTTGCGGGGGATTGATCTCTCCCAGAATGGGGTCGGGCTCGCTTTGTCGTTTCCAGAACATGAATCAGCCTCTAAAGTCCGGTTTGTCAACGGTATATAAATACAACAACTGTATAAGTATATAATATGTCCGCAACGGACGCAACCTTTAATTGCCGGAATGATTATTGATGTTGGTTACCGGTATTTTAAATGCCGGAAGGCGGGTGTGGGCATAGATACGGCAATTTCAGACAGTTTAGAGAAAGCGGGCCGTGGCCGTGCGCCTTAAGGGCAGGGGATGTGTTCAGTCTCGCGCTGACAGGCGGATTGGCTGCAGTTACATCATTCTTGTGCTGCCGGAGTCCAGCGGCTTGCGGGGAAACCGGTGTCAGATGTTCGTCTCCTGCATGAAAAAGGGGATGGCCAGGCTCAAACCGCGCTTGGAGCAGGAAATCCGTCCCGGAATGCTGTTGTCGCACTGAGTCGGGGGGAACACGACGTATTCCATGCTGGTGCCGTCCACGGTGACGGTCTGATCGTTGAATTTGGTGCAGGTGGTTTTGTACAGGCGCTTGCCGCCATCCTGCGAATTCACGCTGGACGTCTTGCAGGAGCCTCTGTCGAAGAACACAAAGCGGTCGGGTTGGGACGCGCTGGCGGAGGCGGTTTCTTTGGGATCCTGGGATTCTCCATTGCCGATCAGAAAAATGGCGGCGAGGAACAGGGCGGCGAGGGCGAGCATTTCGAGGGCGGTTTTCATGGCGGATGTCCTTTCTTTTCCGGGGTTCGACTTGCCTGATGCTCCTGTCTATTGCACAAGCTTTGCCAAACGCAGCCGGAAAACAAAGTCTATGTTAATGAACGCGTTACACGATGGGCACGGGCAGGGCGCGGTGTTCCATGCGCGCGACCGTGCATGGTGCCGTGCATGGAACCGTGCATGGTGTTCAGCACGAAAACGTATAAAGGCTTGTGTTTCAAAGAAAACGGTTGATCGTGCGGCTTTGGTCCGGAACTTGCCAATAGGAGGGATGCAGACCCAATTCCCCCATTGGGAATGAGCAAATCAACCACAAGCATTTTCAAATTTAAGGAGACACAACATGAAGAAAACAACGTTCCTGAGCGGACTGGGTCTGGCTCTGGCATTCTCGTTGTTGATGACGGGAAACAGCCAGGCAGCGCCCCGCGACCCGGCTTCGCCGCCCAACTATGGCTTTCCGAAGCCCAAGCCTCCGTGTGGAGACAAGATGTGGATCGCGGTGTATCCCAAACCCTGTTTCGACGAGCCGCAGGTTCCGCACCGTCCGGTGGACTGGGAGGAATACTGCAAGGGGAAGGCGTTCATTCCCGAAAGCAACCATCCCTGTCTGAGCTGGAATAGGCCTCAGCCGCCGATGGAGAATCCCTGGGGCTGGACGAAGCCTCCGGCATGGCGGCCGCACCACCGCGGACCGGCAAAACTGCGCTGAACGCGCGGCAGCCTGCCGCAAATGCGGGCGAGCCGCGGCAGCTAAGCCATTCAAAGGATCCGGGGGCGCGTGTCTTCGCGTCCTCCGGGAAGAACAGGAGAGTGTGTGTACAAAGTCAGGAGGGGCCTGACTTTTTCGCTTGTTTTCTCCTTTTCTCGAAAGCGGCCGGGTTCCCGGCGATCTCAGGATTGTCCGGGAGCCCGGCTGCCTTTCGGGTTCTTTGACCCGGCGCGGCCGCGCGGACTGCATTGCCACGCCTGGCTGGAATTATTGGCACGGTGCGGCGTAATCGAGGCAATCGACACGGTTTTGCTATCGCTTGCCGGATAAAAATGTGCTGGACAGGGAGCCGTGCTGTTTCTATAATGATAATTATTATCAATTTAAGTTTCCCCAGGATCCCCGTCCATGGATGCGCGCGTCGCCCAAACCGATGAAATCATTTGCCAGTGTTACCAGGTGAGTGAAAAGACGATTCGCGCCAACATCGCCAGAAAAAATCTGCAGACCATCGAGCAAGTCACCGAAGCCTGCGAAGCGGGCGGCGGCTGCCATTCCTGCCACATCCTCATCGAACTGTTCCTCGACGAGCACAAACAAAAGCACACACCGGTGCAGACGCTGGTCGCCGAACATGGCGACAAAGTGAAAAAGCCGGGCATCTTCCGCCGCCTGTTCCGCCGATAACCGGAATGCCTTAAACGGCCGCCTGTTGATCTGAGCATAGCGGCGCAGCTTCCATGCGTGTTCACAACCGGCGCGGCGCCGAGCCGCTTATTTCCTTGCATCTTAAAAGCGTTTTAACTATGGTTGGTTTTCACCAGAAACGGTCCCCGCAAGGGATACCCACACGCACGGGAGGAGTTGCGCTACATGAAAAGTCAGGATTGCATATTGTTCAGCGGCGGCGTCAAGGGAGCGGAGGCGGAATTCGGCCGGCAGGCGGAAGCGTCCGGCGTGCAGGAGGTCAACTTCACCTTTGACGGACACAAAACGGAGCGGACCCGCGGCATCCGCTATCTGACTTCGGAAGAACTCATCAAGGGCGACGTCAGCCTGGCCTATGTTTCCAAGATCATGAACCGCAACTACAGCACGGGACCGCTGTTCCGCAAGGTGCTGCAGAGCATCTGGCACCAGATCAACAGCGCCGAGGAAGTGTTCGTGATCGGCAAGATTCTCGACGACAAGACCGTGAAGGGGGGAACGGGCTGGGGAGCGGAGTTCGCCAAGATCTGCAACAAGCCCCTGTACGTGTTCGACCAGGAAGAGAACGGCTGGTTCCAGTGGAAAAACGAAAAGTGGGAAAAAGTCAACGCCGCGAAAATCAGCAGGAATCACATCGCAGGAACCGGCACGCGGTTTCTCAATGAAAGCGGCAAGGCCGCGATCCGGGATCTGTTCCAATCCTCCTTCGACTAGCATGACCGCTCCACAAATCCGGGCCGTTTATTTCGACTGCTTCTCGGGGATCAGCGGGGACATGATCCTGGGAGCGCTGGTCGATCTCGGCGCGGACCTCGACACCCTGCGCGAGGGGCTGGCCACGCTCGATCTTTCCGGCTACACAATCAAAAGCCGCCGCGTGAAAAAGAACGGCGTTTCCGCGGCCAAGATCGACGTGGCGGTGACCGCCGGTAAAAAACAGCCCGCCCGCAAGCTCAAGGACATCGAAAAACTGATCCGCACCTCGAAGCTGCCGAAAGCGGTGCGCGACACAACGATCCGGATTTTCGAGCGGCTGGCCCGCGCCGAGGCGAAGGTGCACCGCTCGACGGTGGACAAGGTGCATTTTCACGAAGTGGGCGCGGTCGATTCTATCGTGGATGTAGTAGGCGGGGTTTATGCGCTGCACCTGCTCAACGTGGAGCGCGTGTTCGCCTCACCGCTCAACGTGGGCGAGGGGTTCGTCGACTGCGAGCACGGCACGCTGCCGGTTCCCGCACCGGCGACGCTGGAGCTGCTCAGGGGCGTGCCCTGTTTTTCCAGCGGAGTCCAGCAGGAGCTGACCACGCCCACGGGCGCGGCGATGATCGGCCACTGGGCGGAGGGGTTTGGATCGCTGCCGGAGATGACGGTGCTGGCCACCGGCTGTGGCGCGGGCGACCACGACGTTCCCGAAACGCCCAACCTGCTGCGCGCGGTGCTGGGCGAGATGCCGGGGAAGGGCAGGGCCGACACGGTGTGGGAGGTGGCGACCAACATCGACGACATGAACCCGGAGTTCTACGAGCACGTGATGGATTCGCTGTTCAAGGTGGGCGCGCTGGATGTGTGGATGACGCCCATCGTCATGAAAAAGGGGCGGCCGGCGGTGACGCTTTCGGCGCTGGTCCCGGAGAAGAAACGCGAGGCGGTGACGCGGAAGTGCTGCTGGCCGAAACCTCGACCTTCGGCGTGCGCTGGCACGCGGTGCAGCGGGCGACGCTTAAGCGCGAGCTGCGGACGCTGGACACGCCCCACGGCCCGGTGCGGCTGAAGGTGGGCACGCAGCCCGACGGAACGCTAAAAATTGCGCCGGAATACGAGGACTGCAAAAAGATCGCGCGCAAGGAAAAACGTCCGGTGCAGACGGTCTATCAGGAAATAATGCAGCTTGTGGTAAAAAAATGGGAGGCATGATCAGGACCCGCCAGCGAGCAGCATTGACAGGTGCAGGTTCGATTCGATACTTTTTATTTCCTCATCAACATTTTGTGAACACCGCCTTTTTGTCAGGCCCTCTCGATTTCAGGCATTGACCGTCTGATCCCACCCCGAATCCCATATTGTACTCGTCCGGCCGGATCACGCTGACGGATCCCGCTTTGTTGCGGTACACGTTGCCCCAGCGCTGCACGTTGGCCAGCGCGTTGGCGCTGAGACCGAGGACCGGTGCGATGTTCACGGAGGACGGTTGCGGATGCTCGTTGCCCCAGTAGTTCACGATGGCGCCCGCCGTGTACACGTAGGTGATCGCGTCGCAGTTGTTTGAGGGCAGGGCGTTGAACTCGTTCGCCCAGATGTTGAACGGCCCCTTGGTGCCGAGCTGGATGGTTTCGCAGTCCGCCGGATCCGGCGTCATGTGGATGCGGTTGTCGTACATGTTGACGGTGTAGCCGACGCCGGAGAAACCCAGCGGGCCGATCCGGACAAAACGGCCGCTCTGTTCCTGCAAAACTCCGGAAATGGTGATGATGTCGTTGGGATTCGAGATCCAGAAGCCGATGATGTTGCGGTACACGGCCGCATGGGTGACGCGGAAGGAACCGCCGTTTCCCGCCTGGCCGCCGCCGGTGCCGAGCGCGGTGGTCACGCAGTAGGGGCCTGCTTTGGTTTCGTCGCCGTTCCTCCAGTCGAACGCATCGTAATGCGCCTTGTTGCCCGAGCAATGGATGTTTTCGATCAGGTGCCATTTGGACTGGCTGTGTTCGAGGGAAATGGCGGCGATCCGGTAGTTGGAGCACTCCACGTCGACGAAATGGTGCAGGCCGTTGTTGGCGTCCGGGCCCGATCCGGCGGGCGACAGGGAGCCGCCGACGGTGTTGCCGTCGATGGTTTTCCAGCATTTTTCGAGGAACCCTTCTTCCCCTCCGTCCATGCGGATGCGTTTGAACCGGATGCCGCGCGTGGTGTGGCCGGTCTTGGTCTCGATCTGTATGGCCGTCTGCAGATTCGTTTCGCTGGCGACGTGAAAATCGTGAAAGTGCGCGAACTTCACGCCGCGCAGGCGGATCAGCGGCCTGTCTGGCGGGCCCGCCCACAGGAACGTGCACCCGGACAACCCGCCGGGACGGTCGGAACCGAACGAAATGGGATGGCTGCCCGGCGTCGTGTCCCACCCGTCGAACAGCAGCGTGTCGGTGATCCGGTATTTGCCGTGCTCGCAGAATATGGATGTGGAGACATTCTGGGCCACGGCCTGGTCGATCGCCGCCTGCCAGCAGGCCGTCGCGTCGGTGACGCCGTTTTTCGGGCAATCGGGCTGCAGGGTGTCTTCAAACCCCAGTGTGGCCGCGCCATCGTCGCCGGCCGCTCCGCCGAGTTTCGGGAAACCGGCCGCTCCAATGGCGAGATTGTATTCGTCAAATCCTTTGGACGTGATCACCGTGAGCAGGTGGGTGCCGTCCAGTATGGGATTGGCAACGCCGGTGAGATCGGCGATGACCTGGTTCGGCGCCGTGCTGATGACAGGAAGCTCGATGCCCGGATGGATGCCGCCGGAGCGGTTGCTGTTGTCACCCAGAATGATCTTCGTGATGCCGTTTTCGTGAAGGAAATTGCCGTTGATGTCGATCAGGGTCCTGGCATCGTCCGCAGCGGCGTAGGTGATCAACGGTTTTTGCGGGTCTGTGTTGTTCGGTGTTTGTCCTGCATGCGCAGGAAGGACCGTCCAGGCCCATGCAGCCAGAATGATGAACAGGGATCGACCCGTGAGTGTCGTCATTAGTGAGCGGGAAGCTGCAACGCCGATGAAACGCGGCCACGATATGTGATTCATGTCTATTCCTTAAGCAAGTATCTATTTCCGGATTTTGGAATGGAACGGGTAGCGGGTTGGACACACGGTCATGTGTGCGGAGCTTTTTAACTTAGAAAATAGATGTTAATAGTAAGGTCTGACTTTTTTTATTTATCGTCAACCTTCATAGTAAGTTGATAAATATTTTCTTAAATTAATGTGATCCGCGCCCTTGTTACGGGCTGTTGCAGCGGCAAGCTTTTGCAATCCAGTGAGTTGTGTGTATCGGAACAATTCGGGTGGAGCCGATATCATATGCGCACTGTCTTGTCCTTCCTGTGGGTTCCTGTTTTCCCAATAAGGACCGATTCCCAATCGACTGAAGCACATTCACTCTCCTGTCATGGTTTGTTCGATAGTGGAATCATGATTCGAATGATTTTCATTTTTTCGGGTCTGGT
Organism: Nitrospinales bacterium; assembly: GCA_965223795.1. Taxonomy (GTDB): domain Bacteria; phylum Nitrospinota; class Nitrospinia; order Nitrospinales; family VA-1; genus CBDCWG01. The sequence goes on from CBDCXL010000001.1 coordinate 188,675, forward strand.
TTACTGTATGCCCAATTCAAGAAGCAGATTTCGCAGTCAAAGATCTTTTCCGCTTTTCTCCTTAAAAAAGCTGTGAGAAGGCTTGGTTTTGTTGAAGCCGGTGAGTTGGGGGGATGCGATTGCCGGACTCCGATGGAGTCAAACCTTCTCCGCCTTTTTATCCTTTTTCTCCTCGAAATTACGGGATTTCCCTTCAGGTCTTCTTTTTCATTTGCCCAGGGGCGGGTGCGCCGTATTGTGCGGTGAACTCCTTGAATACGGCATCCAGCTCGCCGCTGTCGGCGATGCGGTCGAGGTTTTTCAGCAGGATGGTGAGGCAGTCGTTGTTGCTGAAGTGATAGGACGCGTTCAGTTTGCGCAGATTCTGATAGGCGGTTTCGGATAGTGCGGCCTGGAATCGTTTGGGAAGCGGAAACCGTTTTTTCATGCGGTCAGGTCGCGGACGTGTGGGCGACCGATGGGGAGCGGGATCTCTCCCTGGCATCGGCGGGGAAGCTCAGAGGCCGTGCTTTTTCAACTCGTCCTCGTAGTGCCTCTGGTACAGCACTTCCCATTCGGGTGTGCCCTCGCGCAGGTTTTTGGAGTAGGAGTTTACAATCCTGCGGGCTTCGTCGTCGGCCCTGTCGTCGATTTTCAGGATATCGGTCATCACGCGGGCGATTTCCAGGCGGATGTCGTTGAGATCCTCTTTGTAGTCCAGTTCTTCCCGCTTCTCGAAATCCCTCACGAGCAGACTGCTGATGTGGTTGATTTTTTCCCGGCTGATTTTCATGGCAGATCCTGACTTATAAGATGAGGCCGCGTTCGCGCACGAGCTTGGATTTGACCAGCTGGAACGCGCGCCCGAAATCCATCATGTTGCGTTCGTAATCTTTGGTTTTGGATTCGAGCAGCATCTTGACTTCTTCATTGAGCCTGTCTTCCACCATCAGGTCTTCGATGATGATGTGGTTGACGATGGCCTCCAGTTTTTCAGGCCGGTCCTCCCAGACCAGCATTTCTTTTTTGATCAGCGTCTGGACAATTTCCTTTGCCATGTGATCGACGAGTTCTTTTCTTATTCTCATGAATTCTTTCTGGTTTGGTTTTAGGTTCCGTTTGGCCTTCCGCTTCGGAGAGCCCGCGGGAAACAGAGCGGGAGACGGGGTTCGAACCCGCGACATTCAGCTTGGGAAGCTGACACTCTACCAACTGAGCTACTCCCGCAGGTTGTGTGAGGATGCGGCGGCTTTCAACCGTCCCGGTCACCCAGGATCAGGATCAGGTTGTCTCCCGTGACGTGGATGTCGAGGATCCGGATCTTTTTTTCGTGGATTTCGGCGATGGCCCGATTGACCATGGTTTCTATGGCTTCCGCGTTTTCCTCCATGATGTTGATCACCTTCACTCCGGAAATTTTCTGCCCAGAATCCAGTCCCATTGCGCCTCTTGATCGCCCGCGTCGAACATCGAAACATCCTCTTATTGGTTAAAAATCCCCTTGATATATAAAGAGAAACGGATGTCGGAACGGCATATTCTTAAATTTTTGCCATTATCCGATATTTGTGGGGAGTAATCAATTATTATGTTGGACACAAATCGACCGTTGCGTGCGGTGCTTCACAACGTCCGCAAGAAAGCGTCTGCCAGGTGTCGCGCGAAGCGCATCCGGCGTCCGGCCGCGCTGCATACCGGGGCCCGCGAATGTTATTGAATTCGCGGACGGGTTTCATGTAGTATGGTTTCACTGAGCATTCAGACTTTAAGCCATTGAAACGTATAAGTTTGTTCAATGGATCGAAGCGAAGGCGCCGCAACCGGATTTGCGCGGCAAAACCTTTGCGATCATCCGGTAACCGGCCTTAACCCGAGCTTACGCCTGTGGTCCGACCCGTCAATTTCACTGAAAAGATCCCGATCAGCCACCATCTGATCGAACTGCGCGACCGGTTCGTCGTCGTGGCGATCGTGGTGGCGTTTTTCTTCGGCCTCAGTTTTTTGCTCATCGACTTTCTGCTGCTCTGGCTGGAAGACCCGCTGCCGCGCCAGTTCGCCGAACTGACCTTCATCACTCCCACGGAACCTTTTTTCACTTCCATGAAGGTCTCCTTCATGAGTTCGCTGTTCATCTCCATGCCGGTGATCCTGTATCACGTCTGGGGCTTCATCTCGCCCGGACTGAAGGTGAAGGAGAAAAAGATCACCGCCATGTTCGTCGGCTTCGGCACGTTCTTTTTCCTCATGGGCGGGGTGTTCTGTTATTTCCTGGTGCTGCCGCTGGGGCTCAAGTTTCTGCTGAACTGGGGCGTGCAATGGTGGAAGATGCAGGTGACGATCGGGTTTTATTTTTCCTTCGTCGTCAAGCTCATGCTGGCGTTCGCGTTCGCGTTCCAGACGCCGCTGCTGATGGTGCTGCTCACCAAGTTCGGCGTCGCCAACACGGTGAAGATGCGCATGTACCGCAAATGGGCGTTTCTCGGCATGTTCGCCATGGCCGCGGTGCTCACGCCACCGGACATCATCACCCAGGTCCTGCTCGCGGTGCCGCTCTACTGCCTGTATGAATTCGGCGTCGTCGTCTCCACGTTCTTCGAGGACCCCAAAAACCGCGCCGCCGTGTACCAGCAGATGCGCGAGCAGGAAGCCGCCAAGAAAGCCGCGCGCGAAGCCGCCTACCGGGCGAAGCAGGAAGAATCGACCGGCAAGAAGGTCACCCGCAAGGTGGTGAAAAAAGTCGTGCGCAAAGTGAAGAAGGACCCCGCCCGCTAAGAGTGACCTGAATCGCGCGGCAGAGTGTGAACCTGCTTCATTTCTAAAACAGCAACCCCACCTTTAAAACAAAAACACAACCAGTGTGATCAGTCGCGGGTAGACGGTCGCGACGAGGTGGCCCGCCAGCGCGCAGCAGGCGTGGAAGACCCAGGAGGCGTACAGGGTTCCCGTGGCGCGGAACAGAAACGCCGTGATCCCGCCCAGCAGGAACAGGCCGAGACTCAGTTTGAACTGCGCCAGCGTGAACAGAACGGCGACGGCGTACACCATGAGCACCGGGTTGAAGCGGCGCGACAGCCCCTGCAGTACGAAGCCGTTGAAAAACGCCTGCTGGATGAGCGGCGCGATCAGCACCGAGACGGCGAGCGCGAGCCAGCCCGTATGCGGCAGGTCCCGTGCGGCTGCGGCGCGTTCGGCGTTTTTGAAAAGCTCGTGCTCGGCCAGCCCCGAAAGGGCGATCATGGTGTCGAGAGCGGGGAGCGTGAGCAGCACGCCCACCCCCAGAACCCCGCCGATCGTCAGGTGATTCAACAGGTGCTCTCTGGAAAAACCCAGCTGCCGCCAATCGATTTTTTTGAGCGCGATCAGCAGACCGGGCACCGCCGCCATGTAAAGCACGAATGCGTATTGAGACAGTAATGGATAGAGCCGGAAAACGATGCGCACCGCCGGAAACAAAAGCAGGAAATAAACCGCTAACGCTATTATGGGAAGTTTGGCGCTCCAGGTTCCCGTCCACTCGCAGCGTTTGAGGATCACGGCGTCATCTCCCGGAGGATGGAGGCTGCCGGCCGTTCAGGGCAGTGATGGTTCGGGCTGGGGGACGCCGGACAAGTGCGGTGTGGTGGCGGCGGCAGGGGTGTCCGCGCCGCTGATGTGTTCGATGCGGTTGCGCACTTCCTGAACGGATTCAGCGCCGGGGCTGCCGCTGATGTGGACCCAGTGGTACTGATCCAGCGTGCGGTTCTGCGTCTTCTGGGAAGCGGTGATCTCGCTTTTGAGCAGGTTGGCGTTGAGATAGAAGCCGCCGAAAATCAGGGCGGAGAGGATGCAGGATTCGATGAACACGTTTTTCCACATAAAAAACTAGTTTTCAAGTGGTTATAAAACTTTCCCAGTTTAGAACGTCTTGTGCGAAAATTCAATCGCAAACACTTGGGAGCGCGGTTGCAGGCCTTCTCTTAAGGCAAACTCAAGCGGATTATAATGGAATTGACAAACTCTTGTTCTTTATTTACTATCCGTTTTTGTAATAAAATGATTTTATTGACCTAATTTTATTTTCACCAGCCCCGGACGGGCGACAGGCAATGCGGCCCTCCGGAAAACAGTTGTTCGGTCAATTCCGTTTTCTTCTCCACGGTACCCGCGGCTGCAGCGAGAGCGCGGGTTCCCGCACCTGAATCGAGCCCAGATAGGGCTTCCAGAGAACCAAAATGAAAAAGCTTGCCATCGCGTCCGACCACGCCGGGTACGATCTGAAGGAAAGTGTTCTCTCGCATTTGCGGGACAAAGGCATTGCCGTGGAGGATTTCGGCCCCGGCAACACCGATTCGGTGGATTATCCCGATTACGGCATTCCGCTGGCCAAAGCGATCCTCGACGATAAGATCGAGCGCGGCATCGTGATCTGCGGCACCGGCGTGGGGATGTCCATCGTCGTCAACCGCTTTCCGGGCATCCGCGGGACGCTGTGCTCGGACGTGTACACAGCCAAGGTGTGCCGCGCCCACAACGATTCGAACATCCTCATCCTCGGCGGCCGGGTGATCGGCACCGGCCTGGCGCACGAGATCGTCGATGTCTGGCTCGACACGCCTTTCGACGGCGGCCGCCACCAGAGACGGCTGGACAAGATCAAGGCCATCGACCGGTCCATGCAGGATCAGGACGAGCAAGTCAACGTGAAAGGAGAACTGTAAGTTGTCACTCTTGGAATTCGATCCGGAAATCGCCCAGGCCATCAAAGGAGAAACCGACCGCGAACACTTCACGCTGGAGATGATCGCCTCGGAAAATTTCGTCAGCCCGCAGGTGCTGGAAGCGCTGGGCTCGGTCATGACGAACAAGTACGCCGAGGGCTACCCCGGCAAGCGCTATTACGGCGGCTGCGAGTACGTGGACGTGGCCGAGAACCTGGCCATCGAACGCGCCAAAAAGATATTCGGCGCCGAGCACGCCAACGTGCAGCCGCATTCGGGCTCGCAGGCCAACATGGCGGTGTACCACACGATCCTCAAGCCGGGCGACACGGTGCTGGGCATGAACCTCTCGCACGGCGGGCACCTGACGCACGGCAGCCCGGTGAATTTTTCCGGCTACACCTACAACGTGGTGGCCTACGGCGTCAATGAAAAGACCGAACTCATCGACTACGACGACGTGTTCAAGCAGGCGAAGGAGCACAAGCCGAAAATGATCATCGTCGGCGGCAGCGCCTACCCGAGGATCATCGACGCGGTCAGATTCCGCGAGATCGCCGACGCCGTCGGCGCGAAGATCATGACCGACATCGCGCATCCGGCCGGGCTGGTCGCGGCGGGGCTGTACCCGTCGCCGGTGCCGCATTCGGAGTTCGTCACCACCACCACGCACAAGACCCTGCGCGGACCGCGCGGCGGCATGATCCTGTGCAAGCAGGAATTCGCCAAGGAGGTGAACAAGCGGATCTTCCCCGGCATCCAGGGCGGCCCGCTCATGCACGTGATCGCCGCGAAAGCGGTGGCGTTCAAGGAAGCGCTGAGCGAGGGGTTCGTCGAATACCAGAAGCAGGTGATCGCCAACGCGCAGGCGCTGGCGGAGTGCCTGATGGGCAAAGGCTACAAGATCGTCAGCGGCGGCACCGACACGCACCTCATGCTGGTGGATCTGAGAAAACAGGACATCACCGGCAAGGACGCCGAGCAGGCGCTGGAATTAGCCGGCATCACCGTGAACAAGAACACGGTGCCGTTCGAGACGCGCAGCCCGTTCGTGACTTCGGGCATCCGCATCGGCACGCCGGCGCTGACGACGCGGGGCATGAAGGAAAAGGAGATGGAAACCATCGGGGGCTGGATCCACGAGACCCTGACCCGGATCGAGGACGAAGACGTGCATACGAAAACCCGCCAGAAGGTCCGCGAACTGTGCGAACAGTTCCCCCTCAATCTGGAACTCTCAAGCAAGTGCTAGACCGCAGATGAAATGCCCCGCCTGTTCCAACATGGAAAATAAAGTCATCGATTCCCGCCTGAACAAGGAAGGGGACATCATCCGCCGCAGGCGCGAGTGCCTGAGCTGCGAGGAGCGCTTCACCACCTACGAGCGGGTGGAAAAATCGCTGCCGTTCGTGGTGAAAAAGGACGGCAGGCGGGAGGAGTTCAACCGGGAAAAGATCCTCAGCGGCGTCAAGAAGGCCTGCCAGAAGCGGCCGATCAGCATCGAGAAGGTGGAAGGCCTGGTGGAACGGGTGGAGCAGCATTTCCAGGACCTCGGCGAGAAGGAAATCTCCGCCGTCGCCGTCGGCGAGAAGGTGGTGAAGGAACTCTACGGTCTGGACGACGTCGCCTACGTGCGCTTCGCTTCCGTGTACCGCTCGTTCAAGGACGTGAACGAATTCATGGTCGAGCTGAAGGAAGTCCTGAAGGACAAGCAGGGCGAAAAGGACACCGACCGGCTGCAGTGACGTTGTTCCCCGCACACCGCATTTGGAAACGGCGTTTCATTCATGAGCGCAGGCTCCCGCAAAAAATCAGCCACTCAAACCGCGAAGGGGCGCGGCCAAACCCGCCTGCCGCGGGAACCGCGTTTTTCGGTGAGCGGCGTTGTGGAAATATTCCAGGTCGAGAAACCGTGGGTCTACGTGCGCGTGCCGAAAGCGCACACCCGGCAGACGCGGGAGTTCGCGGACCGGGGTCTGGTGCCCGTCACCGTCACTTTGGGCGAAAGCAGCTGGGACACCTCGCTGATGCCGATGGGGGACGGGACCCAGTTCATCCCCCTGAGCGCCAAGGTGCGCAAGGCGGAGGGCGTCGCCGTCGGCGGGAGGGTCCGGCTACACTATATTTTGAGGAAACGCTGAGATTCCCGGCAATTCCCCGATCCCGTTTTTCCCCGCCTGAACGCATCTCGCCGTTGAATCCCTGTTTACAAAATGTTACGATAATTTGATAGTAAGATATTAAAAATACCCGCTTTATCGGGCTTTTGCCGATTTTGGGCCCGGCCGGGGCGGGGGAAAAGACGGAGTTCGCACCGCTTTTCCGATTCGCGCACTGAAGATGCAGTCACTCCTGCCCGGATGAATGGGCGGTTATGGGAACGGCCGTGTTCCAAATTTCCTTGTTCAGCTATCTCGGGGCTTCCCTCGGGTATTTCGTTTATCTGGTCTACCGCAAACCGTTCGTGTCCACCGCCGCCACTGTGACGGTGGCCGTGGGGCTTTTGGCCCAAACGGTCTGGCTGGGGCTGCGCTCCATGCAGACGGGGCACGGGCCGTACACCAACTCGTTCGAGATCGCGATGTTTTTCTCGTGGCTCATCGTGGTGGTGTATTTCGTGACCGAATGGAAGTACCGCATCAAGGACCTGGGGGCGTTCGTGCTGCCGCTGGTGTTCCTGGTGGTTCTGTTCTCCGGATTTCTGTCCAAGGAAGTGGACATGGTGGAGAAGGGGCAGGCGGATTTCTGGCTGACGCTGCACCGCACGCTATCGGTGCTGGGATACGCGGCATTTACCATCGCCTTTGCGGCGGGGATCATGTATCTTTTCCAGGAACATCAGGTCAAATCGAAGAAGCTCGGCATCCTGTATTTCCGGATGCCGTCTCTGGAAGTGCTGGACAACCTCAACGAAAAAGCCATCACCATCGGGTTTCCCCTGTTCACGCTGGGCTTCATGACCGGCTCTTTGTGGCAGGTGCAGTTGAACGAACCGATGCTGGCCTGGGAGCCGTTCAAGACCTGGCCGCTGGTGCTGGTGTGGTTCGTCTACGGGGCGATGTTTTTCGGCCGGCTGTTTTCCGGCGTGCGCGGCAAGAAAGCGGCGCAGGGGGCGATCCTGGGTTTTGTGATGGTCATCGTCACTTACTTCATGCACGTGTGAACATGAGCGATCCGAATCTCATTCTGGTGGGGGTGAACCACAAGGCGACGCCGGTGGAAATCCGCGAGCGTCTGGCGTTCTCGCAGACGGAGATCGAAGCCTCGCTGGAACGGCTGCTCGGCCATCCGGAGATCATCGAGAACATCATCCTCTCCACCTGCAACCGCGTGGAGATCTACGCCCGTGTCCGCAACGCCGGAGAGGGCGTGAATCTGCTCAAGGCCTTCATCTGCGAATACCACAACATCTCGCTCACGGATCTCGACAAGTATTTTTACAGCTACCGCGACGAGCAGGCGGTGGAGCACCTGTTCCGCGTGTCGTCCAGCCTCGATTCGATGGTGCTGGGCGAGGCGCAGATCCTGGGGCAGGTGAAGGACGCCTACAGCACCGCGCGGGCGCTGCAGTCCACGGGCATGGTGCTCAACCAGCTTTTCGAAAAGGCGTTCAACGTCGCCAAGAAGGTGCGCGAGGAAACCGGCATCGCCGAGCGCGGCGTGTCCATCAGCAGCGCCGCGGTGGAGCTGGCGCGCAAGATCTTCGAGGACCTGGAAAACCATTCCGTCATGCTGGTCGGCACCGGCGAGATGGCGGAGCTGGCGGCCAAGCACCTCATCTCCTACGGGGTCAAGACCGTCTACGTGGCCAGCCGCACCTACGAACGGGCAGAGGCGATGGCCCGCGGCCTCAACGGCAGCGCGCTGAGCTTCGACATGTTCAAGGAAGAGATGCACCGCGCCGACATCGTCATCACCTCGACGGCGGCGCCCACCTTCATCATCAAAAAGGAGATGGTGGAGCAGGCCATTCACAAGCGCAAGAACAAGCCGATCTTCTTCATCGACATCGCGGTGCCGCGCGACATCGAGCCGGAAGTCAACGACCTGGAAAACGTCTACCTGTACGACATCGACGATCTGCAGACGGTGGTCGCGGCGAACATGAAGGAGCGTGAGAAGGAAGCCGAAAACGCGATGGAGATCATCCAGAACGAAGTCACCAAGTTCAACAACTGGGTCGTCTCGCGTGACGCGGTGCCCACCATCGTCGAGATGCGCAAGCGGGCGGACGCCATCCGCCAGCGCGAGGTGGAAAAGACGCTCAAGAAAATGCCGCACCTCTCGAAAGAGGACGTCCAGTCTCTGGAGGTCATGACCCAGTCGATCATCGAAAAAGTACTGCACAAACCCACCATCAACCTCAAGAAACAGACCCAGTCCCAGGAAGGGCACGTCTATCTGAAAGCGATCCGGCACCTGTTTCACCTGGACGACTGAATGGCTTCACGCAAACTCACCATCGGAAGCCGGGGCAGCGCCCTGGCGTTGTGGCAGGCGAACTGGATCCGCTCGCAGCTTCTGGAACTGCACGACGATCTCGACGTGGAGATCAAGGTCATCAAGACTTCGGGCGACAAGATCCAGAATGTGCCGCTCACCCAAATCGGCGGCAAGGGCCTGTTCGTCAAGGAAATCGAGGAGGCGCTGATGGCCAGGGAGGTGGATCTCGCGGTGCACAGCATGAAGGACGTGCCGATGAAGCTGCCGTACGAGCTGCACATCTCCATCATCACCGAGCGGGAAACTCCCTACGACGCGCTGGTCTCCAAAAACGGCGTGCCTCTGGATGATTTGCCCAAAGGGGCGAAGGTGGGCACGGGCAGCCTCAGGCGCTCCTCGCAGCTGGCGCAGTACCGGCCGGATCTGGAAATCGTCGGGCTGCGCGGCAACATCGACACCCGGCTCAAGAAGCTCGAAACCGAAGGGCTGGACGCGATCATCCTCGCTGCGGCGGGGCTCAAGCGCATGGGCTGGGAGGATAAAATCACCGAAATCATCCCCCCTGACGTGATCCTGCCGGCGATGGGGCAGGGCGCGGTCGGCATCGAAACGCGCAAACGCGATCCGGACGTGCACGGCCTGCTGTACGATCTGGATCACGAGGACACGCACTGGGCGCTGGACGCCGAACGGGCGTTCGTCGGTCTGCTGGAAGGGGGCTGCCAGGTGCCTATAGGGGCGCACGCCACCCTGGACGAAAATGGGACCCTGACGGTGCGCGGGCTGGTCGCGAGCCTGGACGGCAAGACCGTGTACAAGTGGGACAAACAGGGCCCCGCCACCGACGCCAGTAAACTGGGCCGCGAACTGGGCCAGGACCTGCTCAAAATGGGCGCGGACAAGATCCTCAAGGAACTTTACAGCGAATAAGCTAACCCTCCCGCTTTCAATCCCTTGATTCTCTCCCCGCAACCATCGCATCGCCGGTGTGAAAATCCTTCCTTGTAAATCTTCGCCATAGCGTTATATTTAAAGTGTGACCTTCCGCAACACGAACGGCGGTTCCCATCCACAAACCATCTCACCTGAGGGATAGCATGAGCGCCAAACGGATATTTCAAATTGCCATATTGGGGTTTGCCTTGTTGACGGCCGGACTGACGGCGAACGTCCGGGCGGACGCCCCGGATATTTTTCCGCACGCGGTCTGGAACAAGGGCGCCCCCGCCGAGGAGGTTCCCGCGAAGCCGGTAGACGAACCGGTCGAGGAGCCGGTGGACAAGACGATCGTGTTCGAAAGGCAGGACCCGTTCAACTACGATCTGGACCCCGAAGATGAGATCGAACTGCACGACTCCTATGCCTACCAGACCGGCGATCTGCCTGCGCGCTTCCTGCTGAATCTCTGGCAGGTCCCCGATTTCCGCGAAGCGATCCTCGATCCCGGCATCGAGGCGTATCTCAAGCAGCTCATCGACTCCGGCGCGCTCAGCGCCGACGATCCGGCGCTCCAGGGCATCGAGGCGCAGCTGCGCGGCGGCTTTTTCCGCCCGGACCCGAACGAAGAGCTGGTTCTGTTCCCGGTGAACACGCTGCAGACCGGCGACATCCCGGAACGGTTTCTGGTCGAGCTGGGTCCGTTGATCAGTGCCCGTGCGTTCGTGCTCGATCCCGGCATCGACGCCACGCTGAACCGGCTGATCGCCACGGGAGCCATCGATGTGAACAATCAGGACGTGGCGGGTGCGCTGCTGAGCATCGAAAGCCGGCTGCGCGGCGGGCTGCTGGGACGCAGCGGCGGACCGGGGTTCAGCGCCGGTGGTGTGTTCGGACGGGGACTCGGCCTCCTGGGCCGGTGAAGAGAAAAAATCTAAATTTCGAGTAAAGATTTAAACGCTTAGAAGTGTAAAAAAATTATTCTAGATCACATTATCGACTGAAAATAATCCGAACGTTCTTCTCCTGCCCACTTTGTAAAAATTCTTCCAACTTCTTTGGCGGGCACAGAGATGTAATCACTCCATGCTTTTTCTTCACCATGAGGATAGCCCAATAAATTGTTCAAAGAATTATTGATGGCCAATTTAACCTTCACTTCAGAATCATCAATTCTTGGCCAAGATCGGACCATTTTTGATAAATCACTTCTTTCAAGACTGAATAAAGTATGAAACTCCCAGTCGGGGAAAAAGGGTCCTTCCGATGCAGCTTCGACGCATTCAAAGATAACTTTCTTTCTTGTTCAGTTAAGTCTTTCAGTGGCATTGAAGGCAACTCAAGAAGTACGAGAGATTGCGGATTGAATTCTAGTAGTTTGCTTCATAAGCTCCTCTTTGTTCTCACAGCCACACGTTCTTGGAATCCAGCCGTTCGCGGGCCAGCTTCTCCGCTTCCTCGCGGAAGATGACGTCCGTGCCTTTCTGCGCCGCCAGCCGGTTGTGGATTTCCTGCACGTTCTTAGAGACGGTGCGGTAGATGAGATCGTCCAGGTACTGCCGCGCGCCGTTGCCGTTCACCGCATCCCGGTAGGCGGTGTCTCCGGTCATTTTGAGCTCGACGGCGCAGCCGATCACCCCGCCGACGTTGACGATGAAATCCGACAGGGACAGGATGCCACGGCGGTTGTTGAGGTAGTACTCGGTCATCTTGTTGCTCGGCGTGTTCGCGCCCTGCAGCACGATGCGGCACTGGATGCGGTCGGCGTTGCGGGCGGTGATGGCGTCCGGCCGCGCCGCCGGGATGAGCAGGTCGCAGGGCGCTTCGAGCAGCCAGTCCAGCCGGTCCGGACCCAGCTTTTTCGCCACACGGCCGGGGTAGCCGTCGAGGCCGGAGGGTTCTTTGCGCACGGCGTTCAGCGCCTCCACGTCCAGACCGTCCGGATTCCACAGAGCGGCGTGGATGTCGGACGCGCCGATGAGGGTCGCGCCGGCGTTTATCAGTTTGACGGCGATCCAGGAGCCGACGTTGCCGTAGCCCTGAATCACCACCTTCATGTTTTTGATCTCGCAAGACGCGTCGAGCGTTTCCAGGGTGCGCGCCGCGGCATACAGGCCCTGCGCGGTGAGGCCCCAGCCGTCGATGGGCACGCCGCCTTTTTCGGGCGGCCGGCCCGCGCCGCCGCGCAGGTGCACCGGATTCCCCAATTTGCCCGAATAGGCTTCGTAGATCTGCTGGATGTCCGCCTCGTCGGTGCCCATGTCGGGCGCGGGGATGTAGCGTTCCTCGGCGAACACGGCGTCGGCGTAAAGGCCGATCAGGTCGCGCCGGAGTCCGGGTTCGCGCGCCAGAATTCTCGGATCGACGGCGAGGCCGGATTTGCCGCCGCCGAAGGGCAGGCAGGCGGCGCTGTTTTTGAGCGTCATGGTGCGGGCCAGGCGGGAGACTTCTTCCAGCGTGACGTTGGGCGCCATGCGCAGGCCGCCGAGGCCGGGTCCGCGCTGCGTGTTGTCCACCACCACGAAGCCCCAGACTTCGCCGGTATCGGAATCGACGAGGCGGAGCCTCTGTTCCGGCGGCGGTTCGCTGGAAGCAGAAAACCGCTCGCCCGCGTTTTTCTTGGCGACCGGTTCGGCGTTCAGTTTTCTGGGGAGCTTGAATGGCGTCACAACTTTGCGGGATTCAGCGCGTGATTTGTGGCATGATGCGTGAGACAGAAACGGGAAGTGCCTGTTCCCGATCCATGCTGATTATAACAGAGGCGGGTGCATCTATCAGCAAATGCCTCCCGCCGGCCCGAACATGAAATCCATCCCCGCACCAACCACACAACAGATCGATGAACTCATCCGCCGGTGTCTGGAAGAGGATCTGGGTTCCGGCGACGTGACCACACGCGGCGTGGTTGCGCAGGATGAAGTCCGCAGCGCCTCGGTGACGGCGAAGCAGGATCTGATCCTGTGCGGCGCCGCCATTTTCAGGCGGGTGTTCACGCGGCTCGATGCGGAGGCTGCGTTTCCTGAGCCCTGCGCGGAGGACGGGGACGCGGTTGCTGCCGGGAAGGCGTTTCTGCATGTCTGGGCCAAAACGCGGGCGCTGCTGGAGGGCGAGAGGACGGCGCTCAACATCCTGCAGCGGCTGAGCGGGATCGCCACCCTGACACGCCGGTTCGTCGAGCAGGCGGCGCCGGTGACGGTGCTCGACACACGCAAGACCACGCCGGGGCTGCGGGTGTTCGAAAAATACGCGGTGCGCTGCGGCGGCGGCACGAACCACCGCTTCGGCCTGTACGACGGCATTCTCATCAAGGACAATCACATCCGCGCCGCCGGCAGCGTGCGGGAGGCGGTGGCGCGCCTGCGGAACAGCGGCAACGGCGCGCTGCCCGTGGAAGTGGAGACCGCCGATCTGGACCAGGTGCGGGAAGCGGTGGACGCAGGAGCGGACATCCTGCTGCTCGACAATATGGAGGTGGAAACCGTTCGAAAAGCGGTGGAAATCGTGGCGGGCCGGGCGAAAACCGAAGTGTCCGGCTCGATGACGCTCGCGCGTGTGGCGGAAATCGCCGGGACGGGCGCCGATTTCGTGTCGGTCGGGGCGCTCACGCATTCCGCGCCCGCGGTGGACATCAGCATGAACATCGAGTGAGCCAGCGATACCCGCTGTCTCGATATGCGGTATAATCGGGATATCGCAAACAACCGGGAACCGGCCATGCCCTGTAAAGACAGTTCCTCGCGCGTGATGGTGACCCTCGATGCCGACGAGCGGCTGCTGGACTTCGATTTTTCCAAGATCACCTGCAGCCAGGAGATCGGCGGGGAGACCGGCTACAAACGGCTCTGCGTGGGAAAATCCATCGAAGAAATCGCCGGGCTGGAATTCAACGACCTGGTGCGGGAGTTGAAGCTCGACGACCCGGAAGCGCAGTTTTTCCTCTACCTGGAATGGGATGCGCTGAGGACGGCGATCGCCCAGTATCAGGGCAAGGAGGAAGAGGTCGATGCGGAGCGTTATCAGGTGGCGTCGATCGCCTGGGAAGACGGCAGAATCGAGATCAGCCAGGTGATCCGCCCGCCGACGGAAATGCCGAAGATCATCCCCTGCAGCCGGCGCGTTGAGAGTTCTTAGGCGATACTTTAAAAATATTCCAGCACACTCTTAAATAAAAGAAGTCCCCCTTTGACTGGAGCACTGTTAAGTGAGGGGGCATTCAGGAAATAGGAATTCTTTGCGTCCTCTGCGTCTTTGCGGTTACAACAGGTTTTGGTTTTTCTCGTAATTCTTCCTGATAATTCATCTCCCGTTTTGAGCCCGATCAATCCGGGTAGAGGCGGACGGGGCGCACGTAGCCCTGGGAGAAATCCTGGTCGAAGCCCTGGGAGAGGCCGCTGGAATAATTGAAATAGAAAGCGGCCTGCTGGTCGAAGGGCAAGCACCAGGAACCGTTGCCGCCGCCCGGCGCGAAGACGGGGGCGATGTGCAGCTCCTGGGCCGAGCGGCCCATGACGGTGCTGTCGGGCAGGAACAGTTTCTCGATTTCATCCTTTTCCGGAATGCGCCAGTCGTGCTGGCCGAGGTAGTCTTTTTTATTGAGTTCGTCCACGAAGGTCAGGGCTTCCTGAAAGGTCAGCCAGTCCTGGGCGATGGCCCAGGAATCCTCTTTGGCCCAGACCAGACCGGTCTCGTTGTCGGTCACCATTCCGTTTCCGTTGTCCACAAAGCGCGTTTCCTGTATCATTACAAAACCTTAAAGCCGAGTGGGTGGGTTTTTCGTCCGGTGGAAGCGCCGCGGGGCGGACCTCCATCTCGCTCAAATCGTTAATAATGAAGGCCATAATTTAACTCAAGCCACAAAGCTTGTGAAGCCCCAATTTACAGGAAACGCCCGATGCCCTCACTCCGCCTGACGCACCCCCGACCCTGGATCCTGGCCCTGATTGCGGCCTGTTATTTTGCCGCGGCCCCGGCCGCTCCGGCGGGGGCGGAAACCGGCCTGTCCGCCGCCGTGCTGACACAGGCGGTGGTCGCCGATGCGGTCGAGGATCGGTGCGGCGAAAAGGTGCTGCCGGCGAAATACTACACCCGCGCCTCGCAGTACGCGCTCATCGGCGCGCTGGCGTTTCTGCTGCTGGCGATTCTGGCGGACAACAAAAAGGTGAAGATCGGCATGGGTAGCCTCGCCGTCATCCCGGTGGCGGTGTGGCTGTACGTGCATTTTTTCGTGGATTTCGACAAGGTCAAGCGGATCACGTTCACCTACAACACCGCCGCCGAGGCCACGCTGGCCAACATCGCCGAAGCGCAGGACCGCTACAAGTCGGAGCACGACACGTTTCTCAGCGATCTCAATAAACTGTATTCGCACACGGCCGGGGCGGGCGGCATGAACGCCTGCGTCAAGATCGTGTCCATCGAGGCAGAGTGGAACCGCTGGTCGGCGACGGCGCGGCATGTGTCCAGCCCGGAAACGGTGACCTGGGACAGCAGCACCGGCAGCTCGCTGAAGAAGGGGTGAGGGATTGGAGAGATTTTGGCAGGAAGTGCTAAATCTATCTTAGTGAGGCAGGTGTTTCCGTTTTCAGTGATTTAATAAATGCCTGAAGCTTTTTTCTGTTCTTTTCGTCCGCGTAATCCAGAGGAGTTTTTCCTTTCTTGTCTTTTATATTCGGGTTGGATCCATTTTTCAGTAGAAATCTTGCCGTTTCCCACACTTTTCTTAACACTGAGTAGTGAAGAGGAATTCTTCCTTCATCGTCACGGAAATTGATATCCGCTCCGTAAGAAAGCAGCATTTTGATTCGAGGGATTTGTTTGAAATGGGCGGCATTGTGTAAAGGGACCGCACCTTTGTTCATGGGAATGTTCGGGTTGGCTCCTTTGGAGAGTAAGTACTCCGATATTTCATTCGATACGCTATAAGCTAAAGGAGTGTAGCCTTCAAAACCCTGGGCGTTGATATCCGCGCCATGATTTATCAAACTTTTTATTAACTTGAATCTTGGCTTTGATTGATAAAGGGCATGATGCAAGGCCATATCACCATGATTGTCTCTGCGGTTCACATCCGCTCCGTTGGCAAGTAAAAATTCCACAATGAGTTCATCTGCTGGATAAGAAACTTTGGCGGATGTTATTAGTGGACTTTTCCCCCCGCAATAGGACTCATTAACATCGGCGCCTTCCTCAACGAGTTTTTTGACCAATTCATACCGCTTGCCTTTATTAGCAAATGTTCGTCCGATCTCATTTCCTAATGGTCCTGGAGGGTCTGGGCAGGGTTTTACGCTGACAAGGTCATAATTTACCCTTGTAGTCTCAATTTTGGTGCCTAGAATTGGGCTCAAGCAGATCGACAGGAGCGGTAAAATTGAAATTGCAAATATTTGAAATAAAAATTTCATTTTGTGGTTCTAAGTTAGCCTTTATGTAAAGTATTATACCGGAAATTCGAAATTCTGTTTTCCCGCCGCACAATCGTTGTTAAGATAGACACAGGCCGCGAAAAAACATTCCCCGTATCAAAACTTCCGTGGACAATCCTTTCCCAAATACCCGAATTCTCGTCGTCGACGACGAGAAGAAAGCTCACTCCAACCTAAAGCGCATGCTGGAGCTGAAGCACTTCCGGGTGCTGGTGGCGCAGGACGGCAAGGACGCGCTCGCCAAGGTGGACGTGTTCGACCCCGAATGCGTGCTGCTGGACATCCGCATGCCCTACATGAACGGCATCGACGTGCTCAAGCTCATCAAGGACAAGCACCCGCACACGGAGGTGATCATGGTGACGGCGGTGACCAGCCTCAAGATCGCCGAAGGCTGCATGCAGGACGGGGCGTTCGCGGTGATCGAAAAGCCGGTCAACTTCGTCTACCTCATGGAAAAGATCACCGCCGCGCTGCAAAAACGCAGAGACCGCGGCGAACCTTCCTGATCGTTTTCAATAAAAGATAAATAAAACTAGTGGCGGGCGTTTCGCCTAGATGGGATGACTAGCTTATCGTGCCGGTCAGAGGCGGTTCCGGGTGCGGCGCAGGATCTCGAGCAGGGCGTCTTTGGGGGCGTCCGCCTGGGCGGTGTGAATGGACAGCCGGGTCTGTGATGCGGCCAGCGGTTCCAGGATCAGCAGCATCTTGCGGCCGGGGGCCGCCGCCAGGATTTTCTTCCCGGAGCGGATGCTGTCTTCCTGCTCCACCTGCACGTTCAGGGTGTGCAATGCCTCACGGGCGGCGGCGTGGACCTCCAGCATCGAATGGTTGAGCGTGGTGTTCACTCTCGCGGACGGGTTGTTTTCGCTTTCCCAGTTCCCCGCTCCGACGGCCAGGGCCATGCAGCCTGCGATCAGAGGCAGAAACAGAAAACTGAGGCCTTTTTGAATGTCACTCATGATCGGGAGTTCCTGAAACGCGTGGTGTTATCCTAAGTGGTTGATATTAAATGCAAACGGGATGCCAATCGGGAAGGGTTGATTTTCCGCCGATTGTCCGCATACGGCCGGTGCGGACAAGTGCAGGATTGTTGATTTTCCATCCTTTATTTATAAAAAATCAGACGCTTCAACTTTTAATGTCTGGGTTGTGTGCCGGAAGAACCGCGGTCATTCCTGATCCCACATGTTGACGATGCCGTTGAGGGACACCAGCCCGATGGCCTGGTTGTTCGACAGGACCATGGCGTAGGACACGTTGAAGTTGGTCATGTGCCGGGCCGCGTAGGGCAGGGGCATGTCCGGCGGGACGGACAGGACCGGCTTGGACATGATTTCGTACACGTGCGCTTCGTGCAGCTTGCGGCGCGCGGCGATGACTTTGCGGGCGATGTCCTTGAGCGTGAGGATCCCGTAGACGTCCAGTTCGTTGCGCGGCTCGATCAGCACGGCGTGGATCTTTTCCTTCTTCATCATGGCCAGGGCGTCCGAAACGCGGGTGACGCCTTCGATCTTCTTGAACTGCGGCATCATCACGTCGCGGACCCGTTTGTCAGGCGGCATGGGCGTTCCTTTTTATTGAGGGCTAGAAATAGTGTTGCCTGGCGTCTTTTTCCAGAGTGGGAAGCTGGCTTTCCAGACCGATGGCGCGGTCCACCAGAAATGAAAACGCGATCCCGTTGCCTTGCTCGTTCAGTTTCCCCGCTTGGTAGATCGCGTCCATGATGTCGTCGGAAATGATGTCTTCGACCAGAAACAGCAGCATGTCTTTTTTCGATTCCATGGTCAGTCCGAAAAAGGATTTCTGTTCGTGAATGCCTTCGCCGCGTGCGTTCAGAATGGTGACGCCGGTGGCGCCGGCTTTCTTGGCCGCTTCGATCACCGTGTCCTGGTAATCGTCGTTGACCAGGGCCAGAATCACTTTGAAGCGCATGTCGGTATCTTCTCCTTACAGTTTGTTTTTAGGGGCCGTCCGCCGCGCCCGCAATTCGCTGATCTTAGCATAGGCCAGCACGGCCATCATAGGGAAAAGGGATGCGAAGGCGATGAGCCCGAAGCCGTCGAGCAGGGGAGAGCGGCCCGGCACGTTCGAAGCGAGGCCGATGCCCAGCGCCGCCAGCACGGGGACGGTCACCGTCGAGGTGGTCACGCCGCCGGAGTCGTAGGCCAGCGGCATGATGGCTTTGGGAGCAAAATAAGTTTGAATCAAAAGGATGACGTAACCCGCGATGATGTAGGTGTACAGCGGTGTGCCGCTGACGATGCGGTAGATCCCCAGACTCACGCCGAAGGCGACGCCGAGCGCCACGGCGATGCGCAGGCCCCAGGCGGACACGGCGCCGGTGGAGATCTCGCTGGCCTTGATCGCCACGGCGATCAGGGCGGGTTCGGCGAGCGTGGTGGCAAAGCCGATCAGAAAACCGAACGCGTAGGTCCAGGCATACAGGGAAGGCGGCACGCGGCCGGTCTCGAAGATCGACTGGACGGTTTCTTCGTCGCCGCCGGTGAGAAACCGCAAGTCGGTCAACCGGTCGGCCATCTGAAAGCTGATGGGAAAGATGCCCTGTTCGAGACCGACGATGAACAGGGCCAGCCCGACCACGACGAGCACCAGCCCGGTGAGAATCTGCTTCAGGTGCGGGACTTTGCGCCTCAGCACCACCGCCTGAAAGAAAAACAGCACCAGCAGGATCGGCGCGATGTCCCATAGGGTGCTTTTCAGAGAATCGAGGATCGGCACGAACCATTCGCTGTGCATCAGGCCACTCCGTAAACCGCCATCCCGTAGATGAGCACGAACAGGATGGGTGTCAGGCTGGCGAAAGCGATGAGCCCGAATCCGTCGGTCATCGGGTTGCGGCCGCGGATGGAGGCGGCGAGGCTCACGCCCAGCGCCGTCACCAGGGGCACCGTGATGGTGGAGGTGGTGATGCCGCCGGAATCGTAGGCGATGCCGATGATGGCCTTGGGGGCGTACAGCGTGGCGACGACGATCAGGCTGTAACCCGCGAGGATGAACCAGATCAGCGGCCAGCCGCGGATGATGCGCAGCACGCCGAGGGCGATGGCGATGCCGACGGAAGCGGCGATGGTCAATCGCAGCCCCAGCACGAAACGGCCGATGGCGCTGGAGTCCGCGGCGATCGCTCCGGAGCCGGCGGCCAGTTCACCGGCTTTGTTGGCGATGACGGTGAGCGCGGGTTCGGCGATGGTGGTGGAAAACCCGAGCGTGAAGGCGAACAGCAGCAGCCACCAGGGATTGCCTTTGCGGGTGAACTGCACGGCCAGCGATTCGCCCATCGGGAACAGGGCGGTTTCCAGTCCCATGACGAACAGGAAAAGGCCGAACACGACCAGCAGCATCGCGGGAATGGTTTTTTCAAGATCGGGCAGCGGGCTCTGGATCACGAACAGCTGAAAGAAAACCATCACGGCAACGACGGGCGCGATGTCCAAAACCGAGGCGAGGAGTTTCTGGATCAGCGGTTTCAGGAAATCCACAGAGCCAACCTCAAGGCTGCGAAAGGAAAGGGCGGCGGACGATGACGCCGGGCATAAGGAATATCAAATAAGGTGGGAAGAACGGTTATTTTTTATCGGGGGCCTCGCGGAGCGGATCCTGCGATGGAGCCGCGTCCGCATCCTGGGCGGAACGTTCGGTGACGGCTTTGGGTTCCTCCACGTCGGACACTTCCGCCTGGTTCGCTATGGTATCGACCGAAACACCATCGGGTTCCTTGTCCGGTTCTTTCATGGACTGTTTGAAGTTTTTGATGGTTTTCCCGAAGGCGCTGCCGATCTGCGGGATTTTTCCGGCGCCAAAGATGATCATGATGATGACCAGGACAATCAACAGTTCCGGAAGGCCGATACCGCCCATCGCGGTTTCTCCATTATTAATTTTTCCAAATACTTACAGAAAGGAGTATACCTAAGGGAATATGAAAAACCAAGCTATAATACGGGGTGCTCCGGCAGGGGCGTTTATTTTATAGAAGCGAGGCCGCATGAGTTCCGAAGAGCTGAACGAAGAAGATGTTCTGGACCTGTTTTATAAAAACAAGGGCAACCTCGATGACCTGAACCGGTTGATCGACGAACGTCTGAAAGCACATCGCACGCGCAAGATCACGCTGTTTGAAAAATTCGTGCGCTCACGAATTCAG
Organism: Nitrospinales bacterium; assembly: GCA_965223795.1. Taxonomy (GTDB): domain Bacteria; phylum Nitrospinota; class Nitrospinia; order Nitrospinales; family VA-1; genus CBDCWG01. Next base: position 209,323 of record CBDCXL010000001.1, read on the forward strand.
CTCAACGCCCGGGTGCTCAAAATGGCGGACATGGAAGTTTCCCCGCAGGAGGTGGTGTTCCTGAGCAAGCATCCGGAGGTCAAGGACGTGGAAGTTCTGGATCTCAGGAAAAACGGTTTCGGCGACATCGGCCTGGAAGCGATCGTGCGGTCGCCGATGTTGACGCAGCTCAAGGTGCTGGACCTGCGCAGCAATGGAATCACGCGCCTGGGTATGGAAACGCTGGCACAGTGCGAGTCCCTGCGCCTGCTGGAAAAGCTGGATCTTAGAATGAATAAACTGGGAAAACGCTGGGAAGAGAAACTGCTGGCGACGGGGAATTTCCCGAATCTGAATGACCTGAAAACCGCATGAGCGCGATTCCGCCCGCGAAGCGGCACGCGGCGTTTTACAGGATTAGCCGGTTTTTGTTTTCCCGGATTTTCTGAACCATCTTGTCTGCGATCTCCTGCGCCTTCACCTGATAGGACCCTTCCTCCAGAACGGTTCGGAATTTCTGCACCAGATCTTTGCGGATTTCCGATGAAGTTTGGGGTTTCGCCGCGGCCGCCTGCGGGGCTTTGGAGGACAGGGTCACCCGGTCCACCTCTTTGGAGGCGGGCGCTGCCGCCTGCGAGCCCCGCTTGATTTTCGGTGCGGGTTTGTTGATGGGGTTTTTTCTGTCCACTCGGGATGTCGGGTCTAATTCCGTCATAATATGTCTATCGGGTTCTTCCTGTACGGGAAGGTGCGGTCGCCTTTAGGGAAAACCGGTTTGCGGCTGCCTTTCCGTTTAGCGGTTGCGCCGGACGCGGGCTGAGCCTGCGGCTTTTCGCGCAACGTCTGCAAAGGCACCAAAAAAGTAACTTGTCTGCTTGTGGAAGAAATCGGAGGGAGTTGCGCAGGAAATCTAAGAACGCTGCGGCCCATTTTCCATTTCCTCCATGAAACTGGAATCGAGGGTGCTGCCAGCCTCCGGGGTTTGTTTTGTCCGGGGGCCGTCCTTCTGTCGATCATCCGGATCGACCTATGTTTAAATTTTCGGCGGGAACGCGGATTTCTTGAGCCGTTTGATAAAGAAATATCAAGAAACTCAAAATGTTGTGAATAACCGGGTCCTCCGGACAGCCTAAGGTCCGCCGCCGCTCGTTTTGCATTGCAAAAACGGCCTTTAATTAGAATGAAATTAAAAATAATTTCTTCTGAATTCATTTAAACATTGAATATCCGAACCACTTGTAGTACCCTGAAATCAAGTGAGTTACCTCCCGTTAGCGGACCCGCTTGTGAGGATGGACTCCCCCGCCTCGCAGCGGGTCCCTCTACGTTTCCCACCGCTAACAACTCAGAACACACTTCCCGTAAATACAGCGGTTTTCGTTACCTCAGGCATGGAGTCATTAACGACCGGCCGGCTGCGGTTTTTCCGTGCTTTTCAATGCAGGGGAATACGTTTGATGGCGAACGAGGGCGTGAAATCGGGAATGTGATTGCGGCGGGCTGCCTTCCGCGGAATTCAGGCTATGAGAGCGGCATTGGCAGCAGAAACCGGACCGCAGACGTCCGGTGTCCCGCACCTGAAAGATGAGCGGTGCGCCGTTTCCCGTCTGTAGGCGGGGAAACGGCGTTTAAGCGTCGTTGCCGAAATCCGAGAATTCCAGGAACTGGCTGTCGAGCGTCTGCTTGACCCATTGCGGCACCCGCGGGCGCTCGGAATTCTGCAGGGACATGGACTCTTCCGACTTCCTGAAGTTTTCCCAGTGCGTTTCTTTGAGTTCGTTGGTGGAGACCACTTTTTTCACGGTCCCATCGGGGTTGTACACTTTCACCTCGTAAAACATGACTGTCTCCTTCTGATTTTGCGTTGGTTTTCAATGATTTGTATGGCAATTCGCGTGCCAAACTGTAAAATATTGAATTTTAAAGGGTTATTTCGATAAGGGTGGGTTTTTCGGGGGTGGTGATTATCGCCAATTCATACAATTTTTGGTAAAATATGACAATTTTGGGCACAATTGAGGTGCCACAGAGGGCCCGATTTTGTGGCCTCACGATTGATTTTTTGCGGGATAATGGGGTGCGAAGCGGGGCTTGATTACCGGAAAGATTCGGCTGGGGCGGGCAGACGCACTTCAGCCGGCAACGCGCACAGGAGAAAAAACATGACAAAACAGGCGATCACCGTGAACGGCATGAGCTGCGGCCATTGCGTGGAGACGATCAACAAGGCGGTGGGGGCGCTGCCGGGCGTGCAGGCCGTGAACGTGGAACTGGAGCTGAAACGGGTGTCCGTGGAATACGACGCAGCGGCCACGGGACTGGAAGAAATATCCGACGCCATCGCAAAAGCAGGTTTTGAGGTGGAAGGGCAGGGCTAGTCCAACACGAGACATCTTAAATACCAGGAACAGGGACGATTTTATGAATAAGAATTCAGTAAAATTCGTTTCGACATCACTGCAGATTCTTGCTTTTTTCAGCTTATTCGTGGCACACGCAAATTCACATGCTTCTGATAAAGCGGTAGGGACTGCTCCACGGGAGTTGGATAAACCAACCCAGACAAACCGCTCTGTGCTCAATTGTTTGAAACCTAAGGGCCATCATTTATCTTTCAAAGAATTCACTTGTCCCATTGGAGGTGAAAAATTCAAAAATCTGGTAATTGGTACGCATTCCTGGTTTGGAAGGCACCTAGACGGGGAGCCGGTTTCTTATCTTGATTTTCCCGCGCCATTGGTGGTGTGCCCTGGCAATGGGTTTATCATCACTGAGGAAAAATACTCAGATGACGAGCTTAAAAAACTAAAAAAAGTCATTGAATCTGTGGAATACAAAGAAATATTTTCAAGAAACCATGCAAGTTATTATCTGTTTGCCAAGCAGAATGAAATGCTTCAGGAGCGAAGCGAGGATCGCTGGTGGTTTTTGTTGAACGCGACTTGGGAGGCGGATGAATGCAATGATTCAGGAAAATACAAGCTTTATGCTCATGAGGCCATAGATGCGGGAAAGCATGTTCTGAAGGAGATCAAAACAGGGGATGAAAAATATTGGAGGCTAAATGTGATCATTCCCAATCTTTATCGCAGAATAGGAGATTTTGAATCGGCTCAGGCTTGGATCGACGCACTTGATGGACGATTGCCCGAAGAAAAAAAACAGAAGGAGTATTTTGAACTTGCGTTCCGGTTGCTACGCAGGGCGGTATTAGAACGAGACTCCTCTCAAATCCGGATCGAAGAATCCAAAACCGTTGAGAAATGAATTCATGAAGTCGTCGTTCAATTCAAAAACTTGCTTAAACCCGATTCAAACCAGAACGGGGCGGGTGTCGAAATCGAGGTCTTCGCGATTGGGTTTGGGCGTGGGTTCGTTGCACAATCCGCCGCAGTCGGCGCCGCCGGAACTCACCGGGGATTCGCCGAACGTTTCCAGAAACAGGGCGTCGGTTTCGTCGAAGGCGTCCTGCATGTTCCTGCGATCCGCTTCGCCGCGCAGGCCGAAGTAGGGGAAGTGGTGGAAATACCGTCCGAACAGGTTCTCGCAGTCGGCCATGTACTTTTTGCTGTCGAGGATGTGGGTGTGCCAGAACGTGTCGATGTCCTTGCTGGGCACCAGGGTTTTGTCCGGATGGACGCGCACGAGGTAGAGAAACCGGCGGTACCAGGTTTCCAGCATCTCCGCTTTCTCGGCGGACCAGCCGGGACCGGCCTCTCCCTTGATCAGCAGATACTTGATCGGCTCCAGATCGAGCCCGCGGTTGAACGCTGCGTATGAAATTTCCGTTTTCATCGTTTTTTCCCTTCGTGCATGGTGTCCGCGGTATCAGGACAGCTGTTCCAGTTTGCCTATTTTGGCGCGGACGGTTTTTTCGGAACCGTTGCGGATGATCTTGATGGTCACGACCTTGCCGATCTGCGTCTGCGCCACCATCATCTGAAATTTCTTCGAGCCCAGCACCTGCCTGCCGTCGTACTGGACGATGATGTCTCCGCGCAGAATGCCGGCATCCTTCGCCGGTGTCTTGTTGTCGACGCCGCTCACCAGCACGCCGTTTTTGACCTGACGCAATTGAAACGAGGTGGCGAGCTCCGGAGTCAGCGACTGGATGCTGACGCCGAGCCAGCCGCGTTTGACTTCTCCCTGGTCGATCAGGTCGTTCGCCACATTGAGGGCCATGTCGATGGGGATCGCGAATCCGACGCCGGAGCCGATTTCGGCGACGGCGGTGTTGATGCCGATGATGGCGCCTTCCAGGTTGATCAGGGGGCCGCCGCTGTTGCCGGGATTGATGGACGCGTCGGTCTGGATGAAGTTCTCGAACGTGGTGATGCCGAGGTCGCTGCGTCCCTGGCCGCTGATCACGCCGACCGTCACGGTGCCTTCCAGCCCATAGGGGTTGCCGATGGCCATGACCCATTCTCCCACCCTGACGTTACCGGAGGTGGCGAAGACCGGGCTTGCCAGCTTGCGGATCGATGCGATCTTGATCACGGCCAGATCGGTCAGGGGATCGATGCCGATGATCCGGGCGTAGTAATCCTTGCCGTTGGACAGCTTGATGAGCAGCCGGGGGACGTCCTTGATGACGTGATGGTTGGTGAGGATGTATCCCTGCGGGTTGAGCAGGACGCCGGAGCCGACGTTCTCCACGCGGTATTTTTTCTCACCCACGGTGCGCACCAGCCAGTCCTTGATGAACGCGTACCAGGGCTTGGATTCGTCCGGGCGGTGCCAGGAGGACTGGCGCACGACACGGGTGACTTTATTGATGCCCACCACCGAGGGCTTGGTCTGCCTGGCGTTGCGGACGAACGCTTCCTGCAGCTGAACGATGTTCTTGTATTCCTGCCGGTCGGCCAGGGGGTGGGCGGTTTCCTGAACGTGGGGCGGGTCGAGCGAGGGACGTTCGTCCACGAGCCAGGCGGCCGCCGCCATGAGCGCCAGCACCAGAAGAACCGTCTGATAAAGCCTGTGGTTGTTGGAGGCCATGGACATTCCTTTATCGTTCGCCGGTCCCCAGTGTTTACTTTTGATCCTTCATGAATCCCTGATACAGCGTGACGATTCCCAGTGTCAGGTCCTGATGGGTGACGGAATCGAATCCCGCATCCCGCATGATGCCCGCGAATTCCGCTCGCATCGGAAAACGCGACACCGACTGCGGCAGGTACGCGTAGGCGTTTTTGTGGCGCGAAATCCACCGGCCGATGCGGGGCAGCACCGATTGAAAATACAGTTTGTAGCCCCAACCTAGAAGCGGCTGCGACGGATGTGAAAATTCCAGGATCACCGCCCGTCCGCCCGGTTTCAGCACCCGCGCCATCTCGCTAAGGCCGCGCGCCGGATTGGAGAAATTGCGGATGCCGAACGCGCAGACCAGACCGTCGAAACTGGCCGGGGCGAAGGGGAGATTTTCCCCGCAGCCCTTCTGCAGCGCGATCGAACCGCCGAAGCCGCGCCTGCGGATCTTGCGGGCGCCGCGCTCGAGCATGGGAGCGCTGAAATCGATGCCCGAAACCTGAACGTGCCCGTTCAGGCGCGAGGCGATTTCCAGGGCCATGTCCGCGGTGCCGGTGGCCACATCGAGAAAGCGCTCTCCTTTTCGGGGAGACAGCCGGTCCACCGCCGTTTTTCTCCAATAGCGGTCCCGGCCCGCGCTGAGCAGCGCGTTGAGCAGATCGTACCGGGGCGCGACGGCGCCGAACATGGTTTGAACCTGCCGCGAAAATACGGCCGGATCGCCTGAAGTCTGCATGGTTTCGCGACGCCCCGAAGGAGCCCACTCGTTCTGTAAGCCGTTCACGCCTGCAAAGACAACGCTGTGAACGGACCGGGATGCAATGCTCGAATTCTACCACCGGAGAACATGGGGGACAAGCGGGTTTCGGCAACGGGTCCGCCGAACCGGGACGCCTTGATATTCTGAATGCGGAAGAGTAGAATTTTCGTTATTGAACATCGTGAGGGCAGGGCATGAAAAAAGTACTGGTGGCGCTGGCTCCCGGTTTCGAAGAGATCGAGACCGTGACCGTGGTGGACATTCTTCGGCGTTCGGGAGCGCGCGTGACGCTTGCGGGAACGGCGGAAGGCCCGCTGGAGGGGTCGCGCGGTATCCGCATCGATCCCGATTGCCTGCTGGATGGGCTGAGCGCGGATGAGTTCGATCTGGTGGTGCTGCCGGGCGGGCAGCCGGGAACCGACAACCTGAACGCCAACGTCGGCCTGCAGGAAATCCTCAAGCGCATGCATGCGGATGGAAAGCCCATTGCGGCGATCTGCGCCGCGCCCACGGTGCTGCACGGGCTGGGCCTGCTGCACAACAAGACCGCGACCAGCCACCCGTCGGTGAAGGACAAGCTCAACGGCACCCGGTATTCCGAAAACCGGGTGGAGGTGGACGGCAATATCGTCACCAGCCGCAGCCCTGGGACGGCGATGGAGTTCGCCATGAAGCTGGTGGCCATTCTGTACGGCGAGGACAGGGTCGAAACGGTGAACAAGGGCGTGCTCGCCCGGATTTGATTCCGGGGGGCCGGATTAAAGTCCGGCATGGGTTTTCCGACAAGGATACTGCGGAAAGAAAACAAATATTTCTGGTAAATATTATCGAGATCCTGTATAAATTGTTGAATTTTAATTGGCAATTTCAGCGGCGCCGCAGATTTCCGGTGCGCTGAAAAAAAGTTCTCCGATTCGGTGGAACCTTTCCAGCCGAAATACATCCTAAAACTCAAGAAAACACCCGAAGCGTGATCAGGGCCGTATCTTGTAAGCGTTTTTGAGGAGGTTTTGAGAATGTATGTCAATGTTTCCCGCAGCAAGCTGCTGATCAACAACCGGCGACCGCCGAAAAAAAAGAAGAAGGCCGCCGAACCTTCCATTCGCTGCAACCACTGTGGAGGGCCGATCCGCCCCGACGGTGAGTTTTTTAATTGTCTCATGTGTTCCCGTGAGCAGAATCATATCTGCTCCACCTGCGCGCACGTTCGCAGCACGGAGGTGGCGGGAAAAGATAAAAAGAGCGCCTGAAGTCCGGGCGCTCGCCCTTTTTCCCATTCCTTCCAATGCTTCATCCATTCGCCCAATCGGGCGATCCATTCCTGACGCCGTTCAATCTATCTTTATCCGCTTAAATTCAAGCCGATCCATTTTTTCAGAATGTAGAGCGCCCACGGGCGCGACCAGGCGATTCGTTTTGCCATGAAATCGTTCCATATCTTTTCAACGGCCGCGTCGGACACGAAACCGGACAGCGGCGGCACGGGACTCAATAGAACGGATTCGATTTCCGGCTTCAACGCGCCGCGCATCCAGTGCTCGAAGGGCAGGGTGAAGCCCATTTTTTTTCGCTGCACGATTTCCTCCGGCAGTCCGTTTTGGACCGATTGGGCCAACAGGTGTTTCGGCGTCGCGCTTTTAAATTTCAGCGCAGCGGGCAGGGAAAACACGCTCTCCACCAGTTCGTGGTCGATCAGAGGTACGCGGATCTCCAGGCCATGCGCCATGCCCATCGCATCGGTGTCGCGCAGCAGCGTGTTGGGCAGGTAGTGCGTCAGTTCGAGAAAGGAGATCTGATCCCGCTCGTCGAGCGCGCGGATCGCCTCCATTGCAATTGCGGTGGATTCACGGTGCCGGGCGATTTCCCGCTGCAATGATGCGGCGTCCAGGAACAATTGCGCGAGGTCGTCCTCGCAGAACAGCGCCCGGATCAGATAATAATACGGGTGGCTGCCGCCGGTCTGGCCGCAAAGCAGGTGCGCGAGCTTGGACGCCTTCCCGCCCGTGCGGCTCAGCCGCTTGAGCGCGGTTCCCATAAGCCCCGGAATGGAAGAGGGCAGGGGGGCGAGAAACGCATGCAGGCGGGAAAACTTCGGCACAAGCTGGAACGCTTCGTAACCGCCGAACAGCTCATCGCCGCCGATGCCCGAAAGGGCGGCTTTCCATCCTCTCTGTTTCGCGCAGCGGGCAATGAGCCAGGTGTTGATGCCATCGACGGAAGGCTGGTCCATCGCCGCGACCGCCAGGGGCAGGGCGTCGAGAAGGTCGTCTTGCGTCAGGGGCAGGGCGTGGTGATCGGTGCCGTAGCGTTCGGCGATGAGGCTGGAGTAGCGGGACTCATCGTAATCCTGTTCGCCGTACACCACCGATAAAGTCGGAAGCGGCTGCTGCGACTGGGAGGCAGCGTGCGCGACGACGGCGCTGGAATCGATGCCGCCGCTCAAAAACGCGCCCAGCGGCGCGTCGCTGATCAGCCGGTAGCGGAGGGATGTCTCGAGTTTTTCCCGCACGATTTCCTGCGCGTCGCCGACTGGATCGTGCGCGGAGCGGGCAGGGGACCAGTAGCGCTGCATTTCAATCTGCCCGCCGATGGAAATGGAAAGCCAGTGGCCGGGAGGCAGTTCGTGGATGGAACCGATGAGCGTTTCGGGAGCGGACAGGCTGCCGAAGCTCAGATAGTGAAACAGTCCGGCCGGGTTGAGGGCGCGGTCCGGGATTTCCGAAGCGAGCAGGGCGCGCAGTTCCGAGGCGAAGAGGAAACCGTTTTCGTTGTGGAAATAGTAGAGCGGCTTGATGCCGAGCCGGTCGCGCGCCAGGAAGAGGGCGTTGCGCTCAGCGTCCCAGATGGCGAAGGCGAACAGGCCGCGCAGGCGGTCAAGGCAATCGATGCCCCATTCTTCGTAGGCCTTGAGCAGCACTTCGGTGTCGGAGTGGGAGGCGAAGCGGTATTTGGAGGCGAGTTCGTCGCGCAGTTCGCGGTAGTTGTAGATTTCGCTGTTGGTGGAAATCCACAGCGTCTGCGCGTCGTTGGCCATGGGCTGGTGGCCGCCGGGCGTGAGGTCGATGATGGACAGGCGCTGGTGGCCCAGGTGCAGGGCCTTGCCTCCGGGAACGGACAGGTTCACCTCGCCGCGGTCGTCCGGGCCGCGGTGCTGCATGCGGTCGAGCATGTGGCGCAGGCTGCGGCCGAGGTGATCGCCGAGACGGCCTTCACTGAAGTCGAAAATTCCGGCGATGCCGCACATGGTTCAGAAGACTAGACAGGATAACAGGATAAGAAGAATAGAGGATTCAAAAAACAAAAGAAAATTATTACCGCAAAGACGCAGAGGACGCAAAGGAAAACAAGAAATGAAAGAGGGGATTGTTACACGCCGACATCCGACCAGACGGCGAACTCGTTGCCGTTGGGGTCGGCGAAGTGAAACCGGCGGCCGCCGGGAAACGAAAAGGTGGGTTTGACGATCGTGCCGCCCGCCGCCTCGATTCTGGCCTGTGTCTGTTCCAGTTCCTTGCTGTAAAAGACGATGAGGGCGGCGCCGTTTTCCGTGGACGAGGACAGACCGGACTTGAAAAAACCGCCTTCGAGACCGGCGTTGGAAAAGGCGGTGTACTCCGGCCCGTAATCCTGAAACGACCAGGCAAACACCTTTTGGAAAAAGACTTTGGTGGCTTCGAGGTCTTTCGCTGGAAACTCGACGTAATTGATTTTTTCGTGCGGGTTCATTGTGCATGTACCGGTTTCATAAATTGAATTTCTTCCTTTGAGCAAACTTTCTTGATATCGAGCATATTGTAGTACATGCCATTTTCATTGGAATTAACTTCATAATTTATTAGCTGGATCAATTCACCCGATGCCATGTTGAACAACAGCGCATGTCCTTCACGCCATACATAACCAGATTCTCTCGTTATCAATTCAAAATTCACGTAAGGAGGTAAATCTGACAAATCGTGGTACCAGGAACCAAAAGCTCGAAGATTGCTGAGAGCGGGTTCTTTGAATAGAGAGGTTAAGCAGGGCGGCAGTGTGACTGTATTTTTTCCGAATCGAAGAGTCACAGACGTGCTGATTGCTTTCTTATCAATGTTAATGGAAACAGGTGCGTATTCCTCTGGAATACCGTCAAGGGTTCCACTTTGAGTGATCTTGAAAATACGATCTACATGGGAATAGGCAGGAGATACGATGGTGAGTATGAATGTAGCAATAAGAAATTTTAAAGAAAAATACTTTTTCATTTCAAAATGATAGCTGTTTAAAGCCAGTCGTGGGTCAATGTCATAACCGTAATTAAATAAAAGTAAAACGATAAAATAAGTGTTGGAAGAAATAGAAGGTGTACTCTTTTATCTCCCTTGTATTGCCATAGAGAGTAAATGATGGCAATCAATCCTAAAACAAAGAATGAATGTAGTATTCCAACGAGTATCGATTCCCAATCCAGATTCCTATAATCTATATTATGTCAACTAGTGGGGATCGGGATTCCGGCCTCCTGAGAGGCGATCTGAGGCTTGTTTTCAGGTAGATTCAGGGTTCCCCTTTGGTTTGCGCTTGATCGGGAAAACACCGGACTCGAAACCTGGGGATGCGGGTTGAAGAAAGCCAAGTGTCTTACGAGGTTGCGGCTTATGTTCCGCCCATCCTTCGACAGGCTCAGGATGACAACGACAGGCTGAGCATGACAGACGAAATGCTTGAGCGTCGGCCGGAAACGAAGCCAGCCGTGAGCAAACGGCCTCCCCGGCGAGGTTGTCAGGCTTTCTTCTGCAGGGAGGATTCCTTCACGGCCTGGGCCACGTGGTTGGAGGACAGGCCGTATTTTTCGAACAGTTCCGCAGCGGACCCGGTTTCCGCGAATTGATCCTCAACGGCCACTTTTCGGAAGGGAACGTGGATCTCGTTTTCGAGCAGCACTTCGCCCACCGCGTCGCCCAGGCCGCCGATGCGGTTGTGGTCCTCGGCGGTGACGACGGCGTCGTGGGTCTTCGCCTGCTCGACGATGAGATCGCGGTCGATCGGCTTGAGGGTGGCGATGTTGACGATCGTGGGTTCCAGCCCTTCCTGTTTGAGCGCGTCGCACGCCTTGAGGCTTTCCTGGACCATGATGCCGGTGGCGAAGATGACCACCCCCCTGCCCTGTCTGATGACGCTGCCCTTGCCGATTTCAAAGCGGTGGGTTTCGTCGTAAACGCCCATCACCTTGGAACGGCCCAGCCGCAGATAGGCGGGACCTTTGTGGGTCATCAGCGCCTTGGTGGCCTGCCTGGCTTCCTCGAAGTCGGCGGGCTGGATCACCGTCATGTTGGGGATGGCGCGGGTGTAGGCGAGATCCACGATCATCTGCGCCGAGGGGCCGTCCTCGCCCACGGCGATGCCGGCGTGCGTGCCCACCAGCTTGACGTTGGTGTTGGAGTAGGCCAGGCTCACCAGGATCTGGTCCATGCTGCGGCCGAGCAGAAAGCAGGCGAAGCTGGTGGCGAAGGGGACCTTGCCGGTGGTCGCGAAACCGGCGGCGGTGCACACCATGTCGCCTTCGCTGATGCCCATATTGAAAAAACGGTGCGGGTGCGCCTGCCCGTATTTTTTCGTGCGCGTGCTGTCGGAAACCCCGGCGTCGAGCACGACGATGTCCGGGTGGTCGCCGATTTCCAGGAGCGCCGCTCCGTATCCGTCCCGGGTTGCCCCGTCACTTGCGCTTGCCATCGTGTTTCCTTCCCAAAAATATATTAACGTTGCCGCTTAAAAAGCGGAGTCATTGCAGTTCCTTAAGCGCTTTCGCCAGGTCCTCGTCCGAAGGCGCGACGCCGTGCCAGGCCGGTTTGCCTTCCATGAAGCTCACGCCCTTGCCCTTGATGGTGTCGGCGATGATGGCGCGCGGCTTGTCCGGATGCGGCGGCATCTGCAGGGCCTTCATGATCGCCGCCATGTCGTGCCCGTCGATTCTGTGCGTGTCCCAGCCGAACGTGCGCCATTTTTCATCGAGCGGTTCCAGGTCTTTCAGTTCCTTGGTGGTGCTGTCCTGGCAGACCTTGTTGAAGTCCACGATCGCCGTGAGGTTCGTGCTCTTGAACTTGGCGGCGGACATGGCCGCTTCCCAGATCTGGCCTTCCTGCAGCTCTCCGTCTCCCAGAACCACGTAGGCGCGGTAATCCTTGTTGTCGATCCTCGCGCCCATCGCGATGCCGTGGGCGACGCTGAGCCCCTGCCCCAGGCTCCCGGAGGCGATCTCGACGCCCGGCACCTTGGGATGCGCATGCCCCGACAGAAAAAACGGGCTGTTGATCTTGCGGTAGGTGTCCAGCTCCTCTTCCGGGAAAAAACCCGCCCGCGACAGGACCACGTACAGCAGCGCCGAGGCGTGCCCCTTGCTCAGAAGGAACCGGTCCCGGTCCGGCATCTGCGGGTTGCGCGGATCGTAGTTGAGGATGCCGCCGAAATAAAGCGCGGTCAACAGGTCCGCGGCGGAAAGGCTGCCGCCGGGATGGCCGGAGCCCGCTTTGTGGATCACCTTGAGGCTTTTGATGCGGATCTCGTTGGCGATCTTTTTGAGATCCTCGATCGAGGTTGTCTGAGTCTGTGTCATGTGTTTGGTGGTTTAGTGCTGAAAAAACGGGATGCTTACCGGATGCAGGCTAACACATCCCCGGAGGGGTTTCTATCAAATTGTCATTCGCTGTGCACGGGGAAGACCGGCCCCCTGCCCTGCCGGTTCGCGGTGTGGGGATGGGCCGCGTGGGGGATCTTTGCACAAGCCCGCTCGTCAAGGAAACCTTGAGCTACTTGTCACCCTGAGCTTGTCGAAGGGGAGCAAGGATTCATGCTTCGACAGGCTCAGCATGACAGGTCATGGACTTATGCAAAGGTTTCGCGTGGGGTGAACCCGGCGGTCAGGATTTCTCGGGGTGGTTGACAAAGTCGTTGCAGACCTTGAGCAGGGCGTCGAAGTCCACGGGCTTGGTGAAGTAGATGTCCGCTCCCGCGTCGAGGATGACCTTTTCGGAATGCCGCAGATCGCCGGAGATGGCGATGATCTTGATGTTTCCCGTTTTCGGGTTGGATTTCAGATTTTTGCACACTTCCATGCCGTTGACCCCCGGCAGCGCGATGTCCAGCACGATGATGGAAGGCAGAAAGTGCGCCGCCTTGAGCCCCGCGTCCCAGCCGTCGAACGCCACTTCGGCGACGAAGTTGTTTTTCTCGAAAAACTTTCTCAGCAGATTGGAGAACTTCTTTTCATCGTCGACGATCAGGATCTTGCGTACCGACTTCTCCTCTTCCTCTTTCTTGAGGATTTCCTTGATCATGTTGATGGTGTAGCCCTTCTTCTGCAGCGCGTAGATCTTCTTGCAGCGTTCCTCCACCCAGGCCGGATAGTAGCCGACAATGCCCTTGCCGCCGGGGTGCGCTTCTTTCACAGGGTCCGGAAAGAACCTGTATTTCTTTTGCCACAACCAAAGAGTTTTTCGTGTGATCGGTACAACTTTCAATATGTCAGCGGCTGTTACTCTTGCCATGGTGAGCACCCTGCGGATCGTCGGTTTTCGGATGGAGTTAATTGCATATATAAAGTAGATTGAAGCGATAGGGAAACTTTTTATGAAAAAGGACCGTTTCAAAGTATCGACCTTCTCAGAAAATGTACACTGTTAATGTAATTTTATCAATCATTATTTTCATATTTTTTTGAAACAGCACCGCGGATGCCTGCAAATTAATTGAATAATAGGCCTTTATCCCGATAAAAAAATTCGATACAATGTCCGCATCCTTTGACTGAAGAGTTTCCGTCGGAGCGGTTCCGGGGCATAGCGGTCTGAATTTTTGGATCGTATTTTTATGGTACGGCACTGTGGATCAGATCGGTGATGAGGCCAAACGGGCCCTGTTTCGCGGGAGCCCAAAAACCCGTTTACGGGAGCCCGGCAGCGCCCGGCTGAATGGCAAACGGATTTCCCGGTCCGGAACCGCCTGAGAACCTGACTGCAACATTCAAACGACAAACGGAGAGGTCATGTCCAGTTTTATACGCCGTTTTCTGAGTTTATTGATTCTTCTATCCGCTCCGCTCCTCTCCCCGGCCTGGGCTCAGGAGACGGGCGAGCCTCCGTTCAAGCCGTCCTCCTTAATCCTTTCGCTCAAGGATGTGGTCGAGGGCACGCTGCGCAACAACGTCGCCATCGCGGTGGAGGAGTTCAACTCAAGGATCCGCGAACAGGACATCACGGTCGAGGAATCGATTTTCGATCCCGTCCTCGACGCCGAACTCTCCAAGCGTGAAAAAACCAACCAGGTCTCCAGCGCCTTCGCCTCGCCGGACAAGGCGCGCAACCGCGATCTGGTGTGGGACCTCGCCCTGAGCCAGCGGCTGGTCACCGGTGCGGAGTACGAGTTGAGCTTCAACAACGACAAGAACCGCACCAATTCCAATTTCGCCGGCCTCAACCCGCAGTACACCTCGGAACTGGTGTTCTCCATCTCGCAGCCGCTGCTCAAAGGCGCCGGCATCGACAACAACAAGCGGGAGATCTACATCGCCAAGAACAATCTCGAAGTTTCCGACTACGATTTCCAGAGCGCCGTCATCGACACCATCTCCGATGTGGAGAACAATTACTGGGACCTGGTGTTCAGCATCGAGGATCTGAAGGTCAAGCAGAAATCGCTGCAGCGGGCGCGCGACCTGGAACGGCGGGTGCGGGCGCAGGTGGAAGTGGGGACGCTGGCGCCGCTGGAAATCCTGCAGGCGCAGGCGGACGTGGCCGACCGGGAGGAAGACCTGCTGGGCGCGGAGGATCTGATCAAGGATAACGAAGACACGCTGAAAAACCTGATGAACATCCCGTTCGACTCGCTGGATGCGGACAAGGACGTGCTGCCGTCCGAACGTCCCGCCTTCAATCCGGCGGACAACATCAATGTGCGCGAGTCCGTCCGCGAAGCGCTGACCAAGCGGCCGGATTATCTGTCGCGCAAAAAGCAGCTGGAAAATGACAACATCCGCCTCAAGTACAGCCAGAACCAACTGTATCCAACCGTTGACCTGTTCGGCAGCCTCGGGCTCAACGGCATCAGCGGCGAAGCGGTGAACATCACCCAGGGCACGGTCACGGGGCGCAGCCAGTTCGGCGGCGGCTACGACGAGACGCTGGCGAATCTGTTTTCCACCAAGTACTTTCTCTGGGAGTTCGGGCTCAAATTCAACTATCCCATCGGCAACCGCGCGGCCAAGAGCCGGGTCACCCAGTCGCGGCTGACGGTGGCGCAGACCCTGCTGGATCTCAAGGACCTGGAAAAGAAGATCGTGCTCGAAGTGCGGGAAGCGGCCCGGCAGATCCGCACGGAGATCAAACGCGTGCACGCGACGCGGGCGGCGCGCCGGCTGGCGGAGGAACAGCTCAACGCGGAGGAGAAGAAATTCGAGGTGGGGCTGTCCACCAGCTTCAACGTGCTCGAGTTCCAGGAGGATCTGGCCGAGGCGCAGAGCAATGAAATCCAGTCCCTCATCGACTACAACAAATCCCATATCCGTTTGCGGCAGGCCGTGGCCACGACTCTGGAGGCGCACGGCATCAAAATGTCAAGTGATTCATGAAGAAGACCCTCATCATAAGCGGGGTCGCGCTGCTGCTCGTTCTTGTCTTGTATCTGCTGACCGGTTCGAACGGCAAGGAAGACGAACCCAAGGCCGAATTCAAAACCACCGAGGTTTTGCAGGGGGATCTGTTCGTCAAAATTTCGGCCACCGGCGTGGTGGAACCCAATTTCAAGGTGGAAGTGAAATCCAAGGCCAGCGGCGAAGTGTTGAAGTTCCCTTTCGAGGAAGGAGATCAGGTGAAAAAGGGCCAGCTGCTGCTGGAACTCGACAAGACCGACGAGAAGCGCAAGGTCGCCAAGGCGAAGGCGGAGCTTTCCAGCGCCACGGCGAAGCTGAAAAAAGCCGAGACCGCCCTGCTCCTGCAGCGCACCAAATACGAAACGGATCTCAGAACAGCCCGCTCCGAAGTGGATGCGGCCGAGGCCAGCTTTCAGGAATCGCAGGACAAGCTGAAACGGCAGCGCGATCTGTTCGAGAAACGTTTCATCTCCCAGGAAGCGCTGGACACGGCGCAGACGAATTTCACCGTGAACCGGGAAAAGCTGATTCAGGCCCGGGCGCAGCTGCAGGCGGCCGAGGATGCGGTGCACGACATCACGCTCAAGGAAAACGAGATCGAGCTGGCCCGCTCGGAAGTGCAGAGCGCCCGCATTTCGCTGGATGAGGCCAAGGAGAGGCTGAGCGAGACGACGATCTCCGCGCCCATCGACGGCATCGTCATCGAAAAGCTGGTGGAAGAGGGGCAGATCATCGCGTCGGGCATATCCAATGTCAGCGGCGGCACGCCGCTGCTGTCGGTGGCGGACATGTCGCGGCTGTTCATCATCGCGGATGTGGATGAAACGGATATCGGCTCGGTTCGCGTGCACCAGAAAGTTACAATCACTGCCGATGCCTATCCGGGAGAGACGTTCGAGGGAACGGTGACGCGGATCGCGCCGCAGGGCATCGTGGAAAACAGCATCACCATCTTCAAGGTGAAAATCGAAATCATCGGAACCGGAAAAAACATTCTCAAACCGATGATGTCGGCGAACATCGAAATCGTCACCGCCTCGGCCCCCAACGCTGTGCACGTTTCGCGCGGGGCCATACGCAAGGAAGGAGATGAACCCTTTGTGGTGCTGCTGAAGGCCGGTCAGCCCACGAAGGTGCCCGTCACACTGGGGATCGAAAACCCCATACATTCGCAGATCGTCTCCGGTATCGAACCGGGCGACAAAGTCGTGCTGGGAGACTGGGAGAAACTCCTGGCGGAAGCTGAAAAATCAGGCAAAAAAGGATCTGCTTTGAGAAAAATACTCTGGATGATACGGTCGAAATAGAAGGCCAAGAAACGAAATTCCGCCAGCTCCTGTTGCGTGATTTTCGTTCTCCGCGGGAAATCGTTTATGAGAATTTCTTTTCAACTCTGTTTGCGGCTGTGCGTCTGGCTTGTGCTGGCCGTGGTGCCGTTGACGTTGTCGGCCTGCTCCACCCTTCCCTCTTCGTCCGCCGAGGAAACGGAAGAAGAGACCGGGTCCGAAGAGAGTGAAAAGAAAAAGGGGAACTACAAGGTCGAGGTGAAAGGGATCGAAAACGATGAGATCCTCAAGGTGGTGAAAGCCTCCTCCAACCTCGTGCAGATGGAATCGGAACCGCTTTCCAGCCCGGTCGGGTTGATCCAGCGGGCGCGCGCCGACCGGGAGCGGGTGCAGAACGTGCTGAAGTCGTTCGGCCATTTTTCCGGCAAGGTGGCGATCCGCATCGAGGACCAGTTGCTGGAAAACGTCCGCCCTTCCCTGCTGCGCGGCAAAAAAACGCCCAAGGTGGTCGTCGAGGTGGAACCGGGGCCGCAGTACACGTTCGGCAAGGTCGAGATCAAGGGACTCGAGCGCGAGGAGGTGAAAGACATTTCGCCCGACCTGACCACCGGCGACCCGGCCAAGGGGCAGGCGGTGCTGGAAGCGGAACAGGAGATCATCGCGCGCGTGAAGCTCAAGGGATTTCCCTACGTGAAGCGGGTCGAGCGCAGGCTCATCATGCACAAAGAGCAAAAGACGCTCGATCTGTTCTGGAAATTCGACCCCGGCCCGCTGGCGTCGATGGGACTGCCGCAAATCGAAGGATTGGAGCGGACGTACGAAGATTTCGTGTTCAAGCGGGCGCCGTGGAAGCTGGGGGACCGCTACGATCCGCGCGTGCTGGAGGAGTACCGCAGCGACCTGGCCGGCATGGATCTGTTTTCTTCCATCAAGGTGACGCTGCCGGACGGAAAGAAACACCCGGAAAAGTATTTCGACGAGCCCATGGACATCCGGCTCAAGCTGAAAGAGAAACAGGCGCGTTTTTTCGGCTTCGGCGCGGATTACTCGACCACGGAGGGCATCGGCATCGAGGCCTACTGGGGGCATCGCAACCTGTTCGGGCGCGGCGAGAAGCTGAAGATCACAGGCCGCGTCGGGCGTCTTGTGGAAAACGAAATCGACAAGATCGACAAGAGCCTGAAGCTGAGTTTCCGCAAACCGGATTTTCTGTCGCGCAAGCAGGATCTTTTGTTCGACTTCGAAGTGCTCAATGAAAATCCGGACGCGTTCGAGCGCGACGCGGTGACCAGCGCGCTGGGGATCGAGCGCTATCTGACCAGGACGCTTTCCTTCAGTGGCGGCTTGAGCGCGGAGTATTCGAAGATCACCGACAGCGACGGCGAGGACGAGTTTCTGATTTTCGGATTTCCTATGGCGCTGCGGCACGACACGACGGACGACCTGCTGGACGCCACGCGCGGCTTTCGCAATGAGCTGAGGGTCACGCCCTACACCATCGCGGTCGGCGACGGAGGCGCGTTCGTCGTGACGCGCGTGATCAGCCGGGCCTATCACGCGCTGGTGGGCAAAGACAAGGTGGTGCTGGCCGGGCGGGTCGGCCTGGGATCGATCTTCGGCGCGGACACGCAGGAAATCCCGGCGAACAAGCGGTTCTTTGCCGGCGGCGGCGGGTCGGTGCGCGGCTACGAGTTTCAGAACGTCGGCCCGCTGGACGCCATCAACGACCCGGTGGGCGGCCGCAGCCTGATCGAAGTCGGCGCGGAGGTGCGTTTCCGCTACCGGGATTTCGGCATCGTTCCTTTCATCGACGGCGGCAATGTGTACGATTCGGAACTGCCCAAGTTCGATGAAAACCTGCAGTGGGGTGTGGGTCTGGGAGTGCGTTACTACTCGAAGATCGGCCCCTTGCGCGTCGATCTGGCGTTCCCGCTCAACCGCAGGGAGAACGACGACCCGGTCGCCTTTTACATCAGCATCGGCCAGGCGTTTTAATTTGGGTGAAGCATGATTGCCATTGTGCGAATGATCGTGACGCTTGTGATCGCCGCCCTGCTCATCATCGTGGTGGGCGGCGCCGGTCTGTTTTTTTACCTCAAGACCGACGCGGGACAGCAGCGCGTGGTGGAGCTGATCGAATCGTCCACCGCCGCGGCGGATATCCAGGTCCAGCTCGACTCGCTCAACGCATCGCTGCCCGCCTTCCTGGAAGTCAACGGCATCCGGCTTTCCGATGCCCAGGGCATCTGGCTCACCATCGACCGTTTCCGGTTCCGCTGGCATCCCGCTTCCCTGCTCAAAGGCAGACTGAAAATTTCCGAACTGACGTTCGGCACCATCGACGTGGCGCGCACTCCGGTCACGCCGCCCAAACAGCCCGAGCCGGAACCGCCGTCCTCCGGAGGCGCGCCCGGCCTGCCGGTCACCATCGAGGTCGACCGGTTCGCCGCCGAGCGCATCCATCTCTCCGAAGCGGTGGCGGGGGAAGACGTCACGCTGACCTTTGCCAGCCGCGCCGCTTTCCTCGGCATGGGGGAACGGGCGATTCTGGAACTGGCGCTGGACCGCATCGACGCGAAGCAGGCTTCGCTCACCACCAGCGTGTCCTTCGTTCCCGACACGAAAATGCTGACGGTCGATCTTGTGGCGAAGGAGCCGCAAGGCGGTTTCGTCGTGCGCACGCTGGCCGTGCCCGGCCTGCCTGCGCTGAACGCCTCCATACAGGGCAAGGGATTGATCGAGGACTGGAAAGGCCGGTTCGGACTGAACGCCGGGCCGGATTTCCGCATCGAGGGCACGGCGGCGATCCGCGAGCAGGCGAAGGAAAAGGAGGCCTACGCGCTCGACCTCAACCTCACCGCCAACGCCACCGCGCTTCTGGAACCGAAACTGCGGCCGCTTGCGGGAGAAGCGGTGCGCGTGACTTCGCGCATCCTGCTCAGCGATACGGGAGATATCCGCCTGGAACGGACCACGATCGACGCGCCTGCGGGGCAGTTTTCCCTGGCCGGTACGGTGAAGCCGAACAGCCAGGAAATGGATCTGGATTACCGCTTGCTCGCCGGGCCGCATGCGCTGTTTCAGGAACTGGCGCCGGACGTGGCGTGGAAGAAAGTGGAAGTCTCCGGCAACGCCGCGGGCACGTTTGCCCAACCGGACGTGGGTGTGGAACTTTCGGTGGCGTCGCTCGGCGCATCGGGCCTGACGGTGCCCGAAATTTTCGTGCGTCTCAACGCGAAGCCCGACAAGCCGCTGGGCCAGCCGGGTGCGAAACTCGCCCTCACGGGCAACGGCCGTGTGGCGATCCCGAAAGGCGGCCCGCCCGCGCTCGAAAACCTGCCGCTCGATCCGTTGACCTGGAGACTGAACGCCGGTTGATCGCCGACAAGCAACGGGTGGACCTCAATGCCTTCCACGCTTCGGTGAAAACGGTGGTCGTCGATGTGAACGGACGCCTCAACGAATGGGGGCAGCAGGCGGCGCTCAAGACGCAGATCGCCCTGCCCGACCTGGGCGCGTTCTCCAAGCTGGCGGGCATGCCGCTCAAGGGCAAGCTGGATCTTAACCTGGATACCGCGCTCCAGGATAAGGGACAGGCGGCCACGGTGAAGCTGGCGTCGAAGGTGCGCGGGCTGGTCACCGAAAATCCGCCGGTGGACGCCCTGACCGGACAACGCGTCGACATCGCCGGAACACTGGAGAGGAGAAAAAGCGGGCTGATGCAGGTGAAGACGCTCACGGTCCGCACCGCCTCTGTGGAAACGGAGCTGAACGCGAACCTGAAACCGGATCAGACCGTCGCCGCCGACTGGTCGGTGATCGTGGACGATCTTGCGCGGCTGGCCGAGGCGCTGAAGCAGCCGGTCACCGGCGGAATCGCCATGAAGGGCAGCGCCCGGGGAACGGTGGAATCTCCGTCCGTGAAGGTTCAGGTCGCCAGCCGGAACCTGGTGTTCGACGGGCGGCCGATCCAGACGGCGGTCGATCTGACCGCGAGCGATCTGGCAAAGAATCCCAAAGGAACGCTCAAGGTCGAAGCCGAAGCGGACAACATCCCGGCCACGGTTTCCACCCGCTTCGCGATGAAAAACAACGAGCACCTGCACCTGGACGATCTTCGCCTCGCCTCGCTGGGGGCGAACATCGAGGGCGTGCTGAAGGTGGCGCTGAAGAAGGGAACGGCGAGCGGCACGCTGCGCGGCGGCGTGGACGACTTTGCCGGCATCAACCGGCTGGCGAAGCAGAACCTGTCGGGCGAACTCAACTTCAAGGCCGATCTCGTGGATAAAAACGGGCAGGA
This sequence comes from Nitrospinales bacterium, assembly GCA_965223795.1. Lineage (GTDB taxonomy): Bacteria > Nitrospinota > Nitrospinia > Nitrospinales > VA-1 > CBDCWG01. The sequence continues at coordinate 230,295 of CBDCXL010000001.1, forward strand.
CGTGACATTCGCGGTGCGGGGGAAAAATCTCAAGCTGGCGGGCGAGTCTCCGCTCGAAGTGGCGAAGGTCGATGTGGACGGCACGGTTCTCGATGCAACGGGCAGGCTCAAGCTGGACAGCCGCGTCGCGGTGGCCGGGGTGAAGAATCCGGCGGCCACGGTCAAGACGCTGAACCTCACGGCGAAAGGCGGGCTCGACAAGCTGGATTTCACGCTGGCGACGGTGGCGGCGCAGACCGACGGCCCGGAGCTTTCACTCAATTCCGACGGGGTGGTGACGGTGGCGGACACCGGGCAGACGGTGCGGCTCAACAGCTTCGAAGGCGAGGCGGTGAAGATTCCCTTCAAGACCGTGCGTCCGGCGACGTTCACGATGTCGCAGGGAAATATGTCACTAAAAGATTTCGTGCTGGCGATCCGGGACGGCAAGATCGCTTCCGATTTCTCGATGGACGCGGCGAGCGCAAACGCCAAGGTGGTGATCGAAAAGATGCCGCTGGCGCTGGCGAACGTGGCCAGCCCGACGCTGGATCTTTCGGGCAGGCTGGACGGCATGGTCACGCTTTCGACGCGGCAGGAAAATCCCGGCGCCAAGGTGCGGCTGGCGATGCGGGACATCAAGGCGGGCGCGCTGAGTGATTTTCCCGCCGCGAAGGTCGACGTGCAGGCGGACTGGACGGGACAGGCGGCGACGCTGAAGCTTGCGGCGCTGCAGCCGCCGGCGGGCAACTTCGATGTGGATGCGAGCGTGCCGCTGACTCTCAAGCAGGGGCCGTTCGGCTTCGAACTGCCGCCCGGTGCGAATTTCAAGGCCAAAGCGCTGGGGAAAGTCGTGCTCGACCGGCTGAACGACCTGCTCTTCCCCAACGGCGACCAGGTCAAGGGAACGGTGAACCTCAATGCGGACGTGTCCGGCACGCTCAAACAGCCGGACGTGAAGGCGAACGTGTCGATGGACGACGGCCAGTTCGAAAGCGTGCAGTTCGGCACGCTGATCCAGGCCATGAAGCTGAAAGTGCAAGGCGACATGAAAGGCGTGAACCTGGAAACGTTCTCCGGCAAAACGCCCAACGGCGGCAGCCTGAACGCGTCCGGCAAGGTGGATTTCTCCGATATGGAAAACATCCTCGCCGACCTGTCCGTGAAAACCGACAAGGCGCAGCTGGTGGCGATGGACACGCTGAACGCGGTGGTGAGCAGCGGACTCAATTTCAAGGGCCCGCTCAAAAAAGCACAGCTTGCCGGAGAGATCGTGCTCAACAAGGTCGAGGTGTTCCTGCCCAACACGCTGCCGCCCAGCGTGGTGGTGCTGGATGTGGAGGAAGCGAAGAAAAAAACCGGCAAAGCGTCCGGAGAGGCGGAACCGCCGGAGAAAGAAAAAGAACCGGAGATGGAGATCGGCCTCGATATCAAGGTCAGGACGCCGAACCCACTGTTCGTGCGCGGCCGCGGGCTGGACACGCAGCTCGCCGGAGACCTGCACGTGACCGGCACGTCGCTGAATCCTTCGGTGGACGGCGTGTTCGAAATGCGCAAGGGATCGATGGACCTGCTCAGCCGCAAGGTGACGTTCAACAAGGGCGTGGTCTCGTTCGACGGGGTGCCGCGCCGCGATCCGCTGCTGGATTTTCAGGCCGACATTCCCTGGAAGGACGTGACCCTGCATGTGATCGTCAAGGGCCCGGCGGGCAACCCGAAGATCCAGCTCGCCTCCACGCCGGAACTGCCGCAGGATGAAATCCTGGCGCGGCTGCTGTTCGACAAGACCGCCGGCGCGATGACGCCGCTGGAAGCGGTGCAGCTCGCCAATTCGGCGGCGCAGCTGGCGGGGCTGGGCGGCCAGGGGCCGGGCATCATGGACGAGGTGCGCGGGTCGCTGGGGCTGGACACGTTGAAATTCGGCGGCGGCACCGGCGATTCCGGGCCCGGCGTGGAAGCCGGGAAATACGTCGCCGAGGGCGTGTACGTGGGCGTCAAGCAGGGGCTGAACACCGAGCAGAGCTCCGCGGTGGTGGAATACGAGATCACCCCCAACGTCAAAGTGGAAAGCGACATCGGCGCCAATTCCGAATCGCGTCTGGGCATCAACATGGAATGGGACTACTGACGCGGTGTGCGGTCCGCCGCATGAAAAAAATGTCCATACGATAGAAAAATTTTGTATGATTTGGTTCATGCCCTTTAATTCAACCGGATGGCAATTCGACAACCCCTTTATAACTCTGCGAGGACACCGTCTCCCATGAATACGAACAGACATCTGCGACTGGCTTTTCTGATTTCTCTGGTCCCCTGGCTGATGGGCGGCTGCCAGAGCATGTATTACAACACCATGGAAAAATTCGGCACGCACAAGCGGGACATCCTGGTGGACCGCATCGAGGCGGCGCGCGATTCGCAGACGGACGCCAAGGAACAGTTCAAGGATGCGCTGGAAGAGTTCACGGTGGTGATGAACTTCAAGGGCGGCAAGCTGGAGGACAAATACAAAAAGATCAACGCCGCTTATGAGGACAGCGAGGAGAAAGCCGAGGACGTGCGCGATCGCATCGATAAAGTGGAGCACGTCGCGGGCGCGTTGTTCGATGAATGGGAAACCGAGCTGGAACAGTTCACCAACGCCAAGATGAAGCGCAACAGCCAGTCGAAACTCAACAGTACCAAGCGCCGCTACGGCAAGCTCATCAACGCCATGAAACGCGCCGAGAAGAAGATCCAGCCGGTGCTGTCCTCGTTCAAGAACCAGGTGCTGACGCTGAAGCACAACCTCAACGCGGCGGCCATCGCCTCGCTGCAGGAAGAGCTGGTGGCGGTGGAGACGGACGTGAATTCACTCATCAAGGAGATGGAGCAGTCCATCGCGGAGGCCGATGCGTTCATCAGCAGCATGGAAGCCGAAAACGTGGGGTGAGGGCCATCGCGGGGTGATTTGATGCGGCCGGGTTTAAAGTAAAGCTTTTTCCAGAGAGATAGAAAGAGCAACGGTAACGGGTGGGATCAGCTGGTAATACCATTTACCGTGAAAATTCTTGAGAAGGGCTCGGCCGCGAGCCACAACGAGAGAGCCAAAGCCCCGTAGGACCAGAGAGACCCCAGAGCCCGTCCAGCCGACTCATACTGCATTTCCAGGTAAGGCATGATCATGTAGTCTGAGGCAATGAATGCAAAAAAGAAAGCGAACAGACTGACGAGCCCCGCAAGAACTGCCAGGACCATTTCCACAGTTGCGATGATTACGGGAGGTCTTGCTTTCATGAGATCTCACGCGCTGGTTTTTGATGTGTCTTCATGTTGCAGGATTTTCATCACCATCTCTTCATCAAACCGGAAATGCGCCAGCCTCAATGGCGTCAATCCTTTCGCACCCAGAGCCGGATTGGCGCCGTGCTTGAGCAACTCTCCCACCATATTGGAATCCTGTTTCCAGACTGCAAAGTAAAGAGCCGTCAAGCCATGATTGTCCTTCATGTTCGGATTGGCCTTGTATCGTAATAGCAATCCAACCATTTCCGGATGGTTTTTTTCGATCGCAATTTGAAGCGGCGTTTTGATTTTCTTGAACAGTTTGTTCGGGTCGGCACCGTGCTTGAGCAGCATTTCGGCGACCTCCACATACCCCTCGAAGGCGGTGTAGTCCAGGTTTGAGGTTCCGCCGGGATGCGCGTAGTTGGGATCGGCACCCTGCCCCAACAGATAGGCGACCACGGGAATGTTGTTTGTCTGAACCGCGCAGTAGATGGCCTGGCAGCCCCGATTCGAAGCTGCGTGAATGTCCGCGCCATTCTCCACCAGTATGCGGACGATCTGATCGTCTTTGTGCCATTCCTGAAACGCAGCGTCGATCAGCGGGGTTTTCCCGATGTTGTTTCTCACATCCACTTCAACCCCATGCTTGAGCAGGGTTTTCACGATTTCCGGGTGATTGTAATACGCCGCGACATGCAGGGGATAATTCCCGTTGATACCGTGAATGTTGGGATCGGCGCCCCGATCCAGAAGCAGGTTCACGACATCGAGGTGTCCTCTCTTCGACGCTTCGTAGATGGGAGTCCGGTAGCGGTTGTTCCTCGCTTCCAGCCGCGCTCCTTCGTTGATGAGACGGCGCGCCTCTTCCAGCTCTCCCCGTGCAGCGGCAAAATGCAGCGGCGTCCAGCCCCCTTCGGTGGGGATCTGGGCCATGCGTTCCTGAGGTGTTTTTGACCTCTCTATCGAAATCGATACATATGCGTAAAAATCACTGAAAAGAGAAGTCAGCAGAAGGCAGAAAAAAACCAGCGGATTCATCAGGATCGTGGTCATGGAGGCTCCGGTAGGTTCCCAATTGTCAATGGTATTTCAGCAAACCGCATGCCAAAGACCGGCCGTTGAAAAACCGCGGGTTGCTCGAATCCATCTGTTATTCCATTGTTTTGGGGTATGAGATATCAGACAGGCTGGCAGAAATCCGGACGGAATCCGGATTCTGCCGGTTTACCGGGATAATGCGGATGAACGTCTGCTGTGCGTGGGCATCAGGCGTTCTGTTTGAGCGGTGCGTGCGAGAGATGCTTGCGCCGCGTTCTGAAAAACGCGTGCGCATGCAGACCGTATTTGATCCTCATTATGTCCAGATAAAGGTAAAACGCTTTGCGCTTGTGCCGATTGAAAAGTCGGGTCATTTTCAGTCCCTTTCCCGCATTCGTTAATAAGAAACGTTTTCCCAGAATTCCTTGTACTCCTCCTTGCCGAGCCGGGCTTTGCAGTCCTCCTTTTCCATTTCCAGTTTTTCGATCAGCTTTCCCTGTATTTCGATGACCTGCTCTTTGGCGCGCAGTTCCTCTTTGAGCTTCCAGATGACGCTGGCGAGTCCGGTGTTCATGTCTTGTTCTCCCCTGTGAGTGATGTTTCCTTCATTCATTTGGCTCAGCATAATGCCTCCTTGTTTGATTCGGGTCAGGCTTTGGACAGGAGATGGTTTTTTCGGATTGAGAAAGGGATCGCAGGCCGTTTCCATCCTCCGAAACGCTTTTATTTCTTTGTTGCGTATGCTGTTTGCCGGTTGAGATAATGCTTGTAAACCGTTGTCTTCCGGCGGGCCGGGCCGGGGCGGCGATCCAGAATTCACAATCCAGGGTGCCCGTTTGATCGACGTCATCAACCTCTCGAAAACCTACCGCCTCGGCAATGAGGACGTGCATGCGCTGGTGAACGCCACGTTCAGCTTTGCGCCGGGCGAGTTCGCGGCGATCATGGGACCTTCGGGCAGCGGCAAGTCCACGCTGATGAACCTGCTGGGCTGTCTCGACCTGCCCTCTTCCGGGACGTACCGTCTGGGGGATTACGATATCCAGACGCTCAGCTCCAACGAGCTGGCCGAGGTGCGCAACCGCAGGATCGGGTTCGTGTTCCAGAGCTTCAACCTGCTGCCGAGGGCGTCGGCGCTGGAAAACATCGAGCTGCCGCTGCTCTACGGCCGGGTTGCGCGTGCGCGGGAGAAAGCGATGGCGGCCCTGGACCGGGTCGGCCTGGCGGAACGGGCGAAGCACAAGCCGGCGGAGCTTTCCGGCGGCGAGCGGCAGCGCGTGGCGATCGCGCGCGCCATCGTCAACGATCCCGCCATCGTGCTGGCGGACGAACCCACGGGCAACCTGGATACGACCACCGGTGAGGAGATCATGGCTATCTTCAACCGGCTCAACGCGGAAGGCGTGCTGATGGTTCTGGTGACGCATGAGATGGAAGTCGCCCGGCACGCACGGCGCATCATCAATATGAGGGACGGGCAGATCGTGGCCGATTCGCTCAAAGAGGAGCTTGCGGTCTGATGCTGATCTGGGACCTCATCCGCATGGCGCTGCGCTCGCTGGTGGCCAACAAGCTGCGCACGTTCCTGACGACGCTGGGCATCATCATCGGCGTGGCGTCGGTGATCTCGATGATCTCCATCGGCGAGGGGGCGCGGCAGTCGACGCTGAGCACGATTTCCAAGTTCGGCACCAACCTGATCTCCATACGGCCGGGGCACAAAAAGACGCGCCACGTTTCGTCCGATAGGGTGCTGACGCTGACCTATGCGGATTCCAGGGCGATCGAGCAGAGCGTGCCCCTCATCACGGGAGTCGCGCCGCAGGTGTACCAGTCGAAGCAGCTCAAGTTCGGCAACAAGAATTCCAACACCACGGTGCGCGGGACGGGCGAGGACTACGCGCGGCTGGCGAATTTCACCATCGACCGCGGCCGCTATTTCAACGCCGACGAAGTGCAGACGGCGCGCCAGGTGGCGGTGCTCGGAGCGACGGTGGTGAAGAATCTGTTCGAAGACACGGACCCGATCGGCAAATCGCTGAAAGTGGACGGCAAGAATTATCTCGTCATCGGCATGATGGAGGCGAAGGGGGCGCTCAGCTGGTTCGACCCGGACGATCAGATCTTCATCCCGGTCACCACGGCGCAGAAGCGCCTGTTCGGCATGGATCACGTTCAGTCCATCGACGTGCAGGCGGCGCACATCGAGGATCTTGAGATCATCAAGCAGGAGATCGAACTGCTGCTGCGTCTCCGGCACAACATTCGCGAGGGCGAGGACAGCGATTTTCACGTGCAGAATTCGTCCGAGTGGCTGAACAGCTGGGGCGAAGCGGCGAAAACCTTCACCTACCTGCTGGGCGGCATCGCGTTCATCTCGCTGATGGTCGGCGGCATCGGCATCATGAACATCATGCTGGTGTCCGTCACCGAACGGACGCGCGAGATCGGCATCCGCAAAGCCATCGGCGCCAAAAAGCGGGAAATCCTGGAGCAGTTTCTCATCGAGTCGGTGGTCATGAGTTTTCTGGGCGGCGGCATCGGCATCCTGCTCGGAATCTTCATCTCCAAGGGGGTGTCCTCCCTGGGCGGCTGGGACACGATCATCTCCATGCAGTCCATCCTGCTGGCGTTCGGTTTTTCGGTGGGCGTGGGCGTGTTTTTCGGCTACTACCCCGCCAGCAAAGCGGCCAATCTCAACCCCATCGAAGCGCTGAGATACGAATGAACACCTGTCCAGCGGGCTCTTGATCATGCAAATCCAACCCGACCGGCAGCGCTACGCCGAGTTGTGCCGGAAATCCAGCCGCGTGCCGGTCTGCCTGGAAATGCCGATGCAGACGTTCGATCCCGTGCGCCTGCACCGCGCGCTGTTCGGCGATTCGGCGGACTCGTTCATCTTCGACAGCGGCAAAGGGCCGGATGCGACCGCCCGCTACACGATTCTGGGGATCTCCAACTCACGCGGCGTCCACATCCAGGACGGCGTGACGACGGTGATCCTGCCGGACGGAACGGATCGCATCGCCGGCGGCCCGGCGTCGGGCTGGAACCTGCTCGATTTCGACGTATCGGTTGCGGCGGTGGATTACCTGCCGCATTTCTGGGGCGGCTGGGTCGGTTATATTGGCTACGAGGTGGCGGAGTGGTTTGAAACGCTGCCGCCGCGCAAGCGCGACGACCTTAAGCTGCCGGACCTGCGCTTCATGCAGGTGGACGCCCTGTTCGTGTACGACCACAGCGAGCGTGTGTTGAAGATGATCGCCTCCGATGTGAACGACGGCACCGACGCCGATTACGACGCGCGCGTGCGGGAAGTTCAGGGCATGGCACAGCGGGTGCACCGGGCGTTCGCCCAGCACAACGGCCACAATAGTGTGCCGAAAAATGCAGCGCAGCCGGTCGGCACCACGGGCAACGGGCTGCGCGCCAACATGTCGCGCGAGGAATACATGCAGCGTGTTGAGAAAGCCAAGGCCTACATCCGCGACGGCGACATCTACCAGGCCAACATCGCGCAGCGGTTCGAGCTCGACACCCGCGACGGGCCGATGGAGCTGTTCTCCCGTCTGCGGCGCGTCAACCCCTCGCCCTTTTCGGGCTACCTCAAGTTCAAGGACTGGGCGATCGTGAGCTGTTCGCCGGAACGCCTTGTCAAGGTGGCGGGATCGAAGATCGAGACGCGCCCCATCGCGGGCACCCGTCCGCGCGGCGGCGACGCGGAGAAGGACGCGCATCTCTCTCGCGAGCTCATGCTCAATGAAAAGGAACGGGCCGAGCATCTGATGCTGGTCGACCTGGAACGCAACGACCTGGGGCGGCTGTGCGTCGAGGGCGGCGTGCGGGTGACGGACCTGATGTTTCTGGAACAGTATTCCCACGTGCACCACATCGTCTCCAACATCGAGGGCGACCTCAGATCCGGCGTGACCGTGCGCGACATCCTGCGCGCCGTGTTTCCGGGCGGCACGATCACCGGCTGTCCCAAGGTGCGCTGCATGGAAATCATCAACGAGCTGGAGCCGGACGCGCGCGGCCCCTACTCCGGATCGTTCGGCTACATCGGTTTCGCGCCGCACCTGGACCTCAACATCCTGATCCGCACGATCCTGCTCAAAAGCGGCAAGGCGTATTTTCACGCGGGCGCGGGCATCGTGGCGGACTCGCATCCGGAAAGGGAGTACCAGGAGACGCTGGACAAGGCCGCGGCGCTCATCGAGGTGTTGTCGGCGGGACGGGGGACCCCGTGACGGGCGGCATCGTCCATGTGAACGGCCTGTTTCACCCCGAACGCTCCGCCCGGATCTCGGTGCTGGACCGGGGCTTTCTGTATGGCGACGGCCTGTTCGAAACGATGCGCGCCTACGGCGGCCGGGTGTTCTGTCTGGACGAACACCTTCATAGATTGCGCCGCTCGCTGGAGATGATCTTTCTCGAACTGCCGGTGACCGACAAAGAACTGGAATCCGCAGTTCTAACAACCGTCGGCATCAATGCATGCCCGGACACCATCGTGCGCCTGATGGTCAGCCGCGGCGTGCAGGCGGCGGGGCCGGCGATCGACGACACCGCCGCGCCGACCTGGGTGGTGCTGACCCGGCCGCTGCCTCCCCTGCCGGAAACGGCGTACACCGAGGGCGTGCGCATCGCCCTGTTTCCCAGAAGCGCGGTGCGGACCAGCGGCCTCGACGCCCAGGTGAAATCCTGCAACTACCTCTCGCACATCGTCATCCGCGAACTGGCGGCGAGACGTAGCGCCGAGGAAGGGATCTTCATGGACCCGGGCGGACGCATCACGGAAGGCACGATGAGCAATCTCTTTCTCGTGAAGGAGGGGCGTCTCAAGACGCCGGCTCTGGACCCGCATGTGCTGCCCGGCATCACGCGTCAGGTGGTGCTGGAACTGGCGCGGGAGAGCGGCGTCCCCTGCGATGAAACCGGGCTGCTGGCGGACGACGTGTACCGCGCCGACGAGGTGTTTCTCACCAATTCCGCCATCGAAATCCTGCCGGTGCGTGCCGCCGACGGCAGGCCGATCGGCGAGGCCGTGCCCGGAGAGTTGACCCGTTCCCTATGCGGAAGGTTCCGCGAGCGCGTGCAGAGTCGTACGGGTTGCGGTGCATAGGCAAAAATGATAGTCTTTTCAACCGGTTCAACAGAAACCCTTACCCGAACACCTCATCGTATTGCGTGCACATGGATGCAAAAGACCGGTTTCATGACAATCCCAGCGGTGTCATCACCGATTCCGTGAATCAGAAGGACTGGCTGCCCAAGGATTCCTACCAGGATCTGGGGCGCTGGTCGAACTGGCAGGACGCGCAGAGCTATGTTCTGCTGATGAAGCAGGTCTACGCGGGCGGACACGCCGACTGGCGGCTGCCGACGAAAGAGGAGGCGCTGAGCCTTTACGATCCTGAATACACGTCGCTGGACTGGGAATCCAACGACGTCCACATCTCCACGGTGTTCGTTCCCAAATGCTCGCATTACCTGTGGACGAGCGATGTGAATGAAAACGGCGAGGTGCTGCGGGTCGATCTGAGGGACGGGGACACCGAATACGTCGCAAAATCCAACAAGGAGAACCACGCCACGAGGCTGGTGCGCGACCGCAAACATTGAGTCGCGTCAGGCACCGGCGACCTATGGAAAGGCCAGCCGCCAGAAAGCCGCGGAATCGAGAGTGCCGAGCGAGCGGCTGCGGTAGTCCTCCCCTTCCATCACGACTTCCTCCACCCCCGCATCCCGGTGCGTGATCACCGCCACATCCGCGTGCTGTGTGTTTTCAAAACCCGCGAACAGCGTCGCTTTCTGCTTTGCGGGCAGGGACAGGGGCAGACGCCGGGCGGTTCGCCGCTGATTGCCGGGATCGTGGCAGTCGACGCAAAGCGCGTCCGCCGCGACCCAGCAATGAATGGTTTCATCCTCCGTTTTTCCGGGAACGAGTACGGTGTTGCCGACGCGCACCGCGTATTCGGGTGAGAATGTGCCGGGAAACCAGACTTTGCCTGTGTCGTCGATCGTCTGCATGACACGAATAATGAGGGGTGCCGTTTTCACTTTAAACCGGGGACGATAACACGTCCGATCCTGAAGTGTCGATGGATTCTTTGAACGAACGGCTGCAAAAGGAACTGGAGCGGCTGCGGCGGGAAAACCTGGAACGCCGGGTGGTTCTGCGTCAGGGGGTGCGGCTCGACCTGTGTTCCAACGACTACCTGCGCCTGCGCACGCATCCGGATGTGCTGGCCGGGGCGCGGCGGGCGGCGGAACAGTACGGCGCGGGCAGCGGGGCCTCTCCCCTGCTAGCGGGTTTCATGCCCTGCCATCAGGAGCTGCTGGACCGGCTGCGCCGCTGGAAGGGCAAGCCGCACGGGATGCTGTTCAACGCCGGGTTTCTCGCCAATCAGGCGGTCATCCACCACCTGCCGGGAAAAAACGACTGCGTCCTGGCGGACAAGCTGGTGCACCACTCGATCGTGCAGGCGCTGACGCGCGGACCGGCGCGCTTCAAGCGCTACCGGCATCTGGATCTCAACCACCTGGAACTGCTGCTTGAAGACAACCGTGGCGGCCACGAAACCCTGTTCGTGGTGACGGAGAGCGTGTTCAGCATGGACGGCGATCACCCGGATCTGAATCAACTCGCGGCGCTGAAAAAGAAATACGATTTCGTCTGGGTGCTGGACGAAGCGCACGGCACGGGCGTGTACGGGCCGACCGGCGGCGGTCTCGCCGAAGAGGCGGGCGTGCTGGAGGACGTCGATATCCTGGTCGGCACGCTGGGAAAGGCGCTCGCCAGCATGGGGGCCTACGTGCTGAGTTCTTCACCGGCGGTGATCGATTACCTGACCAACCGCGCCGGTGAGTTCATCTACTCGACTTTTTTGTCTCCGGCGCAGGCGGGCGCGGCTATTGAAGCGCTCAACATCGTCCAGGTGGCCGGGAAAGAGCGTAAAGAGTTGCGGATGCTGTCCCGCTGGTTCCGTGAACGACTCAAAGCGAAAGGCTGGACCACGATCGGCGGGGATTCGCCCATCGTGCCCGTCCTCGCAGGCGATTCAGCACGGGTGCTGAAGCTGCGCGACGCTTTGCTGGAGAAAGGCATTCTCGTGGGCGCGGTGCGTCCGCCCACGGTTCCGGCAGGCACGGCGCGGCTGCGCGTGTCGCTGCACGCGGACGTCACCCGCGAACAGCTTGAGGACGTGCTCGCCATCCTGGGAAACGGGGACACGCGGTGAACATCGCGGCGGCCGCGGGCTGGGCGATCCCGTCCGAGTGGTTCGCCCGCATGATTCGCGAATCGTTTCCCGCCGCCACGGTGAACGTGCTCGTCCCGAACGATCCCGCCGATGCCGCCGAAGCGCGAACGCTGTTGCAGTCGGTGCGGGCGGATCTTTACATCGGTTATTCGCTGGGAAGCCTGTGGCTTTTGACCCACCAGGCGTTTTTACCGGAAAACACAAAACGCGCGCTGCTCGCTCCCATCCTCGGATTCTGCCGGGAACAGGATAGGGGTGGCAAAACGCCTGAAACCAAACTAAAATACCTCATCAGGGTGCTGACGCGAAACCCGGAGGAGCGTTCCCCCCTGTTGGACTTTCACGCGGATTGCGGTCTTGCGTTCACCGGTTCCGATCTGGATTCCCTGCCGGACGCCGCCGTGCTGTTGAACGGCCTTGAGTTTTTACGGGCGGCGCAAGCGTCCGCGGACGACGCGGCGGGATTCACCGCTTTATTGGGCGATCGGGACCCGTTTCTCGACGCGGTCCGCCTGAAGCAACTCATTCCCGCACTGGAAATCCTTCCCGGCGCGGGGCATTCTCCCGCACCGCTGATCCGGCGGCTGGCGGAACGATTGCGCCACCCCGGTTGCCAGACTCCATGACTCCATGAAAATTTTCGGCATCGACTTCACCAGCGCACCCCGCCCCGGCAAACCGATCACCTGCGCCCACGCCGTGTTCAAAAAAGATTCCGGGCTGGTCGTGGAAACAATCGAAGCGCTGGAAGGGTTCGAGGATTTCGAGGCGTTCCTGAAGCGCAAAGGGGCCTGGTGGGCGGGCATGGACCTGCCTTTCGGACTGCCCGCGCCGTTCCTGCAGGCGGTCAAGCTCCCTGATGCGTGGCCGCGCTATGTGCGCGCGGTGGCGCGCATGGAAAAAGAGGGATTCGAAAAGAAGATCCGCCAGTATCAGAAAAAGCGCGCAAAGGGAGACAAGGAACCGCTGCGGCTGACGGATGTTTGGGCCGAGGCGAAAAGCCCGCTCAAGCTGGTCCGTCCTCCAGTGGGCAAGATGTTTTTCGAAGCAGCGCCGAGGCTTCTCAAAGCGGGCGTCTCGGTGCCGCCCCTGCATGCGAACGCGGACCGGCGCATCGTCGTCGAGGCGTACCCGGCTCTCATCGCGCGCCGGTTTGCTGGAAAATACAAGAGCGACAACAATCGGGGCGGCGCCAGCGAGGAAAAGGAACGCAAGGCTATCATCAAGGGAATCCGCTCTGCCGCGCTGGCGGCCGAATTCGGCTTTCCGGTCCGGGTGCCGCCGAAGATCGTGCGGGAATTGATCGCGGACGCTTCCGGGGACCGGCTCGACGCGGTGCTGTGCGCGGTGCAGGCGGCCTGGGCGTACGTCCACAAAAAGCCGGGCAACCGGCTTCCCGGTAACGGGCATCCTTTGATTCAAACGGAAGGCTGGATCGCCGATCCGCGGCTGCAGGCCGGCGTGCCGGTGTCTTTGCCACGCAAAGCGCGCAACGGCGCAGGTCGGACCGAAAAAAACGATGCGGGCAAATTCAACCTGATGAATCAGGTGCAGCGGCTTTCGGATATCGGACGGGCGCTGTCGGGCGAGCTGCATCTCAACTCGCTGCTCGATGTGATCCTCAAAGAGGCGCGCACGCTCACCGGCGCGGACGGCGGCACGCTGTACACGCTGGAAAAGAACGCGCTGCACTTCAAGATCGTGCAGAACGACACGCTCGGCATTCATATGGGCGGCCGGGACGGAGAAAAGATCCCCTTCCCTCCCGTCGAGCTGGACGAGTCCAACGTATCGGCTTACGTGGCGCTGCACGGCGTGCCGTTCCTCATTCCCGACGTGTACAAATTCGATCAGTTCGATTTCACGGGACCGCGGAAATTCGACGAGCGGGAAAACTACCGCACTCAGTCCATGCTGGTGGTGCCGCTGCGCGACCCGGAAAGCAAGGTGATCGGCGTGCTGCAGCTGTTGAACGCGCGCGATCCGAAAAACAGGGTCAAGGTGGTCCCCTTCTCGCCAGAGAGCCAGCGGCTGGTGGAGTCGCTGGCGTCGCAGGCGTCGGTGGCGATCCGCAACGCCAAGCTGGTGAGCGACCTGCAGGGCGCGAACTTCGAGCTGATCCACGCGCGCGACAAGGCGCTGGAAGCGAGCCGGGCCAAATCCAGCTTTCTCGCCAATATGAGCCACGAACTGAGAACGCCGATGAACGCCATCATCGGCTACAGCGAGATGCTGGCCGAGGACGCGCGCGATCAGGGGCTGGAAGAATTCGAATCGGACCTGGAAAAGATCAACACGGCGGGCAAGCACCTGCTGGCGCTGATCAACGACATCCTCGACCTGTCCAAGATCGAAGCGGGCAAGATGGAGATCAACCTGGAAGTGTTCAGCATTGCGGACCTGGTGCGGGAGGTGGTGGAAACGATCCAGCCGCTGGCGGAGAAAAACAACAACCAGCTGATCCTGCCTGAACTGGAAGCGCTGGGCAACATGAACGCGGACATCGTCCGGGTCAAGCAGATGCTGTTCAACCTGATGAGCAACGCCTGCAAGTTCACCGAGAACGGCACGATCGAGCTGAAAATCCTGAGAGAGATGCAGGACGATGTGGAATGGATTCGTTTTCACATTTCCGATACCGGAATCGGCATCTCCCCGTTCGAGTTGAAAAAGCTGTTTTCCGATTTTTCCCAGATCGACCCCTCCAACGCGCGCAAATTCGGCGGCACCGGGCTGGGACTGGCGATCAGCCGCCGGTTCTGCCGCATGATGGGCGGCGACATCACGGTGCAGAGCAAGCTGGGCAAAGGCTCCACCTTCTCGATTCAGCTTCCGGCCACGGTCACGCGGCAGATCCATCCCATGCGGCGCGCCACCGATTTCCGCTGACGCTCCGGAAAGGCTGGGATTCCCGTTCAAACTCCGGTACAATCCGGGGAAAATGACTGATTCCAAACGCGGGGCGGAACCGTCCCGGCCGTAACGAGAAAACGCGATCGTGCCCACAGACATGCAGTTTCAGGTCAGCCGCAGTTTCTCCCGCCACGCCGAGCATTACGAACGGCATGCCGGGCTGCAGCGCGTCATGGCGGAAAAGCTGGCGGAGTATCTGCCGGATTCGCTGCCGGATCACGTCACCGAAGTGGGCTGCGGCACCGGGTTGTTCACCCGCCATCTACTGGCCCGCACGCCGCGGCGGCTGGTGCTCAACGACATCGCGCCGGGAATGATCGCCTACCTGCAATCGCGTCTGGCTCTGCCGGAGGCAACGCAGATCCTGCCCGGAAACGCGGAAAAGCTCGACTTTTCCGAAACCGGTCTCATTGCGGGCAACGCGGTGTTCCAGTGGTTCGAAACGAACGGGCAGACGCTCAAGCGGTTTCATACGGCCCTGGTTCCCGGCGGCCGGATTCTGTTCAGCACCTTCGGTCCCGGAACGCTGCGGGAATTCCGGGAAACCGCCGGGATGCCCAGCCCGGCGCATCTGCTTTCGCTTGAAGAATGGAAAACCGCGCTTGAGACGGCGGGATTCGAGATCGCCGCAAGCCGCAGCGAGATGCGGCGCACGCATTTTCCCGACACGCTGGCGCTGATGCGCAACCTGCAGCAGATGGGCGCGGCGCCGCTCAGGCTGTTTTCCGCGGGCGGGCTGCGGCGGACGATGCGTGCGCACGACAAACGCTTCGCCATCGACGGCGGCGTGCCCGCGACCTGGGAACTGCTGTACCTTTCGGCCACGCGCTGAACACCGGTCTGCTTCCAGTTCCCGGCTGCCCGCCGGGAAACGATTCTTCTCATCTGTGTTGATGCCTGCCCTGGAACTCTTCAAAAGCAATCTTGCGCTTCTGAATCAGACGCAGCCGGAACTGGCGCGGCGGCTGGAATCGGTGCGCCCGTCCGGGCGTTATGAAGCGGAGCCTTCGCGCTCCGGTGCCACGGCTCTGTTTTACCTGCATGCGGACGGCAGCCGCAAGACCCTGCACAGCTCTTACGATCCCGTCAAGGAGGCGGAGCGGTTCGCCGATTCTCTGGATATCCAGGGTTCGCTGCATTTCTGGGTGACCGGGCTGGGACTGGGATACCACCTTGTGGAACTGGTCAAACGGATTCCGCCGTCGGCGCGTGTGTTCATCGTCGAAAAGGAAATCGAAGTCGCGCATCTGGCGCTCACGCACAGCGACCTGACGCCGGTGCTCGCGCATCCGGGCGTGCGCCTGCACGTGGGAATCCGGCCGGACGAGGTGAACGCCGTTCTGGGGGACGCGCGCACGGAGTTCGGCCTGAACGGGCATGTCGCGGTCGCGTTCAAGCCGCTTGTCGATGCGGAGGCGGACTACTACGCCGCTCTCGGATTAAATCTGGACAAGGCGTTGCGCGAAAGCCGCATCGATCTGGCCACCAAGGCGGCGTTTTCGCAGTCGTTTTACCGCAACATTCTGGAAAACTGGGATGCGCTGCTCGACAGTCCGGGGATCGCTCAATTGCAAGACAGCCTTTCCGGCGTGCCCTGTGTCGTGGTGTCCGCCGGACCGTCGCTCGATAAAAACGCGGCGCTGCTCAAATCCGCCGGGGACAAGGCGTTGATCGTCACCGTCGCTACTGCTTTGAAGGCGCTGCGGAACGCGGGCATCCGGCCGGACTTCGTGATGGCCAACGATCCGGATCGCTCCACGCTCAGGGCGTTCGGGCCGGGAGCGCCGGAGCCGGACCTGTGGCTGGTGTACGACCCCTGCGTTCCCGCGGACATCGTCGAATGTTTTGCCGGGCACAGGCTGGCGGCGGAGTCCGGCGCGGCGCTGTCGCAGTGGCTGGCGCGCAACCATCTGGCGCACGGATCGCTGGGCACGGTGTTGTCGGTGGCGCACGCGGCGTATCAGTTTGCGCGCCACTTGGGCTGCACGCCCATCATCCTGACCGGGCAGGATCTGGCGTTCGACCGCACGCGCATGCATTGCTCCGGCTCGTTTTATGACCAATTTCATTGTGACCGGGTCAACGAACGGCTGCCGGTGCAATCCCTGGAGCAGCAAAAGTTCGAAGGCTACGCGGAATCGCTGGGCACGCTGAGCGATGTGTTCGGCCAACCGGCCGCGACCACGCTGGCGCTCGACGCCTATCGCAACCGGTTCGCGGAGGTCATCGGCGGCGCCGCCGATGTGATCAACGCGACCGAAGGCGGGATTCCCATACCCGGCGTTGAAAACCGCACCCTGCGCGAGGCGCTGCACCGGCACTGCCGCGGGACGGTGGGCGAGCGGAAGAAACGGTTCCGTGATCAAATCGCCGCCCCGCCCTGCCCCGATGCGCTGCTTGCTGCTTTGCAGGAGATGAAGTCACGGTTTCACACGATCCATGGAAAGGTTGTGCGGCTCCGGACACAGCATGCCGGTTCCGGAAATGGTGCGAGAGATGGCAAACAGAGATTCGTGCGTGAGGCGGAATCGCTGTACCGGGATCTTCTGGCGGAACCGGAATCGCTCAAGCTGATGCAGGGCTATCGCTATGCGGGGTTCGTGCAGTGGAGCCAGGAAAATGCGCGGCTGCAGCGCAAGCAAGGCGGCGTGACGGAAAACCAGATTCTGGATGCCAAAGCCAGCCGGGACGCGGCGTTCCTGCCGGTGCTGGAGGAGGCGTCGGGATTTCTGGCTGAGGCGTTCGCGAAAATGGCCGAACGGGCGAAATGCCATGTGACTTGAAAAAGCAGGTCACTCGGATTTGAACAGCGGGTCTTGTGAAGCCGCTAACAAGGTAAAGTGAAATAGAACGTGCTGCCTTTTCCACGTTCGCAGATGACTTCCACCTTCCCGCCGTGCATGCCGATCAATTTTTTTACGATGGCCAATCCCAGACCCGTTGCTTTTTCCCCTCCTGTCGGTTTGGGGCTCAATGTTTGAAATTCATCAAAAAGCAGTTTCTGTTCCTCCGAACATATGCCCGGACCTTCGTCAGTGACTGAAAACCGGATGAAACCATTCGGGTCCAATGCTGTGGCGATCTGAATTTTTGAATGATGCGGAGAAAATTTAATCGCATTGCTGATCAAATTGCCGACGGACTGAGCGATTGCGCTTTGATCGTATTTTGTCGGGGGAATATCGCTTAAGTCCAGACAAAGTCCGATGTCTTTCTTTTGAGCGATCAAACGAAAGATTTCAAACTGGTTTTCCACCAGTTCGTTGAGATTTTGCTCCATCAAATCCAGTTCGAAATTACCGCTTTCGATTTTGGATATATCCAGAAGGTTGTCAAGCAGGCTTTGCATGAATTGGCTGGACGAATGGATTTTGGCGGCATGCTTTTTGTTGTTTGAATGAGCGTCACCGGTCAGTTCATCCATGAGGATTTCACTGTATGATTTGATCAGATACAGAGGATTTCGCAAGTCGTGGGAAGCGATACCGAGGAACTTGTTTTTAAGTTTGTTCAACTCGCTCAGTTTTTTATTTGCCTCGGAGAGTTCCTGATTTTGTTTGCGGGTCAATTCTTCGCAGCGGTGATGCTCGATGGCATCTGCTATCAGACCGCCGATGGATATCAGAATTTCATTGTTGCGCTCGTAGTAGGGAGTGATCTGAGTGGGGAAAAGCACGAGAATGCCAATGTGACCCGTGTGTCCGTTGAGCGGTACCAGGTAAAGGCCATTGTTTTTTTCATGCGGGGATCCTGTCGCACTCTCCAGGTCGATCAGACAGCAGTTTTTGACGGATTCTTCGCTCGTGACGATTTTGTTCCAGGCGATACCGTGCGATAAAAACAATTCCTCGTCAGCCTCTGAAAAGTCGCCGATGGTTGAAATCAGGTTGAAACTATGTTCATCTTCATCAAGAAGAAAGATGCCGGCTTTGGATTCGAAATGGAAGGTTTTGGATTTGACGATCGTTTTCATGGCTTCTTTCAACATGCTGTCCATCTTGCCAACGATATGAAGAATCTTTGCGATTTCATGCATCAGTTCATATTCTTCCGTGCGCTGCCGGGTCAGTTCTTCTGCACGTTTTCTTCTTGTGATGTCCCTTATTATTCCAGTGAAAATAAAAGAATCGGACCATTTCGTGGCTGATATGGTGATTTCTATGGGGAATTCCGTGCCATTTTTGTGAAGGGCGGACAATTCGATTTCCTGGTTCAACACACGGCTTTTCCCTGTGGTGATAAAGCGATCGAGACTTTTGCAGTGGGGTTCCCGATATCTGGGGGGAATGATGGTTTCAGCGAGGTTTTTACCGATGACTTGAGAGGCGGGCCATCCGAATATGGATTCCGCGCCTTTGTTCCAATTGCGGATCATCCCTTTTGAGTCCATTGAGATGATCGCGTCGAATGCACTGTCCAAAATAGATTGCGTCAACTCTTCGCTTTCTTTCAGTGCTTCTCCGACTCTCTCCAATATGATCGATTTCATCACCCTTCACCTCCTCACAAAAACCAGAATGACTTCCTGCTGTACCGTTCGCAAAAGCTGAAAATGAACTCAATTATTCTTGTGTGGGGGGAAGTGGATCTCCTTTCAGAACAATTGGAATATTCGTTTTTAATGTAGGCTTGGTGGTAAAAATTGCAACTATTATTCAAATGGATTTCGATAGGGGCATGGTCGGGTGGAGGGGAGTTTTCTACTGCCGTGAAACAGCAGGCGGGTCTTCGGGAACAGGATTTAAATTCATGGTTTTATTGCACGTTCGGTTGCTGGAAAAACATCGCCTGATTTTGCAGTTTTACTTTTTCACCGCTTCGAGGATGCTGGAACCCTGGGTGAGCCGGTGGGTCTTGAAGGAACCGAATCCGGTGTCTTTGAGCAGGGTCTCGGTTTCCCGGAAGGTGTAGGATTTTCCGGTTTCGGTGAACAGCAGCATGGTGAGCGCGAACAGGGCGGCGTCGTAGGGCTCGGTGCGGTTTTCCTTGAGGAACAGGTCGACGATGAACAGCCGTCCGCCGGGATTGAGTGCCTGGTGGATTTTTTTGAACAGCGTTTCGTTCTGCTGCGGGTTGTAAATGTGCAGGATGTTGGAGAACAGCACGGTGTCGCGGCCGGTGCCGTAACCGGTGTCGAACAGATCCCCTTCCAGAAATTCGATGCGCTTAGTAACCTTGTCCGCAGCCAGGATCTCGCGCGCGGCTTCCAGCGTCGCGGGCCGGTCGAGCAGGGTCGCGGTGGCTTTTTTGTCTTTTTTTAGAATCTCGGCGCTGTAGGTGCCCGGTCCCGCGCCGAGATCGAGCAGGTTCCCCACTTTCCGCTTCGTGACGACGGCCGCCACTCTCCTGGCGTAGGGGGTGCTGCGCTCGTGCATGGCGTGCGTGAACGGGCGGCGGAACTCGGGGTCGTCCGGACCTTCGAATTCGGACAGGTCGCGGCCGTGCTGGATGGTCTTGAGCAGGCCGGCCCACTCGTCGCGGTTCTGGCCGCGCAGATACACGATGCCGCGTTTGTAGTGCCGGCTGGTCTCGCACAGGTGCTTGTAGGTCTCAGACGTGTTCTTGAAACGGTCTTTTGTTTTGCGCAGCGCGCCCATCGCGGCGAGGGCGTTCAAGAAAGGGCCGGTGGCCTCGCGATCGATGTCCGCCTTCTGCGCCACTTCATCGGCGGTGAGCGCCTGCTTGTCCAGTATCGAAAACAGTTTCAGCTCCAGCGCCGCGAGCAGGATGTTGGCTTCTTCCAGCTGGTCGATCTTGTCTACGATCTCATCGAATGTGAGCATGGTATCTCTATTGGCTGGATGCGGATGACTCCGGCCTCATTCCGCGAGCAGGGGCTTGATCATTTTATCCAGGCCGAGTCCGGAGCCGAACAGCTTGTGCCGCAGCACGCCTTTTTTGTCGATGATGAGCGTCGAGGGCGTGCCGCGCAGGTCGTAGGTTTCGAAGGTTTTGGCGTCGTACTGTTTCTGCTTGATGTAGGCGATCACCTGCGAGCGCACCATGGTCTTGGATTTTTCCGGCAGCGCGTCGAAGTTGTCGATGTCGCGCTGAATGATCTTCTGCACTTCCTCTTCGGAGAAATCTTCGTTGTTCTTTTCCAGCTTGTCCCAGGCCACGGGAAACGGGATGGGATAGTGCAGCTTGTTGCCGTTGAGCATGTTCGCCGTGGACAGCTTGGACAGGGTCTCGCCGACGACCTCGCCTTTGTGCACGAGCTTCTTGAGATTCTCCAGATTGTTCTTGTCGAAGTCCTCGAACGCCGTCGCCAGCCCCCAGACGGTGAACGGCTGGTCTATCAAAGCCTGTTGCAGGTCGATGACTTCCGGAATGCCGGCGATGAAGCAGCCGGGACAGTTGACCTGGAACACTTCGATCAGGAGTACCCTGCCCCGTTGCTCCTCGATGGTGGTCGGGTCGCCCTGCACCCATTGGTCGAGGATCAGTTCGGGGGCTTTTTCGTTCACTTGTGCCATAAGCGGTGGTCCGTGCTGGTGATGACAGGCGGCGGGTGCCGGATGATCATCCGGCGGCGTTCGCGTTCTCGATTTTGTTTCTCATCTGCTCGATCAGGGTGCGCACGGAATCGGGCGGGCCGTGTTTCAACGCCTCGTCCAGGATGTACAACGCCCTGCTCTTTTCGCCTTTCAGGTCGTAAACCATGCCAAGCATAACATGGGACATGAAAAATTTGTCCCCCCGGGGATGATTTTTCACGATGGTGTTCCACTGGCGCACGGCTTCGGAATACTTTCTCAGCTTGTAGTAGGCGGTGCCGAGGCCGAAGTGCAGGTTGTCTTTCAGGGAGCGGGGCGGTTTTCTGAGAAGGAGCTGGTTGAATTTTTTGATGCTGCGCTTGTACTGGCCGTCTTTCAACAGACCGATGGCGCGGTTGTAGTCCGCCTGGGTGAAGCGCGGCGGGGGCGGCGGGACGTAGTAAGCCTGTTTGAGTCTTTTTTTGAGCAGTTCTTGAGAAGCTTGAAGAAACGCGATTTCCTGCTTCAGCTGCTTGCTTTTTGCGGCTTCCGATGCCATTTTTTCACGGAACTGAGCCTCAATCTCGCTGGTCCGCACGGCGGTGAAGGACATGGCGTGCTGCAGAGCCAGCGTCTGCCGGTTGAGGCCCTGCTGCTTCATCGCCAGCAACTGCATGTCGTCTTCCACGTCGTCCAGCGCCTGCTGGCGGGCTTTCCGGAGATCCAGCTCTTCCTGCGACGGCGGAATCCAGATGTGCATCTCAACCGGTGAGGGATCCGCCGCTGTCTCCTCAGGCTGCGGCGCCGACGCGCAGGCCGCGGCCAGAATCGCACAGGACAGGATCGAAACGTGGAAAAAAGGCCGCAGTTGGGTTAAAGTAAATAAAGTAGCAGACATACGTTTTATTCTAAGGTATTAACCTTTATTATTCAAGGTGTTATGAGCGATTACTATTCCATTCTCGGTGTCGACCGCAAGGCCTCGAAGGACGAGATCAAAAAGGCCTACCGCAAGCTGGCGATGCAGTACCACCCGGACCGCAACAAGGACAATGCGGGGGCGGAGGACAAGTTCAAGGAGATCAGCGAAGCGTACGCGGTGCTCAGCGACGACAAGAAGCGCAAGCAGTTCGACCAGTTCGGCGCCGACGGCTTCCACAGGAAATATTCCCAGGAGGACATCTTCCGGGGCTTCGATATGAACGAGGTGTTTCAGGGATTCGGCTTCAATTTCGGCGGCGGCGACCCGATGCAGGGGATCGAGGATTTTTTCCGCACCGGCAGCTTCCGCCGCTCCGGAGTTTCCTTCGAAGACATCTTTCACGGAGGCGGCCGCGGTTCGGGTCCGCAGCGCGGGCAGGACGTGGAAGCGCTGCTGACGGTCAGCTTCGAGGAAGCGGCGCTGGGCGCGGAGAAGCGCTTTTCGCTGCAGTCCAACGGCCACAATCAGGAAACCAGCGTGCGCATCCCGGCCGGGATCGCCGACGGCAAGAAACTCCGGCTCAAGGGCAAGGGCAACCCCGGTCCCCAGGGCGCACCGGCGGGCGACCTGTATCTGAAAGTGCAGGTCCAGCCCCACCCCCGGTTCCAGCGCGAGGGCAACGACATCCTGACCGACCTGGAGATCCATCTGTCCGAGGCGCTGCTGGGCACGATGCGGGAGGTGCCGACGCTGTCCGGGCCGAAAAACCTCAAGATCCCGCCTGGAACCCAGAGCCATTCGCGGCTCAGGCTCAAAGGCCAGGGCATCGCCGGTCCCAAGGGAACGGGCGATCAGCTGGTGCGGGTCATCGTGAAACTGCCCCGGGCGCTGACCAACGAGCAGACCCGGCTCGTCGAGGAACTGCAGAAAAGCGGATTGTGACCCATCCTTTTGGTTTTTGTGACCCGTTCAGGACGCATTTTTAGAATCCGAACTTCAATTTCAGCATCTTGAGGAAGTGGAAGACGCAGCCTCGCGTACATACGAGAAGAAAAGCATTGAGACAGGATGGACAGGATAAAAATGAGGGCTGAGTGAGGGGGGATTGAAACAATCCTTCCTCAGTTCCAATCCTGTAATCCTGTCCTGTATTTAATGGAGTGATCTAGATTCATGGCGCGCATCGTATTTCAACCAGACAACATGACGCACGAGGTCGAGGACGGCACCCCGCTCATCGACTGCTGCGACGAGGTGGACGTTTCCTTGAGCTTCGGCTGCACAGAAGGCACCTGCGGCGTGTGCGAACTCACCGTGGTGAAGGGAATGGAAAACTGCTCGCGGCTGACGGAAGAGGAAAAGGACTACCTTCTGGAAGAAGACCTGGAAGCGGGCATGCGGCTGGGCTGCCAGCTCAAGGTGCGCAAAGGCGAAGTGACGATCACCTGGAAGGGCAACCGCGCCAAATGAAAAGATCGATTCTACCAGTATTAGCGTGAAGGATGCAATTCCCCCCTACCCTCCCTCATCTTCTTTCCCCGGTTCCCAGAGGAATTCGGTTTCTCCCAGCTTCACGGCGCTCCAGCGGCTGAACACGAACAGCGCGTCGGACAGGCGGTTGATGTAGGCGATCAGCAGCGGGTCCACGGGTTCTTCGCGGTTCAGCGTCACGATCCGGCGCTCGGCGCGGCGGCACACGGTGCGCGCCTGGTGCAGAAACGCCAGCACGGTGCTGCCTCCGGGCAGGGTGAAGCTGTTGAGCGGTTTCAGCTCGGCGTTCATCGAGTCGATGATGCCTTCCAGCCAGGTCACGTTGGCCTCGCTGATGTATTTTCGCTCGGGGCGTTCGACGCCGGGCGGCGTCGCCAGCAGGCTGCCGATGTCGAACAGGCGGTTCTGGATGTTCTTGAGGATGCGCTCCAGCCGGTCGCGCTCTTCGGAGGGCGGTTTCTGCTGGTTGAAGCAGCGCACCAGGCCGAGGATGCTGTTGAGCTCGTCGGTGGTGCCGTAGGCTTCCACCCGTGCGTGGTCTTTGGCGATGCGGACGCCTTTGACGAGGGAGGTTTCGCCCTGATCGCCTTTTTTGGTGTAGACCTTGTTGATTCGGACCATGTTCAAACCTCTTTCAGAGGAGGAAAATTCAAGTCACCAGACAGGATAGCAGGATTGGAAATACGGAAGGATTTTTTTAACCCCCCTCACCCCACCCTCAAGCCACCTTCAGTTTTTTTATAAGCGGGTGTCGAGCTATGCTCGGCCAAGCCACCTTCAATATTATAAAAATTTGACAGGACTCACCCTTCGACAGGCTCAGGGTGACTCAGGAGCCGCTTCACCCGCCAGCGGAGCGGCAGTATCGCGAATTCCGATATCCGAATAATATCCGTCCTTGATAATAATTGAAATGGATTTATAGTGATGGCAACTTTATCAGGGGGGAAGCGATGAAAAGGTTCACTCTTGCCGCCGGGTTGATTTTCTTATTCACATTCAGTGCGGCAGCTTTGTGCCATGCGGAACATGAGACGGCATCGAGCGCAGTTCCAAACCCGGACAGCGTTCCGGAGTATGAAACCCACGATACCTCGCCCGGCGCATCGCAAAGCCAGGACGACAATACGTTTTACAGCATCGGCGCCTCGGGTTCATCCGATCATTCCGGTGACACCACGTTCCATGAATTCGGCGATGGAACCACCGGCATCTCCAGGGACATGGGCGACAACACGTTTCATGTTTTCAGCGACGGGACATCCGGCACAACCCATCATTCGGGCGGCACTTCCATTCACCAGTCGAGCGACGGGACGTCGGGCACGTCGAAAAACATGGGCAGCTTCACGATTCATAATTTCAACGACGGCACGACCGGCATCTCCAAGAGCATCGGCGGCATCACGCTGCATAATTTCAGCGATGGAAAGAACTGCACCACTAGCTCTGTAGGAGGAAACACCATCACGAACTGCAATTGAATTTTACAGATACCGGGATCACGATTTCTTCTTATGGATCACGGAGAGGATCCAGTAATTCTTCTCTCCCCCTCACCCACCCTCAAGCCACCTTCAGTTTTTTATAAGCGGGTGTCGAGCTATGCTCGGCCAAGCCACCTTCAGTTTTTTATAAGCGGGTGTCGAGCTATGCTCGGCCAAGCCACCTTCAGTTTTTTATAAGCGGGTGTCGAGCTATGCTCGGCCAAGCCACCTTCAGTTTTTTTATAAGCGGGTGTCGAGCTATACTCGGCCAAGCCACCTTCAGTTTTTTTATAAGCGGGTGTCGGGCTTTGCTTGACCTTCCCCCGAAGTGGGGAGAGGGGGTAAAAGTTAAAAGGCTCATTTTTATTTCTGAGTTCATCCTTCAATGCGGCTTGTCTTGAGCTTCTCGAAGGGCTTAGGGTGACATGAGAACAATCTTGCTACGGTTTTAATCCCCATTTATCCTGTTCACCCTGTCTCAATGTTTATCTTTGCGGCTTAGCGCGAGGCCGCTTTCCCTGCTCCGCGAGGGGGGCGCAGCAAATCCTTATTTTTTCGAACACAACTCCTCTTTCCAGCTTGACTTTAAGGCCCGCCTGCGTTACTCTGTCTAAAGATTATGATTCCTTTAAGGCGGTCCTGTGAGGCTGCCAAGGGAGAAGCCCGATGAGATACTGCAAGGACAGGCACGCAACCTCCTGAGCGGAAAGAATCCGCAGGAGGTTTTTTTTTGCCCTGCCCTCTTGCCTCCACGCGCCTCCCGCAAACTCGGACCATGACTCTAGTCGCACTCAATGCCACGGGAATATCCCGCGCGGTGAACCGCATCGCCCACGAGATCCTGGAAAAAAATCAGGGCGCCGCCAATCTGGCCCTGGTGGGCATCCGCACGCGCGGCGCCACGCTGTCGAAACGCCTGCAGGCGAAGATCGCGGAGATCGAAAACGTCACCGTGGACCACGGCATCCTCGACATCACATTGTACCGGGACGATCTGGGATCGACGGCGAAATTTCCGACGCTGAAAAAGACCGAGATCGCCTTTCCCGTCGAGGGCCGGCACATCGTGCTGTGCGACGACGTGCTGTACACCGGACGGACGATCCGCGCCGCCATCGACGCGCTGATGGATTTCGGCCGCCCGGCGTCGGTGCAGCTTGCGGTGCTGATCGACCGCGGCCACCGGGAACTGCCGATCCGCCCGGATTACGTGGGCAAGAACATCCCGACCGCCAAGGACATGATGGTGCGGGTCCGCCTCAAGGAAGACGATTCGCAGGACGATCAGGTGTTTGTTGTCGAACCAACCGGTTGAGCGACGATGCCCCTAAGCGTGAAAAACATTCTGGGAACCCGCGGGATGCTCCGGGAGGATCTCACGACCATCCTGGACACGGCGGATTCCTTCAAGGAGATCTCCACGCGCGAGATCAAGAAGGTGCCGACGCTGCGCGGCCGCACGGTGATCAATCTGTTCTTCGAGCCGAGCACGCGCACGCGCACCTCGTTCGAGATCGCCGGCAAGCGGCTGAGCGCGGACGTGATCAACATCTCCGGCTCCACCAGCAGCACGGTGAAGGGGGAGAACCTGATCGACACCGCGCGCAACCTGGAGGCGATGAACCCGGACATCTTGGTGGTGCGCCACGCCAGTGCCGGGGCCCCCGCCCTGCTGGCCGATTTCGTGAACTGCCCGATCATCAACGCCGGCGACGGCGCGCACGAGCACCCGACCCAGGCGCTGCTGGACCTGCTGACGATCCGCGAGCACAAGGGCAAGCTGGAGGGGCTCAAGGTGGCGATCGTCGGCGACATCCTGCACAGCCGGGTGACGCGCTCGAACATCCACGCTATGAAGACGCTGGGCATGCAGGTGACGCTGGCCGGGCCGGCGACGCTGATGCCGTACGGCATCGAGCAACTGGGCGTGCGGGTGTGCCACGACCTGACCGAAGCGATCCGCGACGTGGACGTCATCATGATGCTGCGCATCCAGCAGGAGCGGCAGAACAAGTTCCATCTGGCCGGTCTCAGGGAATACGCCAACCTGTTCGGCCTCACAACCGCCCGGCTGAAGGATGCGCGGGACGATGTGCTGATCGTCCATCCCGGTCCGGTGAACCGGGGCATCGAGATCGCGCTGGACGTGATGGAAGGGCCGCATTCGGTGATTCTCAATCAGGTCACGAATGGGGTGGCGGTGCGCATGGCGCTCATGTATCTTCTTCTGGGCGAGACCAGGGAAGAACTCACGCAGGTCTGACGAATTTTTTATGAAAACACTGATTAAAAATGGCCGTGTGATCGACCCCGCCAACGGGCGGGACGGGCTGTTCGATGTGCTGATCGAAAACGGGACGATCGCCGCGGTCGAGAAAAAGGGCAAGGTGAGCGCGGCGAAGGCCAAATCGGCGGCGGTGATCGACGCGGCGGGCAAGGTGGTGGCGCCGGGGTTCATCGACATGCACGTGCATTTCCGCGAGCCGGGGTTCGAATACAAGGAAACCATCGAGAGCGGCTGCCAGTCCGCGGCGGCGGGCGGATTCACCGCGGTGGCGGTGATGCCCAACACCAACCCGGTCAACGACACGCGTTCGGTCACGGAGCTGATGCTGGCGCGGGCAAGGGAAAAAGGCATCGTGCGGGTGTATCCCATCGGCGCGATCACCCTGGGGCTCAAGGGCGAAGCGCTCACCGAGATGGGCGATCTCAAGGAAGCGGGCGTGGTGGGGTTCTCGGACGACGGCCGGCCGGTGATGAACAACGAGCTGATGCGCCGCGCCTTCGAGTACAGCCGCATGTTCGGCCTGCCCTGCATCCAGCACAGCGAGATCCTCGATCTCACCGAGGGCGGCTCGATGAACGAGGGGCTGGTCTCCACCGAGCTGGGGCTCAAGGGCATGCCCACGGAAGCGGAGGACATCATGGTGTACCGCGATATCGCCCTGCTGAGGAAAACCGGCGGCAAACTGCACGTGGCGCACATTTCCAGCGCCGGGGCGGTGGAGCTGGTGCGGCTGGCCAAGGCGAAGGGGCTGCCGGTCACCTGCGAGGTGGCGCCGCATCATTTCACGCTCACCGATGAAGCGGTGCGCGGTTTCGACACCAACACGAAAATGAGCCCGCCGCTCAGGACGCAGGAGGACATTGAAGCCATCAAGGAAGGGCTGAAGGATGATACGATAGACATTATCGCCACCGACCACGCGCCGCACGACGTGACGGACAAGCAGGTGGAGTTCGACCGCGCCTGTTTCGGGATCGTCGGGCTGGAAACGGCGCTGCCGCTCACGCTGGGCCTGGTGGAGGAAGGCGTCCTGACGCTGGCGAGAGCGGTGGAAAAGCTGACGTCGCGGCCCGCGGAAATTTTCGGCCTGGAGCAAGGATCGCTGGGCGAAGGCAGGGACGCGGATGTGGTGGTTTTCGATCCTGAGGACGAATACGTGATCGATGTTTCGCAGTTCAAATCCAAAAGCAAGAATTCTCCCTATCACGGCTGGAAGGTCAAGGGGCGCGTGCTCCACACCCTCGTCGGCGGAACAACGGTGTATTCCGCCCCCTCCCGATGATCCTATCCCGGTTTAAGGCATGAAAGCGGTACTGGCACTGGCGGACGGCAGGACATTCACAGGCACCTCCTTCGGCGCGGAAGGCGAGGTCGAGGCGGAAGTGGTGTTCAACACCAGCATGTGCGGCTACCAGGAGGTGCTCACGGACCCGTCCTACTGCGGCCAGATGGTGGTGATGACCTACCCGCTCATCGGCAATTACGGCGTCAATCCCGAGGACTTCGAATCGGCGCGGCCGCATCTCAAGGGTTTCATCATCCGCGAGCTGAGCGGGATTCCCAGCAATTGGCGCTCGCAGGGGACGCTGGATCAATTTCTCAAAAATTACGGCATTGTCGGCATCCAGGGCGTGGACACGCGCGCGCTGACGCGCCACATCCGCGACGCCGGGGCGCAGCAGGCGGTGATCTCCACGCGCACGTCGGATGTGAAAAAGCTGGTCGAGCGCGCCCGCAAATCGCCGAGCCTGGTCGGGCAGGACCTGGTGCGGGAAGTCTCCTGTCAAACGGCGTATTCCTGGACCGAGGGGGAAAAGAGCCTCAACGGCGCCGCCGGAGAGCCGGCGCAGCCCGGCGATTTTTCGGTGGTGGCGTACGATTTCGGGGTCAAGCGCAACATCCTCAGGATGCTGGTGGACGCCGGCTGCCGGGTGCAGGTGGTGCCCGCTTCCACGCCGGCGAAGGACGTGCTCGCCATGCAGCCGGACGGCATTTTCCTGTCCAACGGTCCGGGGGACCCGGCGGCCGTCTCCTATGCGGTTGAGAATGTGCGGCGGCTGGTCGATAAGGTTCCTGTATTCGGAATCTGCCTGGGCCACCAGATCCTCACCCTGGCGCTGGGGGCGCGCACCTACAAACTGCGGTTCGGCCACCACGGCGGCAACCAGCCGGTGATGGATCTGACCACCCGCAAGGTGGAGATCACCTCGCAGAACCACGGGTTCGCGGTGGACGGCGATTCCGTGGCCAAAGACGTGGAGGTGATCTCGGTCAACCTCAACGACGACACGGTGGAGGGCATCCGCCACAGGGCCCTGCCCGTGTTTTCGGTGCAGTACCATCCTGAAGCCTCGCCCGGTCCCCACGATTCGGGCCACCTTTTCCAGCGGTTCGTGGAGATGATGAAAGGACACTGAATTTGAAAGAGCAATACGATGCGCTGATCGAGTCCATCACCCGCGACCGCTACGACATCCTGGAGGCGCGCAAGGAATACCAGAAGCATTCGGGCGAGATCTACGAGGACGACAAATCCTACGAGGCGCGCATGGGCATGTTTCTCGAATGGTTCGTCTTCGACCGGCTGCTGCCCGGCACGCAGAACACCCTGCTCGAAAAGCTGCTGCAGGGGAACGGTGCGGGCTGGGCGCCGCACGAACGCCGGGCGTATGAAACCTTCTCCGGCAGCGTCCACGGCCTGTTCATTCCCAAGAAGATCAAGGATACGTACGTGGTGGTGCTCAATCTGTTCGACAACACCAAGTACACGGTGAAAGAGAACCAGGGAAAGATTCTGTTCAACAAGGACGATATATTCGAAGGCCGCCTGGTGCCGATGGGTGAGGATTATTTCTTTTCCGGCTGCTTCTGCTTTCATCCCGACGGCGCGGGCAGGTACATCCGCGACAAGGTCAAAGCCATCGTGGCGGTGCAGGAAGGGCACAAAAAGACGCTCAAGGGCCTCAACTCGAATCTGAACTCGTGCGAATCGCGCATGGATAAAAACGCGCGCGAGA
Source organism: Nitrospinales bacterium (assembly GCA_965223795.1). Taxonomy (GTDB): domain Bacteria; phylum Nitrospinota; class Nitrospinia; order Nitrospinales; family VA-1; genus CBDCWG01. The sequence goes on from CBDCXL010000001.1 coordinate 260,437, forward strand.
TCGACAAGCTCAACGCCAAGATCGCGAAAACCGACGCCGAAGCCAAACTGAAATCGCTGAACGAGAAGCTCGATGCCTTAAAAACGGTGCGGTCGGAACTGCATCAGGAAAAATCGGCGCTGGAAAGCGACAAGCAGCATCTGGAAACGCAGAAAATGAAGATCGAGTTCCGCGAGGCCTGCAACCTGCTGATGCAGCGACTGGGCTACATGAACCTCAAGTGGGAGCGTTCCCGCCAGATCGACCTCAACGACATCTACCGGGACTGACCATGCCTCGCAGAACGGACATCAAAAAAATCCTGTTGATCGGCGCCGGCCCTATCGTCATCGGCCAGGCCTGCGAGTTCGACTACTCCGGCACGCAGGCGCTCAAGTCGCTGAAAGAGGAAGGATACGAGGTCATACTGGTCAACAGCAACCCGGCGACGATCATGACGGACCCGAATTTCGCCGACCGCACGTACGTGGAGCCGGTGACGCCGCAGGTGGCCGAGATGATCATCGAGCGCGACCGGCCCGACGCGCTGCTGCCGACGATGGGCGGCCAGACGGCCCTCAACACCGCGCTGGCGCTGGCGGACAACGGCGTGCTCGACAAATACGGCGTCAAGCTGATCGGCGCCAACACGGCGACGATCCGCAAAGCCGAGGACCGGCACCTGTTCAAGGAAGCGATGGCGCGCATCGGACTGCATGTCGCGCCCAGCGGCTACGCCAACGATCTTGAAACGGCGCGGGCTCTGGTGAAGGAGACCGGCTTCCCCTCGATCATCCGGCCTTCCTTCACACTGGGCGGCACCGGCGGCAGCGTGGCCTACGACGAACAACAGTTCGAGGAACAGGTGAGCTGGGGCCTGCACGCCAGCCCGGTGAGCCAGGTGCTGATCGAAAAATCGCTGCTCGGCTGGAAGGAATACGAGCTGGAAGTGATGCGCGATCTCAAGGACAACGTGGTGATCGTCTGCTCCATCGAAAACTTCGATCCGATGGGCATCCACACGGGTGACAGCATCACGGTGGCGCCGGCGCAGACGCTGACCGACAAGGAATACCAGATCATGCGCGACGCCGCCATCGCCATCATCCGCGAGATCGGCGTCGAGACGGGCGGCTCCAACATCCAGTTCGCCACCGATCCCAAGACCGGGGAGATGATCGTCATCGAGATGAACCCGCGCGTGTCGCGCAGCTCGGCGCTCGCCTCCAAGGCGACGGGTTTTCCCATCGCCAAGATCGCCGCCAAGCTGGCGGTGGGCTACACGCTCGATGAGATCCAGAACGACATCACCCGCGTCACGCCGGTGTCCTTCGAGCCGACGATCGACTACTGCGTCGTCAAGGTGCCGCGCTTCACGTTCGAGAAGTTCTTCGAGGCGGAACCGGTGCTCACCACGCAGATGAAATCGGTGGGCGAAGCGATGGCCATCGGCCGCACGTTCAAGGAGGCGTTCCAGAAATCGCTGCGCTCGCTGGAGATCGGCGTGTTCGGGCTCAACGACGATTTCGGCCTCGATCTGGACGAAGCGGGCTGGACGCTGGAAGAACAGATCGACCAACTGGAAAAGAACCTGCACACGCCGTTCTGGGACCGCGTCTGGTTCATTGCCGCGGCGCTTCGGCGCGGGGTCGCCATCGAAAAGATCAACGCGCTCACCGGCATCGACCTGTGGTTCCTGCACAACTTCAAGGAAATGATCGACTGCGAGCAGCGCATCCGGGAGGCCGGTTCGCTCGACGCCGTCTACGACGACCTGCTGATCGAAGCCAAGCGCATGGGCTACGCCGACCGCTATCTGGCGGGCCTGTTGAACTGCACGGAACTGGAGGTGCGCGCCCGCCGGGATGCGATGGGCCTGTACCCGGTGTACAAGCGGGTGGACACCTGCGGTGCCGAGTTCGAGGCGCACACGCCTTATCTGTACTCGACCTACGAAGAAGAGTGCGAGGCGGAGCCGACGAACCAAAAGAAGATCCTGATACTCGGCGGCGGCCCCAACCGCATCGGCCAGGGCATCGAGTTCGACTACTGCTGCGTGCACGCGTCGTTCGCGCTGAAAGAAGACGGGTTCGAGACGATCATGGTGAACTGCAACCCGGAAACGGTCAGCACCGACTACGACACCTCCGACCGGCTGTACTTCGAGCCGCTCACCTTCGAGGACGTGATGCACATCGTGCGGGTCGAGAAGCCCGACGGCGTCATCGTGCAGTTCGGCGGGCAGACGCCGCTCAGGCTGGCGGTTCCCTTGATGAAAGCGGGCGTGCCGATCATCGGCACCAGCCCGGACGACATCGACCGCGCCGAGGACAGAAAACGCTTCAAGGAAGTGCTGGAAAAGCTCGGCCTCACGCAGCCCGCCAACGGCACCGCCACCTCGCTGGAAGAGGCGGAGGGCATCGCTGATGCGATCGGCTACCCGGTGGTGGTGCGGCCCTCGTACGTTCTCGGCGGGCGCGCCATGGAGATCGTCTACGACAAGGCGCGGCTGCGCCACTACATGCAGCACGCGGTCGACGCCTCGCCGGAGCACCCGATCCTGATCGACCAGTTTCTGCAGCAGGCGACGGAGATCGACGTGGACGCGCTGTGCGACGGCCAGGAGGTGTTCATCGGCGGCCTGATGGAGCACATCGAGGAAGCCGGGATCCATTCGGGCGACAGCGCCTGCTCGCTGCCGGCGATCTCGCTGTCCGATGCGGTGCTCAAGCGCATCCGCGAGCAGACGCGCGCGCTGGCGAAGGAGCTCAACGTGGTGGGGCTCATCAACATTCAGTTCGCGGTGCAGAACGAGACCGTGTTCATCATCGAGGTCAACCCGCGCGCGTCGCGCACGGTGCCGTTCGTCAGCAAGGCGATCGGCGTGCCGCTGGCGAAACGGGCGGCGCAGGTGATGGCGGGGAAAACGCTCAAGGAGCTGGGGCTGGGAGCGGAGCGGACCGTCTCGCACATCGCGGTCAAGGAGTCGGTGTTCCCGTTCAACAAGTTCACCAACGTGGACATCCTTTTAGGCCCGGAGATGAAATCCACTGGCGAGGTGATGGGCATCGACGCCACGTTCGCGCGGGCGTTCGCGAAATCGCAGCTCGCCACGGGCATCCGCCTACCGCTGTCCGGGACGGTGTTCATCAGCGTGCGCGACGAGGACAAGCCCGCCGCCCTTAAAGTGGCGCAGGGATTCGCCGATCTGGGCTATGACCTGCTGGCGACCTCGGGCACGCGCGACTACCTGGAACAGCACGGCCTCAAGGCGGAACGCATCAACAAAGTGAAGGAAGGATCGCCGCACACCGTCGAGGCGATCGAGTCCGGCAAGGTGGATTTCTGCATCAACACGGTGTTCGGCGAGCAGTCGACCAAGGATTCGTTCTCGCTGCGCCGCGCCTCCCTCAACCGCAACCTGCCCTACTGCACCACCATGGCCGGAGCCATGGCCCTCGTGGGCGCCCTCAAAGCGATCAAGGAAAAAGAACTCACCGTCACCTCCCTGCAGGAGTATATGGCGTGAATCATTTTGCCCTCTTCCTTACAGGTAGAGGACATATTATGTGATTCGAGTGCTTTGATGAGTGAGAATGTGACAGAAAACGATGAAAGTATTTTGTGTCCACTCCCTTTGATGAATGGATTATGGAATTTGAATTGGAAAATGAGTTTTATCGTAAAACCTGATCGTGAATCGGGGTGAAGTCCATGGGACTCGCATTTATTAAGTATTAAAACAATATGAGCCGGGTTTCCTGGCACCTGTCAGCGACAAGAAACCCGGTTGTGGAACTTTCAAAGTAATGATTGAAGTTCTTCATAAACTCCAGTATTAAAAAATGGAAATTTTAATGGCAGCGGTTTTAGCGCAAGTTCCTTCCAAAATTAGCCGAGGGTGCCCGACCCATTGGTGCCGTTGCCTTAGGAGTTTTTCTCACGGTGGCATTTGATGAGCCATTGCCATAGAAGAAACCTCCTTTTCCAATTCTGCTGAATTTGTCTCCTTTCACCACTCCATCGAGCCGCTTGTTTTTGCAATAGGGACCTGTCGCAGATTGTCCACAAGCGCTGCCGGTGGGACAGCTGACACAAATTTGAGTCCCCGGAACACAACAATATTGGTACACAACGCCTCTGCTCCCTGAGTTTCCTGCTGCGTTCACAATTGTCGGGATTGATAATAAAATCATGAGAAGAAACATGGTTCCTTTGATTTTCAGATCGAACAACTTATAAAATGATTTTTTTGCAGTATTCATTTTTGTCCCCCTTATTAAGGTGTGATCAACGAAAAAGCTTGAAATATTTTGTTAAGCCGTTATTGGCCTAGAGTCTAAAATGCAATTGACATGCCTAAACGGGAGAGAAATTTATTCTGTTTGTTTGCAATATTTTAAGCATAACGATTCATCGATTTATTTTATAAATGTGCATGGACCATGCATAGGACCATGCATGTTTTCATGGAAGCTGTGAAGCAAAGGTGACTTGTTTCGGCAACCTTGACGAATGATAAAAAAAATTTTTCCAAGTGGCAGGAATGCAATGCAACCAGCAATCAACTTATTTGATCAGTAAGTGCGTTATGTATACAAGTACCGGCATGGCGGGTAGGAAGAGTCTGGAAATTATTGTAGAGGCGGGTTTTCCAAAAATACTAATCTTAAAAAAAAGGATAAGGAGGTAGCCATGATTTAGGTCAAAGCAGTATCAGCTTTTTCCCTTTGCATCTTCTCGGATTTGCGCAAGACCACCTCTGCTTTTATCCCGCCTTGATCCTGTCAATCCTGTCTAATTATTTATCTGAAGCTTTGCGTCAAAGAGTGGGCTGGGCGCAGAGGACGTAGACTTTCATGTCGAAGGCTTTGCCTTGGCCGTCGTTGACGACGGTGGTTTCCCAGGAGTTGATGCTGGAGGGGTAGTTGGTCACGCCGGCGCACTGGTCGCAGCCGGAGGCGTTGTAGCCGCCGCCGAGCAGGATCTTTCCGGGCGAGCAGCTCAGCAGGACGGTTTTTCTCTGTCCGGGTTTCACGTTGAAGGATTTGCTTTCCAGCCGTTCCCAGCCGGCGATGCCCTGCAGGGCGGAAGCGTTCGCGGTGCTGCCCTGCCCCGCCGCTCCGGCGGGTCCCGGTGGTCCGGGCGGACCGGGCGGTCCCTGGATGCCGGGAAGTCCGGGCTCGCCTTTGGGGCCTTGCGGGCCTTCGAATCCCTGCGGCCCCTGCGGACCGGGTGCGCCTTTGGGGCCGGGCGGCCCCTGCGGTCCACGTGGACCGGGTTTGCCCGGCGGCCCCGGCTCGCCTTGCGGGCCCACCAGCTCGCCGATGCGGCCGGTGGCGATCATCAGGTTCTGGAACTGGCCGTCGGCGATGATCTCTTCCAAAGCGAAGCGCACGCTGTTGCTGTCGGGTTCCTGCGTCACCACCTGGACGTTGCCCCGGGACTGCTGCGACAGGGCCTCGAGGCCGAACACCAGCCCCAATCCGGCGACACCCACGACGAGAAGCAGCACGATGAAAAAATCCCAGAAGCTCATGCGGATTTTTTTCTCGGTATCGGCCACGGGCTGTCCCAGGAACAGATCTTTCAGCGCTTCGTCGCCCAATTGGCTTTCAAAGGGATCGAACTTTTCATCTTCTTTTTTCTTGGGTTCCATTTTCTTCGGTTCCATGGCGGGCTCACTTTTTGAGCGGGAAAGAGATGATCATGCCGCCCATCATGTCGTCCAGTTGAAAGTCGGTTTTCGGGCTTTTGGGATGCGTGTTGTGGCAGTTCACGCAGGCCTGGCTGACGGCGAAATCCGGATAGACGGCCTGGAAATAAGTGGAGCGGCCGCGCTTGATTTTGCCGAGATAGGGCCGCAGCGGATCGTCGGCCACGGACACCAGGGCGTTGCGCTCGAATTCGTTGGCGGCGCTGTTCTTGAAATTGATGGGCCACAGGCTGATGAGGCGGAAGTTCAGCCGCAACCGGTTCTTTTTGGCCAGGCGGCTGGTGTTGAGCAGGTACTGCGCCGGCAGCGGCAGCGCGTTTTCGTCCAGCCAGGTTTCTTTGGCCTGCACGACCTTGGCGCGGGCCATGCGTTTCACGACATGCTGGGTGTACACATAGCGGTCCGATTCCAGGATGGCGTGGATGTAGTCCGCCACCACCTGGGGCGGCACCAGGAACGCGTCGTTTTCGGTGGCGGCGCCCTGCTCGTTGATGGGAACGTTGCTCAGCGGAATGTTGATGAGCACGCCGCCCATGATGTCCCCCAGCTTGTAATCGGTTTTCGGCGAAGCGGGATGCGCGTTGTGGCAGGCGACGCAGGAATCGGTGGTGGCCAGGTCGGGGTAGACGGCCCTGAAATTGAGAATTCCCTTTCTCTGCACCACCCAGGTGAACGGGGAGCCGGGGTCTTTGCTCAAGCTTTGCAGCCCGAGTTTTTCCAGGTCCGTGACGGGGCGGTTGTCCTTGTTGATGGCGTTGAGGCTGAGCAGGCGGATTTTCAGGCCGACGCCGCGGGAATTGGTTTCTTCCGAGGCCATCTGTAAAAACTGCGCCGGCAGCGGCAGGGTGTTTTCCTTTTCCCAGTTTTCGCTGGCGGCTAGCCCGATGGATTTATGGAGCCGGTTGACGATCTGCTGGGAATAGAATTCGCGGCTCGCCTTGACGATGGAGAATATGTAGTCGGTGGCGCGTTTGGCGGGGATGCCGTCCGGCACCGGGTCGCCGTGAACGGGGCCCGCCTGCAGAAAAAGAGCGATCCCGGCAGCCGCTGCAAGCGGAAGCCACCGGGAGGAAACCGTGCGGTGAATGTTCATAACGGCCCGTAATGCAGGGTTTTGTAATAACCAGCGACGAATCGCCATGAAGGTAGTCTGGCTATATCGCGACTTTATGGAGATCCTGTCACAATCCTGTCACATTCCCCGGCGGGCTGAAACGGGTGTCCGCTTTTACAGTGTTTTAGGGAAGAGGCTTCGGAGCGCGGAAGGGATACGGGGTCAGCGGTCGGCAGGCAGGGTGCGCATGGCGGTGGTCCTGGCTGGAGAGGGACCGGGCGCGGACTGGAACGGCCGCGGGCGGTAGGCGGGGTTGGTCCTGCGGGAGCGCACGAGCTGTCCTTTGGCGAATTCGGTGCCGGCCATGATGGCGGCGATGGCAAACCGTGCCTGCACCTGACGGACGCGCACCACGCCCTGGCGGGTGAAACGGCCGCCCAGGTCCTGTTTGCTGAAGGGATCGGTCTGGTTCAGGACGACGGAATAGACGGTGAAGTCGTCGCCGAAACCGACGCCGTTCTCGCGGCCGAGGTTGATGAGGATTTCCTTGTTTTCCATGTCCACGGCGATCACTTCCCCTTCGAGCGGCAGGACGTAGAGGGTGTGGGTGATGAAATCGCTGATCTGGCGGTTGAGTTCGAGCAGGGTTTTGCCGATGGAGGTGCGCTGAAACGCGGCGTCGGTGAAATCCAGCCGGGTGCCGTCGAACTCGAAGGGAATCACGCCGGAGATGGATTCGGCGTCGAACCGCTTGCGGGCGAGGGACTCTTTGGCGTGATGGCTGAGGATCTCGATCTCGATGGCGATCTCGGCGCGCTGCTTGATGGTTTCCGGCGCATCGAACACTTTCTGTGCCTTGGTGGGCGGTTCGCCCGGATCGAACTTCAGCACGTTGCCGCGGATGAGGTACTGCACCGGGTGGCGCATCGCGCCTGCGCCGGCGTCGCCTTTTTTGGGCACCGGCAGGAGGTGGAAGGTTCCGCTTTCCCGCACGGAATGCTCGAGCATGCGCTTCACCAGCGGACCGGGCGCGTAGGCGGCGGTCCATCCGGCGGGATTGGCGACGGGCAGGATGGAGAGCTTGTTTTTATACTGCGCGGGCGCGGATTCGGCCGTCGCCAGGCAAATCAAAAGTGCGGTGAAAAATCCGGTTTGAAATCGTCGCAAAACAGCCTCCCGGTAGCGTTCACCCTTATATCGTCGCGCCCTTTGAAAATCTGAACCTTGCGGACCGGGATTTACGGATTTAAATGGCCGCTGTGCGGTTTTCCGGCTTTATCGCCGGAAGGAAACGGCCGTTCGCGGGTCCGGCTTGCGCGTGCGGTTATGAACTCTTGACCCGCTTCGCTTCGGTACGTACAATCATTGTCATGAAACAATGGCTTGCCTTTTTATTCTGCTGCGTGTTCGCCTTGCCTCTCCCCTCCTGGTCGGAAACCGAGCCCGATGACATGGTCTGGATCCCCGAAGGTTGTTTCATGATGGGGACCGACAAGGTGTATTATTACGAAGCCCTGGACGAGAACCTCCGCGAGCGGCCGCTGCACGAGGTGTGCGTGGACGGATTCTGGCTGGAAAAGACGGAGGTGCCGCAATATAAATGGAACGACGTGATGCAGTACAACAATGCCACGTTCCAGGAACCCGAACTGCCGATCACCGGAATCACCTGGAAGGAAGCGGTGGATTACTGCACCCGCATCGGCCGCAGGCTGCCCACGGAGGCGGAATGGGAATACGCGGCGCGGGCGGGCAGCCTGACGGAAAACCCCTGGGGCGACGGCATCGACCGGGAGCATTTGTGGTACCTGGGGAATTCGCGGCGCAAACTGTCTCCGGTCGGGATGAAGAAACCCAACGCCTTCGGCCTGCACGACATGATGGGAAGCGTCTGGGAATGGGTGGAGGACTGGTATTCGGAAAACTTTTACAAGGTCAGCCCGAAGAACAACCCCAGGGGTCCCGAGCGGGGCAGCTTTCACGTCATCCGCGGCGCGTCCTGGGTCGATGACGAGGATGCCATCCGCGTCATGGTGCGGCAACCCGGACTGGCGGACCACACGCTGGAATACTGGGTGGGCGTGCGCTGCGCGATGACCCCCGGCAAAAAGGAAGGTAAGGCAGAAGTTAAAGAGGACGTCAAAAAAGAAAACAAACAGGACAGCGAAAAAGACAAAAAAGAGGCTCCCAAAGACAGCAAAAAAGAAAACTGACTGCATCGCGCCCGGCCGGATTCCGCAATCCGCCGTCCTATCCCCATTCCACGCACATCCACCTTGAATTCGAAAACCGTCCACCGTATCTACGAAAAGTTGAGCCGCCGCTTTTCCGACGCGCGCTCGGAACTCGATTTCAGCAACCCGTTCGAGCTTCTGGTGGCGGTGATTCTCAGCGCCCAGGCCACGGACAAATCGGTCAACGCCGCGACGAAGAACCTGTTTCCGCGCTATTCGACGCCGCAGAAGCTGCTGGATCTGGGGGAAACCCGGCTGCGCCGGCACATTCAGTCGATCGGGCTGGCGCCGACCAAGGCGAAGAATCTCATGAAAACCTGCCACATCCTGATCGAGCAGCACGGCGGCGCCGTTCCGGGTGAGCGCGAACCGCTGGAAAAGCTGCCCGGCGTGGGGCGCAAGACCGCCAACGTCGTCCTCAACGAGGGATTCGGCCAGCCCACCATCGCGGTGGACACGCATGTGTTCCGGGTGTCGCAGCGCACCGGGCTGGCGCCGGGAAAGAACGTGCTTGAAACCGAGCTGAAGCTGCTCAAAATCACGCCGGAAAAGTGGAAAAAGAACGCGCACCGCTATCTCATTCTGCATGGCCGCTACGTGTGCAAGGCGAAAAACTTCGACTGCGGCGCCTGCGTCATCGAGAACGAATGCGGCTTTTCCGAGAAAGCGTATCGTGAGTCCTGAACGGCTGCGCGATTATGGGCGCATACTGTCCCGGCTGGAATCGGCGCTGTCCGGCAACGGAGCGCTGGTGCCGCTGGGCGCCATCGCGTCCCCGGCGGGGACCTACTCCGTGAAAAAAGCCGTGCTGGGCCAGGGCGGCCGGCGGCGGGTGCTGATTTCCGCGGGCATTCACGGCGACGAGCCTGCGGGGGTGGAAGCGGTGTGCGCGTTTGTTGAGCGGAACACCGGTCTTGGCGACTGGGAGGCGACCTGTTTGCCCTGCATCAACCCGTACGGCTATGAGCATGGCATACGCGAGAACGGCGAGGCGGTGGACCTCAACCGGGTTTTTCACACCGGGAGCCCGCCGGAAGAAGTGCGGCTGGTGCAGTCGGTCTTTGACAAGCCGTTCGATCTGACGCTGGAATTGCACGAGGATTCCGACAGCAGGGGCTACTATCTGTATCACTCGGGCGAAAAGGCATTGCAAGATGCGCTGCCCGCGAAGATTCTCGAGCGTGTTTCGGCCGTCATGCCGCTCAACCTCGATGCGGAGATCGACGGCAGCGCCGCGGGCGGCGGCGTGATCGACCGGGCGCCGGACCCGGACAGCATGGACTGGTGGCCGATGGCGCTGTACGCGCGTTCACGCGGCGCGCGCTACTGCCTGACTCTGGAAACGGCGCCGGCGTTTCCGATGGAGCGGCGCGTTGAGGCGCACCTCACCGCCGTGCGGGCGGCGCTGCGACATTTCCCTTAAGGCGCGCTGCAGGATGGCTCAGGAATCCTTGGATTTGATGGGGGTGATGATCGGGATCTTGATGGGTTCGCCGACGGACAGGTTGTTGATGTCCTTGTCCGGGTTGTAACTGTTCAGCAGCCAGAACGGGATGAAGTACATGTCGTTGCAGATTTCCCAGATGGTCTCGCCCTTGCGCACTTCCCGGACCACCAGCTTGCTGACCCTGAAGTTGCTGAAGAAGTCGTCCTGAATGGCTTTGTGGAATTCCTGGCGGCGTTCCTCGAACTTGTCCGCATCGGTGTTGGTCAGGGGAACCAGGATCTTGGTGTGAACGGGGATGTGGGAGCGGCGCCGGATCTTGTTGAGGCGGCGCAGTTTTTTCAACGAATACTGGGCCCATTCGGCGTAGTGGCTCAGGGTTTCGTCGAAATCCACGGTGATGACGCCCATGCGGGACTCTTCGTGTTCCTTGTTCTTGTACGCCACCGGCAGGAAAGCGGGCCGGTTGGTGTTGATCTGGAACTGCGGCACCGTGGCTTTGGCGAGTTGCACCTGAACGCCCGGCTCCAGGTCTCCTGTGGAATTGTCGAGAACGGGTTCCTCACCCTTGAGCTGGGCGGTCGTCAGCGCCGATTCTTCCAGCCTGCTTTTCACCTTCTTGGACGTCCGGACCTGCGCTGTTTTCTGCGGCAGAGCCGAAGGCGTGGGAGGCACGGGTTCGACCTTGGCCAGGATCACGGGCTCGGGGTCCGCCAGAACTGTGGGTTGCGGAACTTTGAGGATCTGCCCCGGATGAATGGAGTTCGCCCGCTTGATGCCGTTCAGCCGCGCCAGCGTGTAAGGCTTGGTGTTGAACCGTTTGGCGATTTTGGTCAGGTTGTCGTGACGGCGCACCCGGTAAAAACCCGCTTCCACGGTGGTGTCGGCCTTGGCCACGATCACCGGTTCGGGGCTGGTCCGAGCCGGGATTTCCGGAACCTTGAGCACCTGCCCCGGATAGATGGCGTTGGCCCGCTTGATGCCGTTGAGCCGCGCCAGCGTGTAGGGCCGGGTGTTGAACCGTTTGGCGATTTTGGTCAGGTTGTCGTGACGGCGCACCCGGTACAGGCCGGTTGCCATGGGCTCTTCGATTTTCTGGATCTTCCTGCGCGGCTCGGCTTTCGCCATGCGGACGAGGGGCCGTTTGGAGCGTTTCGCAGGCGGCACTCTGAGGACCTTGCCGACGTAAATCCGGTTGCGACGGCCGATCTGATTGAGCTGCTTCATCTCCCTAACGCTGGTGCCGAAGCGCAGCGCCAGCCCGGACAGCGTGTCGCCCCGCTGCACGGTGTACCACTTGGAGCGGATCTGGCTGCCGAATTTTTCCGAGCTGGAAATCTTCTGATAGAACGGCGCGAGATCGTCGAAGCGCCGTGCCGGTGCTTTGAACACGAATCCCCTGGGGATGCGTTTCTGGCCGGAGATCACGGGTTTTCGCAGCGCCGGGTTGTATTTCGCGACTTCCTTGCGCGTCATGTTGAAATGGCGCATGACCGAGCTGATGTGGACGTAGTCGTCGAAGCGGATGGACACGTGGCGCACCGGGCTTTCTTTCCTGAGATTGGGAAAGTAGGTCTCCTCGTTGCGGACGACGTGCAGGGCCGCCAGGAATTCCGCGTAAAAGTTGCGCGACGCGAATCCGAAGGTCCGGCTTTTGTATTTTTTGACGATGCGGACGATGTCGTCGCCGTGGCGTTTCTTGGCGCGCGCCATGCCGCGGGTGCCGTGATTGTAGGCGGTGATGGCCAGCGGCCAGCTTTGCAGCCGTTCGTAATTGCTGCGCAGCAGTTTCGCGGCGGCGTGGGTGGAATCGATGGGATCGCGCCGCTGATCGACATCGTATTTGACGCGCATGAACAGCCTGCCGGTGCCGCGCGTGAACTGCCAGATTCCCGCCGCCCCGGCGCTGGAATAGGCGTTTTCCTGAAACGAGGATTCCACGTGCGGCAGAACGCTGAGTTCCGGGGGCAGGTCGTGGCTCCTGAAGATCTGCCAGATCTGGTCCATGTATTTGCCGGAACGGATCAGCCCGCCTTCAAACCGGTCCTTCTGGCCGATCTGGCTGCGGATGTTGCGGGCCGCCCGGTAAAATCCGTTTTTGACCAGGTCGTGCACGCGCTTTTCCTCTCCGGTCAGCACGCGGTTTTTCTTTTTGGCGAGCTTTCTGAGGATCGTCTTGTATTTCGATTTGACCTTGTTCAGCTTGCGGTCCTTGGACCGGCGCGACCGGTTGTTGCCCAGATACACCACTTCGTAGATGATATCGACGTTGGTGGCGTCGTGGATGATGGCGTATTGGGTGCTGTATTTGGAGTAAATGTCGATCCAGAAGTTGACCTGCGTTTCCAGACCCTCGGGAGTGTGAAAATCGTAGGCGTACTTGGTCGAAAGACCGTACTTGGCCGTGTCGTAGCCGGGAAGTGCGGCAAACGCCGGGGACAGCAGCGTCCCGGACAGGACCAAAAGGGCGAATATGAAGAGAGCGCGGGTGTGGAGTCTGATCTTTGCCAACAGAACCGTCCTTTTTTGTGAATTGCGGGATTGTGACCGCCTGGGCAATTTCGGATCGGGGCGGTTGTGGCAAAGTGGTGCCTGTTTGTGTGCAATGTTGCCGCCCTGCCCTACAAGCGAAAATGCTTGTAAAGCCTTTATTTTTAAAAGGATAACAAAGGCTTTCCGGGGGCGTCAAGATAAACTTTCAATAATTTCGAAGGCCCGATAAATTGCGTTGTAATTCCGAAGGTTAACGGTTTTCCGCTGCGGCCTCGAACGCCGGGAACTCCTGATTGAGCCTGTAAACAAATGCCAGTAATTCAGCCACTATCTGGTACACGGATGCGGGAATCTCCTGATTCAATTCGACTTGCGACAACACCTGCACTAAATCCGGGTTCTCCTGGATGGGGATGCCGTTTTCCCGCGCCAGAGCGATGATCCGTTCGGCCACAAGCCCTTCCCCTTTGGCGGTGACTTTGGGCGCTTTGCCTTTGGCCGCATCGTATTTTAAGGAGACGGCGGATTTTCTTTTGCCGCCGTTCACGTTCTCATTCATAAGCGTTTCCTTATCAGGTGCGGATGTCCACCAGCCGGGACGGATCTCCGATCAGGGCCCGGGCAAGATCCGCATCTTCGGGCGGGGCGATCTTTTCCCGCGTTTCGCTGGTCAAGCGGGCCGTGTAACCCAGTTCGGCCATGTGGGCTTCAAAACGCTCGGCATGCTGGTTGATGAAGTGCGCCACCTGCGGCCGTTCGGTGAAGACGGTGACCTTGAGGCCTTCGGGGCCCACGCGGCTGTCGACACGCAGTTTCCCCAGCGCGGACAGGTCGAGCAGAAAGACCAGGTTGAAATGCTTTTTGCCGCTGCGGCCGCCGGCTTCGCCCTCTCCCCCGGGACGCAGGTACAGCTGGAGCGTCGGCTCTCCGTGCGCGAAGGGATTGGGAATCTGCAGCAGCAGCGGCTGGTTTTCCTGGCGCGCGTACTGGTTGGAAAGCTGGCCCAGCTCGATGCTGTCCAGCGCCGTTTGCAGCAGCAGCCGGGTTTCCTGAGTCAGCGGCGGAACCGGCGCGGGCGGCTCGGCGGATTTTCCGGCTGCGGCCTGCGGGGCCGCCGCTTGTAAAAGCTGAATCAGCCGGGCTTTCAGGTTCTCTGCCAATCCTGACTTGTTTTCGGCGTTGCCGCCGCGTTCGAGGGCCTGCTTGACCTGGGCTTCGTGATCCAGGCCGATGCGTTCGACCTGTTTTTTGAGCTGTGCTGCGTCCGGGATGCGTCCGGTTGCCGGAAGCAGTTCCTGCACGGTCTGCCGCAGTCCTTCCGCCGCTTTGGGATCCAGTGCGGCCAGTCGGGACCACTGGCCTGAGTCCAGGTTTCCCAGACGGGCGATCCATTCGCCCAGGGGTTTGAAGGAAGGCAGATAGGGTTTGAGCTGGCCGGGGTTCACCTGTTTCAACACCGGGCCGGGGCCCTGCACCAGCACGGCGAGCGGTCCGGAACCCACTTTTTCGGCTGTGACCGGCAGAGAGTATCCGGGTTTGAGCAGCCCGGAACCGCCGGTGCGCACGGGCAGGTTTTTGCCCTGAATGCGCACGGTCACGGTGTTTTCGTCGATCACGTTCACGATGGGCGCCCGCAGGGTCCTGCCTTCGGTCAGGTTCAGGGTTTCGACGAGTCCGGTGCGCGCGGCAGGGGGGCTGTTTTGCGTGCCCTGCGGCCGGAGCCTCAGCGTCACGGGTTCCTGCCGGGAAACCGCCGCGGATTCGGGACGGGAATGCCGGGCCGGTGCCGGGTCCGCAAGCACTTTGAGCACCGTCGCCGGACGGGTGGCCTCGACGCGGACGGTGAGCGCCTGTTGTTTCGCCGGGGGATTGTCGAGATCGACCGGAATCGCGTGTCCGTTGAAGTTCACCAGCGTGCCGCCTTGGGGCAGGTTCCGCAGAACGACGCCCGACAGGATCATCCCCGGCCGCAGCCGCTTGAGGAAACGCGCGACGGCGGCAGGATCGATGGACACCGGGTCGGTGGAGCCGGACAGGATTTTCAGAACGGTTTCGGGGATAGGATCGATGGCGAGGGCCTCCCTGCCCTGTACCCGCGGGTTATTTGCGCAAATTGAGCGTGAGTTCGACTTCCCCCACCGGGATCTGCACCTTGCGGGCGATTTCCTGACTGTTCAGGCCCTGGTCCGCCAGCTGCACGACTTTCGAATACTTGTCGTCCGCATCGGGTTTGCGGGGACGGGTCCGCGGCGCGGGCATCTGCGCCAGCAGGTTTTGCAGTGCCTGGATCTTGCGGTTGAGTTCGTCGGAAATCTCCGCGGCGGAGGCCTGTTTGCGTTCGATGTCCTCGTTGATCTTTTCGGATGCCTTCAACGCCTCATCGACGGACTGGTTGAGAGACAGGATCAGGTACTGCCAATCCATGCCGCTGTCCTTGCCGGCATCGTGTTTTTTCTCCAGCGAATTCAGCCGTATCAGGCAGTGAACGAAACCTGCGAGCAAAAGCAGAATCAAACCGGTCTGAATGATCGTCCATGAATCCATTGCGCTGCCCGGTCAGATGACCACGTCGATGGTTTCCCCCTGGTTGCCGCGAACGCGGCGGGCGCTCTCCTCAGCCGGGGTATCGTCCTTTTGGGAGGCATTGCGTTTTCTTTTTCTCCGCTGTCCCGCCCCCTTCCCGTTCGGATCGGTGGCGGTGGAAGCGGCGCCGGATTCCGCGTTCTGGACGGACTTGCGTTTCTGTTCGTCGGCGATCTTGCGTTCCTGATCGAGGTGGTCGGCGCTGGTCCTGGGCAGCTGCTGCATCGTCTGCTGCAGTTTCTCGGCGTGGGTCCCCATCTGCAGCACTTGCTGGATATTGACTGGAGGTACCGTGGACATGATTTTTACCTTATATAGTAACTACCTTATTATTTTAACGAATTAAGCCGGAAATTTCCAAGGTTTAAGGGCAATGGCACCGGCATCGCTCCCGATGTTTTCTGGATCGGCTCAAGCGGGGCATTACTTGAAGACAAAGTGGCGAACGCGGCCCGATTGCGCTGGAAAAGGGACGGAATATCAATGGAAAGCTGGCTCACGGGGCAGAGCCGGGAGCTTGCGGAAGGCCGGATTGCGTGGTTTTTGCGAACCGGAGTGGATACGGACTAAATGGTTATCTGTTGTAAATATATCAAATTATTGATATATTTATAATAATCCTTGTATTCGCTTCATTTCCCCGAGTACCTGCCGCAACGGGCGCGGAATTGGGCTATTTTACTTTCAGGTGTTTCTTGAACCGTTACCGTCTGGACGATAAACGCAGAAAATTCTATCTGGCGCTGTGCGCCGCTGCCGCCAGCCTGTTCATCTTCTTGCTGGATCTCAAACTGCCCCTGGGGGTGGTCGGCGGGGTGCCGTACGTGGCGGTGGTGCTGCTCGGATTGCTGACTTCGGGAAATGCATTTATCGTCACGACCGCAGTGACGAGTTCTTTGTTGACCGTGGCGGGTTTTTATCTTTCTCCGGCGGGCAGTGAGCTTTGGGTTGTGGTCGTCAACCGCTATCTGGCGATCTTTGCCATCTGGGTCACCGCCGGGTTGTGCCTGCTGCAGAAACGCTACGAGCGGAAGCTGCTGGAACACCAGAAACAGTTGGAGAGCCGGGTCAAGGAACGGACGGAAGACCTGGAAATGGCGATGACGCGTTTGACGCTGCATGACAAACGCATTAAAAAATACGCCGAGGACCTGATCCGCAGCAACCGGGAACTGGATGAATTCGCCTTCATCGTTTCGCACGATCTCAAGGAGCCGCTGCGCGGAATCTACAACTATTCGTCCTTTCTCAAGGAAGACTACACGGATCTGCTGGATGCGGAGGGCCGTTCGAAACTGGACACGCTGCAGCGCCTGGCCAAACGGATGGAGCACTTGATCTCGACGATCCTGCGTTATTCGCGGCTGGGGAAAAACGAGCTTTCCCTGAAGCTGGAAGATCTCAATCCCCTGTTGAAGGAAGCACTGGACAACCTGAGCTCGCTGTTGAGCGAATCCGGCGCCGAGGTGCGCCTGCCGGAGACGCTGCCCGTGGTTTACTGCGACCGCGTCCTGATTGTCGAGGTGTTTCAGAATCTGATCGCCAATGCGATCAAATACAATGACAAGCCGGAAAAATGGGTCGAGGTCGGCATGACCGGCGCGCCGTCCGAAGACGACAATGGCGGTTCCCAGGTGTTCTACGTGCGCGACAACGGCATCGGCATCCAGGAAAAACATTTTGAGTCGTTGTTCCAGATCTTCAAGCGCTTGAACGGAAAAGACAAGTTCGGCGACGGCACCGGAGCGGGAACCACCATCAGCAAGAAGATCATCGAGCGCCACGATGGCAAAATCTGGCTGGAATCCACGGTGGGAGAAGGCACGACGTTTTATTTCACGCTCAAGACGCAGCAGCCGAAAAAATCCCATGCGGATCCGCACGATGAGATTGTGGAATTGCTGAATGCGTGACTTTCCTTTTTACGATCGCCGGCCCCTGCCCTGCTGATCCCTTTTTTTGTCTCTTCCATAAAAAACCAGGTTTGAAAGTCAGATCCCTGTCAGGCGTGAAGCCGGAATTTTTTACAGTTGCTCAGGAACAGGGGTATTTGACTTTGAGTGCATCGACGATCAACCGCGGAGAATCCTTGGTGAGATTGCCGGTCTCATTTTTAATATGATCGATGACCGCATTTCTGGCCTGAAAATAGCTTATTCTTTTGTCCATGATGCAGATGCTTTTTTTATGCGGATTTTCGATCGAAGACAATAAAACGGTGTCGATGACCCCCATGATGTAACCGGTGCAGGCCTGCTGGTGAATGGCTTTCGCGGATTGGCACACCCTCAGTAGTTCTTTACCGGTTTGCAGACTTCCCGAAGGCTCCGCCTGCGCCGGCACGGGGCTTGATACGAGGCACCCTGCCGCTGCCGCAAGCATCCACGTCCTTGTTTTTTCCAGAAATTTCATTTTCCTGTCCTTTCTCGATTCGCTTTGTCATTCCTTTTCATTCCGGCTTTCTTCAGCGTGTCGTCATGGATTTTCCGGATGTGAATCACAAGAGGATCCTCCGGCCCCAGGGTCTTCTGCCAGATGTTCAGGGCCTGGTTGTAATAGGAAACCGCTTTTTCATAGCTTCCGAGTTTGCGGTGAACTTCCGCAAGGTTGTTGAGCAGGGCGGCCACATTGGCGTGATCCGGCCCCAGACTTTTCCGGTTCAGGGCAAGCAAACGCTCTATCAGGGGTTCGGCTGCTGACAGATTTTCCTGATTGAGATAGAAGTCCATCAGAGTACGGAGGCTCCTGCGTGTTCGCGGATCCTCTTTGGCAAAGTTTTCCGTCTCCTTGAGCGAGGCGGAAAAATGCCGTTCCGCCTCACGGACATCGCCCAGGTCCAATGCTTCCCACCCGGCCTGATAGTGCCGTTCCCAGTTCCAGTTGTGGAAGAAATTCGTTTTAACGTAAAGAAACGTTCCCACGACGGCCACTATAATGGCAAGGATTTTTGTTTTGCTCATGGATTGTCGATATCCCTGCAATGGCTCATCGCTCCAGCAAGCCGAGAGGTTTGTCCATCCTCTTGCCTTCCAGATGCCAGTACCGGTTGAGGTCTTTTTGCACGCAAGCCAGGATGCCTCCCTGAAGCCAGATGAAGCCGATCTCAAACCACCAGTAATGTGGAATATCCTGCGGCAGCAGCTTTCTCAATGCGCTCGATATGAAAAAAAGAGTGATTATGGAAAGGACGGTGAACGATTTTTGCATTTTCTCATGCAAAAATGCCTTGACCATGCGCATCAGGTAAAACACGAAAGCCGTTTCAATGACTGCCAGAATCACAAGAAAAGGAGTCACTGCCCAGGTGCTGGAAGGACTGAGCCCCATGTATTTCAGAATCGATCCGAACAGTATGAATGGAATGACGGTCAGGACGAAAAAGGCCAATGCCCGGATCTCGGGATTGACGTCGATGTTCTTGTAGTTTCTGAATTCCCGGTAAATCCGGTGAAACCAGAAATAGATGTACAGGCCGAACGTCAGTCCATAGATCAGAAAAAACTGTTTTGCCGGCTGCCCACGGGGAGGCGCTTTGATGCGTTTGCGGAATTTCAGCCCGATTTCCGCGCACAGCAGTTGCCGGGTCGATTTTTCTTCCCCGGTCGCGGTGTCTTTAAAGGTATCTTCCAGCTTCAGGACTCCCTTGGCGAACAGGTCGCGGATGTCTTTCAGGAAATAAGGGCCCTTTGCTTTTTCATTGCGGATCAGGAAAAATTTCCGCAAGGAGGATTCGACGAACAGGGAATGCCGGGCCAGTTCTTTTTTGGCCCGCAGGCCCAGATAGATTCCCAGAACCAGGATGGCAAAAACCAGGTAGATCGCAACGGCTTCGTTGGAAAAAGCGGCGGTGTCGTACAGCCCGTGTAAAACGACCACCAGGGCCAGTCCGGCTGTCAGATTTGTGGCCGAATTGGCGCAAAATTTGGCTTTTCCCATGAAATAACCCAGGATCATCCCGTCGAACGCATGTCCCGGAACCGCAGTGAGCATCCGAATGATGGCCACTTCATAGCCGCCCGGCAACACATAAAGCAGGTTCTCGACAGTCGCGAACCCGCAGCCGGCAACCCCTCCGTAGACGATGCCGTCGAACGGTTCGCTGAATTCGCGGTGATCGTAAATAAATCCCTTTAGAAATAGAAACTTGCAAAGCTCCTCCGCCAGGGCCACTCCGAAAAAGGCGTAAAATGCCGTTTGCCACAGGGGGCGCGATTCGCTGGAAAACAATTCCTGCCAGCCGAAAAATTTGAGGAACTCGCCTTCAAAATAGTGGGAAGGGAAGCAGGCGAGCCCTCCCAGCAGGAAGCTCAACGCCACCATGCGTTTGGGTTCGGGTTCCCATTTATCGGAAAAATAGAGATAGATTCCGATGGCGATTCCCGGTCCCGCAGCCAGGTACACTAATTTTAAGATCTCCATGCCTCATTGCCTTTAGAGAGCGTTTGGGCGAGGTTTGAGCTGACGCGAGACCTTTGTATCACCTTTGACTGTATCTTTTTTGTCTTTTTGATGCGGCCGGGGATGCCGGAGGGATGGACGGCGGCCGGGAGGGACGCGCCCTGCATCTCATTTGGTGATGATGGCGGGGGGAAACGACGCGCGGGCCCGGCTTCAAAGCCGGGCCCTGAATCGCGTTCACTCGCGGTAAGCCACGCCGTGCGTCTCCCCGTCCGTGTCCACCTTCGTCACCAGGCTCAGGTCGGCGGCCGAGACCACGGCCAGCTTGTTTTCATCGCGGATCGCCACGTAGACCGTCTTGCCGTCCGGGCTGATGGCCATCATGTCCGGGCGTTTGCCCATCGGCGCGGTCTTGACGATTTTGCGGCTCGCCGTGTCGATCTTGGCGATCTGGTTCAGCTTGCGCTGGCCCACAAAGACGGTCTTCCCGTCCGGGCTGTGCACCAGGCCGTGCGGCTCCCCCGGAACGTCCACGGACGCTTCCACCTCTCCGGTGCGCGGGTCCATCAGCAGCAGTTTGTCATCCTCCGGTGCGGTGAGCCAGAACAGGCCCCAGTCGTCGGTGGGCTTGATGGCCATGGCGGCTTTGGCTCCCTTCATGGTGCCGGTCACCGATTTGCTGTTCATGTCGATCACCGAGATCGTCGCGTCCCCGGCATTGACCACGTAAGCCTTGCGCCCGCCCGGTGAAAACACGGCGGTGATGGCTTTGGGGCCGGTGGGCATGGTGTGCACCGCTTTTTTGGACGCCACGTCGATGAAGGTGACGTTGCCCGCGCCGACGTTGCAGGACAGGGCGGTCTTGCCGTCCGGGGACACGGCCACATCGTGGGCCTTGGTGTCCGCCACCACGTCCGCCAGTTTTTCTTTCGATTCGGCGTCGATGATGGTGATGCTGTTGGTGCCCATATTGGCGATGAACGCCAGCTTGCCGTCGGGGCTGAACGTGACGTTGTGGGCCCCGTCTCCGGTTGGGATGGTTTTGACGACCTGGTTGGAACCGGTGTCGATGACCTGCACGTTGGCGCCTTTCATGTTGGCGACCCAGACTTCGCCCGCGGCGCTCTCACCGGGCAGGAACGTCCCGGAAACGAACAGTGCGGCCAGTGTGTAAGCAGAAAACAGAAAGCGCCGCTGCCGCTTCGGGGCGCTCGACTTCAATTTGACGGGATTTGTGGTTTTGCTGGTATCCGGGTGCATGACAGACCTCCAGGGATCGTGTGTCGTTCGTGGAAAGCATACGTCTCCCTCACCGGCGGCAGGCTGGCGGGCCGTTTCGGGAAAACACGGCGCTGTGTCCATGCGGGCCTCTAACCGGGGGGATGTTAAGGGCTCTTATTTTACCACGAACTGGGTGTAGGCGATATCCTGCACGGTGCCGACCCCGGTGGTCAGGGAGGCGTTGGCGGCGATCAGGATCTCCTTTTTGATGCGTTCCTCGATTTCCCCCTTGCGATAAAAATAATCGCTGGGTTTTTTGCGGGCGAGGATGTTGTAGATGTCTTCGCGGATGGAGGGCAGGACCTTGCGGACCTCCTCATCCAGGGCGTCGTTGCTCAGGATGAGATTGGGGGTCACGGTGATGAAGCGGCCGATTTCCCGGCCGTTGCTCTTCAAAGGCAGAAAAAAGGTCTTGAGCGGGAAGATGTGGACTTTGTCGAAATCCTTTTTGACGGTCTGGACTTCCGGAGGCGCTTCTTCTTCCAGGGCTTCCTCGGGCGGGGGCTTGTCGAGGAAGAAAAAATAGAACACGCCGCCGGACACGAGCAGCAGGGTCAAAACCGCCGCCCCGATGACGATCCATTTCTTCTTGCCCGGCGCGGGCGCCTCCCCTTCTGCCCCGCCCTCAGCTTCGGCGTCTTCGGCTTGTTCCGGAGCCGCTTCCGCCTGCGCTTCGCCTCCCGCATCCAGAAGCCGTTCGAGCTCCTCCGCTTCTTCCTGGGCGGTGTCCTCTTTATCCAGTTCTTCGTCCTGGGCCATGGGGGTGACTTTCTATCGATTCACGCAGTTGCAGGCAGGGAACCCGCTTCTTCCAGAGCGGGCCGCGACCGGCGCCGGTTTCAGTTGGCGGATTCGCTCAGGGTGCGCAGGGTTGAAAACAGGGATTGAGCCTGAGAACGCAGGGTCTCCAGTCCCGCATCGTTGTTAAGGACATAATCGGCACATTTTATTTTTTCTTCATCGCTCATCTGGGTGCGCATGCGCGCCACGACCTCGTCGCGGGTGAGCGCGCTCCGCTCGACCACGCGCCGGATGCGGGTTTCCTCGTCGCTGGTGACGACGACGACCTTGTCCATTTTTTTGTGGTTGCCCGATTCGATCAGCAGGGCCGCGTCCACGATCACCAGCGCGGCGGGGTTCTGCGCGCGCAGCCGGGCGTAGGTTCTCTGTTCCTCTTCGAACACCAGCGGGTGCAGGATGCCTTCCAGCACCTTTTTCTTTTCCGGGTCCTGAAACACGATGCGGGCCAGCTTGCCGCGGTCGAGGGTCTGATCTTCATGGAGGATTCCCGGTCCGAAGGCGTCGACGATTTTGAGCCAGCCGGGCTGCCCCGGCCGTTCCAGATCCTTCACGACCTGGTCGGCGTCGATCACATGCCCGCCCCATTCTTCGAACAGGGCGGCGACGGTGGTTTTACCGGAACCGATGCTGCCGGTGAGGCCTACGAGCAGTGCCACGCGGAGGGTCTCCTGTTGCGGGGGCGCGTCATCCCAGTTTTTCTAGCACGGCTTCGTGCAGGCGCATGATTTTGCGCGTGAGCGGGCCGGGCTGCCCGCCGCCCACGCTCTGGCCGTCGAGCCGCGTCACGGGCAGGACTTTTTTCAAGGTGCCGGTGAGGAACATCTCCTCGGCCTTTTCCAGCACCTCGGCGGGCCATTTGCCCTCTTCCACCGGGATGCCGTTTTCGGCGGCCAGCTCGAGGACGACTTCACGGGTGATCCCCTCGAGGATGCCGCATTCGATGGACGGCGTTTTGAGGCTTCCGTCCTGGACGAAGAAGAAATTGCTGGTGGTGCATTCGGTGAGAAAGCCCCAGGGGCTGAGCATCAGGGCGTCTTTGGCGCCGAGCTTGCTGGCTTCCATCTTGGCGAGCACGTTGTTGAGGTAGTTTCCGGTCTTGATGCCGGGGTTCAGCGCCTCGCGCGGGTTGCGTTTGATGGAGACCACGGCGATCTCGATCCCCTTTTCGTAGTATTCCCGAGGATAGGTCTTCTGCGTGGTGACGTAAATCAGCACGTTGGGATGCTTGCACGTGGACGGGTCGATGTCGATCTCGCCGACGCCGCGGGTGACGACGATGCGGATGTAGGATTCCTCGTTGCCCGTGGCCTTGAGGGTTTTATCGATTTCCTGGTGAAACCGCTCCACGTCGTAGGGAAGCTCAAGGTGGATGGCGTCGGCGGAGTTTTTCAGGCGTTTCAGGTGCCGGTCGAGGAAACAGGGCTTGTTGTTGCGGGTGCACACCACCTCGTACACGCTGTCGCCGAACAGGAATCCATGATCGTAGACGGAAATGTGCGGCTCTTCCTCGATCCGGCCGTTGAAATTGATTTTTGTGGTCATCGTGACTGAATGCAAATGGGCGAATCGCGCCGGACTGGGGATGGATAGAAAATCCCGTTTGCGAAGGAGAGACCTTATTTTGAGTCGAGGGACAAAAGGATGTCGTTCAGCTTCCTTTTTTCCTTGCTGGTGTACGAGTCCTGCGGGGTTCCCTGCACTTCCACGTCCTCGTCATCGTCGATCTGGTCCTTGTTGCCGGTATCCATGTCCTGCGCCAGATTGCCGACGCCCTTGAGGTTGTCGAACTTTTTCTTGATGCCATCCAGGTCGAATTCGGGAAGCTTGTCCACGTAATCGTCCGCTTTCACCGTTTCCGCCACCGCCTCGGAGACCTTATGAAGATGCGGCGCGAGGGCGCTGTCGCTCAGGATCTTGCCCTGCAGATCGGGGAAGAACTTGAGCGGGAACATCAGGATCACCAGGATCAGCACGCCCTTGATGAGTCCGAGCGCGCCGCCCATGACGCGGTCCAGCCCGGACAGACCGGAGTTGGAGCGCACCAGCTTTTTGATGCCTCTGCCGATGAGGGAAATCCCCACGATGGACGCCAGGAAAATCATGCCGAAAGCGGCGACTTCCGCCACGGCGGCGCTGGGAATGACTTTGTCCAGCGTTTCGGCCACTTCTCCGCGGAAGCGTATGGCGAGGACGAATCCGCCCACATAGGCCAGCAGGGAGAACAGTTCCTGCACCATTCCGCGTATGACGGAGTAGATCAGGCTGATTCCCAGAACGATGCAGAAAAAGGTGTCCAGTAGGCTCATGGAGGCGAAAATCCTTTCGATTGTACGGATTTTAAGTTATTTCAATCGAAGGAAATAGTCAATATCTCTTTTATTTGTTTGACTTTCTGGTTCACCTCGCCGCCGCCGTAGAGAGCGAGGTAGATGACGTGGTTTCTCAGTATTTTTTGCACGTAGTTGCGGGTTTCGTCGAACGGAATGCTTTCCATGAATTCGACGGGTTTGAGATGCCCCCGCAGGCGCACCCATTGTTTCACTTTATTGGGGCCGGCGTTGTAGCCCGCCAGGGTGTAGACGATGTTCTGCTCGAAACGGGTCCACAGGTTGTGCAGGTAATCGACGCCGAGGTAAATATTGGTTTCGGGCTCCTTCAGTTCATCCACGGTCGGGATGTCCTGCTTGAGCGAGCGGGCCACCCACGCGGCGGTCTGCGGCATGAGCTGCATCAGGCCGACGGCGTTGGCGGGCGAGGTGATCTTGCGGTTGAAGGCGCTTTCCTGCCGCATGAGCGCCAGCACCAGAAACGGATCGAGCTGGTAATCCTTCAGGGCTTTGCGCAGCGGCTCGATGTAGGCCCTGGGGAACAGCACTTCCGCGAGCGAACGGGACAGGCTGCCGTTGCCGCCGTTGCCGGCGATTTCCCAGGACAGGCGGATGGAGTCCTGGTAGTTTTTGCCCATGTGGAACAGCTTGGCCAGGTAGAACAGAAAGGGCGGGTTGTCCCGGTTCACGGACAGGCGCGCCAGTTCATCCACGCCATGATCGAGAAAGCCCACGGCGATCAGCTTCTCGGCGCGCGTGAGCCGCTTGCGGTCGATGTCGCCCAGCCCGATGTAGCGCGACGCGATCTTCTGCGAGGGCTTGCCCATCACGTAATTGCGGATTTGTGCGCCGGGATCGTCATGGCTGTAGATGGCGTAAAAATTAAACGGGTACTTTTCCGTGAGCAGCTTGACCCAGTGGCGCATTTTCTCGCGGTTGCCCGCCTCTTTTTCGGTCCGCGCCAGCCAGAACAGCGTCGCCGCCCTGCGCGGCCCCTTCTGCGGATAATGCGCGTCCAGCCGCCGGAAGGCATCGGTGGAAAAAAACTTCCAGAGTGTTTCGAACCCCGCGGCGGCGGCGCTCAGGTCCTGTTTGAGCCGCTGGATCCAGGGGATCTTGAACAGCGTGGCGACGGTGTAGGGCCCGTAATCGTATTGCTCCATCAGCTGGCGGTAATACGCCAGCGCATCGCGGTAGCGTTTCTTGTCCTCGAAGATGCGCCCGAGAAAGTACAGCGCCTTGTGGCAGGCTTTGGTTTGCAGCGGATGCCGTTTCAGGATTTTCTTAAAAAACAGCGCCGCCTGATCGGAACGGCCCGACGACCACATGGAATGCGCCAGACTGTTGAGCCTGCCTGCGGGATACAGGTCGGTGATGTGATGAATGGTCGAATTGATGGCGTTCTTTTTGAGATAGGGCACGATGATGCGGTCGAGGCTTTCGGGAATGCCGCGGGCCTCCTGGATTCCGGGATAGTGCTTCAGCACTTCCAGGCCCAGCTTGAGGCTTTTCATGACATCGCTTTGGGTCAGCGAGCGGTGGAACTTGCGCACCGCTTCGTTTTCATAGGTGAGCTCTTTGGGTTTGCGGGCGATGGGTTTGGGGGCCGGGCCCGGCGGTTCATCGGAATCGCCGCTTTCAGGCGGAGCCAGCGCGGCGACGATGGTTTTTTTGTCCTTGAGATCGTGCTTCTTTAAAAATTCATCGACGGCTTCGCGGACTTCCGGGGGATGCGGCCGGTCGATCAGCGCGGCGAAGATATCGGCGGCGGTCTCCACCTCTCCCGCCGATTCGTAGGTTTTGGCGAGGGCGAGATGGACCCGCAGTTTGTGTTCCTTATTATCCGGAAATTCCCGCATCAAAGACCTTCGGTACGCCCGCCACGCGGCTTTGTAGTTGGAAAGCAGGTTGTGGGCGTTCCCCTGCAGCTCTTCGATTTCGGCGAGATACGCGGCCAGTTCGCCGTGGAAAGGGCTTTCCGGATAGGATTTGAACATGTGCAGGCGGATGCGCTCGGACTGGGTGAAATGGTCGACGGCCTCGGTGTACTTCTCCGCTTCCATTTTGAGCTTGCCCAGTTCTTTATACGAGATCGCCAGAAAGTGCCGCCGGAAATCCTCCAGGATGAAGTTGCCGTAGATGTTCTTTTTGAGATAGCGGATCGCATCGGCGTGTTCGCCGCTCTGGGCGTGCATGAAACCGATGGCCAGGGCCAGGAGGTTCCGTTCCTCCCGCGACGCGGCGGATTTTCGCGCCGCCTCGTAATTTTTGATCCAGCGCGGCAGGTCTTCTTCTTTGAGAGCGCCCAGATCCACGATCTTGCCGTCCAGCAGCGGCAACGGCGCCGGAAACGGTTTGTGGGTGTTGAAAATGTCCAGGTTTTTTGCCGCGCAGGTGAACACGAGCAGGAAAGCGAGAAAGCTAACCCGTAAAAGAAGGAGAAGGCCGTGTTTCATGGAAGACGTTCGATGGAGGTTTGGGAATCGTGCGTTTTGAACCTGTGACGGGTTCCTGCCGCCTTTCATCCCTCTGGGCGTGTCCGTTTGGGTCTGCTGAAGGGTGCCGTTGAGGAGCGGTTCCGCCGGGCCGGCGGATCCGGCTGAAGAGGACATGGCACCCCGAAAACGGAACACGGGCCCGAGGCGGCTTTCATTCTATCGCAAGTGATTGAAAAAAACCAGAGTCGGGATCGGACCGCGGGCGAGCCGGAAGGGTCAGGGTTTCTTGCCGAGACTGCGGCTCAGGTGCACGATGTAATCGTCCTCCGGCTGCGCGGCCGGACGGGAGTCGCTGCGCTGGAATTTGGCCTGGGGCGGCGCGTATTGCGGCGTTCCCGCTTCCATCGCGTTGGCGGGACCGACGATGACTTCCTCGCCGACGTTCCACTGCGATTTCGCGGCCGGGTCTTTCTCGATGGCGATGATGACGATTTCGTGGGTCTTGGAGTTCCAGCGCGAATTCTGCGTGCGGTTGTTCATCTGCCGGCGCTCCTGCCCTCCCTTGCGCTCGCGCTGCTGCTTGGGTTGCACAGCGTCGGCGCCCGGAGCCTGAGTCCGGCGGTCGCCGTGGCGCAGATCGCCGTTGCGCAGGATGATCCCCTTGCGCTTTTGCAGATGCTTCTGGAAGCCGGTTGCCGGTTCGCTGCCCGCAATGCGGTAAGCCGGTTTCGTCGAAACCAGACGGTCCACGGCTTTTTCGGGCTCGGTGACTTTGTTTCTATCAATACCGGCAACCAACATGACAGAACTCCTAAGCCAATGACTGAGATTGGGGCAGAACTAATTTTACAGGATATTTCTGTTTCGGCAAGCCTAAACTAAAACTTTAGAGTTTTTTTGATTTTTTTTGAGCGGCCGCCTCACTTTTTTGTCAAGTATTGAAAAAACAGTAACTTGAAAGTGGAGGTGAAGGGGTGGCTGTTTGCGGCCAGCGCGGTGTGGATTTCATCCGGATGCCAATAGCGGCCCTCGCTGATTTCCCCTGGATCGAGGGTGAGGGTCTGGGTGGTGGTGCAGGTGTAGGCGGTCACGTGCTCGCCGAAGGTGTCCGCGCAGGCGGCGATCCGGGTGAACGGCGTCAGCGGTTCGACGATGCCCAGCTCTTCGGACAGCTCGCGCTGCGCCGCGGTGAGGTAGTCTTCTCCCGCATTGACGTGCCCCGCCGAAGAGGAATCCCAGTAACCGGGGTTTTCGTCCTTGGTTTCGGCGCGTTTCTGCAAAAACAGGTTGCCGCCGGGATCGAAGACGAAGGTGTGCACCGAACGGTGCAGCAGCGATTTTTCGTGGATTTCCCGGCGTGTGGCCTGTCCGATGACGCGGTCCTCGGCGTCGACCACATCGTAAATTTCATCCTGCGTACTCATGCGGCTCCTCGCCGGAGGGGTACTGGCGTTGTAAGGAGTGTCCGGGATCGACTGGAATGGCAGCGGTGGCTTCACCGCTGCGCAAGCGCGCGTCCCGCTCCGGTGTCATCAGGATAGCATGGATTCCGCTCAGGAAACGCCGGTGCGTTATTTATAGCGGTTGGTGTCGGCGATGCGGACGCTGTAGAGCCAGTAAGGCCAGTCGTATTCTGAGGGAAACAGCCTGGGAACCAGGGGCGTGTTTTCCTCCGGGCTCAGCGCTGCATCGAACGGGGTCCGTGGCGTGACGGCGGAGGCCAGCCATTCCGCGTTGCCGGGTCCTTTGTAGAAACCGTTGTCCCAGGCAGGGGCTGTGGCATTCGAAGGGTGTGCCGCCTGATGCAGTGAGCAGGCAGAAAGGGCAAGCAGGAAAAAAGGCGCAATCCAACGCATGATGCCATCCTCCAGTAAAAACGCCTCCTTAACACTCCGGCCCTCCAGGGTAAGCCATCAGTGTACTACGGCCGTACCCGCCGGACAAATGCTAAATACTGTGATTTAAAGCACTTCCGAGTGCGGAACGGTGTTTGTTTTCAGTCCTTACAGGCAGGGTGAGCAGGCATGCAGGGTTGGTTTTGCCGGTTCAGATTCCCGGCTGTTTGAAACGGAATCCCTTCGGGGCTTGCGGGCGTTCGTACTCGTAGCCATTGAGGAAGAGCTTGACCGGCTTGTCGAGTCCCGGATACGTCACTTCAAAGATATCCAGCAGGCCGATCGCCTGTTCCCCGCCGGAAAAATTGCCCACGTCCGGGTTGGACGTTTTGAAGGGACAGCAGGCCCGGTCGCGCTTGAAAACCAGTTTTTGCCCTTTCGGGCCGGTCAGCATTTTCAGGTACAGGTATTCGTTGCGCGCTCCCACGCTGCCGTAGCCGCCGACCTTGATTGGATTGTCGATGGTGTATCCATAGGTCGGGTCGTCGGACACCTGCTTGAGGTCGACGACGAAGCGGCCCCGCTCCTCAGGCTGCGAAGATGCGGGCAGCGTCGTTCCCAGCCCGAGCAGCAGCGACACGACGATCAGCGCGGTTTTTTTAAGGCATTTCCGGTTTCTGAATTGCACGAGGCGGTCCTCATTGGAAGGGCACTTTCGCGCAATAGAAAGCAACCGGCATGCCAAAAACCGGACCTTATAAAACGGCGTGTTAGCTGCGGGGTTTCAGGCAGAGGGGGACGCGGCGTATGACGGATCAGACGCGGTGGACACTTTTGCGCTATTCGGTGCGGGGCGCGTCATCGGCACGCGGGGCAAGGCGCGGTTTTTCACCGCCCCTGCGTTCACTGGCAGATGTCGTTGGCGGTGACGAAATAGCGGGTGTCGTTGAGGTAGGTTTTCGTCCCCTGGTTGCTCAGATGAAAGGTGTGGCTGTTGCCGTCGTTGAATGCGAAGTGAATCGCCGGCTGGCCGCCCTGCGACTGGATGGCCCAGGTGCCCGCGCCGCCGGCGCGGCTGTGCGAGGAACCGAACCCGGCGTCGATGTCGAAGCTCATGGAATCGCTGCCGCGGTAGGCGAAGCTGCCGTCGCTGCACAGCGCGTACACGATCTTCGTGCTGCCGCCGCCCTGGTAATCGCCGAAGGTGGACATGTAGGTCATCTTCATGCCTCGCAGTTTGCGGTCCCACTGGCGCACCAGCGGCGAGACCGACGGCGCGAACAGCCGGACGTCCGCGATCATCGCGCGCGCGTGCGGTTCGAGTTTGGACCACTCCTTGTGACTCGTGAGGGCGGTCACGACCAGGCCCTGCCCTTCTGTGCCGGTGAAGCCCGCGAGCAGGCCCCGCACCTGGGCTCCGTCCAGGAATCCGGTGACCGGAACCGCCCTGCCGCTGCCCCCGGCGGTTTTCAGTGTTTCCGGCTGGCCGGAGGGAATGAGCTGCACGCCTTCCTCCTGATAGCCCGAGCGCATGCCCTCTTCCACTTTCGCGGCGGTGAGGCCCGGATGCGGTTTGACGAGCACCAGTCCCGGCGTGGTTTTGGAGCCGAGCAGGTAAATGCCGGAGCGGTTCTGCACCTGGAAAAAGCCGCCCGCAAGCGGCAGGGAAAACCCGTCCTCCTTTTTGCTGAAACGGCTGCCGCCGCTTTGCGCAGCCGCGGGCTCAGGGGCCGCCGGTGCCGGCTTGGGCTCGGCCAGCGGACCGGGCGGGCTCGCGGGGCGTGCCGCCTGTTTCTTCAGCGAATAGATCGCGCCGCCGGTCATCAGGACGAGCAGGTCTCCATCCAGGGCGGCCTGAAAGGGATAGTTCATGCCCGCGTCCCGGTAATTGCCGATCAGGTTCTGCGGCGTTCCCTGTGCGGTGAGCGGATACGCGGCGCCGTTCAGGGTGGCCGTGCCGGTGTAGGCGCCCTGTCCTCCTTCCAGCTTGAGCGTCAACCGGCCGTCGCTGAACGTTCCGGCCAACGGATCGGCGGAAGCGCTGGCGAACGGCAGCAGCGTGACGAGCAGGAGCAGGAACACCCATTGGATTCGGATAGAAAATTTTTTCATAAACCGTTCTTTCAGAAATTTCTGTGGACGGCGCCGCCAGCTCTTCAGAAGGACGACAGGGCTCGGCCAGACGCGGGAAGTGTCGATTTCAGGGGGCTTTCTGAAAGTGTAGCAAAAGCGCGGGCGAGGCAGAAAGGAAAACGGTGGGTGTGTTTGTGATCCGGGCCGCGGGATGCGGTCAGGCGGTGTCTCTCAGCTCGCGCAAGTAGCTGAGTTTTTTCGGGATGACGCCGTCTTCGCAATAATTGTGTTTGGCGAGGATCTTGACGTGTTCGAGCACGCGTTTGCTGCCTTCGAAGTACACGGTCTGGTAGCCTTTGTCGGCGACGGCGCCGCCGGCCTGCAACAGGCTCATGACCGATTTGGCGTTGTACTTCTCGTCGTCGACGATCAGGAACAGATCTTCACCGTGCTGGCGGGCGATCAGGGAAATATAGGTGGACGGACGCGCGTGGAATCCGAGCGGCTTGGGGATGGGCAGTTCGACGCGCGCGGTCTTCACGAACTTGGCGGCGATTTCGTCGGCCAGTTCGTTGGCTTTGCGGATGAAGTGCAGGCTGTAGTAGAAGCAGAAATTGACCGTAGTGCCCAGGAGGATGGATTTGTCCACCATTTCGGTGATCCTCTGCTTGCACTCGCCGCCGCGGATGTCGTCTTCGTGCCGTTCGTAGAAATGGCACAGCCAGAGGACGCCTTCCAGCAGGTGCAGGGTCATGGAGATGTAGCCGCGCAGGTTCTTGATGACGTTGTTTTCCTGCTCGATGCGCGTGTTCTTGACGTAAGTGTCGTAATCGGACTGGACGCTGTGCACCAGCTCCTTGAATCCGCGCGCGCGCTTTTCGTCGATGCGCGAAGGGATCAGCTTCTTGAGTTCCTTGAGGTCCTCGGTGGTGTGGACCTTCACCTTTTCCATCATGCGGCAGACTTTCTGGATCTTGTCGCACAGATCGGTGATCCGCTCTTCCTCGTTCTTGACTTCGTCTTCGGAAATGTTGCGCGGCAGCCTGCGGTTGGCTTCGATGTCGGCGAACTCGTGCGCCGAGACCGCTTCCTCGTTGAAGGCCAGTCCGTTGGTCTTGCCGGCGACGATGACCTGCTGGTACAGGTTGAGGATCGACCGGTTGAGAAACTTGAGCGACTTCTGCGATTCGGTGAGGAAGCGCTGCTGCTCCTCCTCGGTTTCCCGCAGGTTGTAATAGGGATAACGGTCGAGCAGATGCTTGATGAAAAACGCCGTGATGCCCAGGTTGCGGATGCAGGCGACGTATTCGGTGAAAAAGGACCATTGCCTGTTTTCGCGGGCGCCGTACTCGTCGAGAAAGCTTTCCAGGAATTCCGCCTCCTGGATGAGGTTGGAATAGAACTTGCGGGAAATCTCCTTGCCCTTTTTCAGCCGGAACGCGAAGGAGTTGTAGATGCGGAAAAAGAACGCCGAAGGCTCCTGCACCAGCGGCAGAAACTCGTCCTCGCTCACGATCTGTATCAGGGATTTGGGTTCCACGGTGCGCTCCACAATGAGCCCCTGAAAACCGGGGGCGTCCGGCACTGCCTGTACTTTCAGTTTAGCACTATTTGCGCGGGGATTGCACGCGATCCGCGGCGGCGGGCCGGGGGCCGGTCAGCAGCCCAGAGACGGGGCGAACGTCTTGGCGGGCAGATATTTGCGCCAGATCGTGACGTGCGACTGCGGGCCGGCCGGCACGCAGAACTGGGTGAACAGGAAATCCGGCTGGGACGGTTTTTTGACCAGCCGCATGCCGATCTCCGCGAGGGTGTGGCTGCCCTTTTTCAGATTGCACGGCTTGCAGGCCACCACGACGTTGTGCCAGTTGGTCTTGCCGCCGCGCGACTTGGGCCGCACGTGGTCCACGGTGAGTGTGCGGCCGGAGTGGCCGCAGTACTGGCAGGTGTAGTTGTCCCTTCTGAGTATGTTCTTCTTGCTGAAGGCGACGCCGCGGCGGCGGTTGCGCTTGACCACTTTGAGGGTGCGGATGACCGCAGGAAGCTGGAACGAGGTGGAGGGCGAACGCACGACGTGGCCGTTGGCCTCGATGTTCTCGGCGCGGCCGCTCAAAACCATGACGATGGCCCGTTTGGCCGAACAGAACTGCAGCGGCTCGTAGGTGTGGTTGAGCACCAGAATTTTGATCGAATCGAGCATGAAGCTCTCCCCGAATTGGGTTAAACTCCCCCAATAGTTAATCTTGGTGAGTTTACAATCTGCTTTGCAAAACTGTCAACACCTTAAGCGTTTCCGGTGAGGGCGGCGTTTGCGGCGGATGGGAGCTTAGCGAGAACAAAATGTTATGCGGTGCTGTGCGGTGCGCTCAAAGAATGTTGCCGCTGCCAAGAAGCCGGTCCGGATCGAGGGCGGATTTGATCTTTTTGAGGTCCTCAAGGCCCTGCTCGCCCACCATCTGAGCGAAGTACGGTTTTTTCAGCTTGCCGATGCCGTGTTCGGCGGACACGGTGCCGTTCCACTTTAAAATCTGATCGACCAGGATGCCGTAGGTGGACTTCGCCTTGTCCATTTCGTCTTTGGCGGGCAGCAGGTTGATGTGCAGGTGGTTGTCGCCGAGATGGCCGAACACGACGTGGTGCAGCCCGCTGTCTGCAAGCGCCTGCCGGTAAAACCGCATCATGTCGAGGAAATGCGCGTCGGGCACGGCCATGTCCGTCCCCACCTTGACGCGGCCCACGCGGCTGTTCTCCTCGTTCACCAGCACCGGAATGTCGTGGCGGAAATCGTGAAACCGTTTGAGGTCCTTCGGCGTCTGGGCGAACCAGGATTCGTCCAGCAGCAGGGGTTGTTCGCTCAGAAACTCATACCAGGCTTCGAGAAGATCGCCGCTTTGCGCCGCATCCGCCACGTCCTGCTCGAAAAACAGCGCCGCCTTCGCCGCATCGGGAATGCGTTCGTGCTTGCCGCGCAGCTTTTTGAGTGAGTTTTCGTCGAAATATTCCAGCGAGCAGGGCGAGAGCGGCGAATCGTCCGGCAGGGAACGGATGCGTTCCACCAGCCGCCAGCTATTCTCTTCCTGCTCGAAAAACAGAACGCCGCTGATGAATTCCGCGGGCCGCGGCAGCAGTTTGAGTTTCAGGCGGGTGAAGATGCCGAGCGTGCCGTCGGAGCCGATGAACAGATCGAGCCAGTCCATGTCCGGCCGGATGTGGTAACCGGCGGCGTTTTTGCAGTCGGGACTGGTGTAGCTGATTTGCGGAAACGCGATCGTGCTGCCGTCATCCAGTGCCAGCGGCGATGCGACCGGCTGCCCTCGCTTGAGCGCCGCCTTGCGCCCGTCCGCCAGCAGCACGTCCGCTTCCACAATGTAATCGCGCGTGACGCCGTACTTGTAGCTGCGCGCACCGGATGCGTTGGTGGCGGCGGTGCCTCCCAGAGATGCCAGCGTCTCGGTGGGGTTGGGCGGATAGAACCACTCCGTCGCGCGCAGTTCCTCCTGCAGGCGGGCCAGCGTGACGGCGGGGCCCGCCTCGATGGTTCCGTTCGCGATGTCGCCGAGGGTGTCGAAGCGTTCCAGGGAAACGATCACGCCTTCATGCGGGATGCGCGAGGCGGTCAGTCCCGTGCCGGCGCCGGCGATGTGCAGCGGCCGGTCGTTGGCCTTGAGAAATTCCCGCAGTTCGGCTTCGTTTTCCGGGATCACCACTTCCTCGGCGCTGCCGCCGGAATAATTGGAAGCGTCCTTCAAGTAAGGAAGGATGGCCTGCGGGTCCTGTTTGCGAATCATGATACGAGCGTGATCTCTGAATATCTTTGCATCAGTCTATAATCTGTCATGCTGAGCCTGTCGAAGCATGATTCCCTGCACCCTTCGACAAGCTCAGGGTGACAATAAGTCCCTTTATCCGTAAAGCTGAATTATGCGAAGTTCTCCCAGGGAAGGGAAAGTATAAATTCAGCGGCGGGTCGATTCCATCAGGCCGTCCGCCTGCGGAGGCAGGAATCCCTGGTAGCCGTTGTGGCGTTCGATGAGTTCCAGCACGGAGAAGACGGCGCCGTTGCGGGTTTCGGGCTTGGTGAAGATCTGCCGCAAATCCGACCCGGCTTCGCCCACGATGCTGCCGGTGAACTCGATGCCCTGCCCTGTCATCGTGTCGATGGCGGTGTCGATGTCTTCCACCAGAACGGCGATGTGGTGAAAACATCGATCGCCGTGTGCGTCCACCCAGCCGGGGATGAGGCTGTCCCTGCCCCGCTCGCCGGCGAACGCCTGGTCGATGAACAGCGAAGGGAAACCGGCCTTGCGGTACACCTTCGCCCACCATTTGTCGAATTCCAGCACACCTATGTTTTCGTCGTACTCGAAGCCCAGCGCCAGCGCTTCCTGAGCGCGTGCGTCCACATCGTGCGTGCGGATCGTGCAATGATCGACCAGCGGCATCAGGCCGACGCCGCTGGCGCGAAGCGTTCCGGCGAGACGGCGCGCGGCGGCGTTGCCCTCAAGAAAACGCTCGATGTAGTCTGAAAAAAAACGGTCGGTGGCGGAATCGGTCATGGCCGGGTTCTTTCAAATCTTCAACAACTCATTCTTTCGGATTTTCGTTCTCGAGGCTCTGCTTTTGCGCTTCTTCCTGTCTGCGTATCTGTTCGAGACGCTCCTTGGGCTGCTGATGGATGAACTTCGCGTATTTCGGCAGCAGGATCAGCATGATGACCGCAAACGCAATCGCCAGGAACATAAAAACGGTTTCCACAAATTCTCCTTTCTGTTTGCCGGTGAACGTTCCAGCTTGCATTATAGTAACATTTCATCCGGATTCGGAGGGGCAAAACCGCTGGCAGTCAGAAAGGCCCGCGGCGGCCGCGGAAAATACATGAAGTGCGCTTTTACAGGCTGTTTCACCGGGGCAGAATGCCGTGCCGCCCGTTCAGGCAAACGGGTTCCGGATGCAGGACGTGCCTGTTGAACGAGCGGCCTGAAGGGTCTCTTGTGTCTGTCGGATCAATGTGTTATAGAGTTTCGAGTCCATCTTGTTCCCCGTGAGGTTATGAACCGGTTCCTGAATGACATCCTGATCGTGTGCGCGGCCGTGGCGTTTTTCTATTCCACAGGCTGTGCCGGGGAAGATCCCTATGTGCGGCTGAAACAGACGGAACGGGATTACCGGGAATGCCTCGAACGGCACCAGGGCGATGAAAAGGTGTGCACCGCCGCCAAGAGCATTTATGAAACCGAACAGGAACGCTACCGCAGTCGTTGACCATCCCGCCTGAATCGCGTTTCACTCCTTTTCGTTCTCACTCTTCCTGCTGAATTTTATTTTTTAAAGATTCCTTTGCCAGGGTTTCCGCTTCCTCAAACCGGTTCTGCTCAAGGAGCACGTTGACGGCTTCGTCTTCAAGCAGGCTTTTGAGGAAACGCTTGCGCGCATCGGGAGTCGGGAGCTGCTGCTTGGCCAGCTTGCGCATCCTGCCCTGCAGTTTGATCTTCAGGATGTCGGTGGCGGAAATGCGCTCGTTGAGCACCGCTTCGGTCTGCTCGCGGATTTTCCGCGCCATGAGCGGGCTTTTGCCGCCGGTGGACACGGCGACCTGAACGGTGTCTTTGATATTGATGACGGAGGGGTGGCTGAAGTCGCTGGTGTCCGGATCGTCGGCGGCGTAGGCGTAACAACGCAATCGTTTGGCGGCCTCGACGATCGCCCGGTTGAGTTCTTTGTCGTCGGTGACGGCGAGGACCAGGATCAGCCGGTCGTACTGCTCGAGAAATCCGCCGTCCGCCACGTCCTCGCGCACCAGAAAGAGCTTTCCTTCTTCCGCCCGCCGTGCGATGCTTTCGGAAACGGTTCCGGCATGCACCCGGATCTCGCAGTCCTGCGTCAACAGGGCCTCGACCTTGCGCGCGGCCTCGCGTCCGCCGCCCACGACGACGACTAGCTTTCCTTTCAGGTTGAGATCGACGATCATACAGGGGTGTTCTTTTTGAGTATTTGAAATAGAATATCTTACATGAGCCGGGATCGGTCTTCAAATCGCCCGATCGCAAGTGAAACCCTCAAAAACAAGGTGTTTATGGCGCGAATTCGGTGGTTTTGCGTGGTGTTGCCGGTGGCGGTGCTGCTATTGGCGCTGCCCGGCCGGGCTTTCCCCCTGGAGAAGGGCAAGGCGTCCCGGTATTCGCTGTCGGTGGAGCTCAAGCCGTTTTATCCCAGCGAGCTCAGGCGCTATGGGCTGAAGACGGCGCATCCGTACCGGTTCGACCTGGAAACGCTCGACCGCTACATGCGGCAGCTGGCCTATCAGAAAAAACGCCTGTCCTGGACCACGGAAAAGCGCATGTTCCCCAAAGCGCTGCTGCACACAATGGTCGAGCGGATCGCGAAACGGTTCTCCGAGGCGGGGCCGGATCAGCGGGTGGTGTTTCAGATCGACGACGCTTCCGGGAAAACCATGCTGCTGGGTGACACGTTTCTGACGAAAACCGGGCTGCACTGGCGGACCACGGTGCTTCTGGGCAAGCGGCGCGACATCGAGGACTTCAGCGTCGCCGGGGAAACCTGGCGGCTGGTGCCGCGTAAAAATCTGGACTATTTCCGCGCGCGGCGGTTCGAGGACCTGGAGCAGAACCTGACCAACTGGCTGGTGTTCACCAAGGTCCGTCCGGAGCCTGCGCGCCAGGCCGATTCAGTTTCCGTCCCGGCTCCCGAACCTGCGGCGCCGGCGGCTCCGAATAGCGTCGAGCAACGGCTGAAAACGCTGGAGGGACTGAAAAAGGAGGGCCTGGTATCCGACCAGGAATACCGGCGTCTGCGCGAGTCCATCCTGAGCGGGCTGTGAGCGCGGCCGCCCGGCTTGACAGGCTTTCGGGAGGGACGTATCCTGAATTTTGGTCTTATATGTGCTTTGCATGAGTCCTCTTCATCGTCATGCTGAGCCTGTCGAAGCATTGTTCGGCGCCCTTCGACAAGCTCAGGGTGACATTCGATTCCAGTTTTTAAATAAATCGGACTTATGCAAAGACTTTGTGCAAGGAGAGAATTTTGAACAAACAGACTCAGGAAAAATCCGTCGTCACCGTCGGCGGGGTGCAGCTGCACCTCAGCCGCCCCGACGGCACCGAGCCGGAGTGGATCGGCCAGGACGAAGTGCTCAAGCAGATTCTGGCCTGCTGGATGGTGGTGGGCGAAAAGGACCTGCCGCTCTCACCGCGCATCGTGGGGATGCCGGGGATCGGCAAGACCACGCTGGCGATGGTGGCGGCGCTCAAGCGCGGCCAGCCGCTGTACATCTTTCAGTGCACCAGCGACACGCGGCCGGAGGACCTGCTGGTGACGCCGGTGCTGGCCGAATCGGGCAAAATCTCCTACCACGCCTCGCCGCTGGTGAGCGCCATGCTGACGGGCGGCATCTGCATCCTCGATGAAGGCAACCGCATGAACGAGAAGAGCTGGGCCTCGCTGGCGCCGCTGCTCGACCACCGCCGCTACGTGGAGTCGATCATCGCCGGGATCCAGATCCACGCGCACGAGGAGTTCCGCGCCTGCGTGACGATGAACCGGGACGAATCGACGTTCGAGATTCCGGATTACATCCTTTCCCGCCTGCAGCCGACGCTGGCGCTGTCGATGCCGGACCACCGCGACGAGATGGCGATTTTACAATACCACCTGCCGTTCGCCCCGCAGGACCTGCTGCAAATGACGGTGGACTTTTTGCAGAAGTCGCATCAGCTCGATCTGGATTTTTCTCCGCGCGACGGCATCCACATTCTGCAGTACGCGCTCAAGCGCCTGAGCCAGGACAAGGACCACCCGCTGGGCAAGGACGAAGCCTGGCGCGAGGCGGTGACCAAGGTTCTCGGCGAGGAGGCGATGGACCTCGACGGCATGGCCTCGAAGAAGCGCCGGGCCCTGGGGAACGAGCGCATGCCGATGGGGCTGGGCGATTTCTTCTTCAATGAGGACAGCCCGCTGCACCCGGACGGCGATTGATCCGCCTTTCTGAATCATGAGCGAAATCTTCAAAATCAGCGACAAGGTGCGGGCGCTGCCGGTGGTGCACGGCAGCGGCAGCTACACGCGCGAGGTGCGCCAGCGCATCCTGGCTTCGGGCTGCGACTGTCTCGCGGTGGCCCTGCCGCCGGAGTTCCAGGCCACGGTCGAGCAGGGCGTGGGGCTTTTGCCGCTGATCTCGCTGAGCTGCATGGAGGAAGCGGACGGAACGCAGAGCTACGTTCCCGTCGATCCGACCCAGCCGGTCATCATGGGCCTGCGCATCGCTTTGCAGGAAGGCATCGCGCGCGAGTTCATCGACCTCAGCGTGAAATCCTTCGAGCCGCGGCGCGTGGATTTTCCCGACACCTTCGCGCTGCGCGGGCTGTCGATGGAGAAGTTCAACGCGGCGCTGCTGCCTTTCATCGAGCGGCCCAAGCCCGGCGGCCAGCACGACAAGCGCGCGCGCTGGATGGCGTACCAGCTCAACCGGCTGGAGCTGGAATATAAAAGCATCGTGCTCATCTGCTCGGTGCTCGACTGGCCGTGGATCCGCGAGGCCTATCGGGAACGCCGTCCGTACGATCCGCCGGAGACTCCCGACGGCCCGCCGCATCTTTTCGGCGTGGAGAAAAACACGCTGTTCTTCGCGCTGACGGAATTTCCCTACATCACCTACCTGTATGAACGCAACCGCAGGGAGCTGCGCTCGGACCGCGACGTGATGCTCGACGGCGTCAAGGAGATCCTGCTTCGGGCGCGCGAGCTGTTCCTCAAGAAACGCAAGGCGCGCTACCACAACCTTTCGACCCAGTCCTTCCAGATATTCTTGCAGTACGTGCGCAACCTCACGCTCATGGAGCACCGGCTGACGCCCGACCTGTTCACGCTGGTGACGGCGGCCAAGCAGATCGGCGGCGACCGGTTCGCCATCTCGGTGCTGGAGGCGGCGCGCGACTACCCGTATCAGGACGAGAGCGCACTGGACACGCTGGCGCTGGGCATCGACCAGGCGGTGTTCGACGCCGAAGACAACAAGCCGGTGCGGATGAAAAACCGTTTGTCGGAAATCCTGCTGGAATGGCGCTCGCTGGATCTCAAGCCGGAGCCGGACATCGACAAGCAGAAGGAATGGAAGTACCGCTGGGACCCGTTCGGCCAGTGCTCCTGGCCGCCGGAGGACGAGAAGATCGAAAACCTCAACACGCACGTGCGCGAGCAGTCGAAGCTCTTGCTCAGCCACGACCTGGCGCGCACGGAGAAGTTCACGTCTTCCGTCAAGGACGGCATCGATATTCGCGACACGCTGCGCAACTGGCACACCGGCGACATCTACGTGAAGGAGATCCCGCCCTCGCGCGGCCAGGTGGAGATCGTGGTGTTTCTGTTCGACCCGGAGCCGGACCCGGCGGAGTACAGCTGGCGGCAGACCTGGTATGCGGAGCACGATGAAGAATCGACGCTGTGCTTTTACGCCACCGAGTACATGAACCGGCTCATCGGTCCGGGCATCGGCGAGGCCACCTACGGCGGCTGCATGATGCTGTACCCGCCCCGCCCGATCCCCAACGTGTGGGAGGACCCGATGATCCACGTCGCCGACACGCTGGAGGAAAAACTGCTGGAGGCGGCGTTCTTCCATTCGTGTGAACGCAACGTCACGGTGGTGTCGCCCTGCCCTCCCCGGCCAAGCTGGCGGCGGCTGGCGCGGCTGTACGAAAAAACCATGATCCACCTTCCCATGAAACGCTTCTCCAACCAGACGCTCGAGCGGGTGCGCCGGTTCCACGTTCTGAACGGCAAGGAGATCCGCTCGTTCGCGCAGCGGTTCATTCAGGACATCTGACACCCCTCAATGGAAAGCATGACCATCCGTCCCGGACGCGCCAAGGATCTGGACACCATCGTGGAATATAATCTCGCGCTGGCGCGGGAGACCGAATCGCTGGCACTCGACAAGGCGATCCTGCGCGCGGGCGTGGCAAAGGCGCTGGAAAACCCGGAAACCAGCCGCTACTTCGTGGCCGAATTCGAAAGCCGGGTGATCGGCCAGACGATGGTGACCTTCGAGTGGAGCGACTGGCGCGACGGCTTCATCTGGTGGCTGCAGAGCGTGTACGTGCACCCGCAGCACCGTTCGCGGGGCGTGTTCCACTCCCTCTACAGTCACATCGAACGCGAGGCCAAAAAAGATGCGGCGGCGCGGGCGATCCGCCTGTATGTGATGGAAGACAACGCGCGCGGCATGGGCGCCTACAAGAAAGCCGGACTGGCCCCTTCGGGCTATGTGGTCTACGAGCGCGAGCTGGAGTGAATCTCAAGCCTGCTCAACATGCCGAGGCCCCTCTTTCCTTTGTCAGTTTCATTTTGCGAATTGCCGGATATAGAGGATCAACTGCCAGATCTGCTTTTCCTTAAGGTTGTCGTAGGAGGGCATGGAGGTGTGCGGGATTCCGTGGTTGATGGCCCAGAACAGCTGGCCGTCGGGAATCGAACTCATGGTTTCCTTGCAGGTGAAATTGCGCGGATCGGGAAAGCTCTCAGACGCCATTTCCCCGAGCCCGTCGCCCGCGACGCCGTGACAGTGTTTGCACTGCAGCGTCTTGGCTTTCACCATGTAGAGCAGCTTGCCTTTCTTCAGGTTCTTCTCATTTTTTTCCAGAGGATTTGTTTTTTGTAAATACTCCTCAGGCGCTTTTGGGGTGTTCTCCCGCGGCTGCGGGCATTGGGGTTGCTGCGTGGATTCGGCTGCAGCCACACCTTGCGGCAGGAACGGGATACATAGCTGGATGCCGAAAGCGACCGCAAACGCAAAAATGGTTTTTTGAAGTCGCTTCTTCATGGCACGGAAATCGATCTAGTTGACGCTGTCCGGTGATCCGAATGAGAACGAATGGTCGCCGCCGTGTCCCTGCATGCGGTGCAGGGCCTGCTGGACGCGGTCCGGGAAGGCGCGGTCGCATTCGTTGAGGTAGCGCATCACCGCGATCATCCAGTCGGACTCCTGCGGCGCGCGGATGAGGGCGATGTTTTCCTTCTCGAATTCCCGGCAGATGCGGTCCTCCGCCTGGGACAGGGGCGGCAGGGTCTCTTTCCTGCGGATGGTGAGCGGGCGGATCGGGTCCACCTGGATCACTTCCAGTCCCTGGTATTCCTCGGGTACCTCTTCGGTGACGAATTCCTCGATGGGCACGCCGCTGATGTCCATCCAGCCGGGGCGGCTGAGCGAAGCGACGTAGAGCGGAGCGCGCTGGATGGCGGCGTGCTCGGCGTGGCCGACGCGCAGGATGGTGGCGCCGGTGCCGGCCGGTCCGAACACGGCGAAGTCCCAACGGCCGTAGGTGAGCTGAGTCTGTCTCTGGATGATTTCGGTTTTTTCGAAAGCCTGGGTGATCTTCTCGACGGCTTTTTTGTCTTTGGCTTTCAGCTTGAACTGCGGCATGGTTCTATCCGAATGCGTTTCTCCGCACTATGAGATCTTTGCATAAGTGGAACACTCAAGAATAATCGTACTCTTATTGTCACCCTGAGCTTGTCGAAGGGTGCACTGAATCATGCTTCGACAGGCTCAGCATGACAAACAAAATACTTATGCAAAGATCTCATTATAGCATGAGCGTGGTATCGGCATTTTCATAAATCCGTTTCCGGCCCGGTTCGGTTCTGCTATACTCGAGCCACTGTGTGTCCTCTTCTGGCGCACCGATCGTTTCCACTCTTTGTCCCACCTTCGTCTCTCTCCTTCATGGACTCAAACAAGACAGTGAGCCGGGCGGCGGGCGCCGTCGGCGGCATGACGCTGCTTTCGCGGCTGTTCGGCCTGTTCCGGGATCTGGTCATCGGCATGAAGTTCGGTTCGTCCGCGGCGGCGGACGCGTTCTTCGTGGCGTTTCGCATTCCCAACGTGCAGCGGCGCATCCTCGGGGAAGGCGCGGTCAGCGCCGCGTTTATCCCGGTGTTTTCGGACGTGCTCAACACCCGCGGGGAGAAGGCCGCCTGGGAGATGGCGGCGAACCTGTTCAACATCTTTCTCACCGTCCTTTTTATATTGACGGCGGCGATCGCGTTTTTCAGCCCGGCGGTGATCGCGGTGTTCGCGCCGGGGTTTCTCGACGAGCCGGACAAATTCGACCTGACCGTGCGCCTCACGCGCTGGATGGCGCCGTACCTGTTTTTCATCGGACTCGCCGCGTTCTGCATGGGCATCCTCAACTCGTTCCAGAAGTTCGCCCTGCCCGCGGCGGCGCCGGTGCTGCTGAACGTGTGCATGATCCTGGGCGCGCTGGTGGTGTCGCCGATGCTGGAAGAACCGGTGCTCGGGCTGGTGTTCGGCGTGCTCGCGGGCGGCGTGCTGCAGTTCATGGTGCAGCTGCCGGAGACGCTCAAGCGCGGCTTCCGCTTCACGGCGACGTTCAACAGAAAACATCCGGACGTGGTGAGAGTCGGCAAGCTGCTGCTGCCGGTGATGTTCGGACTGGCGGTGTACGAACTGAACATGCTGGTGGACACGCTGTTGGCGTCGCTGCTGCCGGGCGGCTCGATCTCGTATCTGTACTACGGCAACCGGCTGGTGCAGCTGCCGCTCGGGGTGTTCGGCGTGGCGCTGGGCGTGGCGATCCTGCCGACGCTGTCCGCGCAGGCGGCGCGGCGGGAATTCACGCAGCTCATCCAGACGCTGGCGTTCGG
This sequence comes from Nitrospinales bacterium, assembly GCA_965223795.1. GTDB lineage: Bacteria > Nitrospinota > Nitrospinia > Nitrospinales > VA-1 > CBDCWG01. The sequence goes on from CBDCXL010000001.1 coordinate 303,771, forward strand.
CATCCGCTTCATCCTGTTCATCACCGTTCCGGCGACGGTGGGACTGATCGTGCTGCGCTTTCCGATCGTCAACACGTTGTGGGAGCGCGGCGAGTTTTCCCGCGTCACCACCGAAGGCACGGCGATCGCGCTGTTGTATTACTCGATCGGGCTGTGCGCGTTCGCGGGCGTCAAGGTGGTGGCGCCGGCGTTCTTCTCGCTGCAGGACACGAAAACGCCGGTGCGCGTCGGCGTGTGGGCGGCGCTGCTCAACATCGCGCTCAACCTGGCTCTCATGGGGCCGCTGGGTCACGGCGGGCTGGCGCTGGCGACGTCGCTGTCCGCCATCTTCAACGTGGTGCTGCTGATCCATTTCCTCAGAAAGCGCGTCGGGGTCATGGGCGGGCGGAAGATCCTCGCTTCCACGCTCAAGCTGGCGCTTTCGGCGACGCTGATGGGCCTTTCGGTACATTTCGCCAGCCTCTGGCTGTTCGACCCGGCCGCCGGGCTGATGCACAAGCTGCTGGTTCTCTTCAGCTGTATCGGGCTGGGGACGGCGGTGTTCGCATTTTTGTCCTACCTGCTGAAAAACGACGAGCTGTTTTTCCTGATCGATCTTCTCAAAAAACGCCGCGTGGCCGTGTGAAGCGCGGACTTGTCAAAATCCCGCGATCCTCTATAATGGCGCGGGTTTCAACGCCCTGCCCTGCGGCAGCGGTGACCGATCGATTTTGTGTGGAAAGGATGCGTTCATGATCGCCTGTCTGGATTTGGAAGGAGTCCTGGTGCCGGAAGTGTGGATCGCTTTCGCGGAAAAGACCGGGATCGAAAAGCTGCGCCTGACGACCCGGGACATTCCCGACTACGACGAGCTGATGCGGGGCCGTCTGAAGATCCTGGCGGAAAACAAGCTGAAGCTGGCCGACATCCAGGAGGTGATCTCCGGGATCGCGCCGCTGCCGGGCGCGTTCGAGTTTCTCCAATGGCTTGAGTCGGAGTTTCAGGTGATCATCCTTTCGGACACGTTCTACGAATTCGCCGGTCCGCTGATGGCGCAGCTCGGTCACCCGACGCTGTTCTGCCACAGTCTGGTGGTGGGTGCGGACGGCGGGATCGCGGATTACAAGCTTAGGATCGACGACGGCAAGACCCGGGCGGTGGACGCGCTGAAGAAACTTCATTTCCGCGTGATCGCGGCGGGGGATTCCTACAACGACACGGGCATGCTCAAAAAAGCCGATGCGGGGATTCTGTTCCGGCCGCCGGACAACGTGATCGAGGAGTTTCCGCAGTTTCCGGTGGCGCGGACCTACGAGGAGTTCAAGGAAGCGCTGCTTGCGGCGCGCAAGGCGATCCCGGCGTTCAGCTGAGACTCACTGCACTTCCGAATCGAGCGCCGATTTGGGCACCCAGCCCATCTGCCCGTTGGTGGAGATTTTCCACCATTCGTCGGTGCCGTCCAGGATGCTCACCTTCGTTCCTTTTTTCAGCGTGGCGACGAGTTTGCCGTTGTCCTCGGGCTTTTCCCGCATCTTGGCTTTCAGCGTCTTGATGTTGTGGATGGTCTTGTAGTCCACCGAATGCGGCTTGGCCGTCTCTCCGGGCGGGGTCTCCTTGGTGATGTGCAGCACCTCTTCCTCTTTGCCAAAACTGCTGAAATCGAAATCCATCTTGAACAGCGCGATGGCGCCGAACACCAGAACGATGAGCAGGATGCGGAATCCCGCCTGACCGAAGCTCATGCCCTCGTCCGGTTCTTCTTCGGGCGGGTTGGGCGGGCCGCAGTGCGGGCAGAACGGCGCGCCCGCCGGGATCACACCCCGGCAGTCGGAGCAGTACTCCTGCCCGCCTCCGCTTCCGAAAGGGTTTCTGCGGTTTGCGTCCTCGGTCCTAAAATCGTTCATGGTTTCAGTCCAGTTGGTAGAGGGCGGTGTATTTGTTTTCCAGGTAATCGATGAAATGCGCGGGGTTGAGCGTCTCCCCGGTGACGCGCTCGGTCAGCTCGCTGGCGCTGTACAGCCTGCCCTGGCTGTGGATGTTCGCGTTCAGCCAGTCTTTGACGGGAGAGAAGTTCCTGTTTTCGACCTGCGCTTCAGTATCGGGCATTTCTTTTTTCATTGCCAGATAAAATTGACAGGCGTACATCGCCCCCAGCGTGTACGAAGGAAAATAACCGAACGAGCCGCCGCTCCAGTGCACATCCTGCAAAACGCCCAGCGCGTCGTCGGGCGGGCGGATGCCGAGGTACTGCTCCATCTTGTCGTTCCAGATTTCCGGCAGCGCGTCCACGTCGACGGCGCCTTCGAACAGGGATTTTTCCAGTTCGTAGCGCAGGATGATGTGCAGCGGATAGGTGACCTCGTCCGCCTCGACGCGGATCAGGGAAGGCCGGCAGACGTTCACCGCCTTGTAGAGCGCGTCGACCGAGACGCCCTCGAAGTTTTCCGGAAACGCGGCGCGCAGGGCCTCGAGACTGCCCGCGCAGAACGCCCGGCTCTGGGCGATCATGCGTTCCCAGAACAAAGACTGCGATTCGTGGATGCCCATCGTCAGCGATTCGGAAACGGGGAGGTCGTTGTCCATGCGCCCCTGCTCGTACAGGCCGTGGCCGGTTTCGTGGATCACGGCGTACAGGGATTCGATGAAATTGTCCGTGCGGTAGCGGGTGGTGATGCGCACGTCGGTCTGGTGGCCGCCGCCGCAGAACGGGTGCACCGAAGAGTCGATGCGGCCGTGGTCGAACGAGAAGCCGAGCGCGCGGCTCATGGATTTGGCCAGCGCTTCCTGCTTTTCGATGGGGAACTCGCCTTCCAGGAACGTGGTGTCCGGCGGGGGCTTGTCCGCAATTTTCTGAATCAGCGGAATGAGCCGGGCCTTCACGGCGTCGAAGATGGGCGTGATGTCGGCCTGGGTGGTGCCGCGCTCATAGATATCGATGTTGGCGTCGTAGGTCGAAAGGTCCGGGTGCGCGTGCTGCGCCCATTCGGTCTTGAGGGCCACGAAGCGCTTGAGCGTCGGGGCGAAGTCGGAAAAGCGGTTGTCCTTGCGCGCCTGCGCCCAGATGGCATGGCCGCGTGAGCTGAGTTCCGCCAGCTCCTGCACCAGTTTCTTGGGGACGCGGGTTTCCAGGTCGAAATCGCGCTTGGCCTCGCGGATGTTGCACCACTGGTGCGGGTCGAAACCGTTCGGGCCCTGTGCGTGCAGGGTTTTAAGCCACTCGCCGAGTTTCGGGTCGGTGGTCTTTTCGTGCAGCACGCCGGCCAGCGCCGCCATCTGCCGGGCGCGCGCTTCGGCGGAACCGGGCGGCATGACGACCTCCTGGTCCCAGTGCAGCGTGCCCATGACGCCGCCGAGACGGGAAATTTCTTCCAGCCGTTCGGTGAGCTGGGCGTACAGATCCTGTGTCGCTGTGGTCAATTTCTTCAAGCCGGCTGAAAATTTCGATTTGATGTGGCTATCCCTCTGAAAATGTACCGTAAACCAGCTGGAGACGCAAAAAAAACCGGGAAACGGGTTCAATACTCAAAAGAATCATGCGCGGCATTCATTTTTATGGGCCGGATGGTATAATCCGGCTTCCATTTTCAAACCTGTTCAATGCGAATGCCATGAATGCTGAAAACGAAACGGTTCAGTCGATCCGGGGGCGGCTGGATGTCCTGACCAAAGGGATGGTGAGCGAGGAAAACTCGGTGCAGTATTACGACACGCTGATCGAAAAGACCCTCGACGACAGCGAGGAAAACCGCGGCAAGCGGCGCATGTACGCGGATCTCAAGCAGGAGGAACTCAAGCATGTGGAGCGCTTTAAAGAGCTGATCGCGCATTGGGAGCGGAAACTCAAGGAGCTTGAGGGCTGATGCGGCGTGGATCTTTAATGAGAACGCAGGCTGACACGGGAAAACGGTCCGGGGGGTGGGCGTGACTGTGAAACGAACCGGTTCCTGCCTGTGCGGCGAAGTCCGGTTTGCAGTCGAGGGGGAATTCGACAGCTTCTATCTGTGCCACTGCGACCGCTGCCGCAAGGACACCGGATCGGCGCATGCGGCCAATCTGTTTTCCCGTTCGGCCAGGCTCCACTGGATTTCCGGACAGGAAACCGTAAAGACGTATCGCCTCCCCTCCACACGGCACGTCAAAAGCTTTTGCACCGTCTGCGGTTCCGCCATGCCCAACATCCAGATGGAAGGAACTCTGCTGATGGTCCCGGCAGGCAGTCTCGATACCGATGTCTCCATGACGCCGACGGCGCATATTCATGTGGCGGACAAAGCCGGTTGGGATGAAAACCTGGAACGCGTTCCCCGGTTTGCAGAACTGCCGAAATCCTAGACAGTTCGTTTGTCATTGAGGAGCGGATGCCATGCCCCATCTGAATCGTTAAGCGCAGCTTTCCCTGGCCTTTCACTATATATCGTGTTTTTTCTTCGCGGTTTTACCGGCCCCCTCGCATCCCCTTGAATTTCCCCATTCTATCGGCACGCGGATGCGGCGTTATCGATTGACATTGGCGTGTCCGTCAATTAGAATTGATAACAATTCTCATTATTAATATAGTGTTGCCATCGCGCTGTGTGCATTTGACAGCTTATTGATTCATAAACAGTTACCCCGTATTCATCGCCCAGCGGGATCTACAGGTGAATTTTCCATGAACGAGCTTCCCTTGCGTGTCCTACCCATTTTGTTCGCGTTTCTCATGGGACTGCCTGCCACTTTTTCCGAAGCGGCTTCGGAGGCGGTCGAAAGCAAAATCAAAAAAATCGTGATGATGATGAACATCGTCACGATCGAGTACGGCGCGGCGGTGTCCGACGGCGCCATCGTCAACGCCGCGGAATACGAGGAAAGCCAGATTTTCCTGGAACAGTCGGCCAACCGGTTCAAGAAACTGCCGGCGGTCCCGGAGCAAAAAGACAAGCTTGCGGATATCGTCCAGCGGTTCGAAACGCTCAAAGGCAAGATCGAGCAGAAAGTGGACCCCAACGATGTGCTGTCGATGGCCGTGGCGATCAACAAGGACATCCTTGCGGTTTACGGTGTCAAGATCAACGAAGCGCCCTCCACGCCGGTTTCGCTGGAGAACGGCAAACAGATTTATGTGTCGCGCTGCTCGGTGTGCCACGGCATGACCGGCAAGGGAGACGGCCCCATCGCGGGTCAGCTCGACCCGGCTCCGGCGGTGCTGGCGGACCCCGCCGTGACGGGCGATGCGGAAACGGTGGCGTATGACAATTTTCAGGTGATCAACGTGGGCATCGCCAACACGGCGATGATCGGCTGGGCGGACCTGCTCACCGAGCCGGAGTTGTGGGACGTGACGTATTACATCCGCAGCTTCTCCAACGATCCGGTGCAGCTCCCGGCCGCGGGCGGCACCGCCGCCGCTCCAGCCACCGGTGGAACGGGAGCGCCGACGGCGCTGGCGGAAGCGGCGATCACAGAATCACGCGCCATTCTCAAGCAGGGGCTCGACGCGTTTCGCAACGGAAAAACCGTGGAAGCCACGGACCTGGTGTTCGACGCCTACCTTTCCTTCGAGCGGATCGAGAACGCCGTCATCAACAAGAATCAGGAACTGGGCCAAAAGCTGGAATCGAACTTCAACCGGCTGAGCGCGGAGATCAAGCGCAACGCCCCGCTGGACCTGGTGGAAGGGGTCGCCGCTGAGATCGAGACGGACCTCGACGCCGCGATCGGCGTGCTCAAGGAGAAAGTGAGTTTCGCCGGCCTGTTCATCCAGTCGTTTTCCATCATCGTGCGCGAGGGCTTCGAGGCGATCCTGATCATCGCCGCGCTGATCGCGTTTCTGGTCAAATCGCGCAACGAGGACAAGCTCAAATCGATTTATATCGGCGTGCTCGCCGGGATCGTCGGCAGTTTCATCACCGCCTACGTGGTGCAGGAAGTGCTGCACCTGAGCGCGGCGAGCCAGGAGGTGATGGAAGGCTGGATCATGCTCATCGCGGTGGTGGTGCTGTTCTGGGTGAGCTACTGGCTGGTGTCGAAGATCGAGGCGGAGAAATGGCAGTCCTATATCACCTCGAAGATGAAAACGGCGGTTTCCACGGGCAGCGCGTTCACGCTCGGCGGCGTGGCGTTTTTGTCCGTGTACCGGGAAGGCTTCGAGACGGTGCTGTTCTACAAAGCGCTCTACCTGTACGCCGAGGGCGGCACGCAGGGCATCATCCCCGGGTTCATCGCGGGCTGCGCGGTGCTGGCGGTGGTGTACGTGCTGATCAACCGGCTCGGCGTGCGCGTTCCCATCAAATGGTTTTTCGGCTTCACCAGTGTGTTCCTCTACTTCATGGCCTTCGTGTTCATGGGCAAGGGGCTGCACGAACTGCAGATGGGCAAACAGCTTTCGCTGACCCCGGCGGCATTCGTTCCGGAGATTCCGTGGATGGGCGTGTACCCCACCTGGGAGACGTTCATCGGGCAGATGGTGCTGGTGGCGGCGTTCGTGTTCGCGCTGGTCTACACGTTCGTCATCAAACCGGAAGCGCAGACGCGCCGGCTCAAGGAAGAGACCTCCAACATCCAGAAAGACATTCACGTCGTTCACGATATGGTGGAGCACATCTCGCATCACGCCAAGCGCTGCGAGATTTTCCTCAAGGACACGAAGGACCAGGACCTGCAGGAACTTTCCGGGCACCTCAAGGAGATCGACGAAAAGGTGCACGAGCTGTTCGACCATGTCTCGTATGTGAAAAACCAGCTGCAGGATGAATACGAGAAGCTGGGCAGCGCGGCGTATTCCAGCGAAGAGAAGAAAGGGCTCTCTTGAACTTCCGCCTTTCCAGACACACGCGTCAGATCCACAAATGGATCGGACTGGTGTGCGCGTTCTTCTTCATCATTCTTTCCGTTTCCGGCGTCGTGCTCATGCACTATGAGGAACTGGGCCTCAACGGTGTCGAGGTGGACGGAAAATACCTGCCGGAAAAATATTTCAAGGTGCAGACCCAGCGGCGCGCGATCCAGACGCTGCTGGTTGCGCCGTCCGATGCCTCCCGCATTTACGCCGGAACCGACCACGGCCTCTACCGCTCCTCCGATGCAGGCAAAAGCTGGACGGAAATCAATCAGGGACTGTTCAGCGCGGACATCCGCACGCTCGCGGCGGGAGAAGGACCGATCCTTTATGCGGGCACGCCGCAGGGGATTTTCAAGTCCGAGGACGGCGGCGACAACTGGACCGACTGGTTCGACGCGTCGAGCGGACTGGGCGAAGGCGCGGTGTCGCACCTTGCGGTGCATCCTGTGGATGCGGCAAAGGTGTTCGCCGCGACGCAGACGGGGCTTTTTATTTCCGAAGACGAAGGCGATTCCTGGGAGCGGGCGTTTCCCGGTGCGGAAGCGCCGTCCGGACGCGCGGTGCGGCTGGTGCGTCTTTCCGCCGCCGATCCGGAGACGGTCTATCTCGTCGTCGAGCAGGGCACGTTTCGCAGCCGCGACGGCGGCAAATCGTTCCGGCAGGTGTGGGAGCGGGATCTCTCGATGGAGATCGCCGACCTCATATCGCTCAAGACCGACCCGGAGTTTTTGTATGCGGGGACGGAACAGGGGCTGATCAAATCGTTCAATGAAGGGCGCAGCTGGGTGCGCAACCCGCTGGATGAGCCGGTGCGCGCCCTCTTCCCGGTGCCCGGCAACGTTTCCAGCCTGTACGCGGCGACGGCGGAAGCCCTGTTTCACACGCAAAACGGCGGCAATTCCTGGGAGGAATTCGAATTCGACGGCTTCCAAGGCGCGCCTGTCACCCGCATCGCGCGCACGGCGGACGGCGCGCTGTTCGCCGGCACTTCCGCGGGGCTGTTCGTCTCGCGCAACGGCGGTAAACGCTGGCAGCCGATCGACCTGGCAGGCGGCGCCAACCGCCTGGCCGCCGCCGAGCGGAAGATGGATCTGGTCAAGCTGATCACGGAAATCCACACGGGACGGTTTTTCGGTTCGTATTTCATGCTGCTGGTGGATCTGGCGACGCTGGGGCTGCTGGTACTGGTGGCGACCGGGTTCGTGATCACGCTGTACCGGGCCAGCGTGAAAAAGCGCAAGCAGGTGAGCGTCGAGGAAGAACTGGAAACGGACCGGGTGATCGACATTCAGGAGACCGCGCGGGATCTGAGCAGCGAGAGCCTGGAGATCCACGACATGATCGAGCACATCGGCAACCATCTGGACAAATGCAAGTCGATCTACATGAAGCAGGAGAAAAAGGAAATCGAGGAGATAGACCGGCACATCACCACGCTCGACAAGAAAGTGCATCACCTGATGCAGCGCATCGGCGAGTTCGAAAAGAATTCACAGAATTAAATTAAAAGAATGCGGGCGGGTAACGCCAAAGGGTATGCGGGGAGAAAGGGTGTTTATGCGGGCAGGAACGCGGCTCAGTGAATGAGGCGCTTGCCCCGGCTTTTGGTCTGCTCGCAGGGATTCAGGTCGCGGGTGAAATCCATTTTCTTGAACTCATCCCAGTCGTCGCGGAACAGATTGAAGCCGACGTAATCGAGCGCCTGCATGATCTCGGAGTCGGTGTATTTTTCTTCGTCTTCCTTGTTGAGCTTGCGAATGGCTTCTTCGATCGACTCACAGATTTGGGCAAACCGCTCGTCGTCTTCAAACATCATGAAATTTTTCATAAAATCGAAAGCCATTTCCCCTCTCCTTTTTTGTGAGGACGGTCTGCCAAAGAAGTTTAGGGTATATTAGAGTAAAAATTCTTCACTGCCAATAAAAAATCTTCAATATCTTTTTGGATCGCGTCGTACTCTTTGTCTCGCATTCGGCTTGGGGATATGATCGATCCGCCCAGCGCCACCGCATCCGCTCCGCTGGATAAAAATTCCGCGGCGTTCTTCGCATTCACACCGCCCACCGCGAGCAGCTTCAGTTTCTCAAACGGTCCTTTGACGGTGCGGAAATAACCCGAGCCCACCTGCGACGCGGGGAACACCTTGACCATCTCGGCCCCGGCATTCCAGGCTTTTTCAATTTCAGTGGGCGTGAGTGCGCCGGGAAAGTACGCGGTGTTCTGTTCGCGGCAGTGTCCGGCCACCGCCTCGTTCAAGGTGGGCGCGACACAAAAACGCGCGCCGGAATCGACGGCGGTTTTCGCATCCGCTAAATTGAGAACGGTGCCGGCGCCGATGCAGAGCGAACCGGAAAAATTTTTCACCGATTTTTCAATCAGTCGCGCGGCGTCCGGCGTGTTGAGGGTGATTTCGACGAAATGCAGTCCCGCGGCGGCGACGGCTTCGAGCACGCCTTGAAGGGATGCGTCGGTGATGCCGCGGATGATGCCGAGAACCGGCAGTTTTTCAAACCGGGATGCGTCGAAACCCGAATCGGTCATGGACGGGTTCAGACATTCGCTTCCGAAGTCAGCTTTTCATAAAAGGAGAGGTAGTTGTCCTTGTCTTCGGACTGCCGTAACTTCATGGCGGCGCGCGGATGCAGATCCAACACTCCGGTGATCATGTAGGGGATGGTGTAGCCCCACTCGATTTCCTGGCGCAGCTTGACGAAGTCGGATTCGAGCACCTCGAGAATGGGCCGCACGTCGAATTTCGGGTTTTTCAAAAAGCCCAGCAAAAGTTCCAGCGGGCAGTTGCCGGCGGCGCGGCCGATACCGAAAATGGTGCCGTCGAGGTAGTTGATGTTGCGGATGATGGCCTCGATGGTGTTGGCGAAGGCCAGCTGCTGGTTGTTGTGCGCGTGGATGCCGATCTCGCGGGTGCTCAGGGCGGATTTGTATTTGTCGGCGAGGTAGGCGATCTGCTCGGAATACAGCGCGCCGAAGCTGTCCACCAGATACACCACATCGACGCCGCTTTCCTTTTCGATCTGTTCCAGGGCTTCGTCCAGCTCGCGTTCGCGCGCGTGCGAAACCGCCATGATGTTGATGGTGGTTTCGTAGCCTTTCGCCTTGATGCTGTTGACCAGGTCGATGGCCTTGTCGATGTCCTTGACGTAGGAGGCGACGCGCATCATGTCCGCATAGCTTTCGGATGCGGGCACGATGTCCTTGGGATCGAAACGGCCGATGTCGGCCATCACGGAAATTTTACATTTCTTTTCTGTGTTGCCGATGACGTTTTCCAGGTCTTTTTCCGAGCAGAATTTCATCGGCCCGTATTCATCCCGCTTGAACTGTTTTTCGTCCGCCTTGTAGCCCAGTTCCATATAATCCACGCCGGAATTGTTGATGGCGCGGAACACACGCTGCACCATGCCGTCGTCGAATTGGTGATTGTTCATCAATCCGCCGTCGCGGATCGTGCAGTCGAGGACTTTAATTTCTTTACGAAACATGCCGGTTCACTCCCCGGGGGGTCGCCCCGGAATAAAAGTATGATTAAAAAAGGATTTTCGACCAAATGAGTTGATTTCGTCGATTATATTTTGATTAAATCGGGGGGTCAATTCAATTATCGAAAATTTTCACGTTCCAGAACCGGAACAACCAACCATTTTTCAAATCTCTCGGATAATCCGGACGCGGTTTCGGGCAACGGAAACCCGGCCGCATTCTCATTTGCAAAAGGGGACGCATGAACCACTGGCTGGTCAAACAGGAACCTTCGAAGTACAGCTGGGAGCAATTTGTCGAAGATGGAAGCACTTACTGGGACGGCGTGCGCAATTACCAGGCGCGCAACAACCTCAAGGCCATGAAAAAGGGCGACCGGGTGCTGTTTTACCACAGCGTCACGGGCAAGGATGTCCGCGGCATCGCCGAGGTCACAAAGCAGGCCTATCCGGACCCAACCACCGATGACGAACGCTGGGTGGTCGTCGACCTGAAACCGCTGCGGCCGATGAAAACCGCGGTCACGCTGGAGGACATCAAGGCGCATCCGGACCTCAAGGACATCGCGCTGGTGAAGCAGAGCCGGCTTTCGGTGATGCCGATCACGAAGAAGGAGTTTCAGACCATTCTGAAACTGGGAAACACCGCGCTTTGAGCCGACGGACGAGGGTTTTCCTGTCGCGGCCGCAACGTGAAACCGGTTTTAGGCATTGACTCGGCTCGGCCGGCGGGTATAGATTGGGCTTTTCTGTTTTGCGGGCCCGGCTCGCAGGACTCCGGGCTCCCGGTACGCGGAGGGGACATGCGATGACGGCAGCGATGCAGGCGCTGATATTGGTGGTAGCGTTGTTTTTTTGGGGCTGTTCTGAGAACAAAAGCACGCCCGTGCCGTCGGCGGCGCCCAAAACCACGGCGCCTCCCGTTTCTTCTACGCCCGCCAATAAAGAGGAGCATTTGAGCGGCAGTGAAACCCTCAGCGAAATCCAGCCACCGGAAACGCCGGGACACATCTCCGGCGCCGAACAGGGCCCCGGCTCCTCCCGGCAGCACGTCAGCGGCAATTGATCCGCTCCTGAGCGGCCTCGCCATCGCGGGCTTACTCCTTTACAGTCTCATTCTTCCTGGTTATGCACAGGCGGAGCCCTGCCGGGACGCGATCGTTCCTTTGGAGACGCAGCGCGACGCGGTGGCCGAGAAGGACGGTCTGTGGACCCTGTTCGAACGGTCCGCCGCTTTGAGAGACGATTCCAGCCTGGCCATGCAGGCCGATTCCAGCATCAACAAGCTGATCGAAAACCTGATTTATCTTTGCGAGACGCAAAAAGGCGTGCCGCTGACCGAGCTTGCGGATTTTGTGCAGCGCAAGGTGGCGGTCCAGGGTCCGGAACGGTTCAAGCAGGAAATGGTGACCCTCGGCAAGCCGCCGAACGAAATCGACGTGTGGATCGATTACGCGCGCTTTGCGGTGCGCAACCAGACGCGGACCCTGAAGCCGGAGACGATCCGCGCTTCGATCGCCGAGGGGAAAAAGCTGATGGACGCCTACGTGCGCATCGCCGGGCAGGTGGAGAATGCAAGCGACCCCGCCGCCCTGCGCGCGGATTTCCTGAGATTCAAGCAGAACCTGGAGCGCTTTTTCGACTCCGATCCCTATGTCTCTAAGGCCGTCCGGGAAAACGCCCGCGTTCCCTACTGGGACGTCGATGAAAACCACGGCGGTTCCTGACCGCTCCTTAAACCGTGGATTCCGCCGCGAGTCCGCCTTGTTACTTCAGGCCCGCAGCCTTAAATGGCGGGCGCGGTAAAAATTTGTGATTCGTTGAAAAAAGCTTATACTCGGGTCCGATTTGCAACCGACACTCGATGGAGGACACACGATGGGGAATTTTCTGGTGATTGGCGGGACGGGGGTCATGGGCAGCGCGGCGATCCAGGCGGTGCGGGAGAAATTCGGCGCGGACGCCCGCATTCTGGCGAACTGGTACGGCAAGGAAGAGCCGGGATTCGAGATCGAAGGTGCGGATCAGACGCTGTTCGGCGACATCACCGACCCCAAGCTGCTCGATTCTATCCGCGCGTTCGATTCGGGCGCGTTCGAGTACCTGTTCTACGCCACCGCGCTGGGGGACGTGGGAACGCCCATCAAGGACGCGACGCAGGAGCAGATCGACCATTCCAACCGGCTGTCCTTTGACCCGATCGCGAAACTGGAAGCGGAGCTGGACGTCAAGACCGTCGTCACCTACTCCACGTTCTACACCATCCGGCACCAGCTCGCCACCTATGGCGCGATGGGGCATTCCAAGGAAGCCATCGAAAAATGGACGGTGGAAACGGGAAAATCCCACCGCGCCTGCATCCGGGCGGGCCTGTTCGAATCACCCTCGTCGCGCGGCATCAAGCTTTTGCTGCGCAAAACCGCCAAGAAGCCGGAAAACCTGAAGGACCCGCTGTTGATCTCCTATTTCGAGGGCGTTCCTTCCAGCCAGGGCATCAAGCGTTTCGAGGAAGGCATCTTCACCGAGGAGAAAGAGGTGTACGGCGACGCCCGCACTACGCAGGAAGATCTGTACCGTGCACATCTGGAGTTGTTCAATACCCAGAAACCGGTATTTGTGAACGTGTGCGGCAAGAAAATCTGGCACTCGAATGAGCCGCTTTTGTTGCGGGATTTCCTGTAAAACCGGGGCTCCGCCCGGAGCCGGTAAGGCGCGGATTCTCAGCGATTCTCGGACTTCCGAATCGTTTTTAATCTATAGAAAAACAATACTTTATGGCAATTTCCGGTAAATTGATTTATATTCAAGTATTCAGTATATCGAATTGCCGGAAACTCACGCGCCTTACCCGAACCGGCGGGAAGGCGGTATTGGCGTCACCCCATCCTGCACCACAGGCTTTGTATGAAAAAACGGCGGCAACACGTTTCGTCTGCGAGGTCCCTGCACCTTTCACACAATGAGGGACTGAACCACCTGCTCGGCGGTGTGGTCCGGGACGTCAAGGATTACGCCGACCGCCTCCACTCCCAGATCCGCAAACTTTCCGACATCGGCCGCGCCCTTTCCGGGGTGTACGACCTCAACGTGCTGCTGGAGATGATCGTCGATCAGGCTCGCAGCTTCACCAACGCGGACGCGGGAACGCTGTACATCAAGGACGGCGACCAGCTGCGCTTCATGATTTTCCAGAACGACAGCCTCAACATCCGCATGGGCGGCAAGACGGGCGACGAGATCCCGTTCAACCCGGTGGAGCTGAAAGAGACGAATGTTTCGGCTTTTGTGGCTCTGAACGGCATATCCGTCAACATCCCCGACGTGTACGACACGGCGCTGTTCGACTTCACCGGCCCCAAGGAGTTCGACCGCTCCACCGGCTACCGCACCAAGTCCATGCTGGTGGTGCTGATGCGCAATCACGAGAACGACGTGCTCGGCGTGCTGCAGCTGCTCAACGCCAAGGACCCGGAAACGGGCGAGGTGATCGCCTTTTCGCCGGAATGCGAAAATCTCACCGAATGCCTGGCTTCGCAGGCCGCCATCGCCATTTCGAACGTGCAGCTGGTGAACGACATGGAAAACCTGTTCGAGGCGTTTCTCAAGGTCATGGCGACGGCCATCGATGAGAAATCGCCGGTCACGGGCGGCCACATCCGGCGGGTGGCGAACCTGACGCTGACCATGGCGGAAGTGATCGACGCGCAGCGGGATGGGGTCTTCAAGGACCGGGAATTCGACGCGGACGCGATGCACGAGCTGAGGATCGCCGCCTGGATGCACGACATCGGCAAGGTGACCACGCCGATGGAGATCATGGAAAAATCGCGCAAGCTGCAGACGATCTTCGACCGCATCGAGCAGGTGGATCTCAGGATGGCCTACATTCAGGAGCGGATCAAAAACGACGGCCTGAAAAAGCGCATCCGGGCCATGCAGGCCGTCTCGGCGGAGCAGGAGCTGAAACGCATCGAGGCGGAAACCGCCCGGCTGGTCGAGGAGGTCGCGGACATCCGCGCGTTCATCCTGCGCTGCAACGAGCCGGGAGAAACGCTGGAAGACAGCAGCATCGAACGGCTCAAGGCCATCGCGCAAAAAACCTACACCGACGCGAGCGGCAATGAAAAACCCTATCTGGAAGCGGAGGAGCTGGAATACCTGTCGATCCGCAGGGGCACGATCAGCGAGGCGGAACGGGATAAGATGAAGGAGCACGCTTACGTCACCGTCAAAATGCTGAATCAGATCCCGTTCACGAAAAAGCTCAAGAACATCCCCCATTTCGCGGGCGCGCACCATGAGTGCATCAACGGCACGGGTTATCCTCTGGGGCTGAAAGGCGATGAAATTCCCTTCGAGGGCAAGCTGATGGCGGTGGTGGACATCGCGGAAGCGCTGACGGCGGCGGACCGGCCTTACAAAAAACCGATGTCGCTCAACCAGGTGCATGCGATTCTGCGGACGCGTGCGGAACGCGGCGAGCTGGACCGCGATCTGGTGGAGCTGTTCATTCAGGAAGCGGTGTACGAGAAGTATCTGGAAAAGTACGAACCGCAGGCCAATCTCAAGAAGGCCGCATCGAAGAGCGTCGCGGCCCTCCCCCGACTTCCGGTGAAAACCCGGGTGTGACCCTCCCCGTTTCCCGCGATCGTTTTACTTCTTCTTTGGCCGGTAGGGACCGGTGCGCATGTAGTTGTCGTTGAGCTTGACGTGTTCGTCCACCTGCACCTCGGCGGACAGGTTGGTTTCCCCGAATTCCTCGAATTCCTTGAAAGCCGCGTCCTGAGACTTTTTGTTCAGCAGCGAAGTCCGCTTTTTGCGGGCGCGGACGGTTTTGGACTTGGTGGCTTCCCGGTATTTCAGTTTGTCGCGGTGAGAAATGTTCAGAATCATGGGGTTCCTCTAGAGAATATAAAAAGAATCAAACCGCAATCACTTATTTTATTATAAAATAGATCATTTCGCCTCATTTAGGTAAAAAAACAGCATGCCGGTCGAAAAAATCAAGGAAATCTTCGAAGATGCGGATCTGGCCCCGGAAGCGGTGCGCCTGGGGATCGACGAACTGGATCATTTCGAAATCGCCCGCCGGCTGCACGAGTTTCCGCTCGAGGAAAAAATACGGATTTTCCAGCTGCTGGAGGAAGAAAAACAGGCCGAACTGCTGTACGAGACCGACCACGACAGCCGCCTGGAGATCCTGGATTCGCTCGACCCGCAAAACATCGCCCACCTGATGGAGGAGATGCCCGAGGATGAAGCCACCGACATCCTCATGGAGCACCCTGAGGAAGCCCGCGAGGAAATCCTGGAAAAGATGGCCCCGGCCGATGCCAGCGTCATCAAGGATCTGATCACTTACGGCGAGGAAACCGCCGGCGGCCTGATGGAACCGAACTACAACCGGGTGCGGCCCCACCAGACGGCGGCGGACATTCTGGTTCAGCTCAAGCGCGACCGCAACCCCGAGGCGGCGCCGTATTTTTATGTGGTCGGCGACCGCAACGAGCTGTTGGGGTATTTCAAGCTGCGCGATCTGCTGAACGTGTCGGCGATCGCCACCGCGACCGAGTTCATGCGGGAAGAAACGCCCAAGGTGCATTTGAACGATCCCTGTGAGAAGGTCGCCAACCTGATGGACCACGAGCACGTCAGCACGATTCCCGTGGTCAATGAAAACGACCAGATCCAGGGCGTGGTGACGTTCGACGACGTCATCAAGGCCATGCAGGACATCGCCAACGACGATTTCTACGCGATGGCGGGCAGCGACCGCGGCGACCCGTTCGCCAAGAAGACGGTGCGCAAGATCTGGGCGCGCGCGCCCTGGCTGTTCACCACGTTTCTCGGCGGTCTGGTCAGCGCGTTCATCATCGCCTCCTACAAGGACAGCCTGGCTGAATTCGCGACGGTGGTGCTGTTCATTCCGTTTGTGATCGGACTGGCGGGCAACGTGGCCATTCAGGGCGCCACGGTCATCGTGCGCGGCATGGCGACGGGCGACATTCAGGCGGACAACCTCGGCCGCGTGGTGAAGAGCGAACTGTGCGTCGGGATCGCCAACGGTTTCATCTTCGGCCTGCTGTGCGGGCTGCTGATCACCGCGCTGGCGTACTGGGTGCTGCCGGTCAAGCCGGTCCTGGGTCTGACCGTGGGCATCGGCATCGTGATGGCGGTGGGGCTTTCCACCATTCTGGGATCGCTGACGCCCATTGGCTTCATCAAGGCGGGGATCGACCCGGCGATCAGCACCGGGCCGTTCGTCATCGTGCTCAACGATATTTTAGGGTTGGCTGTTTATCTCGCCAGCACCGCGCTGATTTTTTCCGAGCTCTATTGACTCTCACGGGGCGGGCGGCCTCCTCACTCTTCTTCCGGCTCCGCCAGCTCGATCTCGATCAGCGGAGTTTCGATTTCCACGTATTCACCCTCGGACACGTAGAATTCGTTGACGCGTCCGTCCACTTCGGAAAGCAGGGTGAAGTAGCCTTCCGAAACGATCTCGGCCACGGCGGTGCCCTTGGTCACCTTGTCTCCCTTTCCCACCAGAAATTTGTCGACCTTCCCTGAAGTCATCGTGGGGTACATGGGCGCCATCACGATGTAATCCTGCATATCCTTCCTCCAAAAAATCCGTACAGCCGCGAGGCCGTATCGGTTTCAGTTGAAACGGGTTATAATGGAACTCCTGAACATGAATTCAATCCACCGGAGACGGGCGCGCCCGCAAGCGAGCGATCATGAAACTCAAGGTCGGAGATGTGCTGTTTGAACCGATGTCCCAGAATACCGGCGAGATCACCGGGATCACGCAGCATCCGGACGGCAAGCTGGTGACCATCCGCTGGCGCGTGCAGGACCACCTCCCCCACGACACGGAACATTTTCACAAAAAGATCGTCCGCTGCATCGAAAAAGGCGAATACGAATACACTCCCAAACTCGACTCCTGAAGCCACCCGCGCCGATTTGACGTCACTGCTTGTAAACGGTGTGCGTCGGCCGCCCCGCGAGGATGTTCTGCGCCCCCCAATCGGTCACGTTGCGGAACTTGTCCGAGCGGATGAAGCCGTTGAACGCCTCCTCGGAACTCCAGTCCGAAACGATCAGGTAGGACTGCGGATCGTTGACGTCTTTGTATAAAAACGACTGGGTGTGCCCTTCCATGTCCTTCATGACTTCGAGCACCTTGTCGAAGGCGTCTTCGAAAATTTTTTCCTTGCCGGGGATCATTTTGTAGTTCATGCCGATGGTTACCATGGTTTCTCCTGCGCCTTCCTGTCTGTGCCGCCGCGGTGTTCGCCGCCGCGGTCAGGTTAATATAAAATCGTAACGGCCCGAAAGGGTTCCGTCCTGTTCCTGCCTGTATTCCACGATCAGGCTTTCCTGTTCCTCGCGCGTCAAGCGCCGGTCCCGCAAAATGAAATCCCGGCTGTTGAGCTTCTGCACCAGTTCATTGTGCTTCACGGCCTCGCCTTTGAAATAAAGCTGCGTCACCTTTTGCGGCCTGCCCGGCGCGCTGACGAGAAAGTGCAGGTGCGGCGGGCGGAAGACGCGGCCTCTCGGATCGATGGGATAATATCCGGGCACGATGGTGCGGAATTCGTAGTTGCCCTCGGCGTCGGTGAGGCAGCGGCCCCAGTACTGAAAATGGGGATCGTGCTGCCGCTCCACCCACTCCCCGGTTTCCGGGTGCTTGAAGCGGGTGTTGTCCTCGTCGCCGCGGTGGTTGTAGCGGCCGGTGGCCGAGGCGTTCCACAGAATGACGACGGCGCCTTTCTGCGGCACGCAGTCCCCGTCTTTTTCAGACAGCACCCGCCCCCTGAGGGTGACCGCCTGCCCCTCTGCCCTGCCCTTTTTGCCTTTGACGAAGGTCAAATCGTTGTCGTTGGCCTGATGGATGGGCAGGCTGAAGTCCTGGGACTCGCGGATTTCGTGGACGGGGTCGCCGTCGTCCGGGAAAAACGGCCCCAGCGACTGCGGCGGCGTGGGTAGACGGCAGAGCTTTCCCCACGCCGAGGAAGCGGCCAGCGTGCCCAGAAACGCGCCCGCGGCGGTGAGGCTTTTTTTCATGAAATGGCGTCTGGAAGCAAAACGGGACATGGCTCGATCCTTTTGCGAGTGTTGGAAGTCATCCGTTTTCAGCGAATTTGCGATTCATTTTATCGCATCCTTCCAATTGCAGACAGTTCGTTTTTGCGCCCCGGCGTCATTTCATCCGCTGCGAAGACGCGGCGGCGTCTCAGTATTCCTCCAGGGAGAACACCTCTTCCTCCCAGGCCATGCGGTAAAAATCCGGGTCGCGGATGATGCGGTTTCTCACCACCAGGGACGCCCGGGTCTTCATGCTCAATGGCAGGGTGCCGGACAGGGCGAACACCAGCACGCCCAGCCAGGAGGTGTCGAACCGGTCCAGGGGAAACTCTAGGTTGCCGAGAAAACAGATCAGGATGCCGATCAGCATGCCGGAAACCGCGAGGCAGGCCAGCACGATCTGGATGCGCCGGGGGCCGTCTCCCGCCTGGCCCTTTCTCACCAGATGGAAGGCCTTTTTCTCGTCGATGTGGATCTTGACGTTACCCGTCGCCCAGAGTTTTTCAAATTGTCTGCGGTCCATCGTGACTCTGCGGAATATTTCAGGATGTCCAGCGTGCGCCGAAAACACAAATGGCCCCAACGGGCGCTGGAGCCGGGTTGAAATTATGGATCAATTTGCGCGCACGATCAACGGCGATTTCAGGGAAACGGAACGGAGGCGTCCGGGTTCGGCTGCGCGATAGACCTCAGGCCGCCCGGCCGGATGAGCGGGGGTCAGTTCAGGACGATCTGGTCCGGTTCCAGATTGCGCTCGGCGACGTAAGTCATGCGCGTGCCGTTGTGGACGCGGATGTGGTACCAGGGCTGGTCTTTGGGAGGGCGGCTGCGGGCCATGTTCTCATACCATTCGTCGGACTGCTTGAACTCGAGGTCCACGCCCACGATGACGCCTCGATAGTCGAACAGTTTGTGATGGATGAGTTGCCCGATGCAGAATTTTGCTTTGATGGCGCTCATGAATTTCCTCCGGCGGTGAATTCGATGCAACAGATTGTTCTATTGGGCGCTTCTCAAAATGCCTTCGGCCGGTTTTCGCGGAGCGAAGGCGGCGCGCGTCTTCGGACGCACGGTTCACTTTACGGTGTTCTTCCTATTTCAGGTTTGCGAGGAGTTCCGGGGAGGGGGTGTGCTTCTGGAAATCCTCGTCGATCTCCCTATTCTCGGGATGAAACCGTCGAACCCCCATTAATGTAGCAAATATTAATAATTTGCAAAGAATTTTTTGTGAGAGCGCCGTCCCGTACGGGAATGCGGCCGCCCTGGAGCGAGCCGGCCTGGCGGCAGGGTATATAAACGATCGTTTATTTATGGCCTGGGGGCCGCGGCAGTGCGTTGCGCGCCCTTGTATCAGGTGTCGCTGGCGACGAACTGGGAGAGTGCCATTTTGGCGGCGGCCTGTTCCGCCTCTTTTTTGCTGCGCCCCTTGCCTTTGCCTTTGACTTCTTCCTTGACCAGCACGATGACCTCGAACTGTTTCTGGTGGTCCGGTCCGGTTTCGCGGGTGACCTTGTAGGTGGGGATGCAGATGAGCTTGTTCTGCGTGTATTCCTGCAGGTCGCTTTTGTAGTCGCGGAACGTGCGCGTGTCGACGAAGCGGGTGATCTCGCGCGACAGCACCGGCAGCAGCACCTTTGCCGTTTCGCGGATGTCGCTGTCCCAGTAGACGGCCCCGGCGACGGCCTCGAAGGCGTTTGCCAGCAGCGAGGTCTTGTCGCGCCCGCCGGACAGTTCTTCGCCGCGGCCGAGCAGCAGGTATTCGCCGAGCTTCCATTCGCGGGCGAGGCCGGCGAGGCAGGACTCGTTGACCACGGCGGCGCGGATTTTGGAAAGCGCGCCTTCCTTGAAATCGGCGTATTTTTTGATCATGTAGTCGCTGACCACCAGGTCGAGCACGGAGTCGCCGAGAAATTCCAGCCGCTCGTTGTGCTTCAGGTCCTCGTCGCTCTCGTTGACGTAGGACTTGTGGGTCAGCGCCTTGTTGAGCAGCAGGACGTCCTTGAACTGGTAATTCAGCGTTTTCTGGAAAGACAACAGGTCCTGTGTGCGCTCTTCGGACAGCATAACGCCTCTAGCTGGAACATTGCCTGAAGATGATGACGGCGTTCGTGCCGCCAAACCCGAACGAGTTGGAGAGCGCCGCTTTGATCTTCTTTTCGCGCGGCTGGTTGGGCACGTAGTCCAGATCGCATTCGGGATCGGGGGTGGTGTAGTTGATGGTCGGCGGCAGGGCGCCGCGGGACAGGGCCAGCAGGGAATAGACGGACTCGACGCCGCCCGCGCCGCCGAGCAGGTGGCCGGTCATCGATTTGGTGGAGCTGACCGCGAGGGTTCTGGCGTGGCTGCCGAACACGGTCTTGATGGCCTGGGTTTCGGTGGCGTCGGCGCCGGTGGAGGTGCCGTGGGCGTTGATGTAGTCGATGTCCTCGGGATTCATGCCGGCGCTTTCCAGTGCTTTTTTCATGCAGCGCGCGGCCCCCTCGCCTTCCGGCGCGGTCGAGGTGATGTGGTGGGCGTCGCTGTTCAGGCTGTAGCCCGCGACTTCGCCATAGATGCGGGCGCCGCGTTTTTTCGCGGATTCCATCTCTTCCAGCACCACCACGCCGCAGCCCTCGCCGATGACGAATCCGTCGCGGTCCTTGTCGAACGGCCGGCTCGCGCCTTCGGGGTCGTCGTTGCGGGTGGACAGCGCCTTGGCGGAGCTGAAGCCGCCGACGCACAGCGGCGTGATGACGGATTCGGTGCCGCCGGCGATCATCGCGTCGGCCTCGCCGTACTGGATCAGGCGTGCGGCGTCGCCGAGGGCATGGGTCCCGGTGGCGCAGGCGGTGGTGACGCAGGTGTTGGGGCCTTTGGCGCCATACATGATGGACACCTGTCCCGACGCCAGGTTGGCGATCATCATCGGGATCAGAAAGGGGCTGATCTTGCGCGGACCGCGGTCCCGGTACAGATCGTAGTATTTTTCGATGGCGGGGAGGCCGCCGAGACCGGCGCCGATCAGGACTCCGGTGCGCTCGGCATTGGCGTCGTCGATGTGAAAGCCGGAGTCCTGCATGGCGAGCTGGCTGGAGACCACGGCGTAATGGATGAACGCATCCATCTTCTTGACGTCCTTGTGGTCGATGTATTTTTCCGGTTCAAACCCTTTCACCTCGCCAGCGATTTTAACCGCAAACGCCTGTGTGTCGAATTTGGTGATGGGGCCGACTCCGGATTTCCCGGCCATCAGTGCCGTCCAGTTTTCCTCCAAACCGAGCCCCAGGGGCGAGATGATCCCCATTCCCGTGACTGCAACGCGTCTCTTCATCGGACCGTTTCGGACTCAGGGGTCAGTTGGTGCGGCTTTTGATGTAATCGATCGCGTTCTGCACCGATGCGATCTTTTCCGCTTCTTCATCGGGTATTTCGATATCGAATTCCTCTTCCAGCGCCATCACCAGCTCGACGGTGTCGAGGGAGTCGGCCCCCAGATCCTCGATGAAGGAAGCATCCGGAGCGACCTGCTTCTCATCCACACCCAGTTGATCGACAATGATCTCTTTCACTTTCTCTTCAACAGACATAGTGTTCTCACTCCTAATAGAAGGAAATTACATCAACATGCCGCCGTTAACATTAATCACCTGTCCGGTTATGTACCCTGCGCTGTCCGAAACCAGAAAGGAGACACAACGCGCCACATCCTCCGGCTGCCCGAGCCGGGCCAGAGGAATCTGATCGATCAGTGTTTTTCTCACCGTCTCGTCGAGCACCCGGGTCATTTCCGTGTCGATGAAACCCGGAGCCACCGCGTTGACGGTGATACCGCGCGACGCGACTTCCCGCGCGGTGGTTTTGGTCAGGCCGATGACGCCGGCCTTGGAGGCGGAGTAGTTCGCCTGCCCTGCATTTCCCATCACGCCCACGATGGAGGCGATGTTGACGATGGCGCCGCTTTTCTGCTTCATCATCTGCTTGACCGCCTGCTGCGTGCAGAGAAAGCTGCCCTTGAGATTGATGGAAAGAACCCGGTCCCAGTCGTCCTCCTTCATGCGCATCATCAGGCCGTCCTTGGTGATCCCCGCGTTGTTCACGAGGATGTCCAGCGGCTTGTGCTCTTTGACGATGGCGTCGAACGCGCTTTTCACATCTTCGGCCGAGGACACGTCCAGCTTCACCGAAGACGCCGAACCGCCGCCGTCGCGGATGGCCGCGGCGGATTGCTCCGCGCCTTCCTGGTTGACGTCTCCCAGAACCACGTGCGCGCCTTGGCGGGCGAGTTCTTCGCCGATGGTCTGGCCGATTCCGCGTGCGCCTCCGGTGACGAGGGCGACTTTGTCTTTTAACTGCATGCGGCGGCTTTCACATTAACACGATTTGAGGGCGGAAACCGTCTGTTCCAGGGATTTGGGGTCCTCGACCTGAAAACATTTTATTTCCTTGTTGAACCTGCGCATCAACCCGGACAGCACTTTCCCCGGCCCCAGCTCGACCACCGCTTCGATCCCCTGATCCACAATGGCCTGCATGGTTTCCGCCCAGCGGACCGGGCTGCACACCTGCAACCGCAACGCTTCCCGGGCATGTTCGCCGCTGGAGTTGGGTCTGGCATCGATGTTGGTGATGACTGGAAAGGACAGATTTTGAAATACGGTTTGCTCTAGTTCCTTCTGAAGCTTTTCTTCCGCGGGCTTCATGAGGGGGCAATGAAATGGAGCGCTCACGGGAAGCATCACTGTCTTTTTTGCGCCCTGCCGCTTGGTTTCGGCGGAAACCTTTTCGACGGCTTCCTTGTGTCCGGCGATCACGGTCTGCTGCGGGCTGTTCAGGTTGGCAGGTGAAACCAGACTGCCGTCTTCGGACGCATCTTCACAAATCTGGCGAATGGTATCCGCCGGCAGTCCGATGATCGCTGCCATGGCTCCCACGCCAACAGGAACCGCTTCCTGCATGAACCGCCCGCGCAGGCGCACCAGACGCACTGCATCTTTGAAGCTGAGAGCGCCCGCGGCGACCAGGGCGGAGTACTCTCCCAGGCTGTGACCCGCCGCCAGTACGGAATCTATATCATGTTCCCTCAACAACTTCAAGGCTATAATGCTGTGCACCAGGAGTGCGGGCTGGGTGTTTTCGGTCAGGTTCAGATCCGTATCGGGCCCGTCGAAACAGATGGATTTGAGATCCACGCCGAGCACTTCCGCCGCCGTGTCGAAGCAGCGTTTGGCTTCTCCGGTGGATTCGTAAAATTCCTTTCCCATTCCTACTGTTTGCGATCCCTGGCCTGGAAACAAAAAAGCGATTTTCAAGACGGCCGCCCTCCTCTGCAAAGCCGGGTTGAGACGGCAGCGAAACAAAGTCCCGCCGCTGTCGGAAATCGGTGACGGTTCACCATCGCACCACCGCGGAGCCCCATGTCAGACCGGCGCCCACCACCGC
The DNA here is from genome assembly GCA_965223795.1 of Nitrospinales bacterium. Classification (GTDB taxonomy): domain Bacteria; phylum Nitrospinota; class Nitrospinia; order Nitrospinales; family VA-1; genus CBDCWG01. Next base: position 327,579 of record CBDCXL010000001.1, read on the forward strand.
CAGCAGCATCACACAGCCGGGCTGTGCGCGCCCCTGTTCTTTAGCTTCGTGGATGGCGATGGGAATCGAGGCGGCGGAGGTGTTGCCGTAACGGTCGATATTGATGAACACCTTGTCGGCGGGAACGCCGAGCTTGCCGGTCACCGCGTCGATGATGCGCTTGTTGGCCTGATGCGGCACGACGAGGTCGACGTCGTCGCGGGTGAGTCCGTTGTATTCCAGCGCTTCCAGGCTGACATCGGTCATGCGTTTGACGGCGGCCTTGAACGTGGCGTTGCCGGACATCTTGATGCAGTAGCTGTTGCCGTTCATCTGCTCGGAAGAGATGCGCCTGCGGCCGATGCCGCCGGGAACCGTGATCAGGTCCGACAGGCTGCCGTCGGAATACACGTGCGAGGAGAGGACGCCGCGCGGCTCCTCGTTTTCCGTGCGCCTCAGCACCACGGCGCCGGCGCCGTCGCCGAACAGGATGCAGGTGGAGCGGTCGTTCCAGTCGACGATGCGCGAGTTGACCTCGCTGCCGATGAGCAGGATGTGGCGGTAGCGCCCGCTTTTGAGATACTGTTCGGCGATCGACAGGCCGTACACGAAACCGGAGCAGACGGCGGAAACGTCGTACGCCGCCGACCGCTCGGCTTTCAGCTCCTTCTGCACGAAACAGGCGGTGGCGGGAAACAGGATGTCCGGCGTGGACGTGCAGACGATGATCATGTCCAGATCGTTCGGCGTGACCTCCGCCGCGGCGAGAGCCTGCCTGCCCGCGTGCGCCGCCAGCACCGAGGAGGATTCGCTGTCGCAGGCGATGCGCCGTTCGCGGATGCCGGTGCGGGTGCGGATCCATTCGTCGGATGTGTCGAGCGTTTTTTCCAGCTCGAGGTTGGTGAGGATTTTCTCGGGCAGGTAATACCCGGTTCCGGCTATTTCAGCCCCGTACGGGGTGGCGTTATTTCGCATCAGGCGTCAGTGAATCAATTGTTCTGCGGATTGGAGTCGGTGGGTTCGGGGTTCTCTTTGGCGGGAGGTGCGGGCTCATCCGTGTTGCTGGCGCTGTTGTTGTTATTGTTGTTGTGATTGTTGTGTTGGATCTGCTGCCCGTCGCTGCCGAAAGCGATGCTTTTGAACTGCTGCCACAATTCGCCTTTGCGGGCCCAGATGTCCTGCTTCTCGATGTTGAATTCGATGTCGTCCTGGATGTGCTGGTTGACTTTTTTCTCGATGAATTCCTTGGCCCGGTTGATGGCGTTTTTGACCGCCTTGGGCGATGAGCTGCCGTGGGCGATGATGCACACGCCGTTGACGCCAAGCAGGGGCGCGCCTCCGGTCTCGGAATAATCGACTTTTTTCTTGAACTCGGCGAAACGCGGCTTGAGCAGCAGATAACCGATTTTACTCAGCCAGTTGCTTTTGAACAACAGCTTGAGATTGGTCCCGATCATTTCGGCGAGGCTTTCGGAAATCTTGAGCGCCACGTTGCCGGTGAACCCGTCGCAGACGATGACGTCGGCGTTGCCCCGGTACACTTCCTTCCCTTCCAGGTTGCCGAGAAAATTGATGTGGCTCTTTTTGAGCATCTGAAACACTTCCTTGGTGACTTCGTTGCCCTTGCCGTCCTCCTCGCCGATGCTCAACAGGCCGACGCCGGGGTCTTCCTTGCCGAGGATGTATTTGGCGTAAACGTGGCCCATGATGCCGAACTGAACGAGCTGGCCGATCTTGCAGTCCACGTTGGCGCCCGCATCCAGCAGGATGGAGGTGCCCTTGAGCGTGGGCAGCACGATGGCGATGGCCGGGCGGTCGACGCCTTTGAGCGGCCGCAGAATGAAGGTGCTGTATGCCAGGACCGCGCCGGTGTTGCCGGCGCTGACGAAGGCCTGGGCTTCGCCGCTTTTCACCAGCTCCACGCCGATCTTCATGGAGGATTTTTTCTTGCTGCGCAGCACCTTGGCGGGCACATCGTGCATTTCCACCACTTCCTCGGCGTGCACGACTTCGATGGGCAGGTCCCGGCTGTCCTCGAACTTGGCCAGCTCCTGCTCGACCCGCTCCTCGATGCCGGTGAGGATGATCTCGGTGCCGTACTCCCGTGCCGCCAGCACCGCTCCCGCCACGATCGACTCGGGCGCGTGGTCTCCTCCCATAGCGTCCACCACGATTTTCATGTTGTCCGGTGCTCCATCGATGCGGGTGTGTTTGTGCCGGGGAAACGGTTCGGTTCTGGCCCGCCGGTCCGGGCGCGGGCTGTCCTGGGTGATGCACTGAAAAAAGGGAATCGCCCTTTCGGGCATGAAACTTCTGAATGCCGGTGCGGGCCGGAATGCTCGCCGCGGGTTTTGCGGCAGCCGCTGTGATCCGGTCCCGGCGCGCGGCGGAGACCGTGAAGGTCAGACCGCTTCGACCTCCATCACTTCCTTGCCTTTGTAAAAACCGCAGTGCGGGCAAACGCGATGAGGCTGCTTGATCTCATGGCACTGCGGGCATTCTCCATAACCGGGCACGCTGAGCTTGTCGTGCGACCTGCGATGTCCCTGCCGGGACTTGGAAGTTCTCTTCTTGGGTACAGCCATGATTTCTCCTTGAACAACGGCGTTTTCAAACCTTTCGGGCCGAATCGGCCCGCGGCCGCGCCGGGCTTCAAAACCTTTATTATATTGTAACCTGTTTCCAGTCAGACCGGCATTTGAATTCGCGTTGGAAATGGCGCCAATTCATTGCAGCCGGTTTTTTAACGATTTTAGCACCGCCATCCTGGGGTCGCCGGAAGATAGGGCGGCACAGGCGCAGGACTCCCGGTTGCGGTTTGCGCCGCACTGCGGACACAACCCGCGGCAGTCGTTCCGGCAGCGGGGAACGACGGGCACTTCCAGCAAAATCTGATCCCTGACGCAGCGGGAGAGATCCACGCGGCCTTCGCTGAGCGGTTCGACGTCGATGTCGCCCGCGTGCAGCTCCACTTCTCCCGGTTCTTTCGCGCCGCTGTCCTGCGCCACATAATGCGCGGCGGCTTTGCCGCTGACGGGCAGGTCGAACGGTTCCAGGCAGAGCTGGCAGGCCAGATGCAGCCCGGTCTCGAACCTCCCGTTGAAATAAACTTCGTTGCCCACCGGATTCAGCGTTCCGGATACCCGGACATCCTGATTCAGGGTGCATCCCTCCTGATCGATTTCGAACCGGTCCCGCGGCGCGCGCATTTCAAAATCCAATCCGTCTTCAGGAATTTCGTCGATTTCAAAGATCATAACCTGGATCGAAGGGAGCTTCTCGACCCCACGCCTGACGGGGGGATTCAACGGGAAGGAGTTATTTTGCCGGATGTTATCTTTAATTAAAATAGCAGTCAAGCAAAATGTCACGGCTCAAATCCGATCACCGGGCCCGCGGGTGACAACGGTCGTGCACCGCCAGCATGCGCTCTTTCAGGATATGCGTGTAAATCTGTGTGGTGGAAATATCGGCATGGCCCAGCATCTCCTGCACCGCCCTGAGATCCGCCCCGTGCTCCAGCAGATGGGTGGCGAACGCATGCCGCAGCGAATGCGGGGACAGGCCCGATCCGATCCCGGCTTTTTTGGCGTAGGTCTTGAGGGATTTCCAGAATCCCTGCCGCGTCATCTTTTTGCCGAGCCGGGTGAGAAACAGCCCGGCGGGGGGACTGCCCTTGATGAACGCGGGCCGGGCTTCATCCAGATAGCGCCGCACCGACTGGAGCGCCACCGCGCCGATGGGAACCAGCCGCTCTTTGGAACCCTTCCCCAGCGTTCGCAAAAAACCCGCTTCGAGATTGAGATCGGTCACGTTCAGGGACACCAGCTCGCTGACGCGCAGTCCGGTGGCGTATAAAAGCTCGAGCATCGCCCGGTCCCTGAGGCCCAGCGGCGTGTCTCCGTCCGGCGCGTCGAGAAGCGCGTCCACCTGCGCCATCGCGATCACCTGCGGCAGACGCCGCGCCGCTTTCGGCGACTCCAGCAGTTCGGCCGGGTTTGCGCCCTCCCCGCCTTCGCCGCTCAGAAAGCGGAAATAGGACTTGATCGAGGACAGCGCGCGGGTGATCGACGCGGGGCTTTGCCCCTGCCCGGCGAGGTGGGTCAGAAACGCCCGGATCGCCGTTCCGGTCACCGGATCGCCCTGCCCCGTGTCTTTCAGAAACTTATGGAAGCGGACCAGGTCCCGCCGGTAGGCGTCGACGGTGTGACGGGAATGGCGCCGCGAGACGGTCAGAAAGTTCGTGAATTCAATGAGATTATCTTCCATTGGCATTTAATGTTATACTATTCAAATAGTTACAATACAACCGCAAATACGGAAGCCCGATGCGGCGGCGCGGCGGGAGTGGGCTGTCTGCAGGCGGCCTGGAAGGCGCCGACAAAGGCGTCAAGCTGTGCCATGATCGCGGCCGGGCCGCGGGAGGATTTCATAAGTTATTGAAATTATTGATAAATTGATGAATTCATTTCCATTGCTCAGGCTGTTAAAATAGGGTAGAATCCCCCCGTCCTCAAAAATCGTCTCCGGAAACCGATAATTCCATGGAAAAAACCACACTCGTTCAGTTTGTTCGGCAGCAGGAAAAGATCAACCCCCAGGCCACCGGTGAGTTCACCAGTCTGATGAATGAGATGGTGGTGGCGGCCAAGATGGTTTCCCTGGAAGTGAATCGTGCGGGCATCGGCGAGGACATCCTGGGCCTCACGGGTAAAATGAACGTGTACGGCGAGGAGGTGCAGAAGCTGGATGCCTTCGCCGACATGATCTTCACCAAGATCATCGGCCAGTCCGGGACGGTGTGCGCCATCACGTCCGAAGAATTGGAATACCCGGTCATCATTCCGCCGGAGGACAATCCGGGCAAATACATTTTCATGATGGACCCGCTCGACGGATCCTCGAACATCGACGTCAACGTGCCGATCGGCACGATCTTCTCGATCTACCGCAAGAAAAGCGCGGGCAGCAAGGTGACCGACGAAGACCTCATGCAGCGCGGCGACCAGCAGGTCGCGGCCGGGTATGTGCTGTACGGATCGAGCACCATGTTCATCTACACGTCGGGCAGCGGCGTGCACGGTTTCACGCTCGATCCCGCCTGCGGAGAATTTTTCCTGTCGCACCCGAACATCCAGATCCCGAAGCTGGGGGCGACTTACAGCGTCAACGAGGGCAATACGGAAATCTGGGACGAGGAACAGAAAAAACTGGTGGCGTTTCTCAAGGAGAAGGACCCGGAAACCAAACGGCCCTACAAACTGCGCTACATCGGCACGCTGGTGGCGGACTTTCACCGCACGCTGCTCAAAGGCGGCATCTTCATGTACCCGCGCGATTCGAAAAACCGCGAGGGCAAGCTGCGCTATGCGTTCGAAGCGGCGCCGATGGCCTTCATCGTCGAAAACGCCGGCGGCATGGCCTCCACGGGCGAGCAGCGGATACTCGACGTCACCCCTGCGGACATCCACCAGTGCGTGCCGCTGTTCATCGGCAGCCGCAAAAACATGGAGCTGGCGATGCAGCATCTGAACGACAACGCGCCGGTGGGCGGAAAAACGTCCTGACAACGGCAGCGCCGTCCACCCGGTTTCAAGTTCAACCTGCATGTTCCCTGTACGCGGCCTGTATGCGGCGCGTCTCTCTCCGGTTCGATTCGATCCGTAAAACCCAAGATCCCCGATGAAAATCCGAAGCATTCGCGGCGTCAAAGACATCCTTCCCGATGAAGTGGGCAAATGGCAGTGGGTGGAACAGACCGCGCGCGCGGTGTTCCACCGTTACGGCTTCAAGGAAATCCGCCCGCCCATTTTCGAGAACACCGGACTGTTCGCGCGCAGCATCGGCGAAACCACCGACATCGTGGAAAAGGAGATGTACACGTTCACCGACCGGGGCGGCGAGCAGATCACGCTCAGGCCGGAGGGCACGGCGTCCGTGGTGCGCGCCTATATCGAACACAAACTGTACAACCCGCCGTCTCTGCTCAAGCTGTATTACTTCGGCCCGATGTTCCGCTACGAGCGGCCGCAGGCCGGGCGGTTCCGCCAGTTTTACCAGATCGGCGTCGAGGCGATGGGCTCGGACAACCCGATGATCGACGTGGAGGTGATGACGCTGCTGATCGAGCTGTTCCGCAATCTGGGAATTGAGGGGCTCAAGCTGGAGATCAACAGCCTGGGTTGCCCCGAGTGCCGGCCGCAGTACCGCGAGGTGCTGAAGGAAGCGATCCGCGGCCACCTATCCGAGTTGTGCTCAAACTGCAACCAGCGTTACGAGCGCAACCCGCTGCGCGTGCTCGACTGCAAGGTGGAGCGCGACCGGGAGATCGCCAAGGGACTGCCGAAAACCCAGGATCATCTGTGTGTCGCCTGCCGGGAAAATTTCGATGCGGTGCAGGCACTGCTGAAGGAATCGGGAACGGCGTATGCGGTCAATCCGCTGCTGGTGCGCGGTCTGGATTACTATTCGCGCACCACCTTCGAGGTGACCGCCTCGGGTCTGGGCGCGCAGAACGCCCTGTGCGGCGGCGGCCGCTATGATTCGCTGGTCGAGGAATTCGGCGGGCCGTCCACGCCCTGCTTCGGGTTCGCTCTCGGTATGGAGCGTCTGCTGTCGGTGATTCCCTTCGACAAACTCGACGGCGTCCTCAACCCGCCGCCGGATGTGTTCGTGGTGGGGCTGGGCGCGGAAGCCAACCGGCTGGCTTTTCAGATCGTGCACGGCCTGCGCGCGGACGGACTGGCGGTGGAGATGGATCACGACGGCGGCAGCATGAAAAGCCAGATGCGCAAGGCGAACCGAGTGCACAGCCGCTACACGCTGATTCTGGGAGAGAATGAAATCCGCTCGGGGAAATACCAGCTCAAGAACATGCAGGAAGGCGATCAGCAGGAAATCGACGCGGCGAATCTTGCGGCAAATCTGAAAAAAATCCTCAATTTTCCCTCCTGAACCGCTGGAATCGCGAAACCGGCCGTCTCCACAAAGCATTGACCGCGAAGCCGGTGCATGCTAAATTGGATTGGTTCGTAACCAATGACTTGATAAGGTTGGAGTTATGTCCAGCAAAGAACTCGAGGTCCTGGAAGATTACATCGCTCAGAACAATCTGAAGATCACCCGGCAACGGCGCGCCGTGCTCAAGGCGTTTCTCGATTGCGAGGAACATGTGAGCGCGGAAGACCTGTACAACCTGGTGGCCGCCAATGAACCGAAGGTGGGGCTCGCCACGGTGTACCGCACGCTGGCGCTGCTGACGCAGAGCGGCCTGGCCTCGGAACTGGATTTCGGCGACGGGCACAAGCGTTACGAGCACAAATACATGCACGGCCATCACGACCACATGATCTGCACCGAATGCGGCAAGATCATCGAGTTCAACCATCCCCTCATCGAGAAATTCCAGGAAGAGGTGGCCGCGCGCAACGGGTTCACCATCACCTCGCACAAACTGGACATGTTCGGCATCTGCAAGGAGTGCCGCTAGTCCGCTTCCGATTTTTCCTCTGAATTAAAAAAGAACGGTCAGGTTCCGGTCGCGGGTTCTTCGGCTTCCGGTTCGGTTTTTTCGGTGTGTTTGGTTTCGGCGGGCGGCGGGGCGTCCGGAGCGGCTTTGAGATCCGCGTACGAGAGCGCGCAGCGGAAGCCGATGTAGTTGAAGATTTCGTTGATCACCTGACCGTAGGTGGTGACCTTGGGAAACACGCGGTTTTTGGGGTGCAGCCAGGTGCGGTTGGTGATCCTCAGCGCGCCCGCAGAGGAGTCGAAAGCACCGCCGCGGATCACTTTGTGCTCTCCGGTGTCGGGACCCTTGGGGTTGTCCTTGGGCTCTTTGCGGTAGAGCGGTTCGTACCAGTCGGCGATCCATTCCCAGACATTGCCCATCATGTCGTGCAGGCCGTACTGGTTGGGTTTTTTCGCGCCCACCGGGTGGGTCTGCTTTTCGGAATTGTCCTCGTACCAGGCGTAGGCTTCATCCATCAGGTTGCCCCAGTAATAGCGCGATTCGGCTCCGCCGCGGGCGGCGTACTCCCACTCCGCCTCGGTGGGCAGACGGCAGGCGCCGCCGGATTTCTGCACGTATTCCTGAACGTCGTAATAGTTGACCTGCTCCACCGGCCGGTCCGGCCCGAGAAATTTGGACGGGTTGAAGCCCATCACCGCTTCCCATTCCGCCTGGGTCACTTCATAGCGGCCGAGATAATAATCGTCCACGCACACCTCGTGCTCCGGCCGCTCGTCTTCCTGGGCGTGATCGTTGCCCATCCGGAAACAGCCGCCCTTGATGAACGCCATCCGCTCCGGCGCCTGGCCGGCTTTTTTCAAGTCCTCGCCGGTGTAAACGATGGGGACCACTTTCGGACCGGCGGGCTTGCTCGGCGCGGCGCTCTCGGGTGGGGGCGTCTCGTCCTTCTGAGCGACGTCCCCGTTTTGCGAACACGCGCCCGCGAACAGGAACAGGGCACTGAAAATGAAGAATTTAAGAAGATTCATGATCGGGGGTTTCCGGGAAAGAGAAATTCTATCATGCCGCCGGACGATTGCAAAAAAAAAGCAAAGCGCCTCAAAAATCGGCGCTTTCTGCCGATAGGGAAGCGTAGGTCATTCAAATGACGGATTTTATGGACCCATTGTATCAGAAAGACAAAGCCGGAATGCAATCTATTTGGCTGGCCTGGCTGACGCTGCTGTTGTTCGGCTGTGCGGCGATCGAACCCGCGCCCCCGGCTCCGGATGCCACGGCGTCCGTCAGCGGCGGAGTCGTTCCGCCGCCGGACTGGGAGGTGGCGCTTCCTTACGAGAAGGACCTCAAGGTGGCGCGCATGCAGTTCAACCGGAGGGAGTACGCCTCCTCGGAGTATTTCCTGCGCAAGACGCTGATGGCGGCTCCGGAACAGCCGCTGGCGCTCAAGCTCTTGCCGCGCACGTATTTTTTCCGTGGCGACATTCCGCGCGCGCTGGCGGCGTTTCAACGGTTGAACACGGTGTTTCCGCGCGACCCGGACCCGTTTCTCGGCATGGGCTGGTGCCACCTGATCCTGAAACGTTACAGCGAATCCCTGCAGGCGTTCGCGCGCGCCGAGGCGCTGTCACAGGGCCCGACGCCGGAAACGCGCAAGGGCAAAGCGCTCATTTTCTGGCGGCAGAAACGGCGCGAGAAAGCACTCGCCGAATTCGCCAGCGTCTATCCGCCCGAACGCATGGATGCGGTGGCGAGTTATCTCGAAGCATTGGATGAGGCTGCCTTTTTCAAACTGGCTCCGGAAGATCCCGGCTCCCCTGCCCTGTTCGCGCTGCCGCCGGAGCACCCGCGTTTTCCGGGCGCGCTGTGGGGGCTGAGCGAAGAAAAGGTGGACGGGCTGGACGCGGCCTGGGCGCATTTTCACAGGCAGTCTTACGACAGGGCGCAGGCGGCGTTCGCCGGCGGGAAGGCCGCGGGCTCGCTGGACGCGAAAAACGGGCTGGCCTGGAGCCTGCTGGAGAGCAAGCAGATCCGTGAGGCCGAGACGGTGTTCGAGGAAATTCTGGCGGAGTATCCCAGCTTTCCCGGCGCGGTGCTGGGCAAGCGCAAGGTCGATGAGCAGAAGATGAAACAGGCCGCGTTCGGTCAGTATTACCTGGACCTGGACAAGATTCAGATCGCCGAGCAGAACTTCACCGAGCTGGCCCGTGACTATCCGCGCTGGGCGCATCCTCTGGTGCGGCTGGGTGAGATCGAAACGCGCAAGGGCAACCATGCGCGCGCGATCCGGTATTTTCACAAGGCGCTGGAACTTGCGCCGGGAAACCGCGATGCGCTGCTGGGGCTGGAAGAGGTGCACAAACACGTGGAGCCTGAGCTGTATGCCGGCGACCAGGCGCTCAAGAACGGCGACTATAAAAAGGCCGCGCGCATTTATCACGAATACATCGAAAGCCGCAACGCGCAGGCGAAACCGTCGTCGCTGGCGCACGCCTACCAGGGGCTGGGGTGGAGCCAGTTCAAAAAGGGCCAGTATGAACTGGCTGTCGGCAAATTCAAGCGATCCGGCAGGCACCCTTACTACCAGAAGGACGCCTTGCGGGGACTGGGCTTTTCCTATTACATGCTGGGACAGTTCGACGCTTCGGCGGATTACCTGCTGACCGCGGAACCGGAGCGAAGCGGTTCCGGAGACATCGCCTACAAACTGGACTGGAGCGTGCTCAAGGGGAAACACCCGAAACGCGCCGAACTATATTTCGAAAAGGAACTGGAACGCGATCCGCTGCGTTCGTCGCTGTACATGGGCATGGGCTGGCTGCAGCACAAAAAGGGCTACCCGGACCTCGCGGTGGAATACTTTCTCAAGGCGATCTCGCTCGATCCCGCGGCGGCGGAGTCGGAAGAGTTCACGGCGTTTCTCAAGCAGCAGCGCTTCGGCTGGCAGATCCTCAACCGCCTCGGCTGGGCCTATTTCGAAAAAGAGGACTATGAAAATTCACTGCGGCTGTTCGAACGTTCGCTGAACGAACGGCCGGGACGGTCCGAAGCGTATCAGGGCGTCGGTTACAATATGTTCCGTTTGGGCAAGCACAAAACCGCGGCGGCATACCTGAAAAAAACGCTGAACCTCAACCCGGAACCGAATCCCGTCACGGAAACGTTCGAGGATGCCGAACGCGGCATCGTGTTCACCACGCGCACGTCCGTTCGGGCAAAGCTCGCCCGCGCCTACCACCATCTTGGCCTTTATCCCGAAGCCCTGCGCCTGTACCAGGAAGCGCTCAACCGGGAGCCGGAACAGCCCGGCGCGCACGAAGGACTGGGATGGACCTACCTCAAGATGAACCGGCTTGCGGAATCGCGGGCGGCGTTCACCCACGCGCTCCGGCTGGAGCCTTTGAACCCTTTTGCGGATAAGGGATTAACTCAGGTAAAACAGTTGGTTGCGACCAAAAACCTGCGTGAGAACAAAGCCCTTTCCGTGCGCCAGATCGTGAAGAAAACGCGCCAGGAAATGGTTGGTCCGAATTAGCGTAAAAACGCGTATTAAGAATAAAATCAAAACATTTCAATTGACAATCGGGCGGGAATTGTTACAATGGATCTCTAATTTCCGAACGACCTTCATCGAAATTACAAGCGCTCGTGCATTGGGGGAGGGAGGGGTACCTTTCTCTTTTCACATCGTGTGGAAAGTCATGGAGTTGAACCGTGGTTCGACTCCATGATCCCGACTTCTCTTCCTTGTTTGTTTCCCGTCTTTCAGTTCATTTCATCTAACAGCGAATCCGCCTTGATCCGTTTTTAGCCACTCTGGGCCAGCTTTTTGTAAGTCGCTTTCAACTCCTCGACCACCGAAGGATCGGCCAGTGTGGACACGTCGCCCAACTGATCCGCTTCATCGGCGGCGATTTTTCTCAGGATGCGGCGCATGATTTTTCCGGACCGCGTTTTCGGCAGCGCCGGCGCCAGCTGGATGACGTCGGGCGTCGCGATGGGGCCGATTTCGTTGCGCACGAACGCCTTGAGATCCTTGCCGAGTTCCTCACTGTATTGCACGCCGTCCATGAGCGAGATGTAGGCGTAGATCCCCTGCCCTTTGATGGGATGCGGGTAGCCCACCACCGCCGCTTCCGCGATGCTGTCGTGCAGCACCAGCGCCGATTCCACCTCCGCGGTGCCGATGCGGTGGCCGGACACGTTGATGACGTCGTCCACGCGTCCGGTGATCCAGTAGTAGCCGTCCTTATCGCGCGAGCAGCCGTCGCCGGTGAAGTAATAACCGGGATAGAGCTTGAAGTAGGTTTCCTCGAAACGCTCGTGATCGCCGTACACGGTGCGCGCCTGGCCCGGCCAGGGTTCGCTGAGCGCCAGCACGCCGGTGACGCCGTTGCCCTCCAGCACCTTGCCGGTCTCCGCTTCGATGACCGCGGGCTTGACGCCGAAAAACGGAAACGTCGCCGAGCCCGGCTTGGCGGGCGTGCAGCCGGGAAGCGGCGTGATGAGGATGCCGCCGGTTTCGGTCTGCCACCAGGTGTCGACGATCGGGCAGCGTTCGCGGCCGACGTTCTTGTAGTACCAGCGCCAGGCTTCGGGATTGATCGGCTCGCCGACGGAGCCGAGCACCTTGAGCGAGGACAGGTCGTAGCGCGCCGGGATCTCCTCGCCGTGCGCCATGAGCGCGCGGATGGCGGTGGGCGCGGTGTAGAACTGCGTCACCTTGTGGCGGTCCACCACGTCCCAGAACCGCCCGGCGTCGGGATAGGTCGGCACGCCCTCGAACATGATGGTGGTGGCGCCGTTGCCCAGCGGGCCGTAGATGATGTAGGAATGCCCGGTCACCCAGCCGATGTCCGCCGTGCACCACCAGATGTCGCCGTCGTGATAGTCGAAGATGTATTTGTGCGTCAGCGCGGCGTAGATCATGTAGCCGCCGACGTTGTGCTGCACACCTTTGGGTTTGCCGGTGGAGCCGGAAGTGTACAGCAGGAACAGCGGGTCCTCCGCGTCCATCGGCTCGGCCTCGCAGTCCGGCGACGCGTCCTTCATTTCCTCGTGCCACCAGAAATCGCGGCCGGACTGCATGTCGCAGGAAATCTTATCGCCCACTCGGGCCACCACGACGCAGGTCCTGACCTGGGTGCCCTCTTTCGCGGCGAGCTCGATGGCTTTGTCGGCGTTGGTCTTGAGCGGCACGGGCTTGGTGCCGCGGAACGCGCCGTCGGTGGTGATGACGCAGCTCGATGTGGAACCGTGGATGCGTTCGCCCAGCGCCTGCGCGGAGAAACCGCCGAACACGATGGAATGGATGGCGCCGATGCGGGCGCAGGCCAGCATGCCGATGGCCAGCTCGACCACCATCGGCATGTACAGCGTGACGCGGTCGCCTTTTTTTATGCCGTGCTTTTTGAGCACGTTGGCGAACCTGCACACCTCGGCGTGCAGCTCGGCGTAGGTGAGGGTGCGGTTTTCGCCCGGCTCGTTGCCTTCCCACAGGATGGCGGTCTGATCTTTTCTGGTTTCCAGGTGGCGGTCGATGCAGTTGACGGTGATGTTCGTCGTGCCGCCCTTGAACCACTCGATCAGAATCTTTCCGTTCTTGACGTTGTAGTTGTAGTTGCGCACCCGGTCCCATTTTTTGAACCAGACGAATTTGTCCGCCTCCGCGGCCCAGAATGCGTCCGGGTCGCTCACGGATTGTTCGTACAGCTTCCGGTATTCCTCCATGTTCTTGAAGTAGGCGCTGGCGGAAATGGAAGCCGGGGGGTGATAAAGTTCGTTCATCGAAATGTCTCCCAAACGTGAAGGCGGGTCAGTGCGTGTTACCGGTTTAAAGCGTGCGCACGGCGCGCGCGGCTTCGGCCAGGGTCCAAAGGCCGTCGGGCTGGCTGTATTCGCCGGTGCGGATATTGAACACCCAGGTCCGCTGGCGGCCGGATACCTGCTGCGCGATCATGGAAAAACCGCCGCCGGGGGAAAAGCGGTCACTGATGTGGACGTCCTTGCCGAACTTGTCCTGAATGCTCCAGGACGGATCGTAGATCGTGGCCATTTCGTCGTGGGTCGGCAGGCGCCAGTCGTCGTGGCCGGCGAACCGTTTTTCGTTGAGTTCGCGGACGTAATCGACGCTTTCCGGATAGTTCACCCACTTTTCCAAGTCGTTCATGGAATCGGTGCGCGTCCACATCAAGCCGGACTGCGTGTCCGTGACCGTCCCGTCGCCGTTGTCTTTAAAACGCGTATCTGATCCCACCGTTTCTTTTGCAGTGTGTGCGGAAATGCATGACAGGCTAAGTTTTTTTGATTGAGCACGTTATCACTTTTGCGGGCCGGTTTCAAAAGATGTTGGCGGGCTTTTTGCGCGCCGCCCGTCCGGTCCTGCCGGACGCGGCCTGCGCGGGCGCATTCAAGCAGCGAAAATTCAAGCATCTGGCTGCTGTGCTACAATTCAGGATTGCACGATCCACTGTCGAGGCTTGCACAAATGCCGCCGCCGTCCCTGAAAATCCTGCTCACGCACCTGGAATGGAACCTCCAGCGCCTCGAAGAGATCCTGAAAAACGAGGCGACGGAATACTACCGCGACGCGGCGCTGCAGCGTTTCGGCCACTGCATGGACATGGCGGTCAAGTGCCTGGAAGCCGCGGCGGCGCAGGAGGAATCCAAAACCGGGTCCGCCGGGTTTCACCGGGCGGTGGAGAACCGGTGGATCGCCGACACCGAACATCTCGAATCCATGCTCGCCGATCACGCGGCGCTGCCGGAGAAGTCCGAAAGCGCCCCGCCAGCGGCGGTGTTCGAAAAACTCGACCGCTACCACGCTATTTTAAACGAGCTGTATGCCAGCCTGACGGCGCGGGCGGGTCAGGATCAATAGATATTATGATTATGAATTTTTACGAAATTCAGAGGTGTCTCGGTTGATTTTAACTTCGTAAATGCCAGCATTTTAAATAATTACACTAAGTAATCGGGTAACTTTGTTTGCGAACTAATAATAGCTTTATCAATTTGTTCTTTAGTTAGCCCCACTGCTTGATGCCCAATATCTAAATATAATTTGGCGCCACTAAGATCAGTATTATTAAAAATGGCGCCACTGAAATCTGTGTTAATACATTCAGTATGCCTTAACTCGCAAGATGATAAGTTGGCATTAAGAAAACCCGCTTCGTTAAGTATGGATCGCACTAAATTAGCATTAGACAAATCTGTCCCTCCCAAAAAAGCATCCGTAAGATCGGCTCTTGTAAGTCGGACAGACTTTAAAATTGATTTACCAAATTCGGCTTTTTTTAAAGTTGCCATGTCGAAATTAGAATTCTCTAAATTCGCATAAATAATAATAGCGTCGTTTAAATTAGCAGCTCTAAAATCAGCTTCTTTCAAGTAACTACCTTCTAAGTTTACTAATTGAAAATTACCTCTCTTGAAGTCAGCCTTATATAGATTGGTCTTTGATAAATCGAGTATCGGTTCATTTTTACGAATATCACGCCTTCCAATAATAGAGATTATGGCCTGTATATAAATTGGAATTGGATCTTCATCTTCTTTTTTCGGTGGAGATACTGCGGGATCAGAAATTTCTCTTTCTGAACGAATTAGAGCGGTTAAAATTTCTAAAATCTGATTGTGATATTCGGGTGCCCCTTTGGCTATGCTCTCAAGGGAATAAATACCACCCAATTTAATTGATTCATTTTCATTTCCTAATTGTTCGATTGCACGTGAGAAATTTTCGGCATTTTGGGATATTCTTCCCAGTTCCACTTCGTGCCATTGCGCTTGAGAAGCTTGCCAATGCGCTTCAGAACGTCGCCAGGCAATGATTAAACCAGCAATTAATATGGCTCCCCCTAATATCTGGATTAAAATTTGACGATTTGCGATTATTAGTTGTTCACGAATTATATTCGAAAAGCTTGCTTCTAAAGGGGGAGCTAGGGTAGATGGAAGCCAAAAAAAGGATGATAGTGTAAGAATAAAAAGTAAAATAATATACGGAATTGGATTTTCTTTTATCGTATTCCAAGCTTTGTTTGCTGCTCTATCAAACCGAATCCAAATATTAGTATTAATCCAGTTGAAAATAGTAGTCTTGCTATTAAAAGTAATAATTTTTTTGAAACCACCAAATTTATCCCAACGATTCAATAATTTTTGAACCCTCTCACGTCGGTCCATAGATTGACTCCGTTGAGTTAGGATTTTCACCCCATCATTTTCTTGAGGTTTTCAAAGGCTCTCTTGCGGTGGGAGATGGCGTTTTTCTCGGCGGCGGTCATTTCGGCGAAGGTGCGGTCGTGCCCTTCGGGGATGAACAACACGTCCCAGCCGAAGCCGTTGCTGCCGCGCAATCGTTCGGCCACCTGCCCTTTCACTTCCCCCCTTGCGACGTGCATGCGTTCGCCGTCGTGCACCGCCACGTAACACTGGGCGCGCGCGCCGCGGTTTTCAAAGCCCGCGAGCATCTTCAACATGCCGGCGCAGCCGGTGGTCTTTTCGAACCATTTGACCAGCGCCCCCGGCAGCCCGTCCCAGGCGTCGAACACGAGTCCGGAATCCTCCACGAGAACCGGGGCCTTGAGCGCCGCGTGCGCTCTTTCGCATTTGTCGCGCACGCTCTGTTCGACGTCGATGGTCTGGATCTCGGGCAGGTCGCCCGGGTCCACCTGAACCAGTTCGATGCCCAGGATCTCCCTGGCTTCCCGCACTTTATTGGCGTTCCCGGTGGCGAACTGGAGCTGATTCCATGGCGGCATGCTGTTTTCCTTTCATTCTGCCCTGTGATTTGATAGAGATTGGGGCCGTTTGCCGGCACGGGGGAAACCTTGAATTGCCCCGCCTCCTGTGTTATACAGTTGAACCCTTAATTTTCAAATAATTACTACTCCGAATCCATGATTCCACCCAGATCGCTGCGACTTTTCGGTTTGCTGGCCGCGATGGTGTTCCTTTCCGGCTGTTTCAATCTCTTCGAGCACGATTCCGATGTGCAGGCGCGCAAGGCGCTCAAGGACCTGATCGCTTTGCAGGATCAGGTCTATCGGGAAAAAGGCCGCTATGCGCAAAACCTGTTGGACCTGGAAAAACTGGGTCTAAAATATCACACCGGCATCGTCTACATGGAGATCGAAATGGCCCGCAAGGACAAGTACCGGGCGATCTCTCTGCCGGCGGAATCGACGACGGCGCGGGTGTTCGCTTACGACACGGAACAGGGCGGATATTACGAGATGGACGAGGAGGAAGTGTCCCGCTACGTGCTGGGGGCGCTGATCCACATCCGCTCGGAGCAGGCGAAAAAGCAGATGAACGACACGCTGGCGACGTTTCTGGTGGGCCTGTCGCTGGTACTGGGAATCCGTTTCTGGACGCGGCACCGTGAGGCGGAATACCGCATGGTGTTCGTGGCGTTTTTTCTCAGCATGGTGCCCATCGTGTGGGCGGTCATGGCGCTCAACCACATGGACGAGGACACCGTGATCACGCAGACGATCATGGTGCTGACGGGAATATCCCTGTTGTGCGCGGTTGTGAGCCTGATCCTCGCGGTCAACTGGTTCGTGCACCGCAACCCTGCCGAAGTCCCCCCTCCCCTGCTGGCGCTGTTCGGCACCGCCTGCGTGGTGGCGCTGTTTTCCGGCGCCGTGATGATCCACATCTACAGCACGTATTATTTCACCGGCTGACCTTTTCCAAATAAAATTCTATCGCGCAAAGACGCATCACTTCATACTTCGGCATGCTCAGGTTTGTTCAGTATGGAAGCGGAGCCGCGTTCTGATCAAACGAGGTGGATGGTGACGACGTGGCTGGCGGGCTGGGTTCCCGAATTGCGTGTGGCGGATTTGAGCACGAAACTTTCCTTGTCTTTGGTTTCGCGCGGCAGGATGAATTTGATCGGGCCGTCGACCGAGTTCAGCGTCATGATGCGGGTGTGCGCCACTTTTTCCCTGGCGATGGTCATGTCGTAAAAGAACAGCGTGTCCCCGGCATCGACCCGGTTGGAACCGGCGACGCGGATATTGAGGATCAGGTCGCCGCGTTTTTTGCCGATCAGGCTGGATTCGCCGCGGCCGGGGATTTTCATGGACATGCGCGTCCAGTTGCCGGGCGGGATCTTCACCTCGAATCGCTCCCGCCCCTGACGCATGCGCAGGCAGCCGCCTTTCGCCGCGAAGGCCGGATGCACGCGCACCTGCTTGTGGACATCGAGCAGAAACAGCTTGCGTTCGCAATGGGTCAGCGCATTGCGCAGAACGTGCGCCCAGTGCCGCAAGGCCTCGCGCGCCTGCCGCAGCTCGGGAATGGGGTCGAACGGAGGCGCTTTTTCGTTTGCGTCACTCTGTCCGGGCTGCGGAGCGGTGACCACGGCGAGCGGTCCGGCCTCCCGGTCCCGCTTCGCGGATTGCTCGCTGTTTTGGTAGCGGGCTTCCAGCACCTTGAACGCCAGGGTGATTTCCTTGAGTTTTTCCTCGTATTTCAGGTTGCCGGGGTGGACATCGGGATGGTAGCGACGGGCCAGGGCGTGGTAGGACCGCTTGACGGCGTCCCAGTGTTCGTCCTGGGAGACCTTCAGGATCCGGTAACAGTCCGCGATTCTCAGTGTGGCTGAAAAATTCATGATCTATACGGTCGGCAATTTTGATGATATATTTTCAGGGCCTGTCCGCACGCCCGCGGGGGCCGGCTGCGTGCTGCGAATGCTCCGGCGCCTGCCGGTGCAGGGCCGCAGCGGTAAAACGATACGCGATTCATAATGAACGGGTTTTGTGAATATCTCCATGCCAATAATACCCTCATTGCAAGTGGTTTCAACTGAAAAATTTTACTCCGGTGGCGCGCCGTTTCCTGCGTTCGTTCCTGTTTGGGCGCAGAAAAAAACGGGCCGCCGGATGAGGGGTGCGTATGGCGCTTGAGCCGCACAGCCGGGTTGAACTGGAAAACTGGATCGGCGCCCCGGAAGACCGGTTGCGGTCGTTGTTCGCCGAGTGGGGTGAGAAACCGTACCGGGTGCACCAGGTGTTCAACTGGGTGTACCACTACGGCGTGCGGGATTTTTTCAGCATGACCAATCTGTCGAAATCCCTCAGGCAGAAACTGCACGAGCGCTTCCGTTTTTACCTGCCTGAAATCCAGGAAAGGCTGGTTTCCAGCGACGGCTCGATCAAGTACCTGTTCGCGCTTAGGGACGGCAATGTGATCGAAAGCGTGTGGATGCCGTCCGGACCGCGCAGGACGCTGTGCATCTCGACGCAGGCGGGCTGCCGGCTGGCCTGCTCGTTCTGCAACACCGCGACGCTGGGGCTCAAACGCAACCTGACGGCGGGCGAGATCCTGGGGCAGTACCTGAGAGTCAACGAGGATCTGGACGAGGCGGACCGCATCACCAACATCGTGGTCATGGGCATGGGCGAACCGCTGGACAATTACGGACCGCTGGTGGACGCGCTCAGGCTGATGGTGTCGCCGGAGGCGCTGCGCATCTCGACGCGCAAGATCACGGTGTCCACTTCCGGCCTGGTGGACCGCATCGATGATTTCAAAAAAGAGGGCCTCAACGTCAATCTCGCCATCTCGCTCAACGCCACGGAAAACGGGACG
This sequence comes from Nitrospinales bacterium, assembly GCA_965223795.1. GTDB lineage: Bacteria > Nitrospinota > Nitrospinia > Nitrospinales > VA-1 > CBDCWG01. Next base: position 346,636 of record CBDCXL010000001.1, read on the forward strand.
CGGGACGCGATCATGCCGATCAATAAAAAGTACCCGATCGAAATCCTGCTTGACTGTCTCAGATCCTATCCGTTAAAACCAACGCGGAGGTTGACGTTCGAGTACGTCCTGCTCGACGGCATCAACGACAGCGACGCGGACGCGAAGCGTCTGGCAAAACTGCTGCACGGCATTCCCAGCAAGATCAACCTGATTCCTTTCAATCCCCATGCGGGAAACGGCTACCGTCCGCCGAACGAGAAACGCATCGCCGCATTTCAGAATCACCTGATCGCCAGGCATTATTCGGTGTTTGTGCGGAAAAACCGCGGCGCCGACGTCCTGGGCGCGTGCGGCCAGCTTGCGGCGCAGAACTGATCTCTCCTGCACGGAATCCCCAACCCCGAGGACACACCCGATGACCGCAGTGCCCGAAAACAACCCGGCTTCCCTGGATCTTTCCGTCGTCATTCCCGTGTACAACGAACGGGAAAGCCTGGTGCCGCTTGAGGAAGAACTGGACAAAAATTTACAAAAACTCGGCAAGAGCCATGAAATCATTTTCGTGGACGACGGCAGCCTGGACGGGAGCGCCACGCTGATCCGGACGATGCAGGAATACAACCCGCGCATCCGTCTCCTGCGCTTCGCCTCCAACAGCGGTCAGACGGCGGCGTTCGCGGCCGGGTTTCAGGCGGCGCGCGGCGAGGTGGTGGTGACCATGGACGCGGATTTGCAGAACGACCCCGCCGACATTCCGCTGCTTCTGGACGGCATCCGCGATCACGACGCGGTGTGCGGCTGGCGGCACAAGCGCAACGACCCGTGGGTGAAACGAATGTCCTCGAAGATCGCGAATTTCGTGCGCAACCGGCTGAGCGAGGAATCGATCGCCGACACGGGCTGCTCGCTCAAGGCGTTCCGCAGGGAGTGCATCCGGCGCATTCAACTGTACAACGGCATGCACCGCTTCTTCCCGACGCTGCTCAAGATGCAGGGATACAAGGTCGCGCAGGTGAAGGTGCACCATCATCCGCGGCTGCACGGGCAGTCCAAGTACAACATCAGCAACCGCCTGTTTTCTTCCTTCATGGACCTTCTGGCGGTGCGGTGGATGAAAAAAAGAAAACTGCAATATCAAATCGTTGAGGAGGAATAAATGAGTCTGACCCCTTGGGTGATCATCGGTCTGGTCGGACAGGCCTGCTTTTTCATGCGGTTCTTTATCCAGTGGGTCGTTTCCGAACGGCGCGGAGAAAGCACCATCCCGCTATTATTCTGGTATTTCAGTATCGGCGGCAGCCTGATCCTGCTGTCCTATGCCATTCATCGTCAGGACCCGGTGTTCATCCTCGGCCAGAGCGTGGGTTCGGTGATCTATGTGCGCAACCTGGTTCTCATCGCCCGCAAGAAACGGTCGCTGAAGCTGGAGGCGCTGGAAAATGACTGAATGGCCGCTGCGGCTGACGGGGATCATCGCCCTCATTCTGGGCGGGGTGCTGTTCGTTGTCGCGGTGAAGTACATCTCGTCCGAGTGGCCGCAGATCCTCGTCGGCGTGCTGTCGGTGTTTCTCGCGTCGCTGGGTTTCGGGCTCTGCATCATGCCGCTGGAGTCCTCCGATTCCGATTCTTCCAAGGACAATTTCCCTCCCGCCTGACTTTTACCGGCCCGTTTCCCGGCACCGCCAAAACCGCGCAAATGCCTGCAATATTAGGGATTTCTAATTTTCTTGACTTTACAAAACCCGTATGATATTTCTCTACACTCCGAAAATATGGCCTGCTTGTTTTTTGTTGTTTTTTAGCCATTTATTAATCAATCAATTACAGCCTGGCTGTTTTGCATACTCACATTTGACTGCTTGGAACCGGCGGGAGATCTTGTTGAATTTATAAGTTCTTTCGCCTATTTCTTTCCCGGCCGGCGGCACAGGGGGCTGGAAAAGAAATCCACGTGCATTCCGCAAAATTCGGCTCAACGAGGGAGAGCTCATGGAACGTTCGCACAACCCGTCTAAAGCATCGTTTATCGTCAAATCGATTTTTCTCTCCCTTCTCGTTTTCGGGCTCCTGCATCTGGCCCCCGCTTCCTTCAACCCTTCCACCTATTTCTCATCCAATCTGACTCTCTGGGACGGACCTTCCGCGGCCTGGGCCCAGGATGCCGCCGAAGAGGATTTCGGCGACTTTGAAGAGGGCGGCGATGATTTCGGCGAGTTCGAAGAAGGCGGTGATGACTTCGGCGAAGTTGAAGAGGGCGAAGAAGGCGCAGAGGGTGAGGAAGGCGAGGAAGGGGCCGAAGAGGAAGACGATTCCTGGAAAACCGACATCGGTCTCGCCAAGGAGCATGAGTTCGAACCGTATTCCTTCTTTGGCCTCAGCAACCGCAAGTTCACCTGGGCGGCGGCGCAGCTTCACATCCTGTTCGCGTCGTTCATCCTCGGCTGCCCCATGTTCGTCGTCATCATGGAGGTCATGGGCGCGCGGCGCACCCAGGGCGTGCGCAAGGCGATCGTTCTGTCGAACGTGTTCCTCGGCGTTCTGATCGGCGTGGTCATCGGCATCACCGGCGAGATCATCGTCGGCATCCACCACGGCGTGTTGTACGGATTGTGGGCCTGTGCGTTCGGGGCGCTGTTCGTCAGCTTCATGAACTATTTCCACAGGCTGATGAACGTGACGGCCTCGGCCATTGTCGGCGGCATCCTGGGAACGATCGTGGCCATTCCGCTGACACCGGTGGAGCACTACGAGGCTTCCGGGATCATCCTGGCGCTCATCAACGGCATCGTCGGCGGTATCCTGTCGAACCTCATCATGTTCGCCAAGGGCGACTTCAAGTTCGAGCGCCTGGCGCACGAGATCACCAAGGTCATCGGCATCTGTTACAGCTTCACGGCGCTCACCGGCGGTCTGTTCCTCCTGGTGATGCTGGTGCTGTATCAGGATTTCATCACCTATCTCGTCGCAACCTTCCCGGTCCTGTTCCTGGTGGCGTATCCCACGCTGTTCATCCTGGAAACGATCGTGATGTACATCTACGTCTATTCCTGGGATCCGCTCAATCAGTCGAACAAGAAGGGCCGCCACATCGTCACCGGCGTCATCCTCAATGTGCTTGGGCTGACGCTGCTGTGCGCGCTGGACGGTCCGGCGACCTATATGCAGACGCCTCCGGTGCCGCTGGATCAGCTGCAGAACACCAACGAATGGCAGCGCATCGCCACCTCGACCTGGATGCCGCTCAACTACCACCGCCTGGTGGGGAACGGCACGTTCGGCGGCTACATGGTGGGCATCATCGGCGCTTACATGTATCTGTGGTCCACCAAGAAGGAAGAAAAGGAATATTACGACTGGGTGGGGTACATGGGCAACATCATCGGCGTCGGCATCATGATCCCGCTGCCGGCGATGGGCTACATTTTCGTCCGCGAGATTTACCAGTACGACGCCACCATCGGCATGTACATCATGTCCGACCGCGAATCCATGTTCATGCTGGTCCAGGGGCTGCTGGTGGGCACGATGTTCAGCGCCAGCAACATCTATATGTGGGTGAGCATGAAACGCATCGAGAACGCGGAACGGTTCTTCCCGGCGATGAAGTTCGGCTTCATATTGATCGTCATATCGGCGGCGATCTGGTTCACACCCAGGCGCTTCTTCGCCACGATGATGCCCGAACCGGGCATGAACCCGGAAATGGTGCTGCCGGACAACCTGGCGTTCATGGCGCTCATGGTGGCCAAGAACACGGCGGCGTTCGCGCTGGTGACGGTGACGTTCATCAATTACATTTTTTACACCATCGCCACACGCACCGGGAAAGTGCACTACGGCAAGATCAACCCGCTGGGTGTGTACGTCCTCATATTCCTGGGTTTCGCGGACATCTGGCTGATGAGCTGGATGGGAACGATCCGCGAGCTGTCGCGCATGAACTGGCACATCTACAAAGTGTTCAAGGACGTGACGCCGGAGAAATTCACGCCGACCCTGGCGGAATCCGGGTTCCACGTCACGACCATTGTCTGGACCTTCTTTATCATCATGACAGCCATCATCTGGCTGGGCATCAAGTATCCTAAATCCAAGAAAAAGCCGGCTCCGGTTCCGGCATCCACCACGCCGCAGATGGCGGAATGAGATCTGAGGAGCGAAGGAATGCAGGAAAAATCATTTGGTAAAAAATTCGGAATGATCTTTGCCGGCTCTGTCGGGATGAGCGTGCTCATCTGGTTCGGCCTCGGGGCCGCGGGCGTGGATACGATCGTGCTGCAGCGCCTGGTCGGCATCGTGCTCGTGATCGCGATCTACGCGGCGCTGCTTGCGCTGCCGAAGGGCAGTGCCAAGGAAAAGGGGTTGTTCCAGAACCTCAAGTACAAGATTCCCATTATTCTGGTGATCAGCGTCATCATCTGGTTTGCGGCCGGGAAGATGGGCTTTCCCATCTGGTGGCAGATCGAGTTTGTCGCTTTTGCTCTGGTTGGGCTGTTTTATTTCGTTTTGCTCGACTGGCGAACGCTGAAGCCGGAAAAGAGCCAGTGGCATTCCACGTTCCGCCTGATCATGACTTACGCGTTCGCATCGGTGTTGTTCATCGTCATCACGGCGCAGCTGCCGCAGTTCGACCCGCAGGTCGAGATCGACAAGCTGGACCGGCCGCCGAGGAAACTGGAAGACGTGGCGGGTCCGGAACTGATCGCGGCGGGACGCGAGATTTTCGAGGAGAACAAATGCTTCAACTGCCACAAGGTGTTCTGGGAAGGCAACTCCGACCGCGGCCCCAACCTGGGCACGAAACAGGTCGGTCTTTATCCTTCAGACTACCTGATCGAACAGATCGTCGAACCGAGAAAAATCCAGTCGCCCGGTTTCGATGACCCCAAATCGAAAAAAGCGATGCCGACCTATTACGGCGATGACATCGACGAGGGTTCGATGAAGGCGCTGGTGGCCTATCTGAGGACCATGCGCGATCCGACCAACGTCCCGGTGGAAGGCAAGCTGGGCAGCCAGTGGACCTGGTGGGACGATCCCAAGATCATCGAGGAAGGCAAGATTGTGTTCGAAGGCCTGGAGCCCGCCACGGAGGGACTCAACTGCGCGGTCTGCCACGGCAAGGACGGCATCCCCATGATGACCGGGGCGCTGGACTTCCGCAACGAGAACAATCCCGACACCGACAAGATGCCGGATCACATCGACAAGGTGATGAAGGACTGGCCGGACGAGTTGTGGTACAAGCGGGTGACCCGCGGTGTGGACGGCACTCCCATGGCGCCCTGGGGCGCGATGTTCCCGCATCTGTACCTCTGGAAAGCGGAAGTGTATGCGCGGACGTTCCACGATCCGCTCGAAAAACGCACGGAAAAACGGCCCATCCCGCCGGTGCCCACCAAGGAGGATATGGAAAGGTGGAAGACCGAAGGGCTGTTCATGGACCCGCTGCTTTGACGCAAGTTATTCAATCGACCGGCTCCTTCGGGAGCCGGTTTTTTTTTTTGCCGCACCGCACAGGCGGACGGTCTGGTACAATGAATGTTCAATCAATGGGTTTTGGAGAGCGTTATGGGCAAAATAGACGATTTGATTCGCGAAAACCTTTCCGAGGACGGCTCCGTGCTGACGCTGCGGGAAAAATACCTCGGCGTTCGTGGCGTGATGCGGCTTGCGGAGAATCCGGCCCTGGCCAATATCAAAAAGCTGGTTCTTCCCGGCAATCAGGCCAGCGATGAGGGGGCGGAAGCACTGGCCCAGTCGCCGTACCTGGCCAACCTGGAACATCTGAACCTCAACCACAACGAGGTCGGGGACGAAGGGGCCATCGCCCTGGCCAATACGGACAAGCTGCCGAAGCTGAACGACCTCACCATGTTCGGCAACGCCATCGGCGACGAGGGTGCTAAGGCGTTCGCCGAATCGGCGCACAGCAAGAAATACATCAAGCTGGATCTGTACAAGAACCAGTTTTCCGATGTGGGCTACAAGGCGCTGACGGAATCGGAAAACCTGAAGAACTGCGAGGAACTGGAAATCTACCGGGATTGAAGCGGCTCCGGTGCAAAGCCTTCTTTAGCTTTGGGCTCGGTGCTCAATTGCCGGAGGCCCACTCGCCGGGCGTGACCGTCTTGATCTGCAGGGCGTGGATCAGTTTGGGCGTGCCGTTGATGTGGCTGTCGAGCGCGGTGTACACCATGCGCCGCCGGTCGAGCGGGTTGACGTTCTCGAATTTGGGCGAGACGACGATCACCGAGTAGTGCCCTCCCCCGCCGGCCGCTTTGTGACCGCGGTGCAGATGGCTTTCGTCGATGATGTCCACATGCTGCGCGTCGAGTTCGCGCTTGAGCTGCTGTTCGATCAGTTCGGGTGTGTTGTCCATATTGTTCTGAATACTTTGAGTGACTTATTTGTCCTCGCCCGGATGCGTGCCGAGGTCGGGCAGGTTCATGAAATCCTTCAACGATTGATCGTATTTTGCCTGGGCTTCGTGCTCCTCGATCGTGAGCAGCGGCGCCCGGCATTTGGCGCACACGGGAAGCCGTCCGGCGTCGTATTTTTTGACCCGGTTTTTGACCCTGCAACTGGGGCAGGGTACAATGAGAAACGGAACTTCAGCCATGCCCCATGATAACAGACGCCTGTGTAAAAGAAAACAGCGGCGGCGCGCGATACCCTGCCCGCTGCCGTCAGGGGAGCCGAACGGTCACGCGTTGGCCCCGAAAAACAGCAGGCAGCCGTCGGGATCTTTCACATGAAATTCCCGCATGCCGTATGGCTGGTCGAACGGAGGGCGGACGCGGCCCGGCGGCAGCGCATCGAGCCTGGGCTTGTAATGCTCGTACAGAGCGTCGATCGACTGCACCCATAAATAGATCGAAATGTGGTTGGCGGTGGCGCGCAACGCTTCCGCATCGCCGGTCTGGATGAAATGCACCGCGGCATCGCCGTGAACGACGATGGCGAAGGTTTTGTCCTCCGAAACCATGCGGCGTTCAAAGCCCAGCACATCGGCGTAGAAATCGACCGTTGCCACAATGTTGCGCACGGGAACGATGGCGACCGCGTCTTCAATGACAGGTGGTTTTGTCATGGTGATTCCCTTGTGTCCGTTGTTGGCGCTTAGCTTTTAAAAAATTCGAGGTCTTTGCATGCGATTCGATTATTCCACCGATCCGCGTTTCAAGATGCCCAAGATGCCGGTGAAAAACAAGATCCTGCTGTTTCTGGGGCTCGCGGCCGGGCTCTGCCTGCTGTTCGTGTTCGCGTTCACCTTCTTCATCGTCGCCCTGGTTGCGGGAACGATTCTGTATATCGTGAGCTGGCTGCAGAGGCCGGGAAAACGGCCGCCGCTCAACTCCGACGCGCCGTTTCCGAATTCGCGGGCCCGGCGCTACCAGCCTCCGCGCGGCCGGGACGACGACGTGATCGACGTCTGAACGGGGCTTCTCTTTTCTGAAACGCCACTGCTTTACCGGCGCGGCCGCTTGTAAATGTGCACGGCCTGGCCGTCGAAGGTTTCCGCCGCTTCCATGAGGGTTTCGGAAATCGTGGGATGCGGGTGCACAGTGCGGGCGATGTCTTCGGCCCTGGCGCCCAGCTCCACGGCCAGCGCCGCTTCGGAGATCAGGTCTCCGGCTCCGGCGCCCACGATGCCCGCGCCGAGCACCTTGCCGCTTGCCGATTCCACCACCCATTGCGTCAGCCCCTCGCCTCTTCCCAAAATCTGGGCTTTGCCCGATGCGCTCCAGGGAAAGCGCGCCAGCACCACGTCTTTGCCTGTTTCTTTCGCCTGGTTCGCCGTGAGGCCGCACCAGGCGATTTCCGGGTCGGTGAACACCACGGCCGGGATGACCGGCTTGCGGTTGTGCGTTTCTCCGTCCGCGATGGTTTCGATTGCGGCCTTGGCGTCGGCGGTGGCCTTGTGCGCAAGCTGCGCGCCGCCGGCGACGTCGCCGATGGCGAACAACGCGGGATCGGCGGTGCGGCCGCTGGCGTCCACTTCGATGAAGCCGTGATCGTCGATGCGGGCCTGGGTTTTTTCCAGTCCCAGTGCCCCGGAATTGGGCGATCGGCCGATGGAGACCAGAACGCGGTCGAATTCCGCGTCTTCGGCTTCGCCGTCGAACGCGGCGTGGATCGTTCCGTCCGCCGGGGTCAACGCGGTGACGCGGGTGTTGAGAAAGATGTTCTCCAGCTGCTTTTTCAGCCGCGCCTGCAGCGGCCGCACCAGTTCGCGGTCCACGCCGGGCAGCAGCCCGTCGGTGAGTTCACAGACGGTGACCCGGCTTCCCAGCGCGGCATAGACGGTGCCCAGCTCCAGGCCGATGTAGCCGCCGCCAATGACCAGCAGGCGGCCGGGGATGGATTCCAGTTTGAGCGCGGCGGTCGAATCCCACACGCCGTCCAGGCGCATCGAATCGGGAACCAGCGGGCGCGACCCGGTGGCGACGATGGCGGCGTCGAAGGTCAGGGACTCGCCGCCTTCGATGTCCAGTGTGTGGGAATCGCGGAACGCCCCCCTGCCCTGCACCCAGGTGACGCCGCGTTGTTTGCCGAGGGCGTTGAGGCCGCCGGTCATTTTTTCGATGATGCCGTCTTTCCACGCGCGGATCTTATCCAGGTCGATCGCGGGATCGCCGAAGTCCAGTCCGCAAGCCCGCGCGGCGCGGGTTTCCTCGATGAGTTTTGCCAGGTGCAGCAGCGCCTTGGAGGGGATGCAGCCTCTGTGCAGACAGACCCCGCCGGGGAGCGGGTTCGCATCGACGAGGGTGACCTGCATGCCCCGGTCCGCAGCCAGGAACGCGGCGGCGTAGCCGCCTGGACCGGCTCCCAGGACCACCAGTTTTTTATCCGTCATGAATCATGCCCATTGAATGCAGGGTGAAAGAAGGAAAGGGTTCAAAATTCCGGCTGCATGCGAAACGTCAGCGGTGGCGTTTGCGGCTGAGCTGCTCCCATTGACGCGGCGGCGATTTTTCCCGCGACTTGCTGAGCAGGTGGTTGAAAATCCGTTTCGCATCTTCTTTGGTGGTGTGGGTTCCCTGAAGGCGGGACACCAGGCTCTGTTCCAGTTCCAGAAAATCCTGCAACTGGCGGCCGACTTTTTTCACGATCTGCAAATTGCTCAAGTCCGAAGAGCGCTCCGCCGCCGGGTGTTTTTTTTTGCCGAACAACGGCGACGTTCCGCTTGCCGTGGCGCCGCCGCCCGCATCGGCGCTGAATTCGGGCTTGCGGCCCAACAGGCCCGAAAGGGCGAATCCTTTTTCGGTGCGGCTCAGTGCGTCCAGGTGGTTTGCAAGATCCTGCTTCAAGGACGCATCGGTGGCGGTTTTCAGCCCGCCTGTGAGCGACCAGTCTCCGCCCGCGGTTTCGAAGCACCCCAGGTCCGCAAGGTGATGCAGATACGCACGCACGTCCGCGTCCTTGAGTTCGGCGGGCGCGAAGTGCTCGTGAAACCAGTCCTGCCATTGTGCGTACGATTTTTTCATAGGAAACACCGGATGCGGAATGACTTGTCGATGTGCGGCGGCAGGCTTCAGGAAACTTTTTCAAGACGCTTCGAGAAGGTTCCCCGCCAGCTTTCGGACAAAGGCTCGATGGCGAGGATGCGCCGCAGCTGTTCCGCGTCGGACTTGTTTTTGTACATCAATTTATTGGCGGCATCCACCGAAAACGATCCCGGCCCGGATTCGATGAGATGCACCGCCGCGCCGGGTTCGATCCAGCCCGGCTCCAGCACGCGCAGGTAATAGCCGCTGAAGCCGGTGGACTGCACCTGCTGAATGAGGTCCGGCCTGTCCCAGAAACGGCTGAGTGTCCGGCAGGGCTGGCGCGGCTGGGTGCACTGCACGCGCACTTCACCGATGCGGAACACGTCGCCGATGTGCACCTGCGTTTCGGGCAGTCCGGTGACGCTCAGGTTCTCGCCGAACGCGCCGTAAGCGAGCGGCTTGCCGTACAGCGATTGCCAGTGCGGGTAATGGTCGATGCAGTAAACGCACACCGCCTTGTCGGCGCCGCCGTGCACCCGCTTGTTGGCCACGCCGTCGCCCTTGAATCCGGTCACGTCCAGATAGATTTTTTCCTCAACCGGCTGCTTGTGGATGGCGGTGACCGCCTGGCTGCGGTTGCCTTCCACGGCGATGCGCGCGGGAAGGCCGATGTTGATGGAAGCGAGAGCGGGTTGTGTCATGGGATCGAGGATGGCTCTGTTTTCTGCAGCAGTTCGGGGACGGGGTCGCCCGACACTTCCAGGAATCCGTAAGAGCCCCGGTCCAGGCGGGACAGGGCGTGATCGACCAGCACGTAGCTGCCGGCGTTGTCCAGTTTCAGCTCGGTGACCGCCGCGCCTCCGGCGGGGATCGCCGTGGTCTGCACCGAACGGTGGGCGTGGCTCACGTCGCCTTCCGGAAACACTGTATCAAATATCTCGCCGATGATGTGAAAATTAGAGGTCTTGGCAACGCCGCCGTTGCCGATGAAGATGCGGATGGTTTCACCGCGGTCGGCTTTCAGAGCTTTGCCTGCGCTGAGCGCCCGCACGCGCCCGTTCCACACGATGTATTCGGGCCGTTCATCCATCATCTTTTCGGGAGAAAATTCCTGAAAGCCCTTCTCGCCCACCTTCCCCTGTGTGTAGAACTCGCCCTGCATCACGTAAAACTCCCGGTCCACCGGGGTCCATCCTGCCTCGGGGTCCACGACGATCAGTCCGTACAACCCGTTGGTGATGTGCGAGGGCACGTTGGCGCTGGCGCAGTGGTAAACGAACACGCCCGCGTGCGTGGCGGTGAAGCGGATGGTCACTTCCTTTCCGGGCGCCACCTGGGTGAGTGCACCGCCGCCGCCGGGCCCGGTCACCGCGTGCAGGTCGATGGAATGATCGTGCGTGCTCGACGGGTGATTGACGAGGGTCAGTTCGACACGGTCTCCCTGGCGCACCCGCAGCATCGGTCCGGGAACGGTCTGCTCGAAGGTCCAGAACACGAACTCGACGCCGTCCGCCAATCGGGAGACCACCTCCCGCACTTCCAGGCGGAAGCTGCGCGTGGACGGCTTGGTCGCGCTCAGGGATTTGGGCACCGACGCGGGATCGCGGGCGATGTCCTGCACATGCAGCAGCTTGCTGAGGTCGGTCGCATGATGGTGCGGCGGCCGCGCCGGTCCCACACCGGGGATGGCATGGGAGTGTTCGCCGTGCTTGCCGCTGTCCGCCATGCCTTGCGGCGGCGCGAGCAACAGCGCGGATACAAAAGCAATCGTGAAATATTTATTCAATGAGTCCGTCCATCGTTTAAGGTGCGCCCCCGCTTGCCGGTGATCCACCTGAATCGTTATTCATGCCTGCAGAAACTTTTATTATAGAGGATGGAAACGATGGAAAGCGTTAAAAATGAAGTGTGGTCAACGCAGCGGCGGGAGTTTGGAAGAGCGATAAAACTGGAAACAGTTCTTGCCCTTTCTCTTCGCCAGGTACAGCGCTTCGTCGGCGTTTTTCATCAGGGTTTTGCTGGATTCGCCGTCGCGCGGATACAGGGCGACGCCGATGCTGAAGGAGATGCGGATATCCTCGTCGTTGATGCGGAACGGGGCGCGAACCACGTCCAGCAGTTTGTTCGCCAGGTTGCCGGCGTCCTCCGGCGAGTTGATCTCCGGCAGCAGCAGGATGAATTCGTCGCCGCCCAGCCGGGCCACGGTGTCCTGGTTGCGCAGGCATTTTTTCAGGCGGTCGCCCACGCCTTTGAGCAGCTGGTCGCCCACGGCGTGGCCGAGGGTGTCGTTGATCTCCTTGAAGTGGTCGAAATCGAGAAACAGGATGGCGAGCATGCTCTGGCCGCGCTGCGCCTGGGCGAGGGCCATTTCCAGCCGGTCGCTGAGCAGGACGCGGTTGGGCAGTCCGGTGAGCGCGTCGTGGTACGCCATGTTGCGGATCATGCCTTCGGTGTGCTTGCGCTCCAGTTCCGCACCGGCGCGCGAGGCGAACACTTTCAGGATCGACATGGTGCGCTGCTTGTTGGACATGGGTTTGTCGTCGAACACGGAAAGGTGTCCGATGATCTTGCAGTGCGAATCGAAGCAGGGCACGGCGGCGTAGCTGCGGGAATGTTTCGACGCGAGCCGGTCTTTGCCGCTGAACAGTTCGCGGGCGCCGTCGGGATGGTAGGCGAGCATGCCCGCGAGCACTTCCTCGTAAGGCGTGTCCTTGACGTTGAAATTCTGATCGCTCAAAAATTTCCCGTCCTCCCAGCCTGCCAGGATGGAGCATTCGGTGGATTTGTAGCCGATCAGCTCGGAGACATACGCGTTCTTCACCGGCAGGGCCGAAGCCAGGTGGCGCACCAGCGAGCGGAAAAAATCGTCGCCGACGCGGGCGGACGTCCCCTCGACGATGGCGTGAAAGGCGGCCTGATCGTTGTGGCGGCGGATTTCGCTGCCGATGCTGGCGGCGACGGCCATGAGCATGGACTGTTCGTTTTTGGACCAGGTCTTTTTGTGGCCGCGGTTGCCGAAGGCGACGAAACCCCAGTATTTGTCGTCGATGACGATGGGCACCAGGGTGATGAGGCTCAGGTCCTGCTTTTGCAGAAGACGCTGAATGTCAGTGGAAAACTCATGCGCCGGCAGGCAGACGAAGCGGCCCAGCCGCAGTTCGAAATAACAGGGCTCCAGCCCGAGATCGCTGTAGGTTTTTTCGGGAAACAGTTCATTGGGAGCGGGTTCTTCATCATCTTTTTTGTTCCAGGAGAAACAGCGCGTGAACCCCCGGTTTCCGTCCGCCTGATCGACGTGCTGGTAGACATACGCGCATTCCGCATCGGTGGCCCGCCCCAGGATGGCCAGGGCTTCCTGAATCGCGCCGGCGTGATCGCGGCGGGTGAGCAGGCAGGTGGTCGCCTCGGACACGGCCTGCAGCAGACGGTCCTGGGTGTACAGCGTCTTTTCGGTTTTCAGCAGACGGTCTTTTTCCCGCTCCAGCAGGATGGCGTGCTGGAGCGCTTGCGCCAGGGTCTCGGCGGTGAGGCTGGATTTGGCCAGATAATCGGTGGCCCCGGCTTTCATGGCCTCGACGGCGGTTTCCTGGTCGCCCATGCCGGTCAGGAAGACAATGGGCATGCGATGGCCCTGGGATCGGACTTTACGCAAAAGCTCGATGCCGTTGTGGACTCCGAGGCGGAAATCGAACAGGCAGGCGTCGTACGCGTTCGCCTGAATCATCTCGAACGCCTGGGAAAGCGAAGCCGCCCAGTCCATGCGGGGAACGGCATCGCCGAACCCTTCCCGGAGAAATTCCCGGATCAGGACCACATCGTCTTCGTCGTCTTCCGCGATCAGCAGTTTGAGTTTCGGATTTCCCATAGGCTTAAGGCACTTCCCCGGAATTCGCGATGGAGGGCCACACCTATCATGATAAGTTCAACCCTTTATAAATTCAAGGAATTCAAGCAATTCTGCAAAGCCGTCATGGGGCCTCGCGGGACGCGCACCCAGCCTGAATGCTAACAGGGGAATTTTCAGGCTTTTTCGACATTTCGCCTGAGCCAAAGAAACGGGTCCGGCGTGTATCTCCAATCACCCTTCGGCACGTTCAGGGTGACGGGCTTTGTTTTGCAAAGTCAGGGCATCCACAGGTACATGAAGTGGGGCGAGGTGGTTTCCAGGTTGAGCCCCAGGTCGATGTTGATCATGTTGATGGTGGGGGATGCGGGCATGGAGGAATACAGGTTGGATTTGTATTCCCCGGGACGGTGATAGGTGACGACCTTCGGGTCGGCGAGCCCCATCTCCACATTGATGGTGTCCAGGGTCTGATCCATGTAGCCGATCGAGTCGATGAGCTGCGCTTCCAAAGCCTTGTCCGCGGTGAACACGCGGCCGTCGGCCAGGGTCCGCACCGCTTTAAGATCCAGACCGGGCCGGTTTTCGGCGATGATTTCCAGAAAGCGCTCGTGGTAGCTGTTGATGGTCGATTGAAACAGCTTGCGTTCTTCAACGGTCAGGCGCCGCAGCGGCGAGAGGAAATCCTTTTTGTCGGCGGATTTCACCACTTCCCAGTCGACGCCCACCTTGTCGAGCAGCCCCTCCAGGTTCACTTTGAACGCGATCACGCCGATGCTGCCGGTGAGAGAGGTCGGGTGCCCGACGATTTTATCCCCGGCCATGGCGATGTAATAGCCTCCGGAGGCGGCCATGTCGAGGATGGAGACGTACACGCGGGTGTTGGTCCGCTCTTTGTACGCCTGGATTTCGTGGTAGATGATGTCGCTGGAGGTGACGGTGCCGCCGGGGCTGTTGACGCGCACCAGCAGCGCCTTGATGCGCTTGTCCTGTTCGGCTTTGGTCAGGATCTCGCGGACTTTCTCCACCATTCCCACCTGGATGGGATGCCCGGTGATGGCGCGTTTTTCCTGGTTGTTGATGAGGCCGTTGATGTCGAGGACGAGCACTTTTTCCGGTCCGTGACCGGAAATGACTTTTTCCTTGAGCGGGGCGATGGTGGGGCCCAGTTTGAACGCGGCGCAGCCGGAAGCGACGCACATCAAGGCAATCAGAATGGCTGACTTGACGATGAAGGCGGGTTTTGACATGTCTACGCGACTCCTTGAGCTGATGGGTGGAAGGAAAACAAAAATGTTAAGGGAACTTCAATCGATGCGGTCATTCACGGCAGGCTGCTCGCGGCCTCTTTAAAAGGCGCTGGCGGCCAAACGCGAATTCTTGAGGCGCCCCTAATATATCCTATTTCCAGCGGCGAGAAAATGCTTTGCTGTGTCCGTGCCGCTCAAGCGCGATGTTTTCAGTGGTTCAGGATTTCATAAAACGGTTTCCATTTGGAAAGCACGCGGTCGAACTCGGGATTTCCCATGAGGCATTCCTGAATTTTGATCTGGGCTTTTTCGATGACTTCGGGATTGCGCTGTTCCTTTGGGATGTCCGCCTGTTTCGCCAGGGTGTGCAGGGAATAGATCATTTCCTTGAAGTTGATGGCTTCGCGGGCGACGCGCATCTTCCATTCCTTGCGTTCGGACACCTGGTGCGCGGGAGGGATCTCGCGCTCGACCTTTTTGCCCCGGTTCACGCCTTCGATGATGCCCGCGTGTACGCCGTCGAGAACGGTGGCATCGGCGCCGGCGGCTTTCAGCTTGTCGAAGATGAGGTTGATCTCCTGCAGACTGGGAATCAGCGTCAACTGGATCAGGGTGTCCTGGTCGATGCCGTATTTTTCGGTCAGCTCCTTCGGGGTGATCCTTTTCGCACTGCTGAACTCCGCGTTGAGGGCGTCGATGAGCTTGAGCATCCCGGTCTCCAGTTTTTCCTTGGCCTGGGTCCGGTTTTTTTCGATGCATTCGTCGAGCACGGCCTCTTTGCCGAGATACTTGAAGGTGTCGCGGAACTTTTTATCGAGATCGAAGAGGATGGCGTCCACTTCGCGGTTGAGGTGCGTTATCACGCGCAGGTGCCGGTCGGCGTCGATGGGCACCTGAAACTTTTTGCGGATCTCCTTTTCGACCTTGAAGTAGTCCTTGGGAATGGAGCGCAGCAGCTTCTCGTAGGAGGCGCACACCGCGTCCATCCGCTCCATGGAGTTCTTCTTGTTCTCCTTGGTGTAGCGGACGTTGATCTTGCCCACGCGCACGGAGTTTTCCTGAAGTAGCGCGACCACCTTTGCCTGCCCCATTGCGTCGATTTTAGTGTCTAGGTCTTCCATCCGGATGTATGAGCGGTCTGCCTGGAATCAAGGGTTGTCGAGCGAGGTGGATTTTGCGCAGCGGCAGCCGATCCCGTAGAAATCCTTGGCGTCGTCGTATCCGTAACGGCTGGAGGATCTGAGGTACCCCGGCAGGCTGTTCCAGGCACCCCCGCGAATCGTGTGGTGTTTCCCACTCTCAGGCCCCTGGGGATTCTTGTAGGGGCTTTCCTTATAATAGGTTTTATCATACCAGTCGTGCACCCATTCGGCAACATTTCCGGCCAGGTCGTGCACCCCTTCCGGCGTTTTCCCCTTGGGGTTCTGGCCGACCTCGTTGAGCACGAGGCCCTTCATGATGAAGCAGCAGCGGTTGAAATTGGCGCGCGAGGGGTCGGGCTCTTCGTTGCCCCAGGGGTAGCGGCGGCTCTCCAGACCGGCGGCGGCGCGCTCCCATTCCGCCTCGGTCGGGAGGCGTTTTCCCTGCCAACGGCAATAGTCGCGGCAGCGCTTCCAGGTCAGGCCGAACACGGGACGGTTCGCCATGTCCGGCAGAACGGTCCTGCCGTCCCAGCCGGTGATGGTCGGGTGCTGCTTCGGGTTGGCGGCGAGGTAGCGCTCGAAATCCTTGCCCGTCGCTTCGAACCGGTCGATGGCGAACGCGTCCAGATATACTTTGTGGCGCGGGCGCTCGTCCTTGCGCCCTTCCTCGTCCGGATTTCCCATCCAGAATTCTCCGGCCGGGAAATGGACCATGCCGCCACTCTCCGCAAATAGCGGAATCGGGGCGGTCCAGCTTGCCAGAAGGACGGCGGCGACCGCGATCCGCATCCTGTTATAAAAAGATTGTGCCGTCACGGCGATGCCTTTATGATGGTTTCGGCTTTTGAAAGCGGTTTGCCCGTCTGTCCGGAAACCGTGAACCCTTCTTCACAAGGAGTCCTTTTCATAAGACCGCAGGGAAGCATATAGTAAACTGTCACCCTGAGCTTGTCGAAGGGTGCTTGACGATGCTTCGACAGGCTCAGCATGACAAACGGGTTTTCTATGAAAAGGTCTCACTAAGTCAGCGCCCCGCTCGGATCCCCGCCGGTGCTGCGTTTCCGTCCTGCTGTGCGACTCATCAAACAGATCGACCGTCTGCTGGGAAAATTCGAGGCCGTGGGCCTGACGCTGATCCTGTCCGTCATGATCGGCCTGACGTTCCTGCAGGTGATCCTGCGCAACGTGTTCAGCGGCGGCATCCTGTGGGCCGACCTGCTGGTCCGCCAGCTGGTGCTGTGGGCCGGTTTTCTCGGTGCCTCGCTGGCGGTGCGGGAGCACAAGCACATCTCGATCGATTTTCTGCCGCATTTTCTCCCGGATTCCTGGGAAAAGCCCATCCGCGCGTTCACGCACCTCGCCGCCGCCGCGGTCAGTGCGTTTCTGGCGCGGGCGGCGTTCGACTTCGTCCGCTTCGAGCAGGAAGGCGGGTCGGTGCTGTTTCTGGACATCCCGGTCTGGTGGTTTCAGACCATCCTGCCCTACGGCTTCTGCGTGATCGCCGTCCGTTTTCTCATCCAGGCGTGGGACGTCGTCTTCGCCGCCAACCCGAAAGCCTGAATGACCGCCCTGCTGATAGCCTGCCTCGTCCTGCTCGCGGTGCTCGGCGTGCCGCTGTACGCGGTGATCGGGCTTGCGGCGCTGATCTCCTTCGGCCAGGCCGAGATCGACGCCGCAGGGATCTTCATCGAGCTGTACCGGGTCACCAGCAACCCGACGCTGGTGGCGATCCCGCTGTTCACGTTCGCGGGCTTCATCCTGGCGAACGGCCGGACGCCGGAGCGGCTGACGCGCCTGTCGCAGGAATTTCTCGGTGGCATCCGCGGCGGCGTGCCGCTGGTGGTGCTCACCGCCTGCGCGTTTTTCACGGCGTTCACAGGCGCGTCCGGCGTCACCATCATCGCGCTGGGAGGGCTATTGTACCCTCTGTTGCTCAAGGAAATGTACTCGAAAAATTTCTCGCTCGGGCTGATGACCTCCTCGGGCAGCCTGGGGCTTCTGTTCCCGCCGTCGATCCCGTTGATTTTGTACGGCCTGGTGGCGCAGGTCAACGTCGATCAGCTGTTTCTCGCGGGGATCGTGCCCGGCATCCTGATGATCGCGATCGTCGGGCTGTACAGCGTGTGGAAGAGCCGCAGCTTCCAGATTCCGAAACGGCCGTTCCAGTTGTCTTCGGCGTGGCAGGCGCTGCGCGACGCGATCTGGGAGATCCCGCTGCCCTTTCTCATCCTGTTCGGCATCTACGGCGGCATCATCACCGTGACCGAGGCGGCGGCGGTGACGGTGGTGTACGTGATCGTGGTCGAATCGCTGATCTACAGAGACCTGCATCCGTTTCAGGACCTGCCGCGCATCCTGCGCGAGAGCATGGTGCTGGTGGGCGCGATCCTCATCATCCTGGGCACGGCGATGGGCTTCACCAGCTACCTGATCGACGAGCAGGTGCCGATGCAGCTTCTGGACACGATGAAGCAGTACATCGACAACCCGGTGACCTTTCTCATCGTGCTCAATGTGTTCCTGCTGGTCGTGGGCTGCATGATGGATATCTTTTCGGCGCTCATCGTGGTGGTGCCGCTGATCGTTCCCATCGCCAAGAGCTTCGATGTGAACATGGTGCACCTGGGGATCATCTTCCTCACCAACCTGGAGATCGGCTACTCGACGCCGCCGGTGGGGATCAATCTGTTCATCGCCAGCTCCCGCTTCGAGGAGCCCATCGTGAAACTGTACCGCGCCGCCCTTCCCTTCCTCGGCCTGAGGCTCATCGGGCTGCTTCTGATCACGTATTTTCCCTTCCTCAGCCTGTTCCTGGTGGATTGGGCGAACCGTTAGTCCCGGTTTATCAAGGCCGATTTATTTAAATTTGACAAGTCCCGCCGCGCTCTTCACAATGGGGAACTCACCCGAAACCGCTTGTAAAATCAAGAAGATGGAGAGTTCTCCCCGCTATGGACCGACGCACGTTTCTAAAGACCGTCACTGGATTGACCATGGGCCTCGCCGGTGCGCATCTGGCCCTGCCCTATAAGGCGAAAGCCGGAATCGTCTCGCCGCTGACGGACTTTGTCGCGCAGCATTATTTGGATGGCCGAATCCGTAAAAATATCTTAAAATTGAAAGCGCAAAATCCGGATCTGAAAGTGGGAGACACGCACTGTCATTCCACGTTTTCGGACGGGCATTTCCCGGTGGACGCCATTGTCAAACGCGCTTCGAAACTGGGGCTGGATTACCTGGTCATCTCCGAGCACCTGATGGCGGACATGTATCCGCTGGAAGCGACGCTCGCCTCCATCCGCGAGCGCTGGCGCTGCGTGCAGGAATGGGAGCACGCGGACGTGGCTCCGGTGAAGGTGTACCCGGCGTTTGAGATCAGCACCCGCGAGGGGCACCTGATCCTGGTGCTGGACGAATATTACCTGCACCCGGACCGGCACGGCGAGCTTCGGACTCAATTCAAGGCGTTCGACAAAAAGATCGAGCCGGTGGACAAGGCCGCGCAACTGGCGGCGCCGTTCGGGGGCATCAGCATCATCCCGCACCCGGAGATCGAACGCAGCTACCCGTTCGGGATTCCGGTGAATTTTGCCAAAAAGAATCTCACGGGTCTGGTGGATGGCATCGAGGATGTGTCCACCGGCCACGGATTCGCGGAAAATCATTCCGAATTTCTCGGAATGGCTTCGATCGGTTCCAGTGACGACCATTTCAACGCCCTGGTGGGCACCACGGTGACCGGTTTCGATTCGAGGCAGCACAAGGATTTCATCGCCGCGGTCAAGGCGAAGGCCACCCGGGCCATCAAGGTGGAAAACTCCATCGACCCACTCATTTCCGCGGCCAGACTGGTTTTATGACATGTGGAATGGTGTTCGCACCCCTCAATCCAACTCTCACCCCATCCATTTCTGCGTTGTTCCCTTTGAAGGCAATCTGACGGGCCTTGCGGCGACCGAACAGGGCCTGTTCTGCCTGGTGCGCGATCTCGCCAGCGAGCGGGAATTCCTCGATCTGCTGCATCAGAACGGCGTGCATCACGCCGTGCGCGATGCGTCCCGGTTCACGGGCGTGATCGGGGAGCTTGAGCGGTATTTCGCCGGCACGCTGGAGGTGTTTTCCTCGCCGCTGGATCTGACGCTGGGAACGGAGTTCCAGCAGCAGGTGTGGCGGGCGCTCACAAAAATTCCCTACGGGGAGACGCGCAGCTACCGCTGGCTGGCCGAAGCGGTGGGCCGTCCGAGAGCGATGCGCGCGGTGGGCAACGCCAACGGCAAGAACCCGCTGCCCATCATCGTGCCCTGTCACCGCGTGGTGCGGGAAAACGGCGGCCTGGGCGGCTACACGTCCGGCGTTCACATCAAACGATCCCTCCTGGATCTGGAATCGGGAAAACGTGGCGCTGTATCATAGCAAAGGCGTCGTCCTGAGACGGTTCAACCTGTCGGAAAAGGACAAGGTGGTGACCGTGCTGACGGAAAAGTACGGCCGCGTCAAATGCGTGGCCCGGTCGGCGCGCAAGATCAAAAGCCGGTTTTCCGCGTCGCTGGAACCGCTGTCGTTCGTCGAAGTGGTGTTTTTCGGCAAGGAGCAGCAGGAGCTGTACAGCCTCAACCAGGCGGACATCGTGGAATCGTTCCAGACGGTGCGCGAGGATCTGTCCCGTCTCTATCTTGGAATCTATTTCTGCGAACTGATCGACGTGTTTCTGCCGGAAGCGCACCCGGAACCGCGGGCCTACGCGCTGCTCACCGATGCCCTGCATGCGCTTGCGGCGGGAGCTGGCGGCGAGCCGCTGTGCCGGCTGTTCGAGATGCGGCTGTTGTGCCTGTCGGGATTCCGCCCCGAACTCAACCGCTGCACCGCCTGCCTGTCCGCCGTGATGAACGGCAAGGTCGGGTTCGATCCGGCGCGCAACGGCATCCTGTGCGGCGGCTGCCTGGAACCGGCCAATCAGAGATTCACCACCGGAACGCTCAACTATCTCAAGAAACTGCTGACGCTGGAGGTGCGCAACGCCGGGCGTCTGAAATTTGCCAAGGGGATGGACGCGGACATCGAGCGGGTGACGCACCGGCAGATCCTGTCTCATCTCGGCAGGGAACTCAAGTCCTACCCGTTTGTCACTTTCCGGCAGGCGGGATGATATAAGGAGACATCATGAAACGAAGCATCGTCAAAACCGATCAGGCGCCCGCGGCCATCGGCCCGTACGAGCAGGGCGTGCGCGTGGGGGATTTTCTGTTCATCTCCGGGCAGATTCCGCTCGACCCAAAGACGGGAGAATTTCTCACCGGCAGCATCGAAGCGGAAACCGAACGCACGCTGAAAAGCCTGGAAGCCATCCTCAAGGCGGGCGGGCTGACTCTCGATCACGTGGTCAAGACCACAGTTTATCTTTCGGACCTCAACGACTTCGCCCGCATGAACGCGGTCTATGAAACGTTTTTTGCGCAGAGCAAACCGGCCCGCGCCTGTGTGCAGGTGGCAGCGCTGCCCAAGGCATCGAAAATCGAGATCGACGCCATCGCCGTCGCAAAGGAGTGAAGACAAGATGAAATATCCCAGGAGTCCCTACGACAAAGAAGGCGGACTGGTCTATTTCCCCCGCATGCTGGACAAAATCCGGCTCAAGCTCACAGAGCAACTTGCAGACGAATACAAGCAGAAACTGGGGAGCGGTTTCGATTCCCGCTGCTGCGAATTTCTCGGAGTTGCGTACAAGGATGTGGAGGATCAGGTGAAGTGGGGCAACAGCGATACGGAAGTGCTCAAGTGGTGCCGCTCCCACAGTGCCGGCGGCGGCAGCGACGTCGAGGCCTGGAACGATTTCATGGTGCAGCGGGGTGCGCGGGACGCGGACCCGAAGGTGGGGGAAATGCTCGCCGGGTTCAAGCGGGATTCCGGTCTGGCGGACCGGGACGATATCCTCACGTTTTTCGATTTTTTCGAAGTGGATGAAAAAAGAAAACCATGACTCTTTGGCAACGTGAAAACCGCATTAACGGGAAGCCCCACTTTTTACCCACTCTACTTTTAGTCCGCACCGCAATCCGATGAGCAAGAAGAACACCGGCCAGCGAAATTTTTTCCGTTTCATGACTTTGATCGGCGTCGTGGTGATCGGCGGACTGGGCTACAGTTTCATCGGCGCGGCGCCCAACCTGAACGACGCGGAATACCACTCAGGCTCGCCGCCCGCCGAAAAATGCATGGCCTGCCACGTGCAGAACATCGAGACGGCCCCATCATGCCGCACCGGCCGATGGGCACCTGCACCCTCTGCCACCGCCCGCAGCAATAATCCGCGTTTTTAAAAATGATGCAGCGACGGTTTGCCGACGGGATACACGTTGAAACCGATGTCGAACAGTTTTTTGTGGTCGAGCAGGTTTCTGCCGTCGAATATGAAGGCGGGTTTTTCCATGCCATCGTAGATCTTCTGGTAATCCAGGTCGCGGTACTGTTTCCACTCGGTGAGCAGGGCGATGCCGTGCGCGCCCTTCGCCGCCTCGTAAGGGATCCTCGATGAAACTGGCGAATCCCTCCAACCCTTCCAGATCTTTTTTGGCGTTGGGCAGCGCATGCGGGTCGGTGATGTTGAGCAGCGCCCTCTCCTCCAATAACCGCTTGCAGATGATGATGGCGGGCGCGTCGCGCGTGTCGCCGGTGTCGGGCTTGAAGGCGAAGCCGAAGACGGCGATCTTTTTCTGCACCAGCGTGTTGAACATGGCCTGAAGAATGCGCTTGACGAAGCGTTCCATCTGATAGTCGTTGATGGAGACCACCTGTTTCCAGAACTCGGCGACCTCATCCAACTTGTAGTGCTCGCACAGGTAGACCAGGTTGAGGATGTCCTTGCGAAAGCAGGAGCCGCCGAACCCGACGCCGGCGTTTAAGAACTTGCTGCCCACCCGGCTGTCCTTGCCCACCGCGTTGGCGACTTCCGACACGTCGGCTTCGGTCGCTTCGCAGATGGCGGAGATGCTGTTGATGGAAGAGATGCGCTGGGCCAGAAAGGCGTTGGAGGCCAGCTTGGAAAGCTCGCTGCTCCACACGTTGGTGGTGATGAGCTTTTCCCGCGGCACCCAGTGCTGATAAATTTTCAACAGCTCGTCGCGGGCGGCGATGCCGGAGGCGCTGTCCTTGGAGCCGATCAGGATGCGGTCGGGATTTTCCATGTCCTGGATGGCGGTGCCCTCCGCCATGAATTCGGGATTGGACAGGATCTCGAAGCGGGTGTTGTTGTTGCCGGAATGCAGGATGGTGTCCAGCGTTTCCGCGGCGCGCACCGGGATGGTGCTCTTTTCGATGACGATCTTGTCGGAGCTCGAATTTTCGCGGATGCGGCGCGCGGTGTTTTCCATGAACTGCATGTCCGCCGCCTTGCCCGCGCCTTCGCCGAAGGTCTTGGTCGGTGTGTTCACGGACACGAAGATGATGTCGGCGGCGTCGATCTCCTTGTCGATGTCGGTGGAGAAAAACAGGTTCTTGCCGCGCGCCTTGAGCACGCGCTCCTTGAGGCCGGGCTCGAAAATCGGAAGCTCGTCGGAGTTCCAGGCTTTGATGCGGGGTTCGGAAATGTCCACGACGGTGACTTTGTAGTCGGGACACTGGTTGGCGATCACGGTCATGGTGGGGCCGCCCACATAACCGGCGCCGATGCACACCACGTGCTTGTAGAAGGAATTGCCACTCATTCTGTCTCCTTTTTCCGGTGCGGATCGTGAAACCTACAAAAAAAGAGGCCCGGTCAAACCGCCGACCGGACCTCTTTGTGACTCATATGCTGTGAGGCATCATTTCTGGTATCTGAACTCCTTCGTCTTGGGATTGTAAGGCATTTTTTTCTTGTTGAACAAAAGCTTGTCTTTTTTGACGATGAAGTCCTCGATGAGCAGAGGCGTTTCCTCGGACTTGGCTTTCTCTTTTTTGCGGTCGTCCACTTTTTCCAGCTTCTGGTCTTCGTTGTCCTCGGTCCAGTATTTTTCGGTCGGATGCACTTTCGCTTTGCGTTCTTCGAAATTGAACTTGTACTTGTCGTGCACGTCGGGCTGGAACGGCGTCCGCTTGTGCGTGTGGCAGCGGGTGCACACGTTGGCGTAGTCCCAGCGCTGTCCGTATTTCTCGATTTCGGCTTTCGTGAAATCGCCTTTGGTGTTTTTCATGTGCACGCGGAACTGCGCTCCGCCAGCGACGGAGTGGCACATCTCGCAGCCCACTTGTTCGAGATTCGGTTCTTCCGGATCGATGGGGGAACTGATGTCCTTGCCCTTTTTGTTTTTCGTGCCCGCCGGTTTGAAGCCGCCGCTCTGCCGGTAGCCCGTGGTGTGGCAGCGCAGACAGAGCGGGTCGCTGGTGTAGTCCTTCTGCGGATCCAGCTTGACACGCTTTTTCGCCTCTTCGCGCACGCCGGGTTTCAATAGTTCGTAGGTCTTGCCGTGCGGTGATTCCTTCCAGGCCTGATAGTAAGGATCGTGGCAGCTGCCGTTGCATTTGACCGCACCTACATAGGAGGGTTTCTTGGGAATTTTCTTTTTCTTCTTTTTTCTGGCATCGGCATCGCCGGCGCCGGCCATGACAAACATGGCGGAAATCAGAATGAAGCTGAGTAACTTTAACGTCTTACTCATTGTTTCCTCCCAGGTGCGGAAAAAGGAATGAAAGGCTTATTGCGTCGAAACAAAGTGGGAAGAATAATATAAATATGACAACGGGTCAAGCCCGAATTCGGGTAACTTCTTGTAAATACAGGTTTCCTCAAACCAGCGCCGGAACGCCGCCGCAAAACCCGCTTCCGCAACCCCGCCTGATCGTTTAATAAATAGATTGCAACATGAATGCCGTCCGGCAGAAAAATTTAACAGTGAGGGTTATCAATCGGTTATCATCGCCTGTTGTGGGATGCGCCTCTGGTTCGTCTCAAACTGAACCCGATTCCGTGCCGGAATGAAACTGTCCGAATTTGATTTTGAACTTCCGCAGGAGCTGATCGCCCAGGAACCGGCCGATGAACGCGACGGCTCCCGGCTTCTGGTGCTCGACCGCGGCTCGGAAACCCTGTCGCATGCGGTGTTTTCCGACCTGCCCGGCTTTCTTCCCGGCCGCCCCCTCATGGTGTTCAACGACACGCGCGTGCTTCCGGCCAGGCTCATCGGCCACTATGAAGGAAGCGGGAAAAAAGCCGAGCTGCTGCTGGTGCGGGAATGCGAAAAAGACCGCTGGGAGGCGCTGCTGAAGGGCGTGGCGAAGCTGGAACCGGGAACGCGGTTCGTATTCGGCGAAGGCGCCCTGACCGCGGTGTTCCGCGAGCGGGCGAGGGACCGGGGCGTGTTCGACCTCAACTATGAAGGGGATCTGGCGGCTGTCCTCAAGCGCATCGCCTACGCGCCGCTGCCGCCGTACATCCGGCGCTCCGGGGACGAACCGGAATCCGCGCGAAGCCGCGATCAGGACCGCTACCAGACGGTGTACGCCGCAACGGAAGGCGCGATCGCCGCGCCCACGGCGGGACTGCATTTCACGGACGCCATGCTGGACTCCCTGCGCGCGGATCACGCCGACACGGTGTTCGTGACGCTGCACGTGGGTGTCGGCACGTTTCAGCCGGTGCGCACGGAAACCGTCACCGATCACAGGATGCAGCCGGAGTCCTTCCATGTGTCCGCACAGGCGGCGAAGAAACTGCGCGCGGCGAAACAGGCGGGGCAGCCGATCCTGGCCGTGGGCAGCACGTCCACGCGGGTGCTGGAGTCTCTGGAACTTGAAACGCTGTCAGAAGGGGAAACGTCGGGATGGACGGACCGGTTTTTGTATCCGGGTCAATCCTTCAACAACGTGGATCATCTGCTGACAAACTTTCATCTGCCGAAATCCACGCTTTATCTGTTGGTGTGTGCGTTTGCCGGAAAGGAAACGATGGAGAGGGCGTACCGCGAGGCCATCAAAAACGGGTACCGGTTTTTCAGCTATGGAGACGCCATGTTGATCCTTTAACGTCAGGACCCGAGGCCATGGAGGCGGCTCCAGAGTGAATGCTCAAAGGTGCGGGAAGGGGGTCACCCTTCCTGGTTGACGGCCTGTTTGAAATGTTTCCCGGATTTGAAACGGACGACTTTACGCGCTGTGATTTCAGCCTCTTCACCGGTTTTGGGGTTTCTGCCCACGCGTTTGGATTTCTGCCGCACCTGGAAGGTGCCAAACCGGCGCAAAATCACAGGCTCGCCATGACCCAGCGATTCCTTGATCAGCTCAATGACAGTCTCGACAGCTTCTTCGGCTTTGGAACGGGACAGGCTTGCCCTGGAAGAAACTTGATTGATAATATCCTGCTTGGTCATGGCCCCTCCTTAATGAAGACGTATTAATATTTTTATTTTCAAATTGTTTACGTCGTTCTTCGGCTGTAAACCCTGAGGCCGGCACCCCTGCGAGCCCGGGTTATGGAACCTCCGAATACCGCCCCTCCTTCAGGAGGGCTAATTGTTCAATATTTGCCTGAAAAACGCAATCAAAATCCGAGAACCAAAGCTGGGGCCGTTTTCATCTGGATGCCTGCCACGATTTTTGCCCGCAAGGAATCCACCCCAATTCTTAACCTATGGTGATTTACTCACTCTACCACTTATATTAAAAATTTCAATACCTTAATCCACTTTTTCCGGTCTTTTTTGCTGTACTCGAATGTTTTCAAATAATTAAGATTAAACTTTTTTAATGAAAATCTCGAAAGCGGTCCCGCGGAAACGGTCTGAAAAACCGGGGTTTTGCGTTTTCCACGCCGAAATTCCGGAAAAACAGCCGGTAATAATGGCTTAACTTGCTGTTTTTATTAAAATTATTTAATTTTCGCGGACCGAGGGCTGATGTTCGGATATTCTGAGGGGCGAAATACAGGGGTTTCTACCTGCGGGATGCAGGCGGCCGGGAGGGGGTCACTCTTTCTTTTTGACGATCTGGTATACGGTTTCGCCGGGCTTGACCCAGTTCAGCTTTTCGCGGGCGATTTTTTCGACGGCCCGGGGATCGGTCTTGAGGCCCTCGATCTCACCGCGGATGCGGCTGTTTTCGCGGGTCAGCGCTTCGTTGCTCTGTTTGAGCTCAATGATCTCTTCTTCCAGCTCGAACACGGTGAGGATGCCGTCGTCATGAAACACGGCGACGAGGAGCATCACGATGAAGAACAGGAGTCCGAATACGAGGCTTTGCTTGTAGAGATTCATGGGTGTGGGTGGGGGCTCTCCTTTGCGCCGGCCGGCGGGTTGGATGGGGAGCGGGGAATAAACGCCGGCGTCATCCGCCTTGTAGATTATAGAACACATCGGCGCCTTTGAAAACAGCCGTGTCTCCCAATAGTTCCTCGATGCGCAGAAGCTGGTTGTATTTCGCCACCCGGTCGGAGCGGCACAGCGAGCCGGTTTTGATCTGCCCCGCGTTGAGCGCGACGGCCAGATCGGCGATGGTGGTGTCCTCGGTCTCGCCGGAACGGTGCGAGATGACGGCGGTGTAGCCCGCCCGTTTGGCCATTTCCACGGCGTCGAGGGTTTCGGTGAGGGTGCCGATCTGGTTCACCTTGACGAGGATGGAGTTGCCGACTTTCTCTTTGATGCCTTTGGCGAGGATCTCGGTGTTGGTCACGAACACGTCGTCGCCCACAATCTGGGTGGTGCCGCCGACCTTTTCGGTGAGCGCCTTCCAGCCGGTCCAGTCGTTTTCGGCGAGGCCGTCCTCGACGCTGATGATCGGGTATTTTTTCACCAGCTTCGCGATGAAATCGACCATTTCCTTTGAAGACAGCTTCGGCTTTTTCTCGGCGGCCAGGACGTACTGCTTGTTTTTGTACAGCTCGCTGGCGGCCACGTCGAGGGCGAGGAGCACGTCCTTGCCGGCCTTGTAGCCCGCGCCCTTCACCGCTTCGAGCAGCACCTCGATGGCCTGCTCGTTGGAGGCCAGGTCCGGCGCGAAGCCGCCTTCGTCGCCGACGGCGGTGTTGAACTTGTACTTTTTGAGCACTTTCTTGAGCTGGTGGAAGATCTCCACGCCCATGCGCAGGGCGGTGGAAAAGCTGTCCGCGCCGACGGGGACGATCATGAATTCCTGGATGTCCACGTTGTTGTCGGCATGCTGGCCGCCGTTCAGCACGTTCATCATCGGCACCGGCAGCTCCTTGGCGTTGGTGCCGCCCAGGTACTGAAACAGCGGCAGGTCCACCTCGTTGGCCGCCGCCTGCGCCACCGCCAGGGACACGCCCAGGATGGCGTTGGCGCCCAGCTTCTTCTTGTTCTTGGTGCCATCCATCTCGATCATGAGCCGGTCGATCAACACCTGCTCGCTCACTTCGATGCCGACGATCTCCGGAGCGATCTTGCCGTTGACGTTCGACACGGCCTTGAGGACGCCCTTGCCGCCGTAGGCTTTGGGGTCGCCGTCGCGCAGCTCCACCGCCTCGCGCGAGCCGGTGGACGCGCCGGAAGGCACCGCCGCGCGGCCGCTGCTGCCGTCCGCGAGATCCACTTCCACTTCGATGGTCGGGTTGCCTCTGGAATCGAGAATCTGCCTTGCGTTGACGCCTACGATTTCGCTCATGGTTTCCTTTTCCGTTCAGCCCCGCGCTTGTTTCAGGGCGTTGTGATTGGCTTGGATGGTTTTTTCGATATCGTCATCGGTATGAACGGCCGACATGAATCCCGCCTCGAACTGGGACGGCGCGATGTAGACGCCTTCCTCGAGCAGGGCGTTGAAGTAGCGCTGGAACAGGCCGGTGTCGCAGGATTTGACGGAGTTGAAATCGACGATGTCCTCGCCGGTGAAAAACATGGAGAACATCGAGCCGATGCGGGTGAATTGCGCCTCGACGCCGAGCTTCCCGGCGTTTTCCTTCAAGCCTGTGCAGAGGGCATCGGCTTTCTTTTCCAGGTCTTCGTACACGCCCGCGCCGCTCAGAAGATCGAGCATCTGGTTGCCGGCGGCCATCGCCAGAGGATTGCCGGACAGGGTGCCCGCCTGGTACACCGCGCCGGTCGGGGCGATCCGGTCCATCCATTTTTTGGCGCCGCCGTACGCGCCCACGGGCAGCCCGCCGCCGATGATCTTGCCGAGGCAGGTGAGGTCGGGCGTGACGCCGTACAGCGCCTGCGCGCCGCCGAGGCCGACGCGGAAGCCGGTGATGACTTCGTCAAAGATCAGCAGCGCGCCGGCTTTTTCGGTGACGGCACGCAGGGTTTCGAGAAAGCCGGGCCTGGGCGGCACGACGCCCATGTTGCCGCCGATGGGTTCGACGATGACGCAGGCGATGCCCTCCCCTTCTTTGGCGAACAGATCCTCGACTGCCTTCGCGTCGTTGAACGGCAGGTTCAGGGTGTTCTTTGCCAGGTCGGCGACGATGCCGGGGCATTCGGGGATGCCCAGGGAGGCGAGGCCGGAACCCGCCTTGACGAGCAGGCTGTCGCCGTGACCGTGGTAGCAGCCCTCGAATTTCAAGATCTTGTCGCGTCCCGTCGCGCCGCGCGCCAGGCGGATGGCGCTCATCACCGCTTCGGTGCCGGAGTTGACCATGCGCACCACGTCGATCGACGGCACGGCGCTGACAACCTTTTCGGCGAGTTCGATCTCCAGTTCGGTGGAGGCGCCGTAGCTGGTGCCGCGCGCCGCCTGTTTCTGCACGGCGGCGACGATGTCCGGATGGGCGTGGCCGAAGATCAGCGGCCCCCAGGACGCCACGTAGTCGATGAAGGCGTTGCCGTCCACATCGTAGATGCGCGCGCCTTCGGCGCGGTCGATAAAAATCGGGTTGCCCCCAACGGCCTTGAACGCGCGGACGGGACTGTTGACGCCGCCCGGCATGACCTTCCGGGCGCGGGAAAAAAACGTTTCGGATTGTTTACGATTCACTTTTCCTGGGACCTTTGTGGATTCAATCATTCACTTGGGGCAACTCAGCGGCCTTCATTTCATGCCGGCCGTTTCGTGCCCAAAATCGACTTCAGTTTTTTCCTGAGTTGCCAAACAAAAGGGCGAGGTCTTCTCTGAGTCCGGCGGGGATCCGCCTGGGATCCGTGATGACGGCGTGGGCGGCGGCGGAGCCGCAGGCGCAGCTTCGCTCCGGCTGCAACGCAGTCACGATTTCCTTCAGCACGACCTGAGCGCGTTCGACATTTTTGTGCATGATTTCCAGCACGGCTTCCACGGTGACGGCTTCCTCCTCGACGTGCCAGCAGTCGTAGTCCGTGACCAGCGCCAGCGTAGCGTAGCAGATTCCGGCTTCCCGCGCCAGTTTTGCCTCGGTGACGTTGGTCATGCCGATGATATCGACGCCCCACTGGCGGTACAGGTGCGACTCGGCGCGGGTCGAAAACTGCGGCCCTTCGATGCAGATGTAGGTGCCGCCTTCATGCACCTGGGTGCCGGACTGCTTCGCCGCCGCGGTCAGCCAGGCCGCCAGCTCAGAGCATATGGGGTCGGCGAAGCCGACGTGCCCGACCATGCCGGTGGTGAAGAACGTGCCGATGCGGCGGGTCGTGCGGTCGATGAACTGGTCCGGAATGGCGAAATGTCCGGGGGCGATGCCTTCCTTCATGCTGCCCACGGCGCTCACCGAGACGATCCGCCGGATGCCGAGCTTTTTCAGGGCGAAGATGTTGGCGCGGAAGTTGATCTCGGAGGGCGGGATGACGTGGCCGCTGCCGTGGCGCGGCAGAAAGGCGATCGATCTGCCGTTGAGCTCACCCATCACCACTTCGTCGGAGGGACTGCCGAAAGGCGTGTCGACGGCGACGCGCTCGCGCACGGTCAATTCTTTCATTTGATACAGGCCGCTGCCTCCGATCACTCCCAGTGTGTCTGCGCTCATGGTCCGTCTCCTCGCTCGCTGATGGCTGATGGGCCCTTACTATAAACCAAGAGGCGGGAATTTCCCAAATCGCCGCCCTCGTCCCCGCCGCTGCGGGGGGAAGCTGTCGTGTTGAATGGAAGAAGGTTGCGGGAGGCGGGTCAATCGGATTCGAGCGAGGGCTTTTTGTTTTCAGCCTGGCTCAGCAGAAACTTCAGCTCGGCGATCTGGTCGCCGGCGAGGCGGATGGTGGATTCCTCTTTCTTCAGGCTCTGGATCTTCATGTTGACGTCCTCGGCGAGCAGGTTGAGCCCGCTCAGGCGCTTGTCGACGTCGTCGAGCATGTCGATCTTGTTGTTGAGCGTGTCGATCTTGGACTGCGCCTCCTCGGTGACCGCGTTGAGCTTCTCGATGTTAAGGTTGATCTTGTTGAGGTTGTCGCGCTCTTTGTCGATGCGTTTCTTTTCCGAGTTGACGCGGGTGATGACGGTGTCGAGCCGGGACAGGGCGAGCTGGGTCTCGCGCACTTTTTCCTCGCCCGCGCTGACCTGCTTGGTGCGTTTTTCCACCTGATTCATCAGGTTGTTGAGCTGCTCGATCTTCTTCTCCGCCTGCAGGATGAACTCCTCCTTGTCGTCGAGCACTTCCTGGCGGACCTTGAGGTCCTTGATGACGTCGTTGAGCTCGCTAAGCCGTTTTTCGATCATGCCGACCTGACCGGCCTCGCGGTTCAGCGTTTCGATCTTGGATTCGAAATTCGAAGCCACCTGGCCCAGCTCCTCGCGGATCGTGCTGATGCGGCTGATCTCATCCTTGGAGTCGTGCAATTCCTTGAACTTGGAGCGCAGCTCGATTTCCAAAACACTCTGCTTGGAGGTCAGGTTGTTCATGCGTTTTTCCTGATCGTCGATGGCGGACTTTTCCTTGGCGATGTCCAGGATCTTCTCCTCGACGGAATTGGCCATCGATTTGAGCCCTTCCAGTTTCTGGTCGATTTTTTCGAGAAAGTCGATCTTCTTGCTCACCTTGGCGATCTTGATGTTGGCTTCCTCGATGAAGAAATCCAGCCCGTCGACTTTCTTTTCCAGCTTTTCGATCAGGGCCTTGCGCTGCATCTGGGTTTCCATTTTCACGTCCAGGCTGATCACCATCGAGCTCAGGTCGTTGATCTTTTTGTCCACCTGATCGACCAGGTTCTGCTTGCGGATGATCTCGTCCATCTGCAGCCGGGTCGATTCGCCGACTTCCTCGATCTGGTGCAGCACACCCTTGATGGCGTCCACCTTGTGGATCTCCGCGTCGAGCCGGCTGACCTTGGATTCCGCTTCCTCGGCCATCACGTTGAAGCGGTTCATCTTTTCGTTGGCGGCGTCGATGTTCTTCATCTCCTCCTTGAGCAGCATCATCTTGTTGCTCAGGTTGTCCATGAGGAAGGAGTTGAGCTTGTTGATCTTGTCCTCGGTCTTTTCGATGATGGCCTTTTCGTCGAGGATCTTGGTGATCTTGGTCTCCACGTCCACCGCCATGGCGTCGAGGTCGCGCAGGCGGCCGCTGATGCTGCGGATCATCTCGTTCTTGACGGCGATGTTCTTGGACTCGACCTTGAGGTCGCTGATCTCGCCGCCGATGCGCGTCAGCGCGTCCTGGGTTTCGTGCACGATGTGGGTCTGGCCGAGCAGCTTCTCATAATCCTCGCGCACGATTTCCAGGGTCTGCTTCAACTCTTCGGTGTCGCGGGCGTAACCGGAGATCGATTCCTTTTCGCGGTGGATGTGCTGGAACTTTTTGTCCAGCTCCTTGACGATCTGCTGCATCTCGCTGACCTGGACGGAGCCGTTTTTCATCATCTCCTTGAAGCTGGCGACTTCCTCGATCTTGTCGGAAACCTGATCGAGCATGTTCTCCAGGCGGCTGATGCCCCGTTCGGCGTTTTTGATCAGCTTGTTTTCTTCCTTGAGCTTCTTGACCTTGGTGTCCATGTCCCAGATCAGGACATTGAGGCGGCCGGCGTCCTCGTTGGCCTTTTCCACCAGCCCGCGCTGCTGGTGCAGGCTCTTGATCTTATGGTCGATGTGCTCGCTGAGCAGGTGCATCTCGTCGAGCTCGCGCTTCAGCGAATTGTAGTTCGACTCCAGTTCCTTGGAGATGCGCTGAAATTCCCGCACGCGCACGTCGAAGGTCTTGATGTCGTCCATCCTGTGGTCGAAACTGTCCAGCCGCTTGAGGGTGTCGGGAATCTGCGAGGCCATGCGCTCGAAGAAATGCTTTTTTTCGTCGAGGTCCTCGGACTGCTGTTCGAAATACTCGACCAGCAGTTGCAGGTTCTTGCGCTCGTGCGCCGCGGTCTCGAGCAAGTCCTTGAATTCCCTGGTGCTGAAATTCTCCGGTTCGAGCGGGCGGTCCCGGTCCAAATCCGAGCCGGGTCTGTAGGATTCTGGTTTATCTGGCATGGTGGTTCCTGATGAATCTAGGGATGGATATGACGGAGGACAAAAAACGGCCCAATATTTATATGCTTATCGTCCGAATTTCTATAAGGTTTAGAGGAATCAAGAAGATTTGCCGGTGAGGATTTCCGCGATCTGCACCGCATTGAGCGCGGCGCCTTTGCGCAGGTTGTCCGACACCACCCAGAAATTGACCGCGTTTTCGCGGGATATGTCGTTGCGGATGCGGCCCACGTAGACCGCGTCCCTGCCCCCGGCTTCGGTGGCCAGCGGATAGGCGTTGTCCTCCGGCGCGTCCACCAGTTCGATGCCGGGGCTCTGCTTCAGAAGATGCTTGATGTCCCCCGCGGAGGCGGGCTTTTCGGTTTCCACGTTGACCGACTCGGAATGCGAGTAAAACACGGGAACGCGCACGGTGGTCGGGGACACCTGGATCGACTCGTCGCCGAGGATCTTGCGGGTTTCGTTGACCATTTTCATCTCTTCTTTGGTGTAGCCGTTGTCGAGGAAGACGTCGATGTGCGGCAGGCAGTTGAACGCGATCTGGTGCGGATACACCTGCTTCTCCACGGTCTGGTCGTTGAGGATCTGCAGGGACTGGGTGGCCAGCTCGGCGACGGCTTTCTGGCCGGAACCGGACACCGACTGGTAGGTGGAGACGACGACCCGGCGGATGCGGTATTGCCTGTGTATGGGATTGAGCGCCACCACCATCTGGATGGTCGAGCAGTTGGGGTTGGCGATGATGCCTTTGTGGCCGCCGATGGCATCGGCGTTGACTTCGGGCACGACCAGCGGCACGTCCGGCTCCATGCGGAAGGCGCTGCTGTTGTCGATGACGACGCAGCCGGACTTGACGGCGAACGGCGCGAACTGCTTGCTGATCGACCCTCCGGCGGAGAACAGGGCGATATCCATGCCCTCGAATGAATTTTCCTTCATTTCCAGAACCGGGTGTTCCTGTCCCTTAAACGGCAGGGTCTGGCCGGCGGATCGCGCCGAAGCGAGCAGCCTGAGCTGATCGATGGGGAACTTCCGCTCTTCCAGGATGGACAGCATCCTGCGTCCGACGGCGCCGGTGGCGCCGGCGATGGCGACGTTGTAGCGTTCTTTTCTGGCGATCATGGCGATTTCACCCGGTTGATTTTTCCAGTTCCTCGATCACGAGGTCTCCCATTTTACGGGTCCCGACTTCCTGCATGCCATCGGAAAGGATGTCGGGCGTGCGGAATCCCCTGTCGAGCACCGCCTCCACCGCCCGCTCGATCCAGGCGTTGGGCTCCTCCATACCGAGGGAATATTTGAACAGCATGCCGACGGACAGGATGGTGGCCAGCGGGTTGGCGCAGTCCTTTCCGGCGATGTCCGGTGCGCTGCCGTGGATCGGCTCGTACATGCCGGTCTCGCCGCCGAGGCTGGCCGAGGGCAGCATGCCGATGG
This sequence comes from Nitrospinales bacterium, assembly GCA_965223795.1. Classification (GTDB taxonomy): domain Bacteria; phylum Nitrospinota; class Nitrospinia; order Nitrospinales; family VA-1; genus CBDCWG01. The sequence goes on from CBDCXL010000001.1 coordinate 381,062, forward strand.
AACCGGTCAGCATCGAGGCTTCGTCGCTCAGGATGTCGCCGAACATATTGGTGGTCACGATGACGTCGAACTGTTTGGGGCGGCGCACCAGCTGCATGGCACAGTTGTCCACGTACATATGGTCGAGCGCGACGCCGGGATAATCGGCGTGGGTGCGGGTCACCACCTCGCGCCACAGGCCGGTGGTCTCCAGCACATTGGCCTTGTCCACCGACATCACCCGCTTGTTGCGTTTCTGCGCGACCTCGAACGCGATGCGGGCGATGCGCTCGATCTCCGCCTCGGTGTAGACCAGGGTGTTGATTCCCCGGCGCGTGCCGTCGGGCAGGGTCTCGATGCCGCGCGGCTCGCCGAAGTAGATGCCGCCGGTCAGCTCGCGCACCACCAGGATGTCGAGCCCCTCGACCAGCTCGCGCTTGAGCGACGAGGCGTCGGCCAGGGCCGGGAAGATCTTGGCCGGGCGGAGATTGGCGTACAGCTTGAGCGACGAGCGCAGTCCCAGAAGCGCCCGTTCCGGCCGCAGGGAGAAATCCAGGCTTTCCCATTTGGGCCCGCCGACCGCGCCGAGCAGCACGGCGTCCGCATCCTGCGCCGCCTTGAGGGAGGCTTCCGGAAGGGGATGGCCTTCCGCTTCGTAGCCGGCGCCGCCCACCGGGACTTCGTTTTTTTCGATTTTGAGGCCCAGCTTCGCTTCGAGCACGGCCAGAACCTTCAACGCCTCGGCGATGACTTCCGGGCCGATGCCGTCTCCCGGCAGCACGGCGATGGTGTGTGTGTCCGTCATAGGTGTTCCGATGAATTCAATAAAAGGAGGCGAAAACCCGCCGTGAAAACGATTCAGTATATCCGTAGAATGGCGGTTGTAAATGATTTTTTAACGCTTTCGTCTGGACGGGCCTGCCCTGAACTGCATGCCTGAGCGGGCGCAGATTTGTTCCCGATTCCGATAGTGCGTTGCCCTGATGCAGGATTTTTACGGCCGATTTGGAATTGCAGTGCCTGTGCACGGCTTGATAGGGTAAAATGTCTCATCCAAAATCAATGTGTATGAATTGAGTCAAGTTCGATGCAAGGAGCTGTTGTCATGAATATCGCTCTCCTTTCCATGCTGCTGGGGTCGGTCCTCACCGGGGCGGGGCCCGATACCATACAGGGTTACGCGGGCTTTCAGTTCGGCATGACTCTGGAAGAAGCGGACCGGGTGCGGCCCGATGACAAGATCACCGATTGCGAGTACGAGGACGACACCACGAGCAGCGATTCCAAATGCCTGGAGTACACCGACCGGTACCAGGGCGTGCCGAGCCGGTTTCTGGTGCAGTTCAACGAAAAAACCCAGCTCGTCGACCGGATCATCGTCATCGTCGACGCGATGGGCGACTGCGCCGATACGGTGGAGCTGGTGCACGAAAATCTGGCCGAGGATTACGGCCCCTCCCAGGCGGGCAACACGCGCAATAGGATCTGGCTGGACAAGGCGGGCGGCTCGGTGAAACTGTCGCATATGTGCGTGCGTGAAACGATGGGCATGGTGATCGTCACTTACAATGAAAATGCGCATTCCTGACCGCTTTCCACATTTTCGCCGGCGTGCGATACGTTTTCCCGTGTCCGGCGCCGTCCTGCGCGTTTTTGCGCTGCTTGGGCTGCTGCTGTTCGGACCGGCGCTCTCGGCCTGGGCGGCGGGCAAGATCGAACTCAAGATCGACAAGGTGTACACCAACGAGATGGGCTGGCCACATGCGGACGTGACCGTGACCAACAGCGCCGGCAAGGGATTGTACTCGGTGGACGTGGAATGCCACTGGACGAAGGACGGCACGCTGGTGGCGCGCGGCATCCGCACCTACTTCAACCTGCCGGACGGCTGGAGCGATTCGGAAAAGGTTTACGACATCAAGAACGTCCGCTTCGACCGGGTGAAATGCCACATCCCGTCTTTCATGACCAACGATCAGAGGCAGGAATCCGAGCAGAAATTCGGCAAGGGGCTCACCCAGTTGAAAGACACGCTCAAGCAGCTGCAGAAGGATTGAACACGCACTTCCCCGCCTTGATTTGACCCGGCCGCCGTGCTATAGGAAAGGCCCATGAACGGCATCCCTTCCTTCTTTGTCTCCCGCACATGATTCAAGGCAAACGCATCACGGTGGTCATGCCCGCCTACAACGCGGAAAAGACCCTGCGCCGCACCTACGAGGAGATCCCCAAAGACATCGTCGACAACGTGCTGCTCACCGACGACGCCAGCAGCGACCGCACCATCGAGGTGGCGAAGGACCTGGGCATCCGCACCTTCGTGCACGAGTCCAACCAGGGCTACGGCGCCAACCAGAAGACCTGTTACCGCGAGGCGGTCAACCTGGGCAGCGACATCGTCGTCATGCTGCACCCGGACTACCAGTACACGCCCCGGCTCATCACCGCGATGGCGTCGATGATCGCCGAAGGGGTGTTCGATGCGGTGATCGGCTCGCGCATTCTGGGAAACCAGGCGATGGCGGGCGGCATGCCGGTCTACAAATACGTTTCCAACCGCTTCCTGACGCTGGTGGAAAACTGGATCATCCAGCAAAAGCTGTCCGAATACCATACGGGCTACCGGGCGTTCAGCGCCGAGACGCTCAAGGCCATTCCGCTTCTGGAAAATTCCGACGATTTCGTGTTCGACAACGAAATGCTGCTGCAGGCGCTGTATTTCGGTTTCAAGGTGGGTGAGGTGTCCTGCCCGGCACGCTATTTCCCCGAGGCGTCCTCCATCAGCTTCAGCCGCAGCGTGACCTACGGCCGCGGCGTGCTCACGACCGCCATGAAATACTTTCTCGCCAAACGGGGGCTGGCGTCGTTTCCCATCTTCGACCCGGACGGGAAAAAGCTTTCCGGAGAGACAGGATAACTGACTGGCAAAGACGAAAAGAAACTGGACAGGATGAACAGGATTGAAAACCGATTAAGGCAAAAACCCCGCCTCGCGCAAAGCCGCTAAGACACAAAGAAAAGCAAAAGCTGTAGACAAGATGCACAGGATAAAAAATACTTGGCTCGGTAAAGTCCCCCTCACCCAAGCCACCTCCAGTATTTATATGAGCGGGTGGCAGAACAAGTTCTGCATTCAAGCCACCTTCCGGGTAATTCGTAATGCGAGTGTCGAGCTTGGCTCGACGGAATCCTCTTCCCCCCTGAGGGGGGGAGGACAGCCCCTGAGTCATCCTGAGCTTGTCGAAGGACGAAGGAGCTGGGTGAGGGGGATGAAAAAATCCTCCTATCGTATTCCGATATGGCTAACATTACATGTCCTTCGTATTTTCCGCTCAACCACCCAGTTTTTCTGCACATCTAAAATCGTTTCCGGTTCCGGCGCTGCGGCAGGAATAAACCGATTTCCCGGCCTCTCTTAATTTATAGAGTTTTCAATTCTCTTTAATGGAGGCCGCTATGACGTGCTCCTGCATCAAACGCATCCTCGCAACCGCACTGCTGTGTGCGTTCTTTTTGATTCCCCATTCTTCGTGGGCGGAAGGCAGTCTGACCCTGATCGCGCGCACGGACGAAGGCCGGCTGAAGATCGTTCTCAATGAGGAAAACGGCGAATTCTTCGGCGTGGCGCGGGAAGGCTGGATGGGCGTCACCGCTCTGGAAGCCTACCATGAAGACAAGGAGTTCATCCTCATCGTGGGCAACGACGTGTTCACGATCGAACGTTGGGACCTGGGCCGCTTCAAAACCTACGGCGGTGTCGTTCAGGACCAGCGGGGCATCTCCGCCCAGGCGGAAAGCCTGAATTCCCATCTCAGCATCGCCGGAACCATCGAAAACGACATGAACCGGCTTGTCGAATTTGAAGTCCTTGTGAATCGCAAGGAAGGGACATTCGAGTTGACCTGGGGAAAAAACACGCTGTTTCTGAAACGGACGACCGATGCAAAAAGCGGCGGCCCGGGGCGCTGCGAGGGAGGGCTGATCAAGATGGATTCGGAACTGTCCGGCCGGTTCTGGTGCAAGAGCTCCGGATCGCTGCAGGATGTCTTTTTCAAGGATCCCGATCACATCCTGGCGTGGATCGTCCTGCCGTTTGTGAAGTAGTGCGGCTCCTTTGAGAGTTTTGCATGAGGCAGTTCGATTAAGGCGAAGAACCCGATGTCACCCTGAGCCCTTCGTCCTTCGACAAGCTCAGCATGACAGTTGCAAAGGTCTCCATTAGAGCCGTCATGCGTCCTCATACACCACTCTCACCAGGCACAGGCCCTGGGGCTGGGCGGTGGGGCCGGCCTGTTTGCGGTCCTTCGACGCCATGATGGCGCCGACCCGCTCGGGCGTCATCTTGCCGCGCCCGACCAGAACGAGGGTGCCGACGATGTTGCGCACCATGTGCTTCAAAAACCCGTCGCCCTCGAAAATAAGGTCGATGAACTCCCCCCTGCGTTCGATGTCGATGCGGTGCAGCGTGCGCACCGGGCTTTTGGCTTCGCAGTTGGCGGCGCGCACGGCGGAAAAATCACGCTTGCCCTCGAAATGCGCTTTCGCTTCGATCATCGCGTCCAGATCGAGCGGCTTCTGGATGTACAGGCAGCGCCCGGCGGACAGGGCGGAAGGGTGGTCGCGGTTGAGGATGGTGTAGCGGTAGATCTTGCGCACCGCCAGCATCTGGGCGTGGAAATCGTCCGGCACGTCCTCGACGGATTTGACGACGATGTCTTTGGGCAGCAGGCTGTTGAACGCTTTGAGCAGCTCATCCGTTGTCATGGTCGACCCGGTGCGGAAATGGGCCACCTGCCCTTCCGCGTGCACGCCCGCGTCGGTGCGGCCGGAAGCCACGACGGCTTTTTCCTCGCCGGTGATCTTGGTGAGGCAGGACTGCATCAGGCCCTGGATGGTGGTGCCGTTGGGCTGCAACTGCCAGCCGCTGTACCGGCCGCCGTCGTACTCGATGACGATTTTCAATTTCCGTGTCAATGGAGCTCCCGCAAGCAAAAAAAACGCGCTGCCTGCCGCTCAGCGCGTTTCTTCTTTTTTCTGGCCCCGGCTGCATCCTCGGGGACCGTTCCTGTTTATACAGGAACCTCGTTTTCTAACTGTCAACTTTCTCGAAAGGTGGACTCACAGCTCCTCTAAACCTCCTGCTGGTCAGTCAGTCTCAAACCCTCCACTCAAAATATAGTCCCGTTTTTTTCCCGCGCAAGATCTTTTTTCAAGTTTTCAGCAGGCTCGAAAAGGGCCGCTGTCCGGTCAGCAGCAGCGCGTCCTGGGCGCGGGTGATGGCGACGTACAGCAGGTTGCGGCTCTCGGTTTTGCGGTGGGGATAGTTTTCCTCATCGGGATCGACGATGGCCACGGCGTCGAATTCCAGCCCCTTCACCTGGTGAATGTTGGTCACCAGAACGCCGGGCTCGAAGGAGAACTGGCTGCGGTAGCCGAGCCGCAGTCCTTCGGGGATCATCTCTTCAAGGTCTTCCTTCAGCTCCATGGCCTGTTTGGGATAGCGGCAGATGAGCGCGATCAGCCGGTTGGGGTCTTCCTTGAGCAGCGTGCCGGTCCAGTCGGCCAGAGTCTCGAGCACGGCGTCGCGGTCTTCGGCGCGCCGCCACACGGGATGCGGTCCCGGCCGGCCTTCCACAGGCTGGCTGGTGCCGGCGACGCGGTGCGCCAGCTCCATGATGGGAACGGTGCAGCGGAACGAGACCTGAAGCTGGATGAGGTCGGAAGCGTCCATTTCGAGGTGATGCACGATGCGCTCCCAGCCGATGAATTTGCGCGTGAACAGGATTTTCTGGCTGACGTCGCCGACGATGGTGAGGTGGCGCGGGTCGTGCACGGCGTGCTTCATGACGGAGAACTCCACCGGGCCGAAATCCTGCACCTCGTCGATCACCAGATGATCGAGGACCATGGGCAGGCCGTTCTTGCCGGGCAGTCCGCCGTTTTTGAGCTGGATGTTCTTGAGCAGCAGCGACAGGTCGAAATAGTCCAGGGTGTGGCTCTTGCGGTTCTTTTCGGTCACTTTTTTAAGATACGCCAGGTGCTCGCCGCGTTTGGGATGCGGCTTGAGGTGCGCCTTGAGGCCGTGTTCGTCGCACAGCAGATCGTAGATGTCGCCCGCATGGTCTTCCAGGGCATCGAGCCGCGCTTTCAGATCGGCAAGGTGTTTCTTTTTCTCCGGCTCCGGCAGGGTCGCGTCCTTCACATCCTGCATGAAATCGCGCAGGCGCGGGAGCGGTGGCTTGGCGGCGCTTTCGATCCACAGGCGGCGCAGCGTCTCCCGGTTCTGAAACTGCTCGCGCAGCAGGCGGTCGGTCTCCCCGGCCTGCTTATCGACGCGCGCCGACAGGGCGTTCAGGATCTCCTCGGAGAATTTGATGGTCTCGACGAACTCGGGCAGGTTGAAGAATTTGAAATTCGGCGGCCGGCGCATGGCGTTGCGGATGATGGCGAACGCCCAGGCGTTGAAGGTCGTGGTCTCGACGCCTTCGATTCCCATCGACGGCAGGGTGGCGCTGACGTACATCTGCAGGGCCTTGTTCATGACGACGACGCGGGTGTTTTCCGGCAGGGCCTGCGAGTTTTCGCCGTGCAGCAGCCAGGCGAGCCGGTGCAGCGCCACGGTGGTTTTGCCGGAACCCGCCGAGCCCTGGATGATGACCGGGCGGTGCGGATCGCTGGTGATCATCTGGAACTGGTCTTTTGTGATCAATGAAAGAATGCTGGGCAGGCGCTTTTCCCGGCTGTGCGCGGCGCGCGAACGATGGGCGGCGATCTCGGCGTCGACGTCGAGCTTGATCCAGCCGCTTTCGTTGCAGTGGAACACGCCTTCCGGCGTGTCGATCTGCACGAGGCGGCCGTTTTCGATCTTGTAGGAGCGGCGGATCTTGATGCGGCCGCTGCGCTCGCGGTCGTTGATGACCTCGTAGAATTCCTCGCCCTGCTTGTAGTTGAAATACAGGGCGGAGATGGGGCCGTTGCGCCAGTCGACGATGCCGGAGTGGACGTTGCCCTTCTTGCCGATCAGAAACGCCACTTCCTTGCCGTCGTCCTCGGCGGTGACGACGCGGCCGAAATAGGGCTCCTCGATCAGCTGCTTCAACACGCTGTCGCTTTCCTTGCGGATGTCCACCACGCGGTGGGCCACGGCTTCGTCGGAGACGAGGGGCTGCCGTTCTTCCGGATTCCACTCGTTGGTGACTTTCGAGGTCAGGCTGCGGGCGGACTGGTTGGCGGCGATCTTCGCCGCCTGCGCCTGGGGCAGCTCCTCGCAGAGCGATCGGATCGTTTTTTCAAACAATTTCTCTTCTTCGAGGACCAGCTTTTTTTCTTCTTCCGATAATTCCATCACCGCATCCGAAAATAGTGGGGTCCGGGCCGCCCGAAACACCTAAACCTGCTAATCTAGATCAGAAACTCAGCCGCGGTCAATGATAAAAAGCGCCGTTGTTTGAAGGGGCCGCGGGCGGTCCTGAAAACCGCCGGTTTGCCGCCAAAGAACCCCTTTGCAAGCGAAAAATTTTCCGATATCATAGAGGGCAAAATTTTCCATTTCATTTAATTCCAGATATTTGTGGATTCTCAGGAGCCATCATGAAAACTTACGAAGATTTGGCTGGAGACGGCGGTTCCGGCATCGTCAGCCAGGTCGTCTCGAAACTGGAGAAATTGCGCGGACGGCTGGACAAGATCAAGCACAAGGTCGCGCTGATGAGCGGCAAGGGCGGCGTCGGCAAAAGTTCGCTCACCGCGAACATCGCCGCCTGCCTGACCGCAAAAGGCCATAAAGTCGGCATTCTCGACGCGGATCTCAACGGCCCCAGCATCGGGCACCTGCTGGGCGTCGGCAACGACATGAAACTCAAGGTGGACGAGGACGGCGTCTTTCCCGGCGAAGGGGCTCAGGGAATCAAGATCATGTCGATGGACATGCTACTCACGGGTTCGGACACGCCGGTGATGTGGACGGAGGACAAGGGCGCCACGGCGGTGTGGGTGAGCACGATGGAATCGACGGCGCTCAGGGAGCTGCTGGCGGACACGCACTGGGGTGAGCTGGACTTTCTGCTCATCGACATGCCGCCGGGCTCGGACCGCATGGACAACATCCGCGAGCTCATTCCGGAGCTGGAAGGCGTCGTGGAGATCACGATTCCCTCGCCGCTGTCACAGCACATCGTGTCGAAGTCCATCACCAAGAACAACATGATGGGGGTTCCGGTCATCGGGCTGATCGAAAACATGGCCACCTATGTCTGCCCCAACTGCGACTGCGAGAGCAAGCTGTTCGAGGGCGAGGACGTGCAGGAGCTGACGGGGCGCAAGGGCGTGCCCTACATCGGCAAGATCCCGTTCGACACGCGCGTTTCCAGAAAAACCGACTCCGGGTCGCTGTTCTACACGGAACACGCGGACTCGCCGACCGGCAGGGCGATCGCCGCGGCGGTGGACAACATTCTCAAATTCATTGAAACGAATTCCCAAAAGGGGGCGTGATGAAATTTTTATGCATTCCTTGCGATGAGCAGATGGAAACCCAGACCGACGGCATCATGCCGGACGAGTCGAAAAATCTGGCGATGAAGTTCAAGTGCAAAAAGTGCGGCCACATGATCGCCATGCTGACCAACAAGTTCGAGACGGAGTTCGTCAGCAAGCTGGGCGTGGAGATGGGCGGTGCGTCGCCGGAAGGCAAGGCGCCGCTCAGCGTGGTCGGGACGCAGCTCGCTCAGGCCAAGGAAGAACTCAGCAAGGGCAATCCAGAAGACAATCTGATCTGGACGGAAGAAGCGCAGCAGCGGATCAAGCGGGTGCCGTTTTTCGTGCGTAACATGGCCAAGAAAACGGTGATCAATTTCGCGCTGGAAAAAGGCGTCACCACCATCGACGCGAAGCTGATGGACGAGGTGCGCGAAAAGGTCGGCATGTAGCGGGTCCCACCGGCTGGAAACAGGCCCCGACTGCGGAAAGCCGCAGGAAAGCACGTTCGCTTTTTACGATTGCACTTCGCGGCGCATCAGCACCCGTAACGCCAGCGGCGGTGATGATGGCGGTGGCCCCAGTAATATCGCGGCCCCCAGTAATAGCCGGGATAATAATCGTATCTGGAAGAGTACGAGCGGGTGGCCTTGCAGGAGCTGAAGCCGTCGTCCCAGCCGTGCTTGTAGAGGTCGTCCGCGCCGTAGCGGCCCCGGTCCTTCTGAAAAACGTAACTGCTGTATCCGGCGGAGACATAGCCGCTGTCGCAGCCGTCTTTGTAGCCCACACGGTAGCCCACCGGCTGGTGCGCGCCCACGGCCCGGTCCACATCCTCGATGGACGTGGTTCTCGGCCCGCCGTAGTCGTACGTCGCGCAACCGGTGAACAGAATTCCGCAAACAACCGCGAATCCGATTTTCTTCATATCGCCCCTGCTCTTTCCGGGCCTTGCCCTGTTGAGTCCGCGTCCCCAGCCTCAACGTCCTGAATTTTGAATATTCAAACTTATCGCTAAATTGTGGAAACGTCAATATGTGTTGCGTTTGCGTTTCGCGCTCTCACCCGGCGGCGTTTCGCCATCATTTCCTGTGTTTCCAGCTTCGGAATCCACGGTGCTTGTGATGATGGCGGCTTTTGTGCCGCAGATGCCGTTTGAAACCCGACTTCCCTTTCGGGTTCGATTTCCGCAATTGATGTTTATGCTTATGATCGCCGCTGCTTTTATGCCGAATCTGGTGATTCCTGCTGTGGCTGTGGCGCTTTTCGTGCCGCAGGTGCCGGTCGTGGTGGTGCCGCCGGGGACTCCGGGGCTGAATGCGCGTCTCATGGCGGTGATGTTTCGGTCCGGGATGGCGCAGGTGTTTTTTGGGCCGGTGGAAGCGGCGGTCCCGGTTATAATAGCCCCAATACGAACCGGGCCAGCCGTAGTCGTAATAGCTGTAGCGGGTGGGATAGAGGTGCGCGCGGCTGCAGGCGTTGAAGCCGTCGTCCCAGCCATGACGGTATAAATCGTCCGCGCCGTAGCGGAGGGTGTCCTTGCGGATGGCGTATCCCGTGATGCCCGCGGAGACGTAGCCGCTGTCGCAGCCGTCCTTGTAGCCCGCACGGTATTCCACCGGCTGGTGCGCGCCCACGGCCCGGTCCACGTCCTCGATGGAAGTGGCTCTCGGTCCGCCGGTGTCGTACGTCGCGCAGCCGGTGAATCCCAACGCGCACACGACGGCGATCGCGATCTTCTTCATATCGCCCCTGCTCCTTCCGGGCTTCGCCCTGTTGAGTCCGCGTCCCCAGATCAACGTGGTTCTGTCCTGAATCTTCAACCGTATCGCTAAACCGCGACTTCGTCAACGGCCCATTCCGGCGCGAAAAATTTCAGCAAAACCAGGCATTTGAATCGCTTTTTCGCGGCGCTGGAGCGGTTCCGCCGGTTCGCCGGAGTGAATTATTTTTGTGCGCGCACGGGTATGGGGTACAGTAAAGCGGTGTACGCCTGATTTCACGGAGGCCCGCCCGCCGTCCAAGCGGGCGGCACGAAAGGAGACCGCATGCTGAAAAAAATTCTCATCGCTTTTCTGGCTGTGGCCGGGATCGTGGTGGCCATCGGCCTGTTTTTGCCCAATCAATACTCGGTCAGCCGGTCCACGGTCATCGATGCCAAGCCGGAAAAAATCCATAAATTTGTCGGCGACCTGAAACAATGGGACGCCTGGGAACCCTGGCGGGAAGGCGACCCCTCTCTGGTGGTCACGCTCGGCGACAAAACCTCCGGCGTCGGCGCGAGCCAGTCCTGGATGGGACAGGGCGGCGACGGCCGGCTGGTGTTCACCGAGTCCTCGCCCAAGACCGGGGTGAAATACGATCTGTTCTTCCGGCAGGACAAGGACAAATGCAAAAGCGCGGTCATTTACACGCCCGGAGAGGCGAATACCCAGGTGCTGTGGAAGATGGACGGGACAATGGAGATCCCCGTGCTCGGCGGCTACATGGCGATGATGATGGACAGCATGGTGGGGCCGATGTTCGAGAACGGCCTCGCCAAGTTGAAAAAAGCCGCCGAGGCGGCGTGAACCGGTGACCGTGCAACCGCAGGGAAAGATCATCGGCAGCGCGCCCATCCTGCTGGTCGCCGACGTTCAGGCTGCGGCGGATCACTACCGCGACAAGCTCGGCTTTCGCTACGAACGCTTCTGGGGCGAGCCGCCCTGCTTCTGCATGCCGGTGCGCGACGGGCACGTGGTGATGCTGAGCCAGGTGGACGACCCCGGACACATCGTTCCGCATTACAAGGTGGTGGAGAAAATGTGGAACGTGTATTTCTGGGTGGATGATGTGGAGGCGGTGTACCGCGAGCTGAAGGAACGCGGCGCCACGATCGATTACGACCTCTGCACCCAGCCCTACGGCGTCAAGGAGTTCGGCGTGCAGGACCTGGACGGCTACGACCTCGCGTTCGGGCAGGACCTGGAAAACGAACCCGCCGGCTCCTGACTCCCCTTCCCATAACTCAACGATCTGTCTCTCAACTAGGAACGATCGCGCCAGAACTTGAGCTCCGGCAGGGATCTCTGGTCGGAGTTGTTTCCGGTTTTGTCCAGCGCCTGGCTGTTCCAGTTTTCGATCGCCTTGTCGATGATGTCCTGGTACGGGTGGGTCGCAGGCGATCCCAGCGTCGCGGTCTTTTCGGCCTGGTTGTCCACTCCGTAGGACCACAGGAACGCGCCCAGCTGATGCTTGTAGCAGCGGGATTTTTCGTCGAGGCACACCGGAACGTCGATGACGTTCGCCGCTCGTTTGAAATCTCCGGCCGGCGACAGGCACAGCACCGCCGGTTCGGACCGGTCCCGGTTTGAACTGCCTGTGAATACACGGGCCGTTTCCTGAGAAAACGTTCCGCAGGTGCGCCGTTCTTCGATCGTGTATTTGGGAAAGGTGAGAGCGGAATCTTCTTCGGCGCCGATATAGCCCCACGTGGACGCCTGATTCAATTTCGTGCCCGACTGGTCCACGGCCCAGCCTTCCGAGGTTTCCCGCTGCTTCATCTGCAGAGGCGTCGTGTCCCCTTCCCTGCCTGTGGCCGGATCCAGATCCTGAAGGATCTGCACGAAAGCAATCCGGTCACATTCGCACTGGATGGCACAACCGGGTGTGTCCGGGTCGAAACTGACGCGGCTGATGGAGCGGTCCTCTGTGGGGTGCAAATGCGAGCTGAGCTTGAAGTTGGTGCAGTCCGGTTCGGACACAGTGCGCACGGTCTCCGTGCACGCGGCAATGAAAGGGATCAACGTCAACGCCAGAATGAAACGGATTCTATTGCGTGCGGTTGTATTCATGCTTTCTCCTGTTCAGGCACCTTTTAGGGACAAGGCCCTCGCTGATTTTTAGTTTTTCAGGTAAATAGTTGCAATATACAGGCCAACGAAAAAATGCTTCACCGCAAATGCAGTTGCTCTCACGCGTTCCCAGTGGTGTCGCTGCCCGGTCATTCCGATCCAGGATGAACAGCAAGCGGGGAATTTTTCCGCTATCGGATTCAATTGTTTGGTTTACAGGGATCTCGTTCCTCCGGCCGCAGTGCGTTGCCCGCATGGTCCGCGGCCGGATGTTGCAGTCGAAGAATTGCCGGTTTTGATATTCCCCGCCGAACGATCGCGCTTGCCCATAGAACAACTCCGGCTCAAATCCCCCGCCCGTGGTGCATATAGCCCGCTGTCTCCGGTTCATTGAGTTCATTCCCCGCTGCCTGGGATTGATTTTTATTCCTTTAGCGTTTGGCACAGACAATGCATTTATCTGATCAAACAGACTTGGATCGATTTCATTGAATCACAGGAGAAAAAACATGAACAGCAAACTTGCAGCATATTGCCTCATCGCCCTGTTTTTCCTGGGCACGGTCGCCGCATGCAACACCACCCGCGGTGTGGGTGAGGATATGGAAGCGGTCGGCAAAACCATCGCCGAGGAAGCGGAAGAGCATAAGTAAACGGAATCAGGCGGGTTCCACTTGGCAAAGGTGCGGTGCACAGTGATGGAAATCCGCCGGCGGGGCGTTCGCGCCCCGTTTTTTTTGCGCCCCATTCCCTTCTCCGATACCTTCCCGTAATTTTTTGATTATTCAGAGAAAACCATCGCGAGCGAAGCGCCGCGTTTCCTGATACAATTGGGTTGTCTTGGACTCGTGAACTGGAATCAGACGGGAAAATTGCAATGCGTGCCTTTTACGTGATCGCTTTCGGACTTTTACTCATATTGGGCGCAGGTTGTGGCGGAGAGGACAAACCGGCGGCGAAGCCGGCCGCTTCCGCCTCGAAGCCAGCGCAGAAAAAACCGGCCGCCGCTCAACAAAGCGCGAAGCCACAGACCGCGCAGGCTCAAATCAACGCTGCGGAAAAGATGCCTTGCTCGCTGTTCAAGAAAGAGGAACTGGAGCAGCTTCTCGGTGCGCCCGTTCGGGCAATTCATTACAAACCGGAAAACATTTCCGAAAGCGGTTACGACTGGAAAGCGGAATCCTGCTTCTGGGAGCAGGAGGTGGGCGGCCTGACCCTGAAGGTGAGCCTGGGCAAACATTTTTTCGGCAAGGCCGTGGAATGCTATGAGCTGACCGGCAAACCGAAGGAACTCAAGGTCAACGGCCAGCCCGGCTGGTGGAAATTTTTCAACAGCGTGGGACGCGGTTCGCTGCGCGTCTGCGACACCTCCAAAGCGCTGGTGCAGGTGCAGCTCGAGCAGGAAGGCGGCGAAGAAAACGCACTGGAAACGAAAGCCGTCGATATCGTGAAAAAGACGCTCGAACGGGTGAAGAAAGGCTGAACCCGTCAGCTCTCTCCCGCCTCGGAAAACTCCCCGCGAAAGCGCGCCACTCCGGAAAGACCGCCTGCTTCCGGTTTGCGTAATGTCAAAATCATGAATGCCGCCTCCGGCACGTCCCATTCACTGCGGATTCCGTAACGGCTCGCCGGTTCGAACCCGAATTTCGGATAATATTCCGGATGCCCCAGCACGAGGATGAAGGGCGTCCGCTTCGCCTGCAGCCGCTCGATGGCGGCGTTGATGAGTGCGGCGCCGATGCCCTGGCGCTGATATTCGGGCAGCACGGACATGGGCGCGAGCGCCATGCCGTGAGCGGTGTTCCCGCGCCCCTCAACCGCGACCGGGCTGAACAGGATGTGTCCGACGATGCGCCCGCCCTGCAGGGCGACGAGAGACAGCCGGTCCGGGCAGCGCTCACGCAGGCGGTCGACGATGTCCGCTTCCTGTTTCTGACCGAACGCGCGTTCGTTCACCTGCCGAATGGCCGCTTCATCCTGGGGTGTTTCTTCCCGAATCGAGAGCGTCATTTGCCAGCTCCACAGGCTTTGAATTTTCTGCCCCAAAAAAAGGCTTTTCCGAATTTCTTTTGCATGCCGAAAAATAGTCCGGTTGTGCTATATATTTTTACCTATGTTTTTGATACATTTGGCCTCTATTTAGAACGACCGTTCTTCCGATAACGCAAAAGAACGGCCGCACTCTTTCCCATCGAATAGTGGTTCTCACGCTATCCAAATTCCAAGAAATGAGCGCCCGCCGGCTGTTTTTGTGAACGTTGTTCTCAGCCTTCTTTTTCCTGTGTTTGGGAGGGAAACCCGGTGCCGGATAAGATTAAAGATTGGATCAAATCCAAGAACGCCGACCTCGCCGCCAGCCCCGAATTGGATAAGCGCATGCAGAAAGCGGGACTCACGGGACGGGAACGGGAAATCTGCGTCCTGATCCGCAACGGGTTCAGCAATCAGGAGATCGCCTCCGGACTGGGAATCAGTCCGCACACGGTCAAGAATCATATCAGAAATATCCATCAGAAGCTCGATGTCCAGACACGCGCCAAGCTCGTCGCCCTGCTGAACAAACAGAGTCCGGATGCATCGTGACTCGTTGAAGCAAACTGCCGGGGATCGTTTTTTATTGGTGACATCGTTGTCTCAAGGAAGAAGAGAAAAAAGAGGAAAATGGTCCGGGCGTGCTATTTCTTTCTTCGCGGCGTTTTGATACATTCGCGCTTCTTACCGACATGGGAATGGGAGCATGGAACTCACAAACAGGAAGAAACCGCCTGAATGCAAGCTGTTCCTGGGCATGTTCTGGGGGCTGATGCTGGAGCTGCCGTTCTTTCTGCTGTTGTTCTACATTCTCTGGTAAGGTGAGACACGCCCGATAGGGCTAGAATTTTTTAAATCGAATTTCCGTTACGAAAGGGATTTCGAGACCAGCCAGTAAATGCAATAGCATTCGATTGCAAAAAACATCACACTCATCAACACATCGTAGCCCACCCAAAACGCCGATGTGCGTTTGTATTCCGCTTTGACCTTCTTTCTATAATTTCCAGAAAATAGAATCCCCCAAATCCTATAAAAATATGGGATCGCTCCATTTATCTCTACGATCAGTTCATCAATGATCCCAAACATTGAAGCCTCTCAACTTTTATCACCGCTCGCTTTTTCTTTCAGTCCTTTCTCCAACGCGTTCACGCGCGCTTCCAGGTTTTTGATTTTCTCCTGCTGCAGTTCGATGATGGTGTCCTTGGCCTGCAGCATTTCGTCGCGCCAGTTGACAGCGGGTTCGTTGCCCGAACGCTCGGTCTGCGGCGGGGCGGGCTCCTTCCCGGTCAGGAGCCAGGTTTCGGAAATGTCCAGCGCCTGAGCGAGCTTGAGCAGTGAGGCGAGGCTCGGGGTGGTCTTGCCGTTTTCCCAGTCGCTGATGTCGGGAGGATGGCAGCCGACCCGGACGGCCAGGTCCTTGGCCTTCAACCCCAGTTCTTTACGCCGGGTCACGATTCTGGAACCGATTGTGTTCACGTCGTTTGGGTAAAATTTATTAGAAATCACTTGACCAAAATTAGCCTAATTGCTAATATTTGACGAGAAAACCCGCCGATCCGCCGCACCACGAGAGGGAGCTGTTTAAAGCTTTAAGGCCTCCAGCTTAGCACAGCCGCTCCCGCCTGTCAGCACCCGCAAAGTTAACCCAAAGGCTATATTTCGCAATTACAGGCATTTTCGGATTTCAAGATCACCGGAGTCCAGGAAGGACTTCCATTCAGGAGGGCGTCATTCCACCTTGGGAGGAAGCATCATGTCTCGTTTCAAAGGGTTGGAAGCGCTGTTGGGACAACGGGTCACGCTGTTCTGCGTCAATTACATCTACACGGGACGCCTGATGGCGGTGACCGCGACGTTCGCGTTCCTGACGGAACCGGAGGTCGTGTACGAAACCGGTCCGCTGGATTCGGAGCAGTGGAAGGACGCGGAGCCGCTGCCGGGCAACTGGTACGTGCGCCTGCTGTCGATCGAATCGTTCGGGGTGCTCAAATGATGCGCCGGGCGCGCTGCAAGACCCGGGACGTGGCGCGGTACGCGTCGGGACGCCGCTCCTGGTGCGTGAGCGGATCGGGCCGCGGGCAAACGCTGAGGATGGTCTCGCTTTGCGGCGCGGGTTCGCGCTGGGGATCGTGGCTGGGGTGAGTCAGTTGGCGCGGGCTTTCGTGCATTCGGCGCACTGGCACAGACGCCGCAGCAGTTCGTGCGGATAGAGCCCGGTGTCGTGGCCGTCGTTCCAGTAAAACTGAATGGCGTACAGGCCCACGGCCTTGAGGTTCACCGGCCGGATGGTGTCGGCCACCATGCCCGGCTTGAGCCGCCTCTCGCCGGTCCATTCGTCGATGCACTGGGCGCAGGGGCAGCTTTCCCGCAAATGCTTCACGGCATACACGGATTCGTGCCCGTCGGTCCAGGAGATGCCGAGTGTGGTCTCATCCACCTGGCGGATGTCTTTGGGTGAAGGTTTGTCTGCGTTCACGCGGTGCGTCCGTTAATTTTTCCAGGCCAGCTCGAAGCTGGAATCCACTTTCTTTTCGGCGCTGGCTTGATTGATGCTGATCTGCGCCGCCACCTGCCCCGCCAGATCCCGGTAGGCCTTGCTGGCCGGGGAATCGGCGTTGCTCATCGTCACCGGAACGCCGCTGTCGCCGCCTTCCACCACTTCCGGAACGATCGGGATGGAGCCGAGGAAGGGAATCTTGAACCGGTCGGCCATCGCCTGTCCGCCGCCTTCCTTGAAGATGGTGTGCTTCTTGTCGCAGCCGTCGCAGATGAAGTAGCTCATGTTCTCGACGATGCCCAGAAGCGGCACCTTCACCTGCTGGAACATCTTCACGCCCTTGTCGGCGTCGATCAGGCTGACTTCCTGCGGCGTCGTCACCACCACGGCGCCCGAAAGCGGGGCCCGCTGGGTGAGGGTCAGCTGCACGTCGCCGGTGCCGGGAGGCAGGTCGATGACCAGGTAATCCAGATCGCCCCACTCCACGTTCTGCAGAAACTGCTGGATGATGCCGCCCAGCATGGGGCCGCGCAGCATCAGAGGCTGCCCCTGCTTGGTGAGAAACGCGGCGGAAACCACTTTCATGTCGTATTTCTCGTGCGGGAAGAATTTATTGTCCTGCCCGGCCTTGGGCGGAGTGATGGGGATGCCCAGCATCTGCGGGATGCTGGGGCCGTAGACGTCCGCGTCCATCAGGCCGACGCTGGCGCCGGTCTGCTTGAGCGCGATGGCCAGGTTGGTGCTGACGGTGGACTTGCCGACGCCGCCCTTGCCGCTGGCCACGGCGATGATGTTCTTGACGCCGGTCAGGATCGGCTGGCTGTGCTGGGATGAGCGCACCACCGCCGTCATGTTCACGTCCACGTCCTTCACGCCCTCGATGGCGCGGGTCTTGGTCTCGCATTCGGTTTTCAGCTCGTCCTTCACGGGACAGGCGGGGGTGGTCAGCTCCACATCGTACTTGACGCTGCCGTTTTCCACCTTCATATTTTTGACAAACCCCAGGCTCACGATGTCGCGATTGAGATCGGGGTCCTTGACGGTTTTCAAGGCTGCGATCACTTGTTCCTGCAACGTTTGGTCAGACATTGGGTTGCTCCCCTGTTGAGTCTGGGTGTAAAACCCGGTTCTTATTTGAAAATTCGTCTTATGATGTCGCCTTCTTCCCCTAAGATGGTTCTGCCCTCAAAAGGTTTTAAATAAAAATCACAGCCGGGTCAACCTCACGGAACCGAAACAGACCGGTTCCTGCATTTCCGTTGAACGGATTCTGACAAACGGGCAGGCGCGTTTTTTTCAGATGCCCATAAAAAAGAAATTCGCGGCCAAAGCCCTTCCCCGCCAGGCGGATCGCCGGAACCCGCCATCTTTAAAGGGCCGGCGGCGATTTCGCGGCGGCGAAAAAAAAGTTTTGCCCTTGCTCGCAATGTCCATATATTGTATACATTTGATCTAATTCCACTATATGTGGGACGATAAATCATGTGAAATTTATGCTATTTACACCACTTCCCCTTTAAATATCTGAATTTTAAGGTTAAGATGTGTTTTATCGCCCTGCCTCCGAATTTGTGGCGGTTTCATAAGGGTTCCGGCGGTCTTCCATTTTGCTGGAAATTTTGCAAGGATTTCACACCGGGCCGGGAACTCCATCAAGAGGCGGTTTCAATCCCGTTTTAAAACGAATTTTTTAATGAAAATGCAGAGCCCCCGCCGGGATTTTTTAGCAATGCCCGTCCGGAGCCCTCTGTTTAACTCGATCCTTCAACGATCCCATGGCCACGGAAAAAGTTTCTGACATTCAGGTCGAACTGGAAAACCGGTTTCTGACCTACGCGCTCTCGACCATCGTTTCCCGCTCGCTGCCGGACGTGCGCGACGGCCTCAAGCCGATCCACCGCCGCATTCTGTACGCGATGGACAGCATGGGCGTGAGTTCCGCGGCCAAGTACGTGAAATCCGCCAAGATCATCGGTGAGGTGCTCGGTAAGTACCACCCGCACGGCGACGCGTCGACGTACGAGTCGATGGTGCGCATGGCGCAGGACTTTTCCCTGCGCTACCCGCTGGTGGACGGCAAGGGCAATTTCGGCTCGATCGACGGCGACGCGCCCGCCGCCTACCGTTACACGGAAGGCCGGCTGCGCCTGATCAGCACCTTTCTGCTGAGCGACCTGAAAAAAGACACGGTCGATTTCCGGCAGAACTACGACAACACGCTGAAAGAGCCGGTGGTGCTGCCCTCGCGCGTGCCGAACCTGTTGATCAACGGCGCCGCGGGCATCGCGGTGGGCATGGCCTGCTCGTTTCCCAGCCACAACGTGAAAGAAGTGGTGAACGCGCTGATGGCGCTGATCGACGAGCCGGACATGACGACGGCGCAGATCATGAAGCACATCAAGGGGCCGGATTTCCCCACCGGCGGCATTCTGCTGAACACCAAGACCGAACTCCGGCAGGCTTACGAGCAGGGTTCCGGAACGCTGAAGATCCGCGGCGAATGGAAGCTGGAAGAGCTGGCGCGCGGCAAGCGGCAGATCATCATCACGTCCATCCCGTACGGGGTGAACAAGGCGAAGATGATCGAAAAAATCGCCGAGGTCATCATCAACAAGAAGCTGCCGCCGCTGGTGGATGTGCGCGACGAGAGCGACGAGGCGATCCGGGTGGTGCTGGAAGTGAAAAACGGCGCCGAGCCGGAAAAGCTGATGACCTACCTGTTCAAGCACACGGACCTGGAAGCGAATTTTCAGCTCAATTTCACCTGTCTCAAGCCCAACGGCGAGCCGGACCGGCTGTCCCTCATCGAAATCTGCACGTTCTTCCTCGAATTCCGCAAAGAGGTGGTGACGCGGCGGCTGAAATACGAACTGGAGATCATCAACCGGCGGCTGCACATCCTGGAGGGCTTCGCGGCGATCTTCAACGATCTCGACCGGGCGCTGAAACTGATCCGCTCGTCTTCTTCCAGACAGGAAGCGCACGAAAAGTTAAAGAAAGGTTTCAAGCTCGACGACGAGCAGACCAGCGCGATCCTGGAAATTCCGCTCTACCGGCTGGTGTCGATGGAGATCGGCAAGATCCTCGAAGAGCAGAAAGAAAAGCTGAAAGAGAAAAAACGCATCGAGGGCATCCTCAAATCGGCGAAAAAGATCTGGAACGAGGTCAAAGGGGAACTCAAGGAGATTGTCGACGAATTCGGAGACAAGCGCATGACCAAGCTGGACGCGAAGGTCGTCGACAGCACCGAATACAACGTCGAGGATTTCATCGAGCACGAGGAAGTGATGCTGGTGCTCAGCAAAAACGGCTGGCTGAGGAAGCTCAAGGCGCAGACGGACCCCGATTCGCTCAAGTTCAAGGAAAACGACGCACTGATGGACGTGCTGAAGATCAACACCAAGGACCGGGTGGCGTTTTTCACCAGCCTGGGAACGGTGTATATCCAGAAGGTTTACGGTCTTCCCACCACGCACGCCAGAAGCTTTGGCGAGCCGATCCAGAACCTGTTCAAATTCGGCGACGGCGAGCGGGTGCTGCACATGATGTCGCTCGACGAACCGGAAGCAGCCGAACCGGCCCCCGCCAGGGGCAAGGGAAAAGCCAAGCAGCAGGCGCTCGATTTCGAACAGGACGAACAGGGAGCGCGCGAGTTCATGGTCGCCAGCGCCTCGGGCATGGGATTCCGGTTCCGGCTCGATCAGGATTCGGAAACGACGCGCTCCGGCAGGAAGATCATGACGCTCAAACAGGGCGACCGCATGGTGGCCGTCGCGCCGGTGACCGGCAAGCATGTGTTCCTGGCTTCGGAGAGCGGCAAGGGCATGCGGGTGGCCACCGATCAGATCACACAGTTGACAGGAACCGGAAAGGGCGTCAAGCTGATGAAGCTGGTCGATTCCGAGCTGGCCGGATTCAAGTTCGTCGACAAAAAAGACAAGATCACCCTCATCTTCGACAAGGGCAAGCCCAAGGAGCTGAAGGCGAAGGACGTTCCCGAATACAACCGCGGCACGCAGGGCGTCATCCTGGCGAAACGCAAAAAGATCGTGGATATTGAATGAAAAACGCCCATAAAAGGCGCACTTTGAATAACGCTATCAACCCAACACCCTAAAACATGGCAACCAGCTACAAAGCGGAAGACATTCAGGTTCTGGAAGGTCTGGACCCGGTGCGCAAGCGGCCGGGGATGTACATCGGGTCCACCTCGGCGACGGGACTGCACCATTTGTTGTGGGAAATCCTCGACAACTCGGTGGACGAGGCGCTGAACGGACACTGCGATTCGATCGAAATCGTGCTCGATAAAGACCACGGCGTCACCATCAAGGACAACGGCCGCGGCATTCCGGTGGACCAGTTCCGCAAGACCAAAAAAAGCGCCATGGAGATCCTGTTCACCACGCTGCATTCGGGCGGCAAGTTCGGCCAGGGCAATTACAAGGTGTCCGGCGGACTGCACGGCGTGGGCATGGCGGTGGTCTGCGCCCTGTCGGAAACGCTGAAGGCCACGTCGCGCCGCGAAGGGTTCGAATGGACCCAGTCTTATGCGCGCGGTAAGCCCACCACCAAGCTGAAAAAAGGCAAGGCGGTACGGGCTTACGGCACGACGGTGTACTTCAAGCCGGATAAAAAGATCTTTCCCAAAGTCGAGTTCAACACCAAATGGATTTTAGAGCGGGCGGAGGCCAAGGCGTTTCTCAATAAGGGCCTGAAGATCGTCGTCCAGGCGGACGGCAAGAAGCAGACGTTCCAGTACCCGCAGGGGATCAAGGATTACATCCAGAAGATCGTCAACGGCCAGCCCGCACTGATGGAGGAGCCGTTCTACATCGAAAAGGACGACAAGCACCTGCGCGTGGAAACCGCGTTCGTGTGGACGTCCAGCACGGACACCAACATCCTCTCCTACGCCAACTCCATCCGCACGGTGGACGGCGGCTCGCACGAAAACGGGTTCCGCAACGGCATCACCAAGGCGCTGCGCGCCTACATCGAGCGGCGCAGCCTGCTGCCGAAGGGCATCTCCAGCATCACCAGCGACGACGTGAAGGAAGGACTCACGGCGATCGTCAATGTCTACCTGCAAGGGGAAGTGGAGTTTCAGGGGCAGACCAAGGGCCGGCTCAATTCGGACATCACCTCGCAGGTGGAGTCGGTGGTCAAGCACTCGCTGGAGCATTACCTGCACGATCACCAGACCCAGGGCGACACCATCGCCAACCGCATCGTGCTGGCGGCGCAGGCCCGGGTGGCCTCGCGCCAGGCCAAGGAAGCGGTGCAGCGCAAGACCAACATCTCGCACCGGCTCAATCTGCCGGGCAAGCTGTCGGACTGCGCCACGGTGGATAAAAACCAGGCGGAGCTGTTCATCTGCGAAGGCGATTCGGCGGGCGGTTCCAGCAAGCAGGCGCGCGACCGCAAGACGCAGGCCATCCTGCCGATCCGCGGCAAGATCCTCAACGTGGAAACGGCGACGATGGTGAAGACGCTGGCCAACAACGAGATTCAGAACATCGTTTCCGCCATCGGCACGGGCATCCAGCCGAAATTCGATTACAAGAAACTGCGCTACGGCAAGATCATCATCATGACCGACGCGGACGTGGACGGCGCGCACATCTGCACGCTGCTGTTGACGTTCTTTTACCGCTACATGCCCGAACTGATCGAAAAAGGACACCTCTACATCGCGCAGCCGCCGCTGTACCGCATCGACGCGGGCAAAAAACTGTTCTACGCCGTGGACGACAAGCAGCGCGACGACATCATCGAAAAGCTCAACGGCTCGAAATACGACGTCGGCCGGTTCAAGGGGCTCGGCGAGATGCCGCCGGCGGACCTCAAGCAGACCACGATGGACAAGAAATCCCGCTCGCTCATCCGCGTGACGATCGACGACATGGACTCGGCCCAGGAGACCTTCGGCCGGCTCATGGGCAAGGACTCCGAGCCGCGTTTCCGTTTCATCAAGGAAAAGGCGGTGTTCGTTCAGGATCTGGACGTCTGAGCCCGCATATCGGCCCTCCCCGCTTTATCCTCCTGGCGAAAAAAACCTCTGAAAATCCCCCTGTTGCTCCTGAAATCTCCTTCTCAAAAGACCCTTTCCGGCCCGCCATGCATATTTACCTTAACTGTGAAGCATATTATCCAAAACCCCATTAAAGCTAATAAAATCAATAATGTTTTTGATTGCTCCTTCCCATTTCGCCTTGAGTTTTTACCCGCAAGACGGTACACTGAGTCTTTAAACCCCTAATAATAGACGACTTTTTCACTCATCCGATAAATGGCGTTTTTTTCCAAATTGATGCGCTCCTCCCGGCCGAGGGATCCGCGCTACGGCGGACAACCGCAAAGCTTCCAGTACCCTCAGGATCCTGAAGCGTTGCGGGAAGCGGGATTGACTCCTGCTGATTCCGAGCTCGAACCCACCATCGTCGTGGAGGGGGACGAGTCGCCGTTCGTTCAGCCGCCGGAAACCGAGGTCCGTCCCGGACCGGACGCGGTGGTGACCGGAGCGGAGTACAACGAAATCGCCGGCGAACGCAACCTGGGCCGCCGTGCTTCCGATCAGATCCGGCCGCTGGTGCACAAGATCCTTTCCGGCACCAGCATCACCGGAATCCTTTCTTCGCTGACGCGCGACCTCATCAACATTTTCCAGTGCCAGTCGGTGCAGATCTATGCGGTGGATCTCGCGCGCCGGCAGCTGGTTTCCATCACGCACGCGCTGGAACAGGAAAAGGAATTCCGTCTCGACATTTCCCCCAAGAGCCTGGCGGGATTCTGCGCGGCGACGGGGAAAACGATCAACGTCGGGGACGTGAACTCGGCCAAAGAGCTCAAGAAAATCCACGCCGACCTCAAGCACGACCAGACCTGGGAAAAGCAGGCGAAGATCCGCATCGAGTCCATGCTGGTGACCGCCCTGCCCTTCGAAAAACGGCTGATGGGCGTGCTGGAGATCATCAACAAAAACAAGGAACAGCAGTTTACCGAATCGGACGTCCGTCAGGCCAAGGAGCTTTCCAGCACCCTGGGCCACGCGCTGGTCAAACTGGAGATCGAGCAGATCGAGGAGCAGACCCGGGCCGTGGCGCACGCGATCCACTCCGCGAAAAACGTGGACGAGATTCTGATCGAGCTGAAATCCTCCATCCAGGAGATCTTCGACGCGGGGATGCTGACCATCTATTCGGTGGATGAAAAGAAGAACGAAATTTATTCCAAGGTGAAATCGGAAAACAGCATCAAGGAAATCCGCGTTCCCATTGCCGCCAAGAGCATCGCGGGCTGTGTCGCCAAGGAAAAAAGGCCGGTCAACCTCACCGACGTCTACAACGAGACCGAGCTGAAGAATTACCACAAGGAACTCACGTTCGACAATTCCTGGGACAAGAAAAGCGGGCTCAAGACCAAGTCCATGCTGGTGTACCCGCTGATCCACCTGAACCGGGTGATGGGCGTGCTGCAGATCGTCAACAAGACCACGACGGACCGGTTCTCCGCCTTCGACGAACGCAACGCCAAGATCATCGGCGACACGCTGGCGCTGGCCATGTTCAACCAGTGGAACGCCCATCAGAAAAAGCGCACCAAGTTCGGTTACCTGGTGGAAAACGGCATCATCTCCCAGGACGAGCTGAACGCGGGCATCGCCAAGGCGCGCATGAAGCGCCTCGACATCGAAGACATCCTGCTCACGGAAATGAAACTCAAGCGCGCCGACATCGGCAAGTCGCTCGAGGCTTATTACGACATCCCCTACACCGGATACAGCGACCAGATGGTTCTGCCGGGCCATGTGTTCGCCGGGCTGAACAAAAACTACCTGGCCAAGAACAACTGGGTGCCCTTGAAGAACGACCCCACCCACGCGCTCATCCTCATCGACGACCCGTCCAACCAGGACAAGATCGCCAGCATCAAGATGATCTTTCCGAAAAAGTCGGTGGAATTCCAGATCGGCCTGAAGGCGGACATCCGGGATTTTCTCAATTCCAATCTCTCGGACGACGGTCCTGCCGACGTGCAGGAGGAAGCGCCGGTCAGCAGTGAGGAGGTGTCCAGCCTGCTCAACGCGCTGGTGGACGAACAGCGCGACGACACCGTTATCGAACTGGGCGCAACCTCGGACGACGCGGTCACGGCGATCAGCGAAACCGACAGCACGATCGTGCGGCTGGTGAACAAGATCCTGACCGACGCCTACGACCAGGGAATCTCGGACATCCATCTGGAACCGGGAACCGGCAAGAAAGACGTCAAAGTGCGTTTCCGCAAGGACGGCTCCTGCCGGGTGTACCAGCAGATTCCCTTTATGTACAAACAGGCGATCATCTCGCGCATCAAGATCATGTCGCGGCTGGACATCGCGGAAAAACGGATGCCGCAGGACGGCAAGATCAAGATGCGCTACGGCAAAAAGGAAATCGAGTTCCGCGTCGCCACCTGCCCGACCGTCGGCGGCAACGAAGACGCGGTGCTGCGTATTCTCTCTTCCAGCAAGCCCATCCCGCTCTCGAAGATGGGCTTCCTCGATGAAAACCTCAAGGTGCTGGAAGAGATGGTCGCCAAGCCCTACGGGCTGATCCTGGTCGTGGGACCCACGGGTTCGGGTAAAACCACGACTCTGCATTCCTGCCTCGCGCTGATCAACAACGACGAACGGAAAATCTGGACCGCCGAGGACCCGGTGGAAATCACTCAGGAGGGGCTCCGGCAGGTGCAGATGCAGGATAAGATCGGCCTGACGTTCGCCCGCGCCATGCGCTCGTTTCTGCGCGGCGACCCGGACGTCATCATGGTGGGTGAGATGCGCGACACGGAAACGGCCGCGATCGGCCTGGAAGCTTCGCTGACCGGCCATCTGGTGTTCAGCACGCTGCACACCAACTCGGCGCCGGAAACCATCACACGCCTGCTCGATATGGGCATGAACCCGCTCAACTTTTCCGACGCCCTTCTGGTGATCGTGGCGCAACGCCTGGTCAAAACTCTCTGCAAGAACTGCAAGGAACCGTACACGCCGAGCAAGGAGGAATTCGAAGTCCTGGTGCGGGAATACGGCGTGAAGGATTTTCAGAAACTGGGCATCAAGTTGAGCAAGGATCTGAAACTGTACAAGCCCAAGGGGTGCTCCGCCTGCGGCAACACAGGCTACGCCGGCCGCATGGGCGTTCACGAGGTGCTGAGCGGCACCGATGAGATGAAACGCATGGTCATGCGTTCGGCCATGGTGGATGAAATCCGCAAGCAGGCGATGGCCGACGGCATGTTCACCCTGAAGCAGGACGGCATTCAGAAGATCTTTCAGGGCCACTGCGACATCAAGCAGGTGCAGTCGGTGTGCGTGGTCTGACCCGGTGCGAAGCGCGGCGTCCGGCATTCGTATAAAATAAATTTTACTTCAATGCGCGCTATTCATTATGTTGGATTCGGAACGGGATGGCTTTTTGAGGAACTTCAGGTAACGCGATGAACTCGACGCACGATCATTTAGGCAGGGATCCGGGGGAAGATCCGTCCAAGGTGATCCTGGCGAAAGTCCAGGGCACGAAAGACATAGAGGGAATCCTTCCGTCCCTGATCGAGGACCTCAAGGAGCTGTTCGACTGCGAGGCGGTGTCCCTGTTTGCGCTCGACCGCAAGAACCGCCAGCTTTTCTCGCGCAACCTGGTGTCGGACATCCTTTCGGAAATCCGGGTGGACATTTCCATCAAGAATCTCGCGGGTTTCGTGGCGGCGACGGGAAAATCCCTGAATATCCGGGACGCCTACGACGAGGACGAACTCACGCAGTACCATCCGCAGCTCGCGCACGGGTCGACGCTGGATAAAATCCTGGATTTCAAAACCCGATCCATCCTGGTTCTGCCGCTGCCATTCAACCGCAAACTGATCGGCGTGGTGGAAGTCATCAACAAGCGCAACGACGACGGTTTTTCGGAACTGGACATGAAGCGGGCGCGCGATCTGTCGCCGGTTTTGGGGCTGATCCTGATGAAACTGGAACGGCAGAAAGCCAAAGTGGAAGCCGAGCCGGGTCCGGCGCCCGGCCCCACAGCGGTTGAAAACGGTGCGAAATCGGAATCTCCTGAAGAGAGGCTGCACAAACTTTCCCAGTCCATCCACGCGGCCAAGGACGTCGACGAGATCCTGATCGATCTCAAGGAATCGCTGATCGACATTTTCAATGTGGAAATGGTCACGCTGTACGCGGTGGACTCGCACAAGAACGAAATTTTTTCGAAAATGAAATCCGGAGACGGCATCGCTGAAATCCGGGTTCCCATTTCCCCGCAGAGCATTTCCGGCTGGGTCGCCATGGAGCAGACCCTGGTGTGCGTCGAGGACGTCTACAACGACGATGAGTTGAAAAAATACCATCCGGACCTGACGTTCGACGACTCCTGGGACAAACAGTCCGGACAGCGGACCCGTTCGATGCTGGTGTGCCCGATGGTGCAGAACGGCCAGTTGATGGGCGTCCTGCAGCTCATCAACAAAAAACAGGGCGGGACGTTTTCGGCACGGGATGAAAAACTCGCCAACATCATGGCGGAAACGCTGGCCCTGGCGTTCAACAACCAGAAAAAATTCGTTCAGCAAAAACCGACCAAGTTCAGTTACATCCTGAACAACGGCATCATCAGCGAAGAGGAGCTTTCCACCGCCATCACCCAGGCCCGGAAAAATCAGGTCGATATCGAGGCCATCCTGTTGGGCAATGTCGGCCTGTCGCGCAAGGAACTGGGGCAATCGCTGGAGAATTTTTACGGCATCCCCTACTACGGCTACCACGACTCGATCATCCTGCCGAGTGAGGTGCTCGCGGGTCTGAACAAGAACTTTCTCGCCAAGAACCACTGGATTCCGATCCAGAACGACAGCGAGAAAGTCGTCATACTGGCAAACGATCCGTCCAACCCGGACAAGCTGCAGAACATCAAGCAGATTTTCCCGAAAAAGGAACTCGAGTTCAAAGTCGGCCTGAAAGCGGACGTCCTCGACTTTCTCAACTCCATCACCGGCGACATCGATCACAACAGCAAGGTCGAAGACGACCCGGTCAGGCCGGAAGAAATGTCCAGCCTCCTCAGCGCGCTCATGGACGAGACGGAAAAGGAGGTGGTCGACACCCAGGACGACGATGACGAAGCCAATGCGATCAGCGAGACGGACAGCACCATCGTCCGTCTGGTGAACAAAGTTCTCATCGACGCGTATGAACGCGGCGTGTCCGACATTCACATCGAGCCGGGAATCGGAAAAGAAAAGGTGACGGTGCGCTTCCGCAAGGACGGTGAGTGCATGAATTATGAAACCATCCCCTCTTTGTACAAGCAGGCGATCATTTCCCGCATCAAGATCATGTCGCGCCTGGATATCGCCGAACGGCGCATGCCGCAGGACGGCAAGATCAAAATGCGTTACGGCCGCAAAGAGATCGAGTTCCGCGTCGCCACCTGCCCGACGGTGGGCGGCAACGAGGACGCGGTGCTGCGTATCCTGGCGCAGAGCAAGCCGATCCCGCTGGATCAGATGAACCTGAGCGACCGCAATCTTGAGCGCATCCAGGAAAAATCGATCAAACCCTACGGCCTGATCCTGGTCGTCGGACCGACCGGCTCGGGTAAAACCACGACGCTGCATTCCTGCCTGGGGCACATCAACACGCCGAGCAAGAAGATCTGGACCGCAGAGGATCCGGTTGAGATCACGCAGAAAGGACTGCGGCAGGTGCAGATGCTGGACAAAATCGGCCTGAACTTCGCCCGCGCCATGCGTTCGTTTTTGCGCGGCGACCCGGACGTCATCATGGTGGGTGAGATGCGCGACACGGAAACGGCTTCGATCGGCCTGGAAGCCTCGCTGACCGGCCATCTGGTGTTCAGCACGCTGCACACCAACTCGGCGCCGGAAACCATTGTGCGTCTTCTGGATATGGGCATGAACCCGCTCAACTTCGCCGACGCTCTGCTGCTGATCGTCGCGCAAAGGCTGGTCCGCACGTTGTGCAAGGAATGCAAGGAGGACTACAATCCCTCGAAAGAGGAATTTGACACGCTGGTGCAGGAATACGGAGGGGAAGAAGCGTTCTCCAGCACCGGCATCCAGTATTCCGACGATCTCTTGCTGAAAAAACCTGTGGGCTGCCAGGTTTGCGGAGACAGCGGTTACGCCGGCCGGACCGCCCTGCATGAAGTACTGGACGGCAGCCAGCAAATGAAACGCCTCATCATGAAATCCGCCATGGTGGAGGAACTGCGCGAGCAGGCGATCCTCGACGGCATGACCACCCTGAAGCAGGACGGGATTGAAAAGATCTTCAAAGGCCACTGCGATCTCAAATCCGTTCTCTCTGTCTGCATTGTGTGACCCTCCCCTTTTATTCAGGTTTCGATTCTAAAAATTTACCGCGGTTTGTAACCGGTTCACACACACTTGTTGTGCCCCCATATCTTTTAAGATTTAAAAAACACGATCGAAAGTCCCCGCTTTACACCTGCATTGTGTGACCCGCCTCACAGACTTCCGTTAAAAAATCTTCAAAACCTTTTTTTCTTTTCTTTTATTTTGTTTCTGTGATTTGCCTCACAACTTTTTCAAAGAAAAAGTTTTATTTTTATTTTTTACTCCTTTTTATTTTTCACAAACTGTAATTTTTGTGATACATTTTTCCAATAACTGCAAAAAATTCAGGCTTCGACGTTCTTTAAAACGTTAGGACCTTTTAAAACCGTCCTTTCCTAACAGCGCGCATTTCAAGGTTTGCATTTTATTTCAAAATGGGAAATCCAAATCATTCCGCATCTTTGAAAAACGAAATGGCCGACGAAACGATCAGCCTGGAATCTCTTTCCGCTCAGGCAAAAAGCATCGAACTCAACGAGTCCTCATTGAGTTCACTCACGGACAACCTCAAACGGATTTTTGAATGCGAGGCGGCGACTTTGTTCGCCTACGACCGGTCGACACGAGAACTCTACTCGCGCAATTTCCGCTCGCACGGCATCGATGAAATCCGGGTCGACATTTCCGTGAACAACCTGGCCGGTTTCGTGGCCGCCAC
This sequence comes from Nitrospinales bacterium, assembly GCA_965223795.1. Classification (GTDB taxonomy): domain Bacteria; phylum Nitrospinota; class Nitrospinia; order Nitrospinales; family VA-1; genus CBDCWG01. The sequence continues at coordinate 410,961 of CBDCXL010000001.1, forward strand.
CGGAAAGCCTCTGAACATCCGCAACGTGCATTCGAAGGAAGAACTGTCCCGCTACCATCAGGACCTGAGCTACGACGACGTGTGGGACAAGAAAATCAACTTCCTCACCCGATCCATGATGATCATTCCGCTGCCGCACCAGAACAAGCTGGTCGGCGTCATGGAAATCATCAACAAACACGAAGGCGAACCGTTTCCGGAAGAGGATTTCGTCAAGGCGAAGGCCATTTCCTCGGTGATGGGGCTGGCGCTGGTACGGCTGGAAGATCAGGAAAACAAAAGCACTCAACGGCTCCGGCAGACGGTCGACCGCGAGGACAAACTGCGGAATCTGTCACAGGCGATCCATTCCGCCCAAAATCTCAATGAAATCTGGACGGGCCTGACCGGTCCGATCAAGGACGTGTTCGACTGCGAAGCGGCCACCATCTACCTGGCGGACGGCAAGCACCGGGAGATCGTGACGCGGGTTTCCGCCGGGGGGGAACCGGTTGAGATCCGGCTTCCCGTCGGCACCACGAGCGTTGCGGGTTTCTCCGCCGCGGAACAGAGACTGGTCAACGTCCGCAATGTACACGATCACAACGAACTGGGAAGATTCCATCCCGATCTCGCTTTCGACGCCGGCTGGGATGAAAAAACCGGAATGCGCACCCGCTCCCTGCTCACGATTTCCCTGACCCACAAAAACCAGCTCATGGGAGTGCTGCAACTGGTGAACAAGGAGGACGGGTTCACCGCTCTGGATGAAAACAACGCATTCCTGATTGCCGATACGCTGGCGCTGGCGCTGCACAACCTGAGAAAAGCAGCGCAGCAATCCAAACCGACAAAATTCGGCTTCCTGATCGAAAATGGCTTTCTTACAGAAGAGGAGTTGACCCTGACTATGGCCAAATCGAGAAAAACCGGGAAAGAAGTAGAAGATTTACTGGTGAAGGATCTATACCTGCGTTCCCTGGACATCGGGAAGTCTCTGGAAAAGTTTTACAAGGTTCCTTATACGGGCTACGACGAATCGATCGCGCTGCCGGATCCCGAATCTCTCGGTCTGAACATCGAAACCCTGAAAAATCAGAACTGGGTGCCGCTGAGATACGATGACTCCGGCATGGTCGTGCTGATCCACGATCCCTCGGACGACAAGCGCGTGCACGACATTCAGTCCATGTTTCCGCGCCAGCGCATCGAGTTTCGGGTCGGGCTGAAAGCGGACATCCACCGTTACATCGATTCCTTTTTCGGGGTCGAGGACGCCCCGGAGGAAACCGAGGAAGAAACCGCAACCGACAACAGAGAGGAAGAGCTTGTGAACGAAGAATACGATCTCGTCGTGGACCTGGAAGAAAAGGAAATCGCCCCCGAACCGGAACCGCAGGCGGAACCGGAAGAACAGCCTCCCGCACGGGAGACCTCGATCGCCAAGGCGACGATCAAGCTGTTCAACGACATGATCGGCATTTCGGCCAAGCAGGACGTAACCGATATCCACATCGAACCGGGCATGGAAGGCAAGGACACCATCGTGCGGCTCCGCAAAGACGGCGCCTGCCGGGTGTTCGACGAAATCCCCTCGGCGTTCCAGAGGTCTTTGATCACCCACATCAAAAAACTGGCGAACCTCGACATGTCCGTCACCAAGCTGCCGCAGAACGGCAAGTTCGAATGGACGGATAAAAACTGCAAGTTTCTCTGCGAGGCGGTGATCTTCCCGACCATCGGCGATCTGGAAGACGCCATGCTCAAGATCACGCCGCTCGGGAAGCCGCTGCCAACGTTCCTGCCTTTGTCGAAGCTGCATTTTTCCGATCCCAACCTGGACAAGATCCTGTCCCGCATCGCCTCCCCCAAGGGGCTGGTGCTGGTTTCCGGGCCGGCGGGCAAAGGCAAGACGACGACCCTGCACTCGCTGCTGGGGCAGATCAATTCCGATGAGAAAAAGATCGTCACCGCGGAAGATCCGGTGGAAATCGTGCAACCCGGACTGCGGCAGATCCAGGTCAACAACGAAGTCGGCCTCAATTACTCCTGCGCCCTCGACACGTTTTTGATGGGCAACCCGGATGTGATCGCCGTCGGCCAGATCGACTCGGAGGAAACCCTGAAAGACTGCCTGCAGGCGGGCAAGGATCACCTGGTGATGACCACGCTCAACGCCAATTCCTGCATCGACGCGCTGCGCACTCTGAGGGAAATGAACGTGGAGCAGGAACAGCTTGCGGACTCGCTGCTGCTGATCGTGTCGCAGAAACTGGTGCCGAGCCTGTGCGAGCATTGCAAGGAGGATTACCATCCGACGCAGGAAGAGTTTGACACGCTGAAAAAATTCTACGGGGAACTGTACTTCCCGGAACTGGGCATTCAATACAATGAGGATCTGAAACTGAAGAAAGCGGCGGGATGCAAAAAATGCATTTTCACCGGCTACTCGGATCAGATCGCCCTGCAGGAAGTGCTGGAACGCACTCCCGAATTGAACCGGATGATCGCCGGCAAGGCGTCGATCGAGGAAATCCGCAACCAGGCCATCAAAGACGGCATGGTGACTCTGAACCAGGATGGTATTTACAAAATTTTCAACGGAATCTGCGATTTCAAGAAAATTCAGGAAGCCTTCCTGCCCTCGATGTGATTTTGAGACCCACTGTAAATTCTCCGGCAGCGCTCATGCTGTGATGTGAGCGCTGCATGGGCTTCGTGTTTGTTTTTTCTTTACCCTCCTCTGTAATCAGCAATCATCCTCTCCTTTGTAAAAAATAATAATTCTATTTATAAATTAGACGTTCTTTATAGGCATGCCGACATCAATTTCTGGTAAAATTTCAGAATACTTGCTTGAGGAGGCCTATGAATATCCACGCAGCGATTGTTTTCCTTTTAATTTTATGGGTGGGCGGGTGTGTTTCCGGCCCGGATGTCGAGAAAGAAAGCGCGGCCAAAACGAACCGCGCTCAGGAAAAAACGGCGGTAGAAACGCAAAAAACCCGCAGCAAACTGGACGTCGTCCGTGAACAGGCGAGCCAGGGCGAAGCCTCGGCGCAGCTTGAGCTGGGCACGATGTACGAAACCGGCAGCGGGGTGCGCAAGGATTTCGCCAAAGCCATGAAATGGTACGCCAAAGCCGCCGAGCAGGGCGTGGCCGACGCCCAGATCAAGCTGGCCGCGATGTACCGGGAAGGCAGAGGCGTTCCGCAGGATTTTCTGGAAGCGGAAAAATGGTACCGCCGCGCCGCCGAGCAGGGAGACACTGCGGCCCAGATCACCCTGGGCGTCATGTATTTCGAAGGCAAGGAGATCCCCAGGGACAAGGTGCAGGCCCATATGTGGCTGAATATTGCGGCGTCGCGCCTGTCGCCCGGAACGCAGCGTGACACGGTGGTGGAAAACCGGAAAATCGTGGCGAGCTGGATGACGTTGACGCAGATCGCCGAAGCGCAGAAGATGGCGCGGGAATGGAAACCGAAGTTTTACTGGAAAAAGAAGGTGGAACCGGTGACCCAGTCCGCGCAGGAGAGGAGAAAAAACCGCTTCGCCAAATGACGTTCCGATTTCCGATCAGGCGGCGGAGCCGACCGGATTCTGGTAATCCTGCATCCAGCGGGAAATGCTGTCCAGAGCCTTGGCGACGATCGCCTGATTTCTTACCTTTTTATCGCGGATCCGCATTTCCGGCACGAGAAACAACCCGAAGTTGATGTTCATCGGCTGGTAGGCACCCTGTCCTCCGCGCGTGACGTAATTGTGCAGCGCACCGAGGGCGGTTTCCAGCGGCGGCGGCGCGAACGTTTCGCCGCGCAGACGTTTCACGGCACTCAGGCTCGCCAGGAGCCCCATCGCGGTGGATTCCACATAACCTTCCACGCCCACAATCTGGCCCGCAAAGTAGACACCGGGGCGGGTGTTGAGATCGAGTTCCGACCCCAGCAGACTGGGCGCGTTGATGAACGTGTTGCGGTGAATGGCGCCGTAGCGGAAAAATTCCGCGTTTTCCAGTCCGGGGATCATGGAAAACACCCGCTTCTGCTCCGGATACTTGAGCTTGGTCTGGAACCCGACCAGATTGAACGCCGTCCCTTCCTTGTTTTCTCTCCTTAGCTGCACCACTGCGTGCGCGATCTTTCCGGTTTCCGGGTGCGGCAGCCCCACCGGCTTCATCGCCCCGAACGCCAGCGTTTTCTCTCCGCGCGCCGCCAGCTCCTCGATGGGAAGGCAGCCTTCGAAATAACGCGGTTTCTCGAACGTGGCGAACGGCACTTTCTCGGCGTCGTTCAGAGCCTTAATGAAGCTCCGGTATTGCTCCCTGTCCATCGGGCAGTTCAGGTAATCGTCGCTGCCCTTGTTGTAGCGCGAAGCGAAGAAGGCCTTGCTGTAATCGAGGCTGTTCGCGTCGACGATGGGAGAAATCGCGTCGTAGAAATACAGGTATTTCTGACCGATCAGGCGGGAAATTTTTTCTGAAAGCTTAGGTGAGGTGAGCGGTCCGGTGGCGACGATGACGGGACCCTGCTCCGGCAGGTCCACCACTTCCTCGCGGATCAGGTTGATGTTGGGATGGCTTGCGATGCGACGGGTGATCTCGCGAGAGAACAGGTCGCGGTCCACCGCCAGCGCCGATCCCGCGGGCACGGCGTGGTCGTCTCCGGCCTGTATCACGACGGAGCCGAATTTTCTCAGCTCCTGCTTGAGCAGAAACGGCGCGGAGTTGCCCTGATTGTTGCCCAGCGAGTTGCTGCACACCAGCTCGGCGCAGTGGTCCGTCTTGTGAACCGGAGTCGGCGTTTTGGAGCGCATCTCATAAAGATCGACCTTCACACCGCGCTCAGCGGCCTGCCAAGCCGCTTCGGAACCGGCCAGGCCGCTTCCGATCACCGTCAAACGCATCTTATCCATACGTGCCGCTTATTGAAACAACGGGCGTCCTTGCGGATACGGTCCGTGCGAACCCATCCGGGGATTGCGGATAAAGTTGCCCATTGCAGAAGAAATTTGAATCGTTACAGCGATCCCGTCCCGTTCAGGCCGCCGCGGGTGATTTTTTATGCCCGCATTTGGGACACACGATCGAGGCCCCCTCGCTTTTTTTCCACTTTTCCACCATGAAGACGTGGTTGCAGTCCGGGCAGGCTTCGTCCACCGGCTTGTCCCAGGAGGTGAACTTGCAGTTGGGGTATTCGCTGCATCCGTAAAAGGTGCGACCCTTTTTGCTGCGCCGTCCGGCGATTTCGCCCTTGCACCCCTCTTCCGGGCACTTGATGCCGAGACCGATGGGTTTGGTGAACTTGCAGTCCGGGTAGGTGGAGCAGGCGATGAATTTGCCGAACCGGCCCATTTTGATGATGAGCGGAGAATCGCATTTTTCGCACTTGCCTTCCACCTCTTCCACCGCCGCGCTCTTGCCGTCGCCGTCCTCGCCCAGGTTGCGCGTGTTCTTGCAGTCCGGATAGCCGGAACAGGCCATGAATTTGCCGAACCGGCCCCATTTGATGATCATGGGCTTGTCGCATTTTTCACAGACCTCGTCGGTTTCCTCGACCTGGTTCTTCACGTCCTTCATTTTCTTTTCCGCTTCTTCCAGCGTCACCTTGAACGGATCGTAGAACTTTTTCAGCGCGTTCACCCAGTCCATGCTGCCGTCCTCGATCTGATCGAGGCGGTCTTCCATCTGCGCGGTGAACTCGGTGGTCATGTACTCGGGGAAATTTTCCACCAGCATGTCCGAAACCAGAAAGCCCAGTTCGGACGGATGCAGCCGGCGTTCCTCGGAGCGGATGTAGTCGCGGTCCTTGATGACGCTGATGATCGAGGCGTACGTACTGGGACGGCCGACGCCCTTGTCCTCCAGCTCCTTGACCAGCGCCGCCTCGGTGAAACGCGGCGGCGGCTGCGTGAAGTGCTGCTCGGGCAGTATTTTTAAAAGCTTGAGGGCGTCGCCTTTTTCCAGTTCCGGGAGCAGCCGGTCGGTGGTGCCGCCTTTCGCCCCTTCCTTGGAGTCCTTGCCCTTTTCCTGGGAATCGTCGTCGGTGCTTTCCACGTAGACCTGCATGAATCCGGCGAATTTCAGGATCGACCCGTTGGCGCGGAACAGGTAGCGCCCGGTGCGGATGTCGAACTGGGTCGTGTCCATGATGGCGGGCACCATCTGGCAGGCCACGGTGCGGGACCAGATCAGCTGGTACAGGTTGAATGCGTCCTTTTCCAGATATTCCTTGACCGCCTTCGGTTCCAGCGTGACGTCCGTCGGGCGGATGGCCTCATGCGCTTCCTGGGCGGATTTTTTACTTTTATAGGTATTGGGCGAGCCCGGCAAAAATTCCTTGCCGTAGCGTTCGGGGATGAATCCGCGGATGTTGCCCAGCGCTTCGTCGGAGAGCCGCACCGAGTCGGTACGCATGTAGGTGATGAGCCCGACCGTGCCTTTGTCGCCCAATTGCAGTCCCTCGTACAGGCGCTGCGCCAGCATCATGGTTTTCTTGGGAGAGAAGTTCAGCTTGCGCGACGCTTCCTGCTGCAGGGTGCTGGTGATGAACGGCGGCGACGGGTTGCGCTTGCGTTCCTTCTTGGTGACGTTTTCCAGAACCAGTTCACTGCCGTCCACGTCCTTGACGATCTTGTCGGCCTGCTCCTGATTTTTGACCTCGGCTTTTGCGTCGTCGATCTTGAACAGCTTGGCCTCGAACGGCGGCGGCGTCTTGCCTTCGAGATCCAGCGTGATCGACCAGTACTCTTCCGGCTTGAACGCCTGGATTTCCCGTTCGCGGTCGCACACGATTCTCAGCGCCACCGACTGCACGCGGCCGGCGCTCAATCCGCGGTGGATTTTCTTCCACAACAGCGGGCTGATCTTGTAGCCCACCAGCCGGTCGAGGATGCGGCGCGCCTGCTGGGCGTTCACCTTGTTGAGGTTCAGCTCCTGGGGGTGGTCGATGGCTTCCTTGACCGCCTTTTTGGTGATTTCGTTGAACGCGACCCGGAAGATCTTGCCCTTGGTGAACTTGGACACTTCGTTGCCGATGTGGTGGGCGATGGCCTCGCCCTCGCGATCCGGGTCGGGCGCCAGGTAGATGTTTTCGGCTTTTTTCGCCGCGGTCTTCAACTCGCTGAGGATTTTGCCCTTACCGCGAATGGTGATGTATTCCGGCGCGAAGTCGTTGTCCACGTCCACCCCGAGCTTCTTTTTCGGCAGGTCTTTTAAGTGTCCCACGGAAGCCTTGATGATAAAGTCCCGCCCCACGATCTTTTTCAGCGTGTTGACTTTGGTGGGTGACTCGACGATCAGCAGCGATTTAGCCATAAATCCTCTTGAATAGGGCGATTCGGATGAAAACAGAGTTGACGTTGCTGGAATCCCGCGGTCCGCGGCGCATGTGGAGTCCGGTTGGCAATTTTCTCAAGCCGGGACCGCCGGTTGAGCAGTGGTGTCCGCAAAATCAATCATTTGTGGTCGCGATGCAGACTTTTCCGTTCATCTGCCGGACCCAGCCTTTCAACTCCAGCTGAACCAGTGTAGCGGAAACTTGGGCCGGTGACAATCGGCTGTTTTCGATGATCCGGTCAATATGCTGCTCTTCCCGGCCCAAAAGGGAAATAAGATTCTGCTCCACCGCTGTCAATGGCGGTTTTTCGGCGGCGGCCGCGGCGGGCAGCCTGAGCTTATCCTGAATGGATTCGGGCAGTTCTTCGATCACCGCCTCGGGCCCGTCCACCAGTTTCGCGCCGTTTTTGATCAGGCGGTTGGTCTCCCGGCTTTTCGGCGAGCTGATATTCCCCGGCACGGCGAACACGTCGCGCCCCTGCTCGAGTGCGAACTGCACGGTGATGAGCGCGCCGCTTTTCTCCCCGGCTTCGACGACGATGGTGCCGTGCGAAAGGCCGCTGATGACACGGTTGCGCGCCGGGAAATTGCTGCGCTCCGGCCGCATGCCGACGGGAAATTCCGAGATCACCGCTCCCTGGGCCACGATTTTTTTGCGCAGCGAGGCGTTTTCGGCCGGATAGGTCTGGGACAGTCCGCAGCCGAACACCGCCAGCGTGTCGCCGCCCGCTTTCAACGCGGCGCGGTGGGCGCGGGTGTCGATCCCGCGCGCCATGCCGCTGACCACGGTGACGCCGCGCTCGGCCAGCGCATGGCACAGCTTTTCGGTGATGATGGTTCCGTAATTCGTCGGGTTGCGGGTGCCCACCACCGCCATGGGAACGGAAACAGTGTCGATCGGTTTTCCCTGGCAGTACAGAAGCGGCGGCGGATCGTAAATTTCTTTCAACAGAGCCGGGTACTCGGGACTCTCAAGCGTCAGAATCCGCGCACCCAGCTTCTCCACCAGCCGGAATTCCCGCTCCACCCGTTCTTCCAGACCGCCATCGAGGATCTGCCCGGCGATCTTCTCGCCGACGCCCTCGACCCGCATCAGTTCCCGGCGCGGTGCGCGCAACACGGCTTCGGGCGAGCCCAGGGCGTGGACCAGGCGGTGGAACAGGGTCTTTCCCACGCCCAGCACCATGTTGAGAGCCACCCAATGCTTCGTGTCCTGCATCCGCATCCCGGTCCCTCGTATCGCCAAGCGGCGGACGTTCCCGTATCCGGCGCCCGCCCTATTTTGAAAACGCGATGGCCTGGTTTTTTCTTTTTTCCAGGTCGGCCACCGACACGTTGAAATCGTACAGGGTCTGGTAATAGCCCCGCAGCACGCGTGTGTAGATGATCAAAGCCTGAAACAGGTCTTCCGAATCGCCGATGCCGAAATCGTAATTCGCCACTTCCGTGACCAGCAGCGCGCGGGTGATCTTCCTGCTTTTCTTTGCGAGCTTCACCTTCGACCGGGTTTTCACCACTTCCAGAAACGCTTTGCGCAGCAGAAACATTTTCTGCCGGTCGATGCCGTGCGCTTTCTTCGCGCTTTTCGTCGCGGTTTTTTCAGCGGTTGGTTTCCGCTCCGGCTCATCACCGGCGAGGTAATCGCTCACGCTGTCATACGGGAACGGCACCGCCTTGATGGATTCTTCCGCGAGCGGGCTTTCGAAGGAAAACGGCTTGCCGGTCAGGTGCGCCAGCGACAGGATGGCGACATGGATCTCGTTTTTAAGATCGATCATGTCGTTGAGAGTCCCGGATCGGCCGAGCTTGAGCTTGGTGATGTCCGACTGCGTGAGGTTGTCGTCTTCCCCCGCGTCGTATTTTTCTTCGGACTTCTCCACCGCCTTGTCGAAATGTTCCTTCACCTCTTCGGCGATGTCCATCTGCTCGCTCTTGGACTGCACCTCGTAATAGAATTTTTTCACCTGGAAACGGATCTCATTCTCCGAGGTCCTGGGATTTTTCTTCAATGCCAGCTGGATGGTTTCCTTGAGTGTGGGAATGGGAACGGCACCCTCCGCCGCGGGTGCGGCGTGCGCGCCCGGCGCCAGCCAGCAGGAAAGTAAAACGCCTGATAAAACGGCGCTCCATCGTTTGAACGGACTGAGTCTCATATTGCTTCCTCGAAACAGGAGTTCCTTATAGGGAACGTGAACAACCGGGTATGGACACTATAGGGAAGAATTCAGGGAAAGCAAAAAGAAAGGGGCGCTGAACCCCCCAAAAGAAACCTTGATGGCAACCAAGAACTTTCTTTTTTATCGGATATGTCCGGGAAAGGACAGAGTTCAGCACCCCTCAGGGATGTTCAGAATTTATCATAGGGGTCCTGGACTGTCAATACAATTCTAGGAAATCCGGGGCCATTTGGGGCGGAAAAAGGCACATAAAATCATTTGTTTACAAAGGTTTGCGAAATCCTCATTAAAATTGCCTATTTTTATAGCATTTTAAATAATTGATTTTAAAGGACTTACAATACAGCCATTTCAGGCCGAAAACAGCGGCTCCGGAGCGGGCTCCGGCGGATTGAAAAATAATACCTGCTTAATTATCGGGCACTTACGAATTATATGGCTTGAAAAGGGATGGGGATGAAGGTGACGATGAAGATCGCCAGCGACAGGTATCCCAGGCGTCTCTCCCTGGGGCCGATATTCGTGACCGGATCGAGCAGCGGAGCGGGGCGAAAGCCGATGAGCGCGATCATGAGCGCCCAGAACCACCAGCCGGCCCAGAAATATCCGAGCGGCAATAGCAGCACGAAGAACACGCGGGCGGCGATGTGGTAATGCTGTCCCATCATGGCGTAGAGGATGTGCCCGCCGTCGAGCTGGCCGATGGGAAGCAGGTTCAGGGCCGTGATCAGCAGCCCGATCCATCCGGCGAACGCCACCGGATGCAGTTCGATGTTGATGTCGGGAGAAAGCGGGGTGATGCCGAGAACGAGTTTGGAAAGCACGGTCAGCAAAATGGAACTGCCGAAGGACATCCCCTGAACCGGGTCCACCGCACTGGTCGTGGACAGGGCGAGGCCGACGATGAGCGTCGGCACGGCGACGACGAAGCCGGCAATCGGTCCCGCCGCGCCGATCTCGATGAGCACGCGGCGGTTGGGGATCTGGTCCTTGATCTGAATGAACGCGCCGAAGGTGCCGGCGATGAAGATGGGCGGCGCGGGGATGAAGAACGGCAGCGTCGCCTTGACGTTGTTTCTGCGGCTGGCCCAGTAATGGCCGAACTCGTGCGTGCCCAGGATCAGAAGCAGCGAAAAGGAAAACACGAATCCGCCCACCAGGTAGGTGGTGCCGATAGTCGCGGCGAGCAGCACGGAAAAGATGACCCAGTCTCTCGGCGCGGGGTGTGCCGCCGGCACGATTTCGTTCACGGGACGCTGCAATCGCTTTTACCGAGCGGCCGGTGCGTGAACGCCCTGCCCTCTTTGCCGGAATAATCGGCGACGGTCTGCCCTTTGCCGAGCAGTTTGTACTTGTAAATCACCAGTCCTTCCAGGCCGACGGGTCCGCGTGCGTGCGTCTTGTTGGTGCTGATGCCGATTTCCGCGCCCAGCCCGTAACGAAACCCGTCGGCGAAGCGGGTCGAGGCGTTCCACATCACGCTGGCGGAGTCCACTTCGTTCAGGAACGCTTCCGCGGCGGCGGCGTCCTCGGTGAGAATGGTGTCGGTGTGGCCGGAACCGTGCTCGTTGATGAAGCCGATCGCTTCCTCCAGGCTGGATACCATGCGCAGGGCGAGCTTGAGATCATTGTATTCGGTGTCCCATTCCACGGCGTCGGCTTTTTTGACGTCGGGCGCGAGCGCGCACACCCGGTTGCAGCCGACCAGCTCGACGTTTTTTTCGCGCAGGGCCTGAACCAGGCCGGGCAGCACCGGCTTGGCCGCATCCTCATGGATGAGCAGGGTCTCGACGGCGTTGCAGGCGGCGGGGTATTGCAGCTTGGCGTCGAGGGCCACGCGCACCGCTTTTTCCGCATCGGCTTTGGCGTCGATGTAGACGTGGCAGATGCCTTCGGAATGGCCCAGCACGGGGATCTTCGTGTTTTCCTGTATGTATTTCACAAACGCGTTGCTGCCGCGCGGCACGATGAGGTTGATGTGTTTGTCTTCGTTGAGCATGTCCGCCACTTCCGCACGGGTTTCGATCATCTGCACGGCGGATTCGGGGATGCCGGCAATGTCGGCGAGCGCGCCGGTCAACAGCGAGACGATCACCTTGTTGGTGTTCTGGGCTTCGCGGCCGCCTTTCAAGATGACGGCGTTGCCGGACTTGAGGCACAGAGACGCGATCTGCGGCACCGCGTCGGGACGCGATTCGAAAATCGCGCCGATCACGCCGATGGGACAGGTGACGTGGTGCAGGATCAACCCCTCGTCCAGCTCGGTGACGCTCTTTTCCCGGCCGACCGGGTCCTCGAGCAGAGCCACGCTGCGGATGCCCTGTGCCATGCCCGCGACCTTCGCTTCGTCCACGGCGAGCCGGGCGATCAGCGGACCGGGCAGGTTTTCGCGTTTCGCGTATTCCAGATCCGCGGCGTTGGCCTTGAGGATGGCCGCGGTGTTGTTTTCCAGCGCCTGCGCCATGTTTTCCAGCGCCTGATTTTTCAGGTCCGTGGAAGCGCGGGCGAGGATGAGCGCGGCGTTTTTTGCCTGTGCGGCGATTTCGGATACGGTCATGAAGCAGCCTGTGCGAGAGTCAGAATGGATTCAATTATAACGCATTGGCAAACAGAGGAATTTTAAAATGCGCGGAGAAAATTCCTCATTCCGATTCTCCCGGATAAATGGGGTTTTTGATGCGGGTGAGGTGTTGGGAGGTTTCGATCGCTTCGACTCCGGCGTCACCGATGTGGTTGCCCCACAGCTTGAGAAACTCCAGCCGGGACAGGTTCGACGCCTGTGCCAGGGAAGCGGCACCTTCCAGAGTGATGCCGTTCCATTGCAGATCCAGATGGGTCAGGTTTTCCAGCCCGGCAAGTTCCGTCAGCGCCTGCACGCCCGCACTGCCCAGCTCGTTTTTTTTCAGGTTCCATTCTTTGAGCACGCGGAACGCCGCCTTGCCTTGCAAGCCACGGATCCCCTCGGCGCTGATGCCGTTGTTGGACAGATCCAGAATTTCCAGCTGAGGGAAAAATGCGGCCTGGCTGAGTTCCGACAGCCCGCTATCGCCGATGCCGTTGCCGCTCAGGTACAGCTCGCGAAGATTGTTCAAACCCTGGGACTGCGCCAAAGCGCGCACGCCTTCCACGCCAACGCCCGTATTGGAAAGATTGAGTGAAACCAGGTTTGCAAGCCGGGACGAACCGGCGAGATGCTTCACCCCGTCCGCGCCGATGGGATTCTCCCACAAATTGAGCTGTTCGAGCTTGGCGACGTTTTCCGATTCTGCGAGCGCCGCGATGCCGGCTTTGCCGATGCGGTTGTCGAACAGGTTCAGGACACGCAGATTCCCCAGGTATTTCGATTCCGCCAGCGCCTGCGCACCCTTGTCACCCATATAATGGGATCCCAGAATCAGCGTGCTGACATTTTGCATCAGCCGGGAACGGGCGAGCCGCAGGGCGCCTCTTTCATACAGCGTGCCGCTGTTTTTCAGATCCAGGTGCGTGCCGTCTTTTCTCATGTCTTTCAGAATCAGCGTGTTGATGTCGTAGCCCCAGGCAGGGGCGGCAAAGAGCAGGAGAACGGCGAGCAGCGGAACGATTCGGCAGTGAGCGGACATGAGAAACGGTTGTTCAGGGGAAATTGTGCACGGTGATGCGGACTTCCAGCCCGTCCTGCAGCCAGCCGAAATTGCCGTGACCGGCGACGGTGTGGATGACGCCCTGTTTGTCGATCTTGCGGATGCGGTTGTTGTCGCGGTCGGTGAAATACAGATTGCCTTCCGCGTCGAAGCTCATGCGGAAGGGACTTTTGATCTGCGCTTTCAGGGCCGGACCGCCGTCGCCGCTGAAACCGGGAACGCCGGTGCCCGCGACACGGGCGATGGTGCCGTCTTTGCCGATTTTGCGGATCACGGAACTGGTCTCTTCGAGGATGTACAGCTCTCCGTCCGGGGACAGGGCCAGGCCGCCCGGCGAGCGAATGCCCGCGCTCAAGGCGGAACCTTCGTCCCCGGTATCGGTGAACGCACCGGAACCGGCGACGGTCTCCACCTTGCCGTCGGTGCCGATGCGGCGGATCTTGCTGCTGCCGGAGTCGGACAGGTAGATGTTCCCGGCGTCGTCCACGGCCAGACCGTTGGGATGGATCTCGGAATCGGATGCGTCTTCTTTGCCGAACACTTTGGTGATGATGCCGTTTTTGTCGATTTTGCGGATGCTGAAATTGGTGCGGTCGGCGATGTAGACGTTGCCCTCCCGGTCGGTGGCGATGTCGGTGATGCTGTAAAACGAGGCGTCCACGGCCGGGCCGCCGTCGCCCGAATCGCCCTGCAAGCCGTTGCCCGCGAAATGCGAGATGGTGCCGTTTTTGTCGATCCTGCGGACGTTCCAGCCGTTGCCGGAGCGGCCGGCGAAATAGATGTTGTCCTCGCCGTCGATCGCCATGGCCGAAGGCAGGTAGAGCGTGGCCTCCAGCGCCGGACCGCCGTCGCCCTCGTTGCCCAGGGTGCCGGTTCCCGCGAAGGTGGTGATGATGCCGTTCTTATCGATCCTGCGGATGCGGTTGTGGTTCTTTTCCGCGAAGTAGACAGTGCCCTTGCTGTCCACCACCAGTCCCGACGGCGCATTGAGCGTCGCGCCCCGGCCGGGACCGCCGTCGCCCTTGAACAGCGAAGTGCCGTTGCCCGCGATGGTGCGCACCGAATTCTTTCTGAGATCGACGCTGCGCACACGGAAATGCGACCGGTCCACCACGATCAGCCGCTGTCTCTTCTCGTCGAGAGCCAGGGCGAAGGGCAGATGCAGGTTGGTTTCCACGGCGATCTCGCGGTCGCCGTTGAAGTCCGGCTTGCCGGTGCCCATGAACGTGGTGATGACGCCCTGCGGATCGACTTTGCGGATACGGTTGTTGTTGCGGTCGGCGATGTACAGGTTGCCCGCCCCGTCCGCGACCACGTCGGTCGGGTAGGCGAGGCTGGACCGGCTGGCCGGGCCGTAATCGCCGCTGAAGGAGTGCATGCCGTCTCCGGCGACGGTGGTGATGGTGCCGCCCGAAGGCGTCACCTTGCGGATGCGGTTGTTGCCCCGGTCGGCGATGTACAGGTTGCCTTTTTTGTCCAGGCAGATGCCGAAGGGGTACTTGAGCAGCGCGTCCTCAGCCGGACCGAAATCGCCGCCGTATTCCGCCGGGCCGAGACCGGCGACGGTGGTGATCCTGCCGTCCGCATCCACCTTGCGGACGCGGTTGTTGGAGCGGTCGGAAATATAAAGATTGCCCGCATCGTCGAGCGCAAGGTCCGACGGCAGATTCAGGCTGGCTTCCAGTGCCGGGCCCTCGTCTCCCATCATGTCAGCCTCGCCGTTGCCCGCAATGGTTGTGATGATCCCATCCGGACTCACCTTGCGGATGCGGTGGTTGTTGCGGTCGGCGATGAACAGATTGCCCTTTTCGTCCAGCACCAGGCCGGCGGGAAAATTCAGTTCCGCTGCAACGGCCGGTCCGCCGTCGCCGCTGAACCCTGCGGTCCCGGTTCCCGCCACGGTAATGATGGTTCCGTCGGCGCTGATCCTGCGGATGCGGTTTTTCGAGCGGTGGGAGATATAGATATCGCCGTCCGGACCGACGGCGACGCCGTCCACCAGAGTCAGGGTCACGTCGGTGGCGGGGCTGCCGTCCTGCACGTCTGCAAACGGCTGCGCGGGAATCGCCGCGGCGATGCCGGCGGCGCACAACAGGCCGAGACCCACGGCGAAGGCCGTGATTCGTTTGACGTGCTTGCGCGGATCGTGTCTTGCTGGAACGTTTCTATTCATTATAGATAGGATCATGCGGGTATGCGGTTGCTCTTGTTCCCCGGTTTTCAGCGGGTGATCACCCGGACTCCTTTTTGCTTGGAAACGCGGAACGCTTCGACCTGCGTTTCCGGGCTCAGGTTGTTCATCACCATATCGAGGATCTCGAGATCCGGGTAATGGCTGGATTCCATGATCGCGCGCGCGCCCGCATCGCCGATGTTGTTCTGCCCCAGATACAGGGCCTTGAGCTTGGGGAAATTATCGGACTGCGCCAGGGCCACCGCGCCGCCCTCGCCGATCTCGTTGCGGAACAGATTGAGCGTTTCCAGATTCGGGAACGCCTTCACCTTCGCCAGCTCGGACGCGCCCAGCGGCGTGATGAGGTTGTCGTTCAGCATCAGGGTCTTGAGGTTCTGAAAGTTCTTCGATTGCGCGACGAACTCGAAGGCCTCGTCGCCGATTTCATTCTTCCACAGCTTGAGCGACTCCAGCTGAGTGAGGTGCGGGGATTCGGCCAGCGCCTTGAGCCCCACGTCCCCCGCCAGGTTGCCCCACAGGTCGAGATGTTTGAGGTTCGCCAGATGAGGGGATTTGGCCAGCGCCTTGACGCCGCGCGCCTTGATCCTGTTGCCCTGCAGGCGCAGGGTGGTGACGGTGGACAGGGCTTCCATCTGCGCCAGTTTTTTCGCGCCCTTGGGACCGATGATCATGCCGGTCAGATCGAGCACGGTGCCGTTCTGGCCGATGCGTTTCGCAATCTGGGTTTCGAAGTCTTCGGCGGCGGCGCACAGCCCCGTTACGGCCAGTGTGACGACTGCCCCCAGCGCCCAGGTTCGAAACGTCTTTATAAAATCGCGTTTCATGGTGGACCCCGTTCGCTTCGGTTTGAAGAGGTTCTAGGCTATCAGATATTTAAAGATAGTGTATATGATTTTTGTGCCCGCTTTCACGGTTCCGGAAACGGTTCCGGTGATTTTCGACACGCCCAGACGCTCACGGTAATGCACGGGAATTTCCGCGATCCGCAGCCCCTGGCGGACGGCCTTGATCTGCATTTCCACGGTCCAGCCGAAATTGGTGTCGGCCATTCCCAGCGATTCCAGCGAATCTCTGCGGATGGCGCGGAACGGGCCGAGATCGGTGAACCGATACCCGAAAAACAGCCGCATGAGAAACACCGCAAGCTGGTTGCCGTACCGGGACTGGGGCAGCAGCGCGGCGCGGCTTTCGGGCAGGATCATGCGGCTGCCGAGGACGAAATCCTTCTCATCGCGGATGATGGGTTCCAGCAGCAGGGTGATCTCTTCCGGCGTGTCGCTGTAATCGGCATCGAGGAACACCACGATGTCCGGGTGGTCGAGCTCGGCGATGCCCGCGAGGCAGGCGGAACCGTAACCGCGGCGTTGTTCCTCGATCACGCGCGCGCCGTGCTGTTCAGCGATCCCGGCGGTGTTGTCGGTGGAGCCGTTGTCGACGACGATGATTTCGTGCAGGATTTCCCGGGGCAGATGGCTCAGCACCTCGCCGATGGACAGCTCCTCGTTGAGGGCGGGAATGATGACGGACACGCGCGGCTGCATGGTTCGGTGTCCGGTTCAGTCCAGTTGCGTAACGGCCTGCTTCACGTCGGCGACGAAGCGCCCCACCTTAGCGTCGCGTTCCCCGGCGTCGCCGTTCTGCTCGATCAGGCGCACGATGGCGGAGCCGACGATGATTCCGTCGGCAATGCGGGCGGCCTCTTTTGCCTGCTCCGGACTGGAAATGCCGAAGCCGACGAGCACCGGCAGGTTGGCGGCGCTCTGGATTTCGGCGACCTTGTCTTTCAGTCCTTCGGCGAGGGAGGCGCGCACGCCCGTGGTGCCGGTGAGCGAAACGTAATAAATGAAACCCCGGCTTTTCCCGGCCACCCTGCGGACCCGTTCGCCGGTGCTGGTGGGCGCGAGCAGAAAGATCACGTCGAGGCCCTTAGCGTCGGCGCTGGTGGAAAATTCCTCCGATTCTTCGGGCGGCAGATCGGGAACGATGACGCCGTCCACGCCCGCCTTGACCGCGTCGTTCACGAACGCCTCCTGACCGTAGGCGAACACGGGATTGAAACTGGTCATCAGCACGATGGGCAGTTCGGATTGTGTGCGGATGTCGGCGACCAGGGCGAGGATCTTTTTCAGCGTGGTGCCGCTTTTCAGGGCGCGCTGGGCGGAAGCCTGGATCACCGGGCCGTCCGCCAGCGGGTCGGAAAACGGCACGCCCAGTTCGATGATATCTGCCCCGCCCTGCTCGATCACGCCGAACAGCCTGCGGGTGGCGGCGAGATCCGGATCACCGGCGGTGATGAAGGCGACGAACGCCTTGCGGTTCTGCGATCTCAGGTTTTCAAAGCAGGCGGCGATGCGGTTCACAGTTCAGCTCCCAGTTTTTCGGCCACCTGGTTCACGTCCTTGTCGCCGCGGCCGGACAGGCACACGACGATGATCTCGTCTTTTTTCATTTTCGGCGCCATGCGCGTGAGATGCGCGATGGCGTGCGCCGATTCGAGCGCCGGGATGATGCCCTCGACCTTCGACAGCAGCTTGAATCCTTCCAGGGCTTCGTCGTCGGTGATCGAGACGTATTCGGCGCGGCCGGTTTCCTTGAAATGGCTGTGCTCGCAGCCGACGCCCGGATAGTCGAGCCCGGCGGAGATGGAGTGCGCCTCGGTGATCTGGCCGTCGTCGTCGTACAGCAGGTAGCTCATCATGCCGTGCAGCACGCCGGTGCGCCCGTGGCCCAGCGTCGCGCCGTGCTTGCCGGTCTCGATGCCGTGTCCGGCCGCTTCGACGCCCACAAGGCGGACACCTTCATCCTTATGAAACGGGTAAAACAGCCCCATGGCGTTGCTGCCGCCGCCGACGCAGGCCACGCAGGCGTCGGGCAGGCGGTTTTCCTGTGCCAGGATCTGCTCTTTCGCCTCGTCGCCGATGATGCGCTGGAAATCGCGCACGATCATGGGATAGGGATGCGGCCCCACCACCGAGCCGATGATGTAGTGCGTGGTTTCAACGGTGGTGATCCAGTTGCGGATGGCTTCGCTGGTCGCGTCCTTGAGGGTGCGCGTTCCCGCCTTGACGGGAATGACCTTCGCGCCGAGAAGGTGCATGCGGAACACGTTGAGCGCCTGGCGGCGCATGTCCTCCTCGCCCATGAACACGTCGCACTCCAGCCCGAACAGGGCGGCGGCGGTGGCGGAAGCGACGCCGTGCTGCCCGGCCCCGGTTTCGGCGATGATGCGCTTTTTGCCCATGCGCAGCGCCAGCAGGGCGCTGCCGATGGTGTTGTTGATCTTGTGCGCGCCGGTGTGGTTCAGGTCCTCGCGTTTTAAGTAGATCTTCGCGCCGCCCAGATGGCGGGTGAGGTTTTGCGCGAAGTACAGCGGCGACGGCCGGCCGGTGTATTCCTTGAGGTAATGGTTCAACTGCCGGGTGAACTCGGGGTCCTCGCGCGCTTCCTTGTAGACGGTTTCCAGTTCCTCCAGCGCGGGCATCAGCGTTTCGATGACGTATTTCCCGCCGAAAGGACCGAAATGACCGCTGGCGTCGGGCCATTCGATTTGTTGTGCCGGATTTCCCATGTCTGTTTCAAACGCTCCTGAAAGTTTCGATTTGTTCTTCTCTATAAGGACCGGTTGCGCTGTTACCGTTTCGCCGCCGCCTGCACGAACGCCTGGACTTTGTCCGCGTCCTTGACGCCGGGCGTTTTCTCGACGCCGGAGCAGACATCCACCGCGTAGGGCCGCACCTGCCGGACCGCCCGGCGCACGTTGTCGGGGGTCAGCCCCCCGGCCAGGATGACGGGCCCGTATTTCTTGCCCTTTAGCGCCAGGCTCCAGTCGAAGGTTTCTCCGGTGCCGCCCTGCGCCTGGGTGGAAAAGGCGTCGAGCAGGAACCCGCTGACCGGATAGCGGTCGAGCCCCTTGAGCGAAGCGGCGTTTTCCACGCGCACGGCCTTGATCACCTTGCGGCGGATGCGTTTGCAGAACGCGGGTGTTTCCTCGCCGTGCAGCTGCACCGCGTCGAGTCCGCAGGAATCGGCGACGCGGTTGATCCTGTCGGCGGTCTCGTTCACGAACACGCCCACGGTTTCGACGAACGGCGGCAGGGCCCGCACGATCTGCTTCACGGTCTGCACGGCGACGAAGCGCGGACTCTTGCGGTAAAAAATGAATCCCAGCGCGTCCGCCCCGCACTCGACCGCGTGCAGTGCGTCCTTGAGGCTGGTGTTGCCGCAGATTTTCACCTTCACGTTGGCCGCCGGATCGCTCATGAACACTTTTTCCTGTAATTTTATTTTCTTATGCTTTAAAATCCGTTTCGCAGCTGTCCTGGTTGTTCCCTTTCTTTTCTTTTACCAACCGCTCCACCCAAAAAAGCGCTCATGAGACACTTCAAAACCTTCGCGATTTCCGTTTTTGTCTGCCTGACCTTTCTGTTGGCCGGTTGCGGTACCACCGAAAACATCGACGGCGTGGACGTGCGCACCGATTTTCAGGGGCGCGGCGTCAAAACCTTTCAGGTGCCCGTGTTTCCCCTCTACGAGGCCACGCTGGAAGCGCTGAAAAACATGAACCTGCCTCTCGATGACAACATCGAGCTGGAAGACAAGTACCAGCTCACGTCCGAAACCGACAAGCACAACATCATCATCGACCTGGAAGGCATCGGACCGAAAATCTCCCGCATCACGGTGCGCGCCCAGGAAGGCGGCTTCTTTTCCCTGTCCAACAACGAGGCGATGGGACGCGAGATCATCAAGGAAACCGCGCTGGTGCTCGAATCCAAGGGCATCATCGAGTAGCAAACTCTTGCTCGCCGTTCAGGTCTGTTCCGCCGCTGAAATTTTTCTGGCCGACAGCGTCTTGAGCGTATCGGCCCGATTCTGCGCGCGCATCAGGCTCTCGCCCACCAGAAACGCGTGCGCTCCCAGCGCTTCCATCTCCTCGATCTGCGCGCGTTCGTGAATTCCGCTCTCCACCACCAGCACGTTTCCCGGCACCTGCTTCGCCATCGGGATCAGCCGCCTCGATATGTCCAGGTGCGTCTTGCCTGAAGTGAGGTCGCGGTTGTTGATGCCGATGATCGACGCGCCGGAGGCGAACGCCTTTTCCATATCGGCTTCGTGGTGCGTTTCCACCAGAGCCGGGATGCCGATCTCTTCCCCCAGCGCCAAAAGATCCGCCAGGTGGTTTTTGTCCAGCGAGGTCGCGATCAGCAGAAAAAAATCGGCGCCACAGGCGCGCGATTCGTGCACCTGGTATTCGTCGAAAATGAAATCCTTGCGCAACAGCGGCGTCGAAACCGCCGCGCGCACGCTTTCGAATGCTTCCAGGCTGCCGCCGAAATGCCGGCTTTCGGTCAGGATGGAGATGGCGGCGGCGCCGTTGTCCGCGTAGCTTCTGCCGATCTCCACCGCGTCGAAATCGGCGAGCAGCTCGCCCTTGAACGGCGTGCGCCGTTTGATCTCGGCGATGATGCGCGAGAGTTCGGATCGCTCCAGCGCGTGACGCACATCCTGGACCGCAGGGCGTTCGCTGGCGCGGCCCTTGATCTCGCTGAGCGGCGTCCTGCGCTTCGCCTCGTCCAGCGCTTCTTTTTTATCGGCGAATATTTTATCCAGTATGGTCGGCATGGTGCGTGTGCTCAGGCGTTGCTGACGGCAATCAAATCGTTCAGTTTTTTGGCGGCCGCTCCCGAGAGCAGCGATTCGCGCGCTTCCTGCACTCCGGCCAGCAGGGAATCGGCATTGCCGCTCACGGCGATGGCGGCGCCGGCGTTGAGGAGCACGATGTCGGTCTGCGGTCCGGGCCGTCCTTCCAGCACGGCGCGCAGGATGGCGGCGTTTTCCTCGGGCTGTCCGCCGCGGACCATCAGCGGCGAACAGCGCTTCATGCCGAAATCTTCCGGCTGCACCGAATACTCGCGCACCGTTCCGTCCTTGAGCTCGGCGACGCGGGTGCCGCTCATCAGGGAAATCTCGTCCAGCCCGTCGTCGCCGTGCACCACCAGAGCCTGGCGCGTGCCCAGCGCGTTGAGCACCTCCGCGATCGGCGTCACCCACTTGCCGTCGAACACGCCCACGACCTGCGCGTGCGCGCCCGCCGGATTGGTCAGCGGCCCGAGCAGGTTGAACAGCGTGCGGATGCCCAGCTCTTTTCTCACGGGTGCGGCGTGCTTCATCGCTTTGTGCATCAGCGGCGCGAACAGAAAACCGATGCCCGCATGCTTGATACAGGCTTCCACCTGTTCTTTGCCCGCCTCGACGTTCACGCCCAGGCATTTCAGCACGTCGGCGCTGCCGGAGCTGCTGGACACCGCGCGGTTGCCGTGCTTGGCGATGGTGACGCCCGCTCCCGCCGCGACGAACGCCGCCGCCGTCGAGATATTGAACGTCTGTCCGCCGTCGCCGCCGGTGCCGCAGGTGTCGACAATGGTGCCCGCGTCGACGGACACGGTCTCGGCTTTTTCGCGCATCACCCGCGCCGCGCCGAGGATCTCTTCGACGGTCTCGCCCTTCATTCTAAGGGCGGTCAGAAATGCAGCCAGGGGCGCGGCGGCCACCTCGCCCTGCATGACCGCCTGCATGACGGCGATCATCTCCTGCTCTTTCAGGCTCTGCCCTGCCAGGATTTTTTCCAGAGCCTCCTGGATGCTCATGCGTTGACCCGCGCCGCCGGCATGTTGAGAAAATTCTTCAACAGATCCTTGCCCGAAAGCGTCAGGATCGATTCGGGATGAAACTGCACGCCCTCCAGCGGCAGCTCCTTGTGGCGGATGCCCATGATCTCGCCGTCGTCGCTTTCGGCGGAGATGAGGAAACAGTCCGGCAGGCTTTTGCGTTCCAGCACCAGCGAATGGTAGCGGGTCGCCTCGAACGGGTTGGGCAGGTTTTCGAACAACTGTTTGCCGTCGTGACGGATCATCGAGGTCTTGCCGTGCATCAGGCGCCCGGCTTTGACGATCTTCGCCCCCATCGCCTGGCCGACGGACTGATGCCCCAGGCACACGCCGAGAATCGGGATCTTGCCCGCGAAACGCCGCACCAGGTCGACGGAGATGCCCGCCTTGTCCGGCGTGCAGGGACCGGGAGAGATGA
Organism: Nitrospinales bacterium; assembly: GCA_965223795.1. GTDB lineage: Bacteria > Nitrospinota > Nitrospinia > Nitrospinales > VA-1 > CBDCWG01. The sequence continues at coordinate 433,353 of CBDCXL010000001.1, forward strand.
CGATCTTGTCCGGCGCCCGCGCTTCGATCTCATCGAGGCCGATCTTGTCGTTGCGAAACACCTCCAGCTCCGCGCCCAGCTCGCCCATGTACTGGACGAGGTTGTAGGTGAAGGAATCGTAATTGTCGATCATCAGGATCATGCCGGGCACTCCTCGATTTCCCGCCGGAAACCGTCCGGCCTGATCGGGCTATTATAGCGTATTCCCGCCGGCGTCATCGGAACAACCCCCGCTCGGCCGCTTCGATCGCCTTGAGCAGCGCCCGGCCCTTGTTCATGGTTTCCTCGAATTCGTTCTGCGGCACCGAATCGGCGACGATGCCCGCGCCGACGCCGAGGTAGGCGGCCTTGTCCTTGATCAACAGCGTGCGGATGGCGATGGCGGTGTCCATGTTGCCGGTGAAGCTGATGTAGCCCACCGCGCCCGCATACAGACCCCGGCGCGTCGGCTCCAGCTCCTCGATGATCTCCATGGCGCGGATCTTCGGCGCGCCGGACACGGTGCCCGCGGGAAACGCCGCGCGCAGCACGTCGAAGCAGTCGAGCCCCTTTTTCAGCAGGCCGCGCACGTTGGAAACGATGTGCATGACGTGCGAATAGCGTTCGATGCTGAACTGTTCGTTCACCTCGACGGTGCTGATCTGCGCCACCCGGCCGAGGTCGTTGCGGCCCAGGTCCACCAGCATGATGTGTTCGGCCAGTTCCTTGGCGTCGCTCAACAGGTCTTTTTCCAGATCCAGGTCCTCGTCTTCGTTTTTGCCGCGCTTGCGCGTTCCGGCGATGGGGCGCACCTCGACGTTTTCCCCTTCCAGGCGCACCAGCACCTCCGGCGACGAGCCGACCACCTGGAACTCGCCCAGCTTGAGAAAGTACATATAAGGAGAGGGATTGATGGTGCGCAGCGCGCGGTAGATGTTGAACGGGTCCTGGCTGATTTCGAACTTGAGGCGCTGGGACAGCACCACCTGGATGGCATCGCCTTCGTGAATGTAGTTTTTCACCTTGAGGACGGCGTTCTTGAACGCCTCTTCCTCGAAATTGGACTTAAGCGACGGCGGCGCGGAACGGCTGCCGTTGCCGCTCTCGCCCTGCAATTCCGGTGCGGGCGCGCGCAGCTTTGCTTCCAGGGCGCGGATCTTGTCCAGTGTCTTTGCGTATTCCGCGTCGCAGTCGCCGCCGTTCACATGCGCGTTGGACACGATCTTGATCGTCTGGCTGACGTTGTCGAAGATGAGCAGGGTGTCGGTGATGACGAACAGCACGTCCGGGCAGTCGAGATCGTCCACGGTCTGTTCGGGCAGCCCCTCGAAAAACCGCACCGTGTCGTAGCCGACGAAACCCACGGCGCCGCCGGAAAAACGCGGCAGGCCGTCCACGTCCACCGGGCGGTACTCGGCCAGGATCTCCTTGACGGCGGCGAGCGGGTCTTCCTTCTGGAATTCGCGTTTCTCGCCGGTGTCGCGGTTCTCCACGGTGACGGTGGTTCCCTTCGCCGAAACGATGCGCGTGGGGTCGCAGCCGAGAAAGCAGTAGCGCGCCCATTTTTCCCCGCCCACCACGCTTTCCAGCAGGAAGGAGTGGGAGCCGCCGCGGATTTTGAGATACGCCGACACCGGGGTGTCCAGATCGGCGATGATCTCCTTGTACACGGGGATCAGGTTGCCTTCCCGGGCTTTTTTTCTGAACTCTTCCAGCGAGGGTGTGAACATGAGACGGCGCGGGTTTTCCGGCTCTTTGCCTCAGAATGTCCGCTTCGGCGATTCCGGGCGCGGGCGCCTTTGAGACAATGGCTTGATTAAACGGCGGTTAAAGTCAAAATCATATTAAATTCAAGGGTTTAGCCCTATGACATTAGCATCCGGCGCGTGAGGGTGTCAAGCAATTAGAAACCCTTGCATTCGCTTCAGTTGGGCCATCCTTCGACAGGCTCAGGATGACATCTGAGGAGCCGTGTTTTTCTGAATGGTCCATCCAGAAACCAGAGGATCACTCGACGGGTTTCCAGTCCTCGCCGTTCCAGTGGAGGATGAGGCCGTTGTCGCCCACGGCGTAGATGTTTTCCTCGGACGTGCCCCAGATGGCGGTCAGGTATTCCTTGGTGTTGGATTCGATGCGGGTCCACTGGTCGCCTTCCAGAAACAGGATCATGCCTTCGTCGCCCACGGCGAACACCATGTCGCTGGAGGGTCCCCAGACATCGAGGAAAAATTCCATGGTGCGGGAGGGCATTTCGGTGAACTCGGCGCCGTTGAAACGGAAGATGGCGCCGTCGGAACCGACGATGTACATCTCCTTCGGGCCGAACCCGTAAAACCCGTAAAACTCGGCGTTGCAATTGAAGGTCAGGCGCACCCACTGATCGCCCTCCTGCCTGAGGACGAGCCCGTCGTAACCGACCGCGTGCATCCCGGATTCCCTGCAACCCCAGAGCCGGGTGATGTCGGTGTCGGTGCCGGTGCGCAGAAATTTCCATTCGCTGCCGTCGAAGCGCAGGATTTTCCCCAGCCGGGAACAGGCGTACACTTCGTCGGGCCCCAGCCCGAAGATGCCGGTCATGGGCGGCAACTTGTCGGTCTGCATGGGCTTCCATTCGCTGCCGTCGTAATGCAGGATCACGCCGTCGGTGGCGACGGCGAACACGTTGTCGGGCGCGCTGCCCCACAGCCCCTTGATGGTGTAGCGGGACCGGCCGGTCAGCTCCATTTTTTTCCATTCATTGCCGTCGAAGTGCAGCAGGGTGCCTTCGGCGCCGCCGATGAAGATGTCGTTTTCGCCGAACCCGGTAATGGACAGGAGATGGTTTTCAGTCAGTCGCGGCATAATGAATTTCGTTTTACGTGTTCGATGAACAGGTTCTGTTATTGATTAAAACTTTTTCTGTCACCCTGAGACTGTCGAAGGGGGACGCATTGCTTTCACAGCGACATGTCGGTCCACTGCGTGCCATCGTACTTGATGACGGCGCCGTTGTCGCCCACCGCAAAGACGCGATCCTTGCCCAGCCCCCGCACTTTGGTGAAGTAATCCTCGCGCGGCGGCTGCATGGGGGACCAGGCTTTGCCGTCGTAATGCAGGATCACGGCGTTGTCGCCGACGGCGAAGATGTCGTCCTCGCCCGTGCCCCAGACGCTCAGCAGGTATTCCTCGGTGCCCGATTCCATTTTGTTCCATTCGCTGCCGTCAAAGTGCAGGATGGTGCCGTACGAGCCCACCACGTAGACGTTGTCGGTGCGGGTTCCCCACACGCCATAAAGCGAAATGGTTTCTTCGGTCAGCTCCTCTTTGCGCTGGAACTGCTGGCCGTCGTAGAAGCGGAACACGCCCTCCCCGCCCACGGCGTAAATGTGGTTGATGTCCTCGCCCCACATGCCGAAGATGTCGTGGATGGTGTTGGGCTCGCGGTAGTTCCATTTTTCGCCGTCCCAGAACAGCATGCGGCCGCCGACGCCGTAGAAGAAAATGTTGTCGGCGTCGAAGCCGAACGCGGAGTTTAAGGAGTCGTAGCTTCCGGTGTCGATCATGTTCCAGACTTTGCCGTCATAGTGCAGGACGACGCCGCCGATGCCCACGGCGTAGATGTTGTTCTCATCGGAAGCCCAGATGCCCATGAGGGGATTGGTGTTTTCGGTGCGCACCGGCAGCCATTCCTCGCCGTCGTAATGCTGCGGAATGCCGTCCTTGCCGACGACATAGATACTGTTTTCACTGAACGCCCAGAAATCGAGCAGATCGGGTTTTTCTCCGGTGAACATGACGCCTCATGAATATGGAACGGTTCCGGAAGGATGACCAAACCGGTCTGGAGTTTTGCAGCAGTATACCCTATTTTTACGGCTTGCGGTCTGCGGCGCGCGGTGCGGCATCACCGGGGCTGCGCCTTGAACGGGGCAGTGCCGCGCTCAACCGGAGGATCAGACTTCCCCGCCCTCCGGCTTGAACAGGACTTTGGTCAATTTGGGCAGGTTCCTGGAATCTTCAAACAGTTTCTGCACTTCCTCGCTCACGTCGTTGCGGATCAGAATGAGGGTTTCCAGATTGGCGAGGTTCTTCGATTCGGCGAGAGCGCGGGCGCCGTCGTCGCCGATCTCGGCTTCGTAAAGATCCAGCAGCGTGAGGTTCTTGAACACTTCCGAATTCGCAATGGCGATGCCGCCGCGACGCCCGATCGGATTGTAGGTCAGGGTCAGCTGCGTGAGGTTCTTCAGCGTCTCCGACTGGGCCATGGCCTCGACACCTTCGGCCTCGATGTAGTTCCAGTTGAGGTTGAGCTCGGTCAACTGGGACAGGCTTTTGGAATCGGCGATGGCGAACGCGCCTTCGTTGCCGATGTCGTTGCGGTACAGGCTCAGCAGGTTGAGCTTGGTGAGGCGGGTCGAGGCGGCCAGCGCCTGAACGCCTTCGTCGCCGAGCTTGTCTCCCAGCCACAGGGACACCAGATTCGACAGCGTCGTCGATTCGGCGAGGGCGCGCGCGCCCTTCGGGCCGACTTCATTGTCGCTCATGATGAGTTCCGACAGGTTGAGCAGCGTCTTGGATTTGGCCATCGCCTCGACACCGGCGTCGGTCACCTTGTTCTTGAACAGGTTCAGCACGGTGAGGAACTTCATGTGCTCGGAATCGAGCAGGGCGCGGATGCCGTCGTCCCCGACATCGTTGAACTCAAGGAACAGCGTGGTGACGCCCTTGGCTTTATCCGACGCGACGATCTTTTTCAGGGTGTCGTCGTCGATTTCTTTTTCCCGAAGATCCAGCTCGCTTTTATCCGCGTTGAGGCCCTGCTCGATGAGCCCGTCGATGTCTTTCTCGGTTTTGGTGGTCATACGAAGATCCGGGTTGCTGTGTTTGCAGGAAGTGGTGTTTAACAGGCCATTCTATTTAAGTCCGTGCGGTTCGTAAAGTCAAAATATTCAAAATGCCCCGCAGGCCGAAACGGCGGCTTAAATGAGTTCCCCATCGGGATGCGTTGTACCCGCTTTCCCGCCAGGGATCGATGGTTGTATCCACTGCGAGCGTCATTCAATCCCCTTGATATTTTGCGGGTTAATGTGGCGGACGGCGTGCACCGGGATGCAAGCCTCGCAATTCTGCGCGTTTTTCACGGGCTTTTCGTGCCCTTGCTTCGATCCGGTTCTGCCCTGCGCACATTTGGATAGGTTCTTCGATCCTGAAATTCAGCCGCCCAAAATCCTCATACACAACGCTCACAGAAATCGCACAACGCGAAGCGCGCTTTACCGGACAAAGCCTTCCCCGGCGCACACGCACTGCGAATGCGGATCGCGCGCATCGGGCCGATTGCAGACTCACAAAACCCGGATGAATTTGCATTCAGATTCTGTATAATTATTTTTTGTCCAGACTCTCTCCCGGCCAGACGCGGCACACGCGCACTGGCCGGGATCCCGTATTCACACTTCCCATCTCTGATTCGGACCCCGTCATGGCCTACAACATCGACGCGATGACCGAAAAGGTCAAAGAGACCGGTGATTTCGTCCAGCCCCTGCTGAAGGAGCTGGAAAAAGTGCTGGTGGGCCAGACCCATCTCATGGAGCGGCTGATACTGGGGCTGCTCGCGGGCGAGCACCTGCTGCTGGAAGGGGTGCCGGGCCTGGCCAAGACCACCTCGGTGAAAACGCTGGCGCAGACCATCCACGCGGATTTCAAGCGCATCCAGTTCACGCCCGACCTGCTGCCGGCGGACCTGCTGGGCACCCAGGTCTACCAGCCGAAAACCGGCGAGTTCTCGATCAAAAAGGGGCCGCTGTTCACCAACATCGTGCTCGCCGACGAGATCAACCGCGCGCCCGCGAAAGTGCAGAGCGCCCTGCTGGAAGCCATGCAGGAGCGGCAGATCACCATCGGCGGGCAGACCTTCGACCTGGCCGAGCCGTTCATGGTGATCGCCACGCAGAACCCGATCGAGCAGGAGGGCACCTACCCGCTGCCCGAGGCGCAGGTGGACCGGTTTCTGTTCAAGCTCAAGGTCACCTACCCGACGGCGGAGGAGGAAAAACGCATCATGCAGCGCATGGCCTCGTCCAACAATCACACGCCGGTGAAGGCCGTGGTGCGGCCTGAGCAGCTGCTTGAGGCGCGCAAGGTGTTCGACGCGATCTACATCGACGAAAACCTGCAGGATTACATCATCCAGCTGGTGGCGGCGACCCGCGATCCGGAAAAGCACAATCTCGGATCGCTGGCGAAGCTGATCCAGTTCGGCGCGTCACCGCGGGCGTCGATCTTCCTCAACCGGGTGTCGAAGGCGTACGCCTTCCTGCAGGGACGCGGCTACGTGGTCCCGCACGACATCAAAAGCATCGGCCTGGACGTGCTGCGTCACCGCATCCTCCTCTCCTATGAGGCGGAAGCGGAAAACGTGACGGCCGACGACATCCTCAAAAAAATCTTCGACACCGTCGAAGTTCCTTGACTGTCTTTCCGGACGATGGCTTTCCTTTCCCGATTCTTCGACTGGTTCGAGCTGCCGGAACCGCAGGAAACCGATACGGCGGTGTCTTCCGAGCTGCTGGACAAGGTGCGGTCGATCCAGATCAAGACCAGCCATCTGGTCAACGACCTGATGGCGGGGGAATACGTGTCGGCGTTCAAGGGCCGCGGCATGGAGTTCAGCGAGGTGCGGGAGTACCAGCCGGGCGACGACGTGCGCCTGATCGACTGGAACGTGACCGCGCGCATGAATCAACCGTTCATCAAGGAGTTCAAGGAGGAGCGGGAGCTGACGCTGATGCTGCTGGTGGACGTCAGTTCGTCCGGCGCGTTCGGATCGGCGGGAAAACTGAAAAACGAGGTCGCGGCGGAACTGGCGTCGATCCTGGCGTTCACGGCGATCCGCAACAACGACAAGATCGGACTGATGGTGTTCTCGGACCGGATCGAGCGGTACATCCCGCCCAAGAAGGGCAAGGCGCATGTGTGGAACATCATCCGCACCATCCTGGATTTCAGCCCGGAAGGCCGCGGCACGGACCTCAACCTGCCGCTGGAATACCTGTCAAACGTGCAGAAACGCAAGACGGTCACGTTCCTGATCTCGGATTTTCAATGCGAGGGCTACGAGGGCACGCTCCGGCTGGCGAAGCAGAAACACGACATCGTCGCGCTGTGGATCCAGGACCCGCGCGAAGAAACGCTGCCAGACGTCGGGCTGCTGCACCTGGAAGACGCCGAAACGGGCGAAACCATCCTGATCGACACACACGACCGCTCCTGGGCGAAACAGTATGCCGTGCTGACGAAAAAGGCGTTCCTGGCGCAGAAACGGGTGCTCAACGCGATGAACATCGATGTGGTGACGATCCGCACGGACCGTTCCCTCGTCGAACCGCTGGTGCGCTATTTTAAAATGCGGGAGAAAAAACACTGACATGAATTCGCCGCCGGAGAATCCAAACAATGAAGGCGTCGGGCGCGGGGTCAAGATCTTCGTGATCGTGCTGACCGTCGTGACGGTGGGCGCGTTCGCGGTGTTTTCCCTGCAGCTGTTCAGCAAGATGCTGTCGCCGTCCAAAAGCGCGCAATGGCCGAACCGTCTGTACGATGTGGCGGGCAAGCTCGAACGGGCGGGGCTCAAGCAGCAGGCCATTGAGCAGTACCAGCGTTATCTTGAAAAAGCCAAGGTCGATCTTGAACGCCGGGCCGAAGTTTCCGAGACCATCGGTGCGCTGTACCGGGAACTGGGCAACTGCCCCGAAGCGCTGGTCTGGTTCTACCAGGCGGAGCTGGCGGCGAAGGAACCGGGCGATGCGTTGAAGTCGCACATCGCGGAATGTCGCAAAACCATCCCATGAGGTTGCGGACAGGAATGAAACTCCGGCGGCATGTTTTTCTTTTGGCGGTGGGCCTCGTTTTGACTGGGCTGATGATGCCCGTATGGGCGCATGCAGAGGATGGTGAGAAAGCCCCCTCCTCTCCGGTTTCGCTGGAAGTGCATCTCGACCGCTACCAGGCGACGCTCGGCGATCTGGTCACGTACACGGTGACGGTCTGGCACGAGGCGTCGATCGAGCCGAGGGCGCCGGAATTTCCTGCGATTGAAGGGCTGGAACGGGTGGACCGGGGACGGCGTGACGGCGAGACGAAAAAGAAACTCAATAAGACGGAGTTCTGGATCCAGTACCGCGCCGACGCGATCGGGAAAATCCTGTTTCCCAGGATGGATGTGCCGTTCACGGTGCACGGGAACGGTGAAGCAACCGAAGGGACCGCGTCCACCTGGCAGCTGGAACTGGAAGTGCAGTCGATCCTGCGCCTGCAGGGAGAACCCACGGACATCCGCGACATCAAGCCGGTGCTCCAGGCCGGCCGCGACTGGCTCCCGATTCTGTTCATGGTGCTTGTGTGCGCGGGACTTTTGGCTTTCGTCTATTTCCTCTGGCGGCGGGCCGGAGGACGGCGCGCGCAGCGGGAGGCAACCAGCCTTTCGGCGCTGCTTCCGCACGAGCGGGCGCTAAAGGATCTGGATGCCCTGAAGGCGCGCGGCCTGCTGGAATCGGGAGAATTGCGGGAATACCATTTTCAGCTCTCAGAAATTTTCCGCCGCTATTTGCAGGACCGTTTCGCGTTTCCCGCGCTCGACTGGACCACGGAAGAGATCGCCGCTTACCTGTACGAGAATCCGGTGCTTGGCAATGCTTTGCGCAAGCGCACCGACGCCGTGCTCAGGCAGACCGACCGGGTCAAGTTCGCGCGCTCTCTGGACGACGCGCCTGCAGACCCGATGCCGGACGTGGTGCAGCTGATCCGCAGCACCGCCCCCGACGCCGCCCCTGCCGATGCCCCGGAGACCGCGGCCAGGCTGTGAATCCGAACCGCGACCGGCGGCTTCGCTGCTTTTTTTAATTCGCTCACTGGCAAATCATGGAATTTTTCCGCTTCGAAGATCCCTGGCTTTTGCTTCTGCTCCTGTTGCTGCCGTTTGCGGTGATGCTGGCACGCGGCCGCAAACAGACGGTGCTGCATTACTCGTCCATCGCGCGGCTGAAATCGATCCTGCCCGCGCGCACGCACTGGCTGGCCTCGGTGCCCCGGGTCCTGCGCATCCTGGCCATCGTGCTTCTTGTCATTGCGCTGGCGCGGCCGCAGGAAGGGCGCAAGAGCACGGAGATCCTGTCGGCGGGTGTGGACATCATGCTGGCCATCGACACCTCGGTCAGCATGCAGGCGATGGATTTCATGAAGGACGGAGAACGCATCGACCGGCTGCAGGTGGTCAAAGACGTGGTCGCGGAATTCATCGCCAACCGGCCCTACGACCGGCTGGGCATGGTGGTGTTCGGCGAAGAGGCGTTCACGCAGTGCCCGCTCACGCTGGATCACGACATCCTGCTGTCGTTTCTGCGCGACACGCGCATCGGCCTGGCGGGCAACGCCACGGCGATCGGGTCGGCGATCGGGATCGCGGTCAAGCGCCTCAAGGACCTCAAGGCGCAGAGCCGGGTGGTCATCCTGCTGACCGACGGGCGCAACACCGCCGGCAGCATCACGCCGGCGCAGGCGGCGTCGATCGCCAAACAGTTCGGCGTCAAGATCTACACCATCGGCGTGGGCACCGAGGGCAAGGCGCCGTTTCTGGTGGATTCCCTGTTCGGCAAGCGCTTCGTCTACCAGGACGTGGAGATGGACGAAAAAACACTGAAGGAGATCGCGGACATGACCGGCGGGCGGTACTTCCGCGCCAAGGACGTGGACACGCTGAAAGAGGTGTACAACCAGATCGACCGGCTGGAAACCTCGGAAGTCAAGGTCCTCGACCACTCGGAATTCAACGAGCTGTTCCCCTATTTCCTGATTCCGGGGCTGGCCCTGTTTCTGCTGGAGGTCCTGCTCGCCAACACCCGCCTGATGAGGGTTCCCTGATGCAGCTCGGACAGCCGCAATACCTGAACCTGCTCTGGCTGCTGCCGCCGTTGATCCTGTTTCTCGTGTGGGGGGCGCGGCGCCGGCGGCGGATGGCGGCCCGCTTCTGCGGCGAACCCCTGCTGCCGAAACTGGTGGGGCCGCGCTTCGCGGAAAAGCAGCGCCTGCGGCTGATCCTCACGGTGCTGGCGGTGCTGTTCTGCATGCTCGCCTTCACGCAGCCGCGCTGGGGTTATCAATGGAAGGAAAAGCAGCAGTTCGGGCTGGATCTGGTGGTGGCGCTGGATGTGTCCCGCAGCATGCTGGCCGAGGACATCAAGCCAAACCGGCTGGACCGGGCGCGGCGCAAGGTGCTCGATCTCATCGACATGCTGGAGGGGGACCGCATCGGGCTGGTGGTGTTCGCGGGCGACGCGTTCGTGCAGTGCCCGCTGACGCTCGACTACCAGGCGGCGAAGCTGTTTCTCTCGGCCGTTGACACGGACATCCTGTCGATCCAGGGCACCGCTCTGGCAAAGGCCATCCGCGTGTCGCTGGAGGCGCTGCGCGGCCAGGAAAAAAAGTCCAAGGCGGTGATCCTCATCACCGACGGTGAGGACCATTCGGGCGAACCGGTCGAGGCGGCGCGGCGGGCCGCCGAACAGGGTGTGCAGATCTACACGATCGGCATCGGCCGGGAACTGGGGGCGCCGATTCCGAGCGCCGACGCCAAAGGCGGGTTCAAGAAGGACGCCAGCGGCGAGGTCATCCTGACGAAGCTGGACGAAGCCACGCTGCAGGCGATTGCCCTGGAAACGGGGGGCACCTACGTGCGTTCCGTCACCGGCGACCTCGACCTCACGCAGATCTATAAAGAGAGCATTCTCGGGAGCCTGGAGAAGACCGAGCTGAAATCGCAGCGCCGCAAGCAGTGGCACGAGCGGTTTCAATGGCTGATCCTGCTGGCCCTGATCTGCCTGGCGGCGGATTTTTTCATCGATGAAAAACCGCGTCCTGCGCCGCAGCGCCGTATCTCCGTTGCGCCGGGGCAGCCGGATTTGTTAAAATAACATGAAATATCCCCTGTTTTTGAAGGCGCTTGACTTTCCGAAACGGGGGTTTCATTTATGACTGCGGCCGGATTTTCCGGCCTGACGATTGGCATTCCTCCCGCTTTTGCCGGGACATCGACGACATTCCTATTGAGGTGAACGGTTCTATGGAAAACATTTCGAGAAACATCCCGAGTCACATGAGTCAGGACGCGATCGCCGCGGAACAGCAGCGTTTCATGGTGCGCGTCTACAACTGGATGACGGCAGGCCTCGCGGTGACGGGTTTTCTGGCGTTCTTCGTGGCCAACAGCCCGACGGCGCTGGGGATCATCACGGCCAGCCCGATCATTCCCATCGGTCTTGTGATCGCGCAGCTGGGTCTGGTGTTTTATCTGTCGTTCCGCGTGCAGAAGATGTCCGCCAGCCAGGCCACCGGCGTGTTCATCCTGTACGCCGGTCTCACGGGCCTCACCTTCTCGTTCATTTTCCTGGCATACACGACGGCGTCCATCACCGCCACATTTCTGGTGACGGCCGGCACGTTCGGCGCCATGAGCTTTTACGGCTACACGACCAAAAAGGACCTCACCTCGATGGGCAGCTTTCTGTTCATGGGGCTGATCGGCATCATCATCGCTTCGGTGGTCAACATCTTTCTGAAGAACGAGATGATGCACTGGATCATCACCTATGCGGGCGTGCTCATCTTCGTCGGCCTGACCGCCTACGACACGCAGAAGATCAAGAACATGAACATCCTCGGCAACGAGGGCACCGATGAGGACACCAAGGAAGCGGTGATCGGCGCGCTGACGCTGTACCTGGACTTCATCAACCTGTTCCTGATGCTGCTGCGCATCATGGGCAATCCGCGCGAATGACCGCGGCGTGAATCGAGCACTCAAAGCCCCCGCGCAAGCGGGGGCTTTTTTTATGGCTTCAAGACCATTGCAGGATCTTTTCTCTGTCATGCAGAGCCTTTCGAAGCATGATTCCGTACACCCTGGATAAAGCCTGTCCTGAGCTGTCATCCTGAGCTTGTCGAAGGACGGAGGGCTCAGGGTGACAGTTGAACCCCAGGCTTTCATAATTCGGTGCATGCAGCGAATTCTTCATCCCGCAGCCTCCGCTGTACACTTTCGATTTTCCCGCTGCAAACGGTTGACATAAGTATCGAATTTAATTAAAATTACTATCGAAATATCAACGGTGTCCGGCTTTCTCAGCGGTTCTCGCTCCGCCGGACAAACTCCTCCAACCTTCCCGTTTCCTTGTCCTCTCCACAAGCCCAAAAACCCATGAAAATCTCTCTCACTGTTCTGCTCTGTGTGTTCACCGCCGTTCCCGTGCATGCGCTGCAAAATGAAATCGTTTTCAAGCAGGCCATGCAGTACACGGTTAAAATCGAAACACGCGTCAAGATTCCTTTCGACGGAGAAAAGAAAGGCTCCTCGACCGGAGCCGGATTCCTGGTGGACAAGGCGCGCGGCTGGGTGATGACGAACGCGCACGTGGTGTCGCGTTCGCCGTCGCACATCACGGCGGCGTTTCACAATCAGCCCGAGAACCCGGCGGAAAAACTGTACGTCGACCCGTACCTGGACATGGCGCTCATCCGCATCGCGCCCGCGCGCATTCCCCGGCAGGCGAAAACCGCGCCGCTGCTGTGCGACGCGATGCCGGAGATCGGCCATTCCATCGGTGCGTTCGGGCATCCCTGGAAATTCTCGTTCACCGGAACGCGCGGCATCATCTCCGGCATCACCTCGCGGCTAGGCGGCGAGCTGCTGCAAACGGATGCACCGATCAATCCGGGCAACTCGGGCGGACCGCTGATCAGCACGCGCAGCGGCCAGGTCGTCGGCATGAACACGGCGACGCTGAACCGGGAGGAAAACCAGAACACCAATTTCGCGGAACCCATGAAATACCTGTGCCGGGTGCTCTCGCTGCTGCGGGAGGGCCGCGACCCTTCGCCGCCCGATCTTACGGTGCTGTTTCAGGAAGACACGGAGAGCCGCAACCAGCTGGTGGTGGCCCGCACCTATCTCGAACCCGGCCTGCTGCCGCTGCGGGAGGGGGATGTGATCCTGAGGACGCTGCCGGACAACACTCCGGTCGAAAACGAGGGACAATGGGTGCACTCGCTGCGCGGCAGGCTCGACCGGTTCGATCTGGAAATCCTGCGCGACGGCAGGAAACAGATCATCACCGGCCGGCTCCATCCGGCGCCGCGCGTCACCGAGCGCAAAGGCGTGTTCTTCTCCGGCGTGCTGTTCGCGCCCGTGCCGTTCCGCGACCGCTCGGAAATGGCGTATTCCCTGAAAGTCGATTATGTCGAACCGGGCTCCATCGGCGAGAGCAAGCACATCGGCCCGTGGGACCGGCTCATGGCGGTGAACGGGCAGCCGGTGCGCACGCTGGATGAGCTGCATCGCCAACTCAGGCAGGTGCAGCGGGACAACCGCGCCGTGTCCGTGAAGATGCGCCGCATCAGCAGCCGCAAGGATCGCATCTTCAATTACAAGAATGTTTCGCTGCCGGTGGAGGACCTCAAGTTCATCGGCGCGGAGGCCAAAGACCCCAATACCTGATCCGCCGCTCCCCGCCCCTTATTGAAACCGTTGTGAATTTCATTGGCTGTCATGCTGAGACCTTCGTCCTTCGACAAGCTCAGGATGACAGCTCAGGACAGGCTCTGTCGAAGCATGATCCCGCACCCTTCGACAAGCTCAGCGTGACATTGAAAAACTCTGAATCGCCACCCGCCAGACTTATGCGAAGGTTTTCCTGGTTGGGTACTTAATATTTCCGAAACGGGATATCCCTGGCTTTCCGGATTCTTTTTTCCGATTTCACCCTGCCTAAATTTACACTTCACTTAAAATCTTAGATTTTGCGTTCGCACTCGCCGGCAGCATGCCTCAGCGGGCGGATTTGCCCGGCCGGGCCCCGGCCCGGCAGGACTCCACGCCAATTTAAATCTATATAACTCAAATAGATATATGAGCTGCATTTGTTTTTATTTCCCGTACGGACTTTTTTCGGTTTTTGTGACGCCGGTCACGGTTTCACCCACAATGTGCTATTGAACTTCCGATTTTTACTTGATAAGTTTTTTTTATCGTTTTTACCGTCCCGAAACACACAATTACCATCCTTGAAAAGGAGAAGCCCTCATGAAGAAATTCACAGCCGTGTTTGTCAGCATCCTGTTCGTCGCATCCCTGGCCATTCCGTTCGCCGCCTTTGCGGGCGATCCGATGGCCAAAGGCAAAACCACCGCAACGTCCAAAAAAATGGACGACACCGCAAAAAAAGGCAAATCGTCCGGTTCCAGCAGCGCTAAAAAATCGGCTTCCACAGCGAGTGACAGCAAGGACGACGACAAAAAGAAAGACGCAGCAGGCAAAACCCCTCAGAAAAAGAGCAAGTGACCTTTTTTTGAGTTTTGAATAGCAGCACTGGATTGACCTGATCGAAAGCGCCAGGACCGACCGGAAACAGTGTGCGCTTCCGGCCCGTTCCGGCGCCTGCAGGGGCGGAAAAACCGGGGTTTGCAGTTCTCAACACTGCAAACCCCTTTTTCTTTGCGATGCTTTTGTGAGGAAACTCCGGGAGGGGTTTTTCCGGGCCTGAAAATTCGGTATCATTGAAATGAACAACCCGCATCGTTTGGCTGACGGCTCCCGGCGGCGGTCAGCCGCAACGCCCGGCTGCCGGAACTGGATGATTCCTTTGTTGAAAGCACGCTTGCTACAGACCCTCGTCTTCATTCTGCTGAGCGCACCCGCAACCGGGGCCAGCGGCGGGATCGCGTTCGATTCCACCCAGTCCAAGCTGCGCGAAGGGGTCCGGGAGTACTCCGGGCAGGCTTTCGACAAGGCGGAACAGAAATTCCTCGAAGCCCAGGGCGGCCGGCCCGACGATCCGGGCATCGCCTACAACCTCGGCAACAGCTACTACAGGCAGGGAAAGTACAAAGACGCCCTGCAGGAATACATTCAGGCGGCCTCCGGCAACTCCGGCCGCCCGCTGAAGCAGAAATCGCTGTACAACACGGGCAACACGCTGTTCCGGATGGGCAAGCTGGAGGAGTCCGCCCTGGCCTTTAAAAAGGCGCTGGAACTCGATCCTTCGGACATGGACGCCAAATACAACCTGGAGTTCGTGCGCGAACAGATGCAGAAACAGAAAAATTCCGGCAACGCGCCCAATCAGGATGAGGGTGAAGGAAAAGGCGACGGCGATCCCACGGACAACGACGGAACGAACCCCGATCCGGGCGGCGATCCCGGTGATTCCGGCGCACCGCCGGGTTCTCCCAGACCCGGAGAGCAAGGCCCCTCCGGGCAGGCACAGAAACCACCGGCTCCAACGCCGGATTCCACTCCGGCCGGGGAGAAACCGCAGCAGACCGCGCAGGCCGAATCGAACGGCGAACTGACGGAACAGCAGGCCGAACGGTGGCTGGGCTCCCTGGATGAGAATCTCAAGCGATTTCAGAAACGCAAGTCCGAGCTGCGCGCCGGCGGAACCGCACAGCCGGAAAAGGACTGGTGACCGCATGCGGGCGCGTTGTTCAAAGGCATCCAAAATATTGCAGCGATTCCGGCTCGCGGCTTTGGCGTGCTGCCTTTTCGTGACCGCGGCGTTCGCGTCCACGGCGCGGGCGGACGGCATTGCGCTGACCGCCACGGTGGACAAAACCGAATTGACGTTGGAGGACAGCCTGCAGCTTTCCCTGACGCTGGAAGGCGTGCGCAACGCGCCGCCGCCGACGCTGCCGGAGCTGCCTGAGTTCCGTATCCGCTCGCGCGGCACCGCCTCCTCGACGCGGATCATCAACGGCGAGACGCGCGTGGCGTTCACCTACAACTACCTGCTCGCGCCCACGAAATCCGGCTCTTTCGAGATCGGCCCTTCCAGCGTGGAGGTGCAGGGGAAAACCTACCGTTCCCAGCCGATCCGCGTGAACGTGGCGAAAGCGCCGCGCAACCCGGCCGCCGCCAGCACGCTGGCGTACATCAAAACGAAGGTCTCCAATAAAAACCCGTATGTGAACGAGCAAATCATCTACACGTTCCAGCTGTTCCGCAAGGTGGAAGCGAAGAACCTCGATCTGAAACTTTCTTACGACGACAGCCAGTTCCGCAAGGAGGACATGGGCGACGCCCGCATCTACACGCGCGTGATCAACGGCGTCCGGCACCATGTGCACGAACTGTCGGTGGCGCTGTTTCCCATTCATGCGGGCCGCATGACCATCCCCGGAGCCGAGATAGAGCTCGATCTGATGAACCGCAGCGGCCGTGCGTCGCGCCAGGATCCGTTTTCCCTGTTCTTCGACGATCCGTTCAACCGCTCGCGCTCGCAGGCGATCCACAAGATTCTGCGCTCGGACGCCGTCCATCTGGACGTCAAGCCGCTGCCCCAAAAAGGCAAACCGGCCGATTTCACGGGACTGGTGGGGCAGTTCGACATCAGCTCGACGCTGAGTTCGACGCAGCTCGAAGTGGGCGACAGCACGACCTGGACGGTGACCGTGACCGGCCCTGCCAGCGTGAAGGATTTTTCCCTGCCCGCGCCGGACGTGGGGGACGCGTTTAAAATTTATCCCGACCAGCCCAAAACCAAAACGGGCATGCTGGGCAACAGCCTGGCGGGCGAAAAGACGTTCAAGTTTGCGCTGGTGCCGCTGAAGCCGGGTCCCGTCAGCCTGCCGCCCGCGTCGCTTTCCTGGTTCGACCCGAAAAAGAAGCGCTACCGCACGGAAATGACGGAGCCGATTTCGATCACCGTCGTGCCGCCTTCGGGCGAGGACACGCTCAAGGTCACCAAGCCCGAGCTGCCCGCCGGGGGCAAGGGCAAAAAGGAGGTGGAGATCCTGGGCGAGGACCTGTTTCCGATCCACACCCGTGACGGCGATTTCGTAAACCAGCGGTTCACGCGCACGGACGGTGCGGTGGCCGCCGCCGGGCTGGCGTTTCCGGTGCTGGTGTTTTTCGTAGTTTCGGGCTACATCCGCCACCGGCAGCGGCTCAAGCACGATGTCGCGTTCTCGCGCAGGCAGAGAGCGTTTCAATCGGCGGCGGCGCTGCTGCAGCAGCTCAGCAAGCGGTCGCCGCGGCCGGAGCCCAAGGAATTCGCGCGCGAACTGTCGCACATCGTGCGCGAGTATCTCGGCGACGTGCTCAACCTGCGCGGCCAGGCCATCACGTCCCGCGAGGTGCAGACGAAACTGTGCGCCATGAATTTCACGGAACAGCAGGCGGACGCCGCCAAGCGGCTGCTGGAAAAACTGGATTCCCTGCAATACGCGCCCGCCGCTTCGGGCGGCGGCCAGGATCTTTTGCGCCAGTCGTGGGAACTGATCAAGAACCTGGAGAAATCCGAATGAAGCGCATGGGACTGCTGACCGGGCTGATCCTGTTATTGTGCTTTGCGGCGCAGGTCCCGGCCGATCAGCAGGCGGACGGGATCTTCAAGGCCAACCAGCTGTATCTGCAAAAGGACTACGAAAGCGCCGCCGAACGCTACGAAGCGCTCATCGCAGGCGGCCTGCACAACGGCTACCTGTACTACAACCTGGGCAACGCCTACGCGCGGCTCGGCAAAACCGGGCCTGCCGTCCTCAACTACATCAAGGCCAAGGAGCTGCTGCCGCGCAACGAATCGCTGGACGCCAACCTGAAATACATCCAGCGCCAGACGCTCGATCCGGTGACGCCCCCCTCGCCCGGCCTGCTCAGGACGGTGTTTTTCTGGGCCGACGCCTTCAGCCTGAACGAGCACATGAACATCCTCCTCGCCGCCAATGGCCTGTTCTGGATGGTGCTGCTCGGCTGGTTCCGCTACCGCAACGGGGCCTGGGACCTGGCGCGCAAAACGGCGCTGGCCGTGCTTGTGGCCGTCCTGTGCGCCGGGGCCATCCGCTATTATCTCAATCCTTTCGAAGACGCCGGCGTCGTCCTGGCCGAACGCGTCGAGGTCAAATCCGCTTCGGGAAAAGACAATGTGACCTTGTTTCAGCTGCACGAGGGAGCGATAATAACCTTAACCGAAGAAAAAAACGGTTGGGTGCGCATCGTTCTGACTCCCGACAAAACGGGCTGGGTGCCCAGGGAGTCCATCGGCACCTGACGGGTCTCTTTCCAAAAGCGGAGCGACAGGCCATGAAAGCAAAACTTCCCCGCACTCCAGGCGGCTGGGGCGCGTTACTCTATTCCTTCAAACAATCGCGGCGCGCGGGCGGCGTGTGGCCGATGTTGCGCGCGCTGATGAGCAAAAACAGCTGCAAGAGCTGCGCGCTCGGCATGGGAGGCCAGTCCGGCGGCATGCGCAACGAGCGCGGCCATTTTCCGGAAGTGTGCAACAAGTCGATCGCCGCGCAGGCGTCAGACATGCAGGGCATCCTGCCGGTCAATTTCTTCCAGGAACACGACGTACAAACGCTGAGCGGATGGACGCCGCACGCGCTGGAGACGAGCGGCCGCCTGGTGCAGCCGGTGATCTGCGAAGCGGGCGACACCCACTACCGGCCGGTGTCCTGGCAGGAGGCGCTGGAACGGACGGCGGAACAGCTGCGCGGCACCACGGCGGAGCGGACGTTTTTTTACGCCAGCGGGCGCTCTTCCAACGAGGCGGGCTTTCTTCTGCAGCTGTTCGCACGGCTTTACGGCACCAACAACGTCAACAACTGTTCCTACTACTGCCATCAGGCTTCCGGCGTCGGCCTCACGCAGAGCCTGGGGACGGGAACGGCGACGCTGAAGCTGGACGACCTGGACGCGGCGGACCTGATCTTCCTGATCGGCGCCAACCCGCCGTCGAACCACCCCCGCTTCATGCGCACGCTCATGGAAACGCGGCGCCGCGGCGGCAAGGTGATCGTCATCAATCCGGCGCGCGAGCGCGGGCTGGAACATTTCAGCGTGCCTTCCGACGTGCGCAGCCTGCTGTTCGGCTCGGACATCGCCAGCACCTTTCTGCAGCCGCACATCGGCGGCGACATCCCGCTGCTCAAGGGCATCGCCAAGGCGCTGTTCGAGATGGCGGAAATCGAGCCGGGCATTCTGGCCACCGATTTCATTTTGCGGCACACGGACGGCTACGCCGCGTTCAGGCAGGACCTGGACGGCTGCAAGTGGCAGGAACTGGTGGAGGCGTCCGGCATTTCCCACGACGCAATCAAAGACGTGGCGCGCCAGTACGCCGGCGCGAAGAACGCGGTGTTCGCCTGGGCGATGGGCGTCACGCATCACGCGCACGGGGTGGAGAACGTCGAGTCGATCGTCAACCTGTCGCTGCTGCGCGGCATGGTGGGGCGCAAGGACGCCGGGCTTTTGCCGCTGCGCGGGCACAGCAACGTGCAGGGCATCGGCTCGGTGGGCGTGACGCCCAAGCTCAAGCAGGCGGTGTTCGAGAACCTCGAATCGCTGTACGGCATCGAGCTGCCCACCGGCAAGGGACTCGACACGCTGAGCTGCATGGAAGCGGCGAAAGAGGGCCGGTTCGATTTCGCCTGGAACCTGGGCGGCAATCTGTACGGCTCCAACCCGGACTCGGCGTTCGCGAAAGCGGCGCTGGAGAACATCGATTTCATTCTATATATGAATACGACGCTGAACCAGGGGCACTTCAACGGCCGCGGCAAGACCACGCTCATCCTGCCGGTGCTGGCGCGCGACGAAGAACCGGAGCCGACGACGCAGGAGAGCATGTTCAATTTCGTGCGCCTGAGCGAAGGCGGCGAACCGCGTTACCTGGGACCGAGAAGCGAAGTGGGCGTGATCGCGGAGGTCGCCGGAAAGGTGCTGGACCCCGAGCCGATCGACTGGAGCGAACTCCGCCGGACGGGTAACGTGCGGCAGATGATCGGCAAGGTGCTTCCCGGATTCGACAAGATCACGGACATCGACAAAACGGGCGAGGAATTCCACATCGCCGGCCGCACCCTGCACGCGCCGAAGTTTCCCACACCCGACGGCAGAGCCCGGTTCACGGTGTGCGCGGTGCCCAATCTGGCTCATGGCGAGCCGCAGGGCAACGGCAACCGCTTCCGCCTGATGACCGTGCGGTCCGAAGGCCAGTTCAACACGGTGGTGTACGACCTCGACGACAAGTACCGCGGCATCCCGACGCGCAACGCGGTGCTGATGAACCCCGAGGACATGCAGGCTCGCGGCATGAACGAAGGCGAGACGGTGCGCGTGCAGAGCGACACGGGGTCACTTGCGGGACTCACGCTGTTTCCCTTCCCCATTAAGGCGGGCAACATCATGATGTATTATCCGGAAGCCAACGTGCTGGTGCCGCGTTCGCACGACAGGCAGTCGCGCACTCCCTCTTTCAAATCCATCAACGTGGTGGTGGAGCGGGAAGAAGCCGCCGGGTGAGTTTCGGGAGCCACTCGCAACCCGGAGCCATACTACTGAAAGCAAGGAGAAAAGCATGCCCCCCGTCCGCCCGAAGGGATTTTTTTGCGTTCTCACCACCGGCAGGCTGACGGAGTGCCGGGATTTTTACACGCGCTGTTTCGGCTTTGACGTCGCGTTCGAAGCCGACTGGTACATCCATCTCACCGCTGAAAACGGAATGCAGCTGGGATTCCTGCTGCCCGGCCACCCGTCCCAGCCTGAGTTTTTGCACAAATCCTACCCCGGCGAGGGCGTGATCTATACCTTCGAGGTCGAGGATGTCGAGCGGGAATTCGAAAAGCTCAATAACGGCAACGTCCCCATTCTGTTTCCCGTGAGAACCGAAGACTGGGGGCAGAAACATTTCATGATCCGGGACCCGGCGGGAATGGTGGTCGATGTGGTGCAGGCGGTGGCGCCCACCGATGAATACAAGGAAAACTACACAGGGTGAGGAACCGTCGTTGAGCGTAAAAAAGGCTCATTCAGGTCAATTTGAAGTATAAATATTAAATCGGTATCTTCAATACTGACTCACAACCCGCCATTTCTACTGGAAGGTTTGAGCTCGCGGCTGAGGGTGCGGCGTTTCTGCTGCATGCTGATGTCGTGGCTCAGCAGCAGATGGTTGAGCATCTGCCGCCGCGACAGCGAAACGTTGTGCGTGGTGCCTTCATGCTGCACGACCAGCGTTTCTTTCTCTTCCTCTTTTTCCACAGGGGTTTCCAGGATCTCCCGGGTCCAGTTCAACAGGAAGCGGCGGTCCCAGGGCTTGAGGAAGTAGTAGTCCGCTCCGCATTCCAGCCCCTCGATCAGCGTTTTCATCTCCCAGGTGGCGGAAAGCAGGACGACGCAGCTTTCTTTTAAAACGGGGTTGGTCTTGATGGACCGGCACAGCGAGAATCCGTCCATCCAGGGCATCTCGATGTCGCTGAAGATGAGGCGCGGCTTGTGGTCCTGCGCCAGCTTGAGGGCCTCGACGCCGTTGACGGCGGTCTGGACAGGGTAGTTTTTCTTGGCGAGGGTGTGCCGGAGCAGGTTTCTCTGCTCGGGACAATCATCGACCACCAGAATCGGGGTCTCGGTGCTGCTGGACAATGGCATTGCTTTCAACCGGTTTGATCCCGGCCGGGGTTGCCGGGAGACTGTATTCTAAACGGAACGCGCATTCCGTATTGGGATCTTAAAGGGTGCTTGAAAAAGGGTTCCTTCCGGGGCCCATCCGTTTCAGCCCGCCCCGGCAATGGTGGCCCGCCCGGATCATTGATCCGGATCGGCTCCCACCAGGAATCCTTCGAGGTGCGCTTTTTTGCTGGCGTCCCCTTTGCGGTAAACGCGGATCACTTTTTCCATCAGCTCGCGCAATTTGCGGTCCTGCAGAAGGTGCACAAACTCTTTCTGGAAAACGGACTTTTCGACATTTTCGGACTCGGCGCGGATCATCGGGCCGCGGCCGGTCAGGAGCCAGTAAATATTGATGTTGGAGTACAGACAGAGGTTGGCGAGCGTGGTGGCAGAGGGAAGAGACTTGTCATTTTCCAGATCCGAAAGAGAACCCTGGGATACCCGAATCTTTTTGGACAGTTCCACCAGCTTTAAAAGAGAATACTTGCGCCAGGCTTTCAGGCGCTTGCCCACCGTCATGATGGTGATGGTTTCTTGTGATCCGTTGTTGTCAGTCGTCATAACTTCCCTCTTCAGAAGGTGCGGGTAATAATATGAGGCCGCGACCACTCGACCCCAATACAGTTAATTTCTCCTAAATTTGCCAATTTTTGAACTATTCTTTTTACGGAATGGGCAAATTTATTTATCGCTTCAGGAGAGTACAAAGCATAGGGGGGACGTATGACGAAACCGTTAAGCGTAAGTCACAGTCTTGTAACAATATAAGGGATTTATGCCGATCGGGCGCGGCCGCAGCGGGGCCGGGGATTGTTTCAATTCGGGCAAAAAAGATGAAAAATCGCGGATAATTCAGGGATACAAACGGGGCTTTGGAATCGGCAGGGTGAAAAAAGGGCGGTTTTGCGGTTCCGCCCCTCCGCGGATGCCTGGGCGGTCCGCGGGGGATTGTTCCAGCGCAGGCGCTATTTGTCCTGAAAACGGTAGCCCACGCCGCGGACGGTTTCGATGTATTCGCCCGCGTCTTTGAGCTTGGAACGCAGTCTCTGGATGTGCGTGTCGATGGTGCGGGAAAACACGCCGTCGCCGTATTCCCAGATCTGCTCCAGCAGCACGTCGCGGGGTTTGATCTTGCCGGGGGATTCGATCAAACGGGCGAGCAGTTTGAATTCCGTGAGGGTCAGCTCGACCTCTTTGTTCTTCACCTTGACGGCGTGGTTGGCGAGGTTCACCGAAAGGCAGCCGTACTTGAAATGCTCCTTGGGCTCGGGCGTCGCGTACACGCGCTTGAGCACGCTTTTGATGCGCAGGATCACTTCCCGGGTGTTGAAGGGTTTGGTGATGTAGTCGTCGGCGCCGAATTCCAGTCCCAGCACGCGGTCGATTTCCTCGTCCCTCGCGGTCAGCATGATGACGGGCACGTGGGCGGTGCGCGGGTCCATGCGGATTTCCTTGCACACGTCCATGCCGCTCATGTCGGGCAGGTTGACGTCCAGCACCACGAGATCGGGCGTCTTCGCGCGGATCCATTTGACGGCGGACTCGCCGTCGGACGCGGTCTGGATCTTGAACCCGTCCTTGCCCAGCTTGAGCTCCAGCGCCGCTGTCAGATCCTTGTCGTCATCGACCAGTAAAATATTGTTTTTCATGTCTGCTTCCTTCAAAGTGGGACTCATGCCGCCGGCCCGGCGGATTCATTTCGAAACGCTGCGCATTCCCGGCCGCTGCCGGTGAACACGATGCTGCTTTGTGACTGTGGCGTCTTCACGAACGCCTTTTATTTTTCTCGCCTGAAACGGGTTCTTTTTTTTCCGCACTGTTCACGACCGCACGATGTTTTCCTTGTGGAAAAAGTCCAGGCAGTCGTTCACGATCCAGTCGACCTGATCCAGCAATTGGTGATCCGAATCCAACTCTTCAAGCTGGCACCAGGGATGTTCTTTCACAAACGTGCGCGATTCCGAAATGTCCACCGTATCGTCATGAATTCCATGCACGATGCGCACGGGAATTTTTTTGCTGAACGCCAAAGTTTCCCAACGCTCCGCGTCCCGGAAAATATCCGTCTTTAGATGGATATATTTATTGTACCGATAATGAAAGACCTGGATCAAGTCCGGAATCTGATTTTCTCCTTTAAATTCAGCCCGAAGCCGCTCCTTCCAGCGGCCGAGGAAGTTGAATCCCGGCGCCATCAGGTAGAGCGCCGCCACATCCTGACGCCGCTGGGCGATCAGGGAAGCCAGAAATCCGCCCATGCTGCTGCCGATGAGGGCGAACCGCCCTGCCCCCGATTCGTTCATGCAGCGCTCGGCGATCTCGATCTGGCTGGTCAGCGTCATGCATTGAAAATCCCCGCCTTGCAGGTCGGGAATCCGGAGCTTCAACGAGCGCTCCGCGAAAGCCTGCTTGAACACCTGGGCTTTGCTGGAACCGGGCCCCGACGCAAATCCATGCAGATAGACAAATTCCGTCACGTTTTTTCAGCCTGTTTTGACCCAATTCCCGGCGCGGGCGCCGGATTTCCGTCCAAATCCGTCAATTTTTCGTCAGAACCTGGTTGGCCCTTTCTTCCAGTTTGAGCACCTTCGGGCGCATCCATTTGAGCAGCGCCAGTCCCGGCAGCGCCAGCAGAAAGGTGATGAAGAAATACGGCATCCAGCCTGGCAGCCCCATCTGGTTCACCAGATTCTGCGCCAGAATCCCCGAAGGCGGCCCCGCATAAACCCGGCCCAGCGCCGATAGCGAGGACAGCAGGGCGTACTGGGTGGCGGTGAACCGGTGGTCGCACAGCGCCATCAGAAACGCCACGAAGGCCACCGTTCCCATGCCGCCGGCCAGATTCTCCAGCGTGACGGCGACGACCATGACGGTGTAGCTCTTTCCGGCGTAGGCGAGCCCCATGAACGACAGGTTGGAGACCGCCTGCAGAATTCCGAATATCATCAGCGACCGGTACAGGCCCCAGCGGGTCACGAGGACGCCGCCCCAGAGGGTGCCGGCGATGGTCGCCGCGAACACGATCACTTTGTAGATCGCGCCGACTTCCACCAGGGTGAAGCCCAGCCCTTCGATTTTCGGGCCGCCCAGCAAAAACGACATGGTGAACAGGCCGGCGGTGGCGTCGCCCAGCTTGTACAGCACGATCAATATCAGAATGCCCCAGGCGCCCGGCCTGGAGAAAAATTCCTTTAATGGTCCGACCACCGCTTCCTTGAGCGTCGCCGGTGGCGCCACTTTTTCTTCCGGCTCCGGTCCCGTGATGGAAGCGAGGATGCCGAAGCCCATCACCGCGGCCATGCAGATGAAGGTCGGCCGCCAGCCCATGTAGTCGGCGAGGATCAGCGCCAGCGCACCGGAAACCAGCATGGCCATCCGGTAGCCGGTCACGTAGACCGCCGCTCCCGGTCCGCGTTCTCTGTCGGGCAGCACGTCGGTGCGGTACGCGTCGACGACGATGTCCTGCGACGCGGAACAGAACGCCAAAACCAGCGCAAGACCGGCGATGATCCAGGGCATCTCCACGGGGGAAGAGGTGCTCATCCCCAGGATGCTCAGAACGATGCCGATCTGAAACAGCAGAATCCAGCCCCGCCTTCTGCCGAGAAACGGCGGGACGAACCGGTCCAGCAGCGGCGCCCACAGAAACTTGTAGGAATACGGCTGCGCCACCAGGGCGAAAAACCCGATGGTCTTCAGATCCACCCCTTCCACGGTCATCCAGGCCTGCAGGGTGTTTCCCGTCAACGCCAGGGGCAGGCCCGAGGCAAATCCCAACAGCAGGACCGTCCCTATGCGGATATTCGCCAGGGACTTGAGGGTGGAAAGGACCGGTTCTTTGTTCACCTTACCAGCATACCAAAAATTCCTTTATTATCAATATTTTAAATAAACTACCGGTAAATTTGGACTGAATTCCGGTTCGGGCCGTTTCCGGCAAATATCTAATAAATCATTGATATTATTGATTTTTATGACATTCCCGATCGGGAATCCTTGAAATTTGGCCTTATTTCCCCATAACTTCATTGACAATATGCTTATAAGTACAATAAAATCAATAATAAACCCTTTTACGACGAACACTTGCGGCGCGCCTGCCGGGAAACGTGCGTGCGTTTCTCCCGCGGCCTGCCGGTTTCAGTACGCGGATATTCGATCATGAAAAACATGGACTCGTTGCAGATGGTGAAGGAACAGTTGAAGTTCCAGTCGCGCCGTCTGCAGAAAGTCCTCAAGGAAAACGAAACCCTGCAGGTCGAACTGAGGGATTTCAAAGTCAATCACGAACATGAAATCCTGCTCTTGCAGGAAGCGATCGACGGCAAAGACCAGATCATCCAGGAAGAACAGAGAAAAGCGCTGGAGGCGCAGGTCGCCGCTTCCTCGGCGCGGGCGCTCAAGGTGCCGCTGCACGACAAGCAGGTCATGGAAGAGCCGGACGATTCGGTGCCGCTCGATCCGGTGGATCTCAGGCGCAAGCTGGTCATCCTGATCGACCGCACGAAGCTGTTGCGCGAGCAGGTCGAGGAAGAGAAGCGCATCAATGTTCAGCTCAATGAGGAAAACGACAAGCTGCACAAGGACCTCAAGCACCTGCACCGCGAGACCAAGGCGGCGCAGGATCTGAAGGAAAAAATAGAAGGGCTGCGCACGCAGCTCAACGAAGCGCGGGAAAGTTCTTCCTTCTCGGCACCGGCGATCAAAAAGCTGGTGCAGGAAAAAGAACAGCTCATCGACCAGTACGAAAAAATGGTGTTCGGCGAGCTGTTTCCGGACGGCAAGGCGGCACTCGAACAGGAAGTCATCCAGGACCTGAAAACCGAGGTGGAAGACCTGGAATCCGAGAAAAGCGCCGTTCAGCTGGAATTGGAACTGCTGCGCGAAGACAACGCGCAGATGGAATCGAAGGTGACGCTGCTGGAGGAAAGGGGCTCCGATACGGAATACCGTTCCAACACGGAGAGCCGGGCCGCGGTCACGTCGGAGTTTTTCGGCGGCCTGGAGAATTTCCTCGTCACCTACTCGGACATGATCACGCTGCTTCTGGTGGTGTTCGTGCTGCTGTATTCCATCTCGCGGGTGGACGACGAGAAATTCGCCGAAGCGCTTTCCTCCTTTCAGGAAAAGGAGCTGCGGATCGAAAAGTTCAACGTGCGGCTGGACTCCCGCGAACTGGATATGCTGAAGCGGGTGAAGGAGCTGGTCAAGGACAACGTCGATCCGGAAAGCCTGGTGCGCGGCGATGTGCGCACGATTCTGTTCCGGCTCAAATCCTCGGACCTGTTCGCCCCCGGCAGCGCCGAGCTGATCGAGGGCGCGGATCGATTGATCCTGAACGCCATCGCCGAGGAGATGCAGGACGGCGTGAAGCAGGTCCTGGTGGACGGACACACGGACGATGTGCCTTTGAGCGATTCGGCCCGCTACCCGACCAACTGGGAGCTTTCGACGGCGCGGGCGGCGGGTGTGGCGCGGGTCATCCTGGAAAAAATGAATCTGCCGCCGGACCGGATGGTGGTCACGGGCTACGGCCAGTACCGGCCCATCAAGCCGAACGACAGCGACAAAAACCGCGCGATCAACCGGCGCGTCGAGATCAAGATTCTGAAGGACAAAAAACTGGCCGCAGGTGAGGCAGCAGCGAAAGCCAAGGGAAGCCCGATCTCGCCGCAGGCGCTGAAACTCAGCTAGCATAAAGAATTACGGCTCCGTTTTCAGGGAGCCTCTTTGACAGCCACTGTTTTCGAGGCCGCTTTGAAGAGCAAAGGGATGGACATCAAACCGGGAAACCTGTTCACCAACCGGCAGGCGTTTCTCAGGTTCAATCAGTTCAAGACCGACCGCACCATGAAGACGCTGAGCGAGTCGGACCGCACGGTGTTCGCGGTGCTGCCCAGGCTTTTGCACGTCAACCAGGAGGGTCTGCCCGGCTATCTGGACAACCAGGTTCCCTGCGGCATCGTCAATTTCGAGCTGACGCGCGAGTGCCAGGTGCACTGCGAAAAACTGTTTCCCAACGTCATCATCCGGCGCAACGAACGGCTCAACCCGGTGATCCATTCGGTGCTTCTGATCGGCAGCGTCGGCACGGTGGCGCAGACGAAAAAATCCGACCTGGATTTCACCCTGCTGGTGGACAAGTCGAAATTCACCGACGAGTCGCTCAGGCAGTTTCAGAAAAAACTGAGCCTGATCGAACAGTGGACCTGGAACGAGTATCAGCTGGAGACGCATTTTTTCATCAACGACCACCAGGAAGTGAAGAACAACATTTTCGGCGAAAGCGACAGCGAGAGCACCGGCTCGGCGCTGGCGCAGCTCCTGAAAGAGGAAATGTACCGCAGCCTGATCCTGGTCGCGGGCAAGATTCCCTTCTGGTGGATCGTGCCGGTGAACACCGACGACGACACCTACGACCGCATGTACCGCAAGGTCGGCATAGGAAATTCGTTGTTGAAAAAAGAGGATTTCATCGACATCGGCAATCTGGACGACATCTCCGACGGGGAATTTTTCGGCGGCTCCATCTGGACGCTGATCAAATCGTTCAGTTCTCCGTTCAAGCAGCTGATGAAAATGGGGCTGCTGGAGGACTACATGTTCAACCGCACCCGTTTCAACCTGTTGTGCCATGAAGTGAAGGAGCGCGTGCAGTCGGACAAGCCGCACAAGTCGATCGACCCGTACATCCTGCTGTTCGAGCGGGTGCAGAAGTTTTTCGAAGCCAGCAAATCGGCCAACGATCTGGACGCCCTGCGCGCCGCGTTCTACATGAAGGTGGGAACGCAGGTCAACGCGGACGAGTACGAGTGCGGCTCCGAAGACTGGAAAAAATTCGCCCTCGTGGAAATGCTGCACGCCTGGGGCTGGCCGGTGTCGAAGCTGGACCAGATCAACGGCTACAACGGCTGGCAGATGAAGCAGAAAGTGGCGCTGGGCAACCGGATCAACAAAATCCTGATGAACTCGTACCGCAACATCTCGGAAAAAAACAACTCGCTGGAGTCCGGCAATCACCTGATTTCGGAAAAGGACACGCACCTGCTGGGGCGCAAGCTGTTCAGTTTTTACCGCAAGGCGCCCAACAAGGTGGAGAACCTGTTTTCCCTGGTGGACGGGGAAACGGCGGAAAAGGAGCTGACGTTCCTGTACGACCTGCCGTCCGGGAAACGGGCGGGCCACTGGTACCTGATCCGAGGACGCACTTCGGCGTTCATCGAACAGATCGCGCCGGAAAACATCATCAAGAAATCGGCCACGTTTCCGTTCCTGATTTCGTTCGCCGCGTTCAACAAGCTGTACCGAAGCTCGACCGAACTCATGGTGCGGGCCGAAGGAAACACGATCCGTGAAACCGACGTGCGCATCCTGCTCAATCAGCTGTCGGCGTTCTTCTCGCAGGTCAACATCGCCGCCATCTCGAACAAGGACCTGCTGTCGGACGTGCGCATCAACAAGCTGTACATGCTGGTCGATTTCGGCGTGCCCCTGCCCAGGGAGATCGTGATGGGCAACATCCGCGAGTGCAAAACCGAGGCGGAGCTGTCGCAGTTCATCAACCGGCGGCTGGAGCGCATCCGCAGCCTGACGACGATCTACCTGACATCCTGGGGCGAGCTGTTCTGCAAAACCTACTCGGGGCTGCACTGCATGGACCGCAGCCTGCACGAGCTGACGCCGCAGATCGAACCCGGAAGCGTGCGCAACCGCAATTTTCTGAAAGTGTACGTCCCGACCGGACGCAGTGAAATTCTGATGATACCGTGGCTGAACAATTACCTGGCCCGGTCCCTGGAAACCCGAAAACGGGTCCACGCCGAAGCGGCAGTGGGCTGAACGACATTATGGCAACCGCAGTCAAAGAAGCCGAACGCCCCTTCATCGCTCACACGCTCAAGGAAGAAACCCGCGTTGAGAAGGGCACGTACGTGGGCATCCTGGCGGGAACCGGCCTGATCGCCATCGCCATCCTGCGCGGCGGCGAGCCGGGGCTGTTTCTCAACCTGAACAGCGCGCTCATCGTGCTCGGCGGCACGCTGGCGACCACGTTCATCGCGTTCTCGTCGCGGCGCATCCTGGGAATGCTGCCGGTGGTCCTGCACGCATTCAAAAAGGACACGACGCCCACCAGGGAATACGTGGACAAGGTCATGGACCTGGCCTCGAACTACCGTTCGGGTGGCATGAAACGGCTGGAAAGCCGGGAGGAAAAACTGGAAAACCGGTTTCTGCGCAGCGGCGTGGCGATGATCGTCGACGGATACAGCGCGCGCGAGATCAACGAAATCCTCGACCGCGAGATCGCGTCGATGATCGAGCGCCACCATTCCGGGCAGAAGATCCTGCGTTTCATGTCCATGCAGGCTCCGGTGTTCGGCATGTGCGGCACGCTGATCGGCCTGATCCAGATGCTCATGCATCTGGACGATCCGTCCAAGATCGGCCCGTACCTGGCGACGGCGCTGATCACCACGTTCTACGGCCTGATTCTGGCGAACCTGGTGATCACCCCGATCGTGGCGAAGCTCAACGCCAAGACCGAGCACGAAACATTGATCAACAAGGCACTCAGGGTGGGCGTCCTGGGCATCCACGACCGCCTCAACCCGCAGAAGATACGCAAGAACATGAACTCGCTGTTGCCCCCGGACCAGCAAAGGTGAAGGAAGAAACATGTCTCAAGTCGATGAATTTTTAAAACTGATCAAGGAAAACCCGCAGCAGAACGGGCAGGACTTCAGCGAATACAAGCTGGAGGGCATCCACCTGAGCGGCGTCCGCATGGACTCGGCGCGCCTGAACCGCATCAATTTCGCCGAAGCGGAACTGACGCAGTCGCGGATGACGCGCAGCCACATGCAGCAGGCGTCGCTGCGCAAAGCCAGGATCAAGGACGTGGACTTCTCCGGCGCCAACCTGCAGGGTTCGGATTTTCAGGACGCGATGCTGGTCAACTGCACGTTCCGCAACACCAACCTGGAAAACTGCGATTTCTCCGGTGCGCAGCTCAAGGGCTGCGACCTGAAAGGCAGCAACCTGGGCTACGCCAATTTCTACTCAGCGAAGATGAAAGACTGCGACCTGTCGTTCGCGCGCATGATCTACGGCTTCCTCAAGGAAATCGAAATCATCAATTCGCGCATGAACGGGATCAACGCCCGCGGCTCGGACTTCAGCTACGCCCGGATCGGCAACGTGGACCTGAGCGGCGGCAACCTGAAATACGCCGATCTCAACTCCTGCACGCTCAAAAAGGTCAACCTGCGCACGGCCACCATGATCGGCGCCGAACTCAAGGACGCCCACTGCGTGCACCTGACCATCGAGGAAGCCAATCTGGAAGGGGCCAACCTGACCTACGCCAACATGGAAGGCTCGAACCTGAAAAACGCCTTCCTGCTGGAGGCCAACCTGCACGGCACCAATTTCACCAACGCCAACCTGAAAGACGCCTACGTGGTGGACGCCAATATCGCCAAGGCCATCACCAAGGGCGCGAACCTGGAAAACACCGTGCTGCAGTAAGCGTTTTTTTCTCGCTTCCTTCCCTCCGTTGCCGCACAATCAAAGCGATATTCCTTAAACAGTTAAGAGGCCCCGCATGGCGGAAACGGTGCTGGCTCTGCATCTCATGGTGATCCTGTTTTTTTTGGCGGGATTTCCGGTCGCGCTGGTGATCAACCACCGCGGTCTGCGCCTGTTCCACGCCGCGGCGCTGGCTTTCGTCACCGGGCTCATGCTGGCCGGCATCCCCTGCCCGCTCACGGTGTGGGAGGAAGCGTTGAGCGGCGGCTCCTACGAAGGCTCGTTCATCGCCGCGTGGCTCAAAAGGATCGTCTACATGGAATGGTTCGAGCCGCGCCACGTGCTGATCGCCGATGCGGTGTTCGCGCTGCTGGTGTTTTCCTCGTTTCTCTGGCGGCCGCTGCGTGCGAAGGGGAATGAACCGCGCTAGTTCATTCCGTCATGAAGCTCTGCGATTCGCTCCGCTTTCGCGGGACCTTTTTAAAAAATCACTGCTGTCATGCTGAGCCTGTCGAAGCATGAGCCCGCACCCTTCGACAAAGCCTGTCCTGAGCTTGCCGAAGGGCTCAGGGTGACAATAAGCTGTAAAAATCCATAATTGGCTGAATTATGCCAAGGTCACTCAGTGGTTAGAAACGGCGTCGCGCAGCGGAAGCCGACGTTTTCGAAGTAGTCGTCGGGCGGCACTTCCGTGCGGTTGAAGGCATAGCGGTAGGCTTCGAGGAAATAATGCCCGGCCTTCTGGAACCCGTTGCCGCGCAGCACCTTGAACTGCGTGCCGAAGCGCGGGTCCTTGTGGCCGTTGCCGGGATAGGCCTGATACCAGTCGCGGGTCCATTCCATGACGTTGCCCGCCAGGTCGAACACGCCGTAGGGGCTTTTGTCCTCCGGATAGCTTCCCACCGGCACGGTCTTGCGGTCGCCCTCCACTCCCATGTTGGCGACTTTCTTCCTGTCTTCCGGCCCCCAGGGGAAGAGCTGGCCCTCGGGCCCGCGCGCCGCTTTCTCCCATTGCGCTTCGGTGGGCAGCCGGCGGCCGGCCCAGGCGCAGTAGGAAAACGCTTCCCGCCAGGTGATGTTGACGACGGGATGCGCGCCCAGACCCTCTGGAACGGCGGTTTCCTGCCAGTGGGTGGGGTATTCCGGAAACTGCGTTTCCACGATGAAACGCCTGTACTCTTTGTTGGTGATTTCGTACTGATCGATGTAATACGCCGCCAGATTGAGCGTCCGTTCCGGGTGCTGGTCGAGATACAGCGGCTTGACGGTGCCGATCTTCTGGTGCGTGTTGTCGGTGTCGGTTTTGTCCGTGCCCATCACGAAAGGCCCGGCGGGAATCAGAACCAGCGGCTTGCCGTCCACCGGCGCCGCTTTGGTGGCGGGCAGCGCCGAGGAATCTGTGGAAGGACAGTCGCAGAACGTGTCCTGGCAGCCGGACAGCAGCAGCGAAAGGCAAAAAACGGCCGTGTGCGCGTATTTTCTTATCATAGATCTGGGCTTCGTAATAGAATGGGATATTCCCCGCCAGCGCCGGCACCCGGCCCTGTGCGGCAGGCTATCAGTAACTATATGAAAAGATTCTGTCATTTCCTAATACTTTCCCTGCTGACGCTGCCTGCGCCGCTGCACGCCGTCGGTTTCGAGAAACCCATCTTCGGCAAAACCGTGGGGAAAGCCTACCCGCATATCCTGAAATCCGATGAATTTTCGCTCAATACGCGCAATATCAAGGTGCTGACCGCGCAGGGGAAATTCCTGTGGATGGGCACCTCCAACGGGGTGATCCGCTACGACACCAACACCGCCAACGACTACGAGGTGTTCGACAACCAGAACGTGCTGCTCAGCAACGGCATCTTCGCCATCGTCATGGACCCGCTCAACCGGCCCTGGATCGGGACCTACGGCGGCGGGCTCAGCCATTTCAACGGCACCGGCTGGATCAATTACAACACGCCGCATGGCCTGTGCGACGCGTTCGTCTACGACATCGAGTTCACGAAAGACGCGATGTGGGTCGCCACCTGGAGCGGCGTGAACCGGGTACGCGGCGATCCCTCCAAGCGCGAATCGTGGGAGCAGTTCACCGTCGCCAGCACGCAGGGCGGATTGAACGACGACTGGGTCTACGCGATCGCGGCCGGGCCGGACGGACGCCTGTGGTTCGGCACCGAGTCGGGGCTGTCGTCGTTCGACGGCGCGGCGTGGCAGGGGTTCGACCACGCGGACGGGCTGGGCGCTCCCTACGAGGCGGTGAAGCAGCACAACAGCAGCGTGATGGCTTCGTTTCAGGGCCTGCACCACGCCTCGCACATCCCGGACCTGCCCAACGTGCAGTCGCCCGATTTCCGTCCCAACTACATCGTGTCGATGCTGATGGACCCGAAGGGACGGCTGTGGATCGGCACCTGGGGCGGCGGGCTCAGCATGCTGGACACGCGCAAGATGGAGTTCCGCAACTTCACGGTGGCGGACGGCCTGCCTGGCAACTTCGTGCTGGCGCTGGAGGAAGGCCCGGACGGCCAGTTGTGGATCGGTTCGAACGGCGGGCTCAGCCGTTTCAACGGCCGCAGTTTCACCAACTTCTCCGAGCACAACGGCCTGATCGGCAGCTTCATCTTCAGCATCGAATTCAACGACCATTCCCTCTGGGTGGGCAGCCACCACGGCATGAACCGCCTGAAACTCGATCCCATCACCAACGAGCTGTTCAAGATCAAGTGATTTTTCAGGGGTTTTGACCTCCCTGCCCGCTTTTCACAGACATTTCATTTAAATTTCACATCCGGTTCACACTCTTTTCGCATGCGCTCCGTATTCTCGGGGCATGAGCACGCACACACATCCCATCCCGGCCGCACGCTTTCTGGAGCCGGTACTGCACACCGCGATCGCCGGTCTGTGGCTGCTTCTGTTCTGGCCCAGCCTCAGCTGGCTGTCCGACATGTTCGGCCGTGCGGACACGCAGCTCAACCGGGCGCTGCTGTTCGGCATCCTGGCGTGCCTGGCATACCGCTTCAAGGAGCGCCCGCTGCCGCCGCTCGGGTTGCGTTTCACCGCCGGGCCGGTTTTGCTCCTGCTGGCGGGGATCGTTTCTTATCTGCTTTTTGAACGCCATGCCGGCATCCACATCCTTTCCTGCATCGCGTTCGGCGTGGCCACGTTCGGCCTCGCCGGTCTGTACCTTCCCGTCTCGACGTGGATGCGTTCCGCGCCCGCATTTCTGCTTTTGATCCTGACGCTGCCGTTCGGCCAGCATCTGGAAGTGTTTCTCGGCTTCCCGCTGCGCCTGCTGTCGGCGCAGATGATCCAGGGCGCGTTCGCGGCGCTGGGCCTCGACGCCGTCACGCGCGAGTCGATCCTGCTGATCGAAAACAGGATGACCCACATCGACCTGCCGTGCAGCGGCGTGAAGAGCATCTGGACGGGCACCCTCTTCTACCTCTTTCTCACCGTGATGGAAGGCTACCGGCTGGGCGTCCGCTGGTTGACAGGCCTTATCGCCCTCCTGAGCCTGATCGTGTGCGCCAATACGGTGCGGATCTTCCTGCTGGTCAGCCTTTCTCACGGCGGTTTTCCCGACACGCTCGGCCGGTCCGTGCACGTCCCGCTGGGACTGCTCGGTTTCGGACTGGCCTGCGGCATCGTCACCCTTCTCGGTTCGCGGTGGATCCCCCGTTTCCGGCAAGAACCTTCTGTTTTTGGCCACCCTTCCAGCCCGGCTCAGGGCATGGTTCTGCTATTGATCCTGGGGTGTTCCCTTTGGGCCCACGAGCAGCGTCTCCCAGACCCTGCCGGCCCCGCGAACCGCTCCCTCCTCTCTTTTCCCGGCGCGAAACCGCTGGCGCTGACGCTTACGGAGCGGCGGTTTTTCTCTGAGCAGAGCGGAGCGGCGGCGCAGAAACTGCGTTTCGAGTTCCAGGGGCTTTCCGGGACCCTGTTTCTCGTTCAGAGCGCCAACTGGCGCGCACACCACCACCCGGAGCAGTGCATTGAAGGTCAAGGACAGGCCATCGAACATTCCCGCACCCGGCTCATCGACAACGGGTTTCCATACCGGCTGGTCGCACTCCGGCACGGCGGGTACCGGGCGGCCTACTGGTTTTTCTCTCAGGGACGCGTGACGGACGATTACTCGGCGCGCACCTGGTCGGGAATCCGGGAGCCGGGACGGGAGTGGACGATGGTGACGGTGTACTTCGACCGCGGCGTGGCGCACAAACTCGACGACGTGGATCAACTGCAACGGTTCATCCGCGAGCAACTGCACAACAAGGGACAACTCAAGGAGACCCCGCAATGAACCGGCCGACGACACCGCCCATTCCGCAAAAAACCGATACACCCGTCCAACAGGAAACGGAAACCCGGCCCGTTCCGGTTCGTCGCAAGCCCTGGGACCGCGCCCGGGCGCTGGGCAAATTTCAGAAAATCCTGTTCTGGAGCTGGAACTGGATCTTCGCGCTGTTCATCGGCTTCGGCTTGCTGCCGTTCCTCGCCCCGTCTATCGTCATGGGTTTCATCGACGGAGAGGTGAATTTCGACCTGTTCCTGTTTTTCGTGACGCTGACGCTGGTGACACCGGCGGCGGCTTTTACCGGTTATGTAAAATTCCGCCGCAACCCGGAGATGCTGTTCCGCATTCTTTACGGCGTCGAGGTGCCGCTGCTGGTGCTGACGTTTTTCCGCATCGTGTTCGTGCGCGAGCTGACGCCGGGAACGGGGCACCTGCTTTCGGTGTTCGCGCTCGGTTCCATCGCTTATTTTCTGTTTCTTCTCACAGCGCAGAAGGAATCTGGAAAACCCGCGGCGAACGTTCGGCTTTCGGGAGCGACGCTGTTTTTCTGGTGCGCGCTGTGGGTGTTCGGTTTTCTCGCGTTTCTGGCGCCGATCCTGGGATGGAACCTGCTGGCCGAAACCGGCGGTCTGATCGCGGGCATACCTTCGTTTTTCATCGAGTTGACGCGCTGCACCGACTGCGATCCGTTTACCATGTTTCCATCCTTGTTATTCGGAACGTTCCTGCTGCTGGTGGGGGCGATCTTTTTCGGCTACTGCTCGACGCTGTTCATCGCCCTGCCCTTCGTTTACGTCTATCTTGGATACGCCGTTTTCAAAACCACGTTCGCGGAGCACTGGAAGCGGGGACGCCGTTGCGTGACGCTCGCGGTGACGTTCGCGGTGCTGGCGGGGAACACGGCGCTGTTCGTCGCTATCAATCAGCAGGGTCACGCGCACACGCTGGAGCGGCTTGAACGTTTCGACGGCAGCGAGGCGGCGCGGCTGGACCTGCTTGCGGATTCCGGGGACCTGCGACAGGAACTGACGCGGATCTATCTGAGCCCGTACCGCTACCTGGGCGATAAGAACAGAAGCAACCATTTGCAGACGCTGTACAGGAAGTCTTTCAATCTCAAACCGGAGACGACGCAGCCGCTGCAGGACTTTTTCAACGCGATGGCCCTGCCGCTGCTCTATGTGGGTTCGGGAAACGGCATGGCGGCGGATCAACAGGAAGCGGCGCGGCTTTACGAATGGTTTTTCGACGTCCCCATTCAGGAAGGGGAACGCGCGGCGATCCGGCATGCGCTCAAAGCGACCTACTCGCGCGATCAGCGGGAGGCGGGCCTCATCAACATCGACAACCGCAAGGTGTATCTGGAGACACAGACGGTGAATCGCGTCGAGCAGGGAGACTGGGCGGAGATCGAAATCCACGAGGTGTACGTCAATCAGGGCCCGGCGCAGGAGGAAGTGTTCTATCATTTCGCGATGCCGGAAAATTCGGTGGTCACGGGCGTGTGGCTGGGCGAGAACGAATCGGACCGGTTCCGCTTCCAGGTGGCGTCGCGCGGCGCGGCGCAGCGGGTCTACAAGCAGATCCAGCAGCAGCGCCAGGACCCGGCGCTGCTGGAGCAGGTCGGCCCCAACCTGTACCGGCTGCGGGTGTTTCCGGTTCCGGGCAACCGCTTCACCGCGCGGGACGGACTCAAGACACGCAAGATGCACCTGTGGTGGACATTCAAGGTGATGCGCGGCGAAGGCGGCTGGCCGATGCCGCGCCTGATCGAAAAGCGCAACGTCTACTGGGACTCCGAAACGCAAAGCAACCTCGAGCGGTTCGATTCCACGGAAGTTGCGTGGCTGCCGGACGTGCTTGAATACAAAGCCGCGCAACCCACCGGTATTTTGCGCGCCGTCGTGGCCGATGGCGTTGAAATCCACGCCGCGCCGCGCGTAGACGCGGAGCTGCCCGCCCGCAGCTTCGGCAGATTCGCGCTGGTGCTGGAGACCTCCTACAGCATGGGACAATTGCGCGGCACGCTGCCGTCCATTCAGGAGCGGCTCACAAGCGATTCCCGGCTCAAGGGCTACGACTGGGATTATTACCGCCTCGGTCTGCACGATGTGGAAGTGAATTCTCTCGACGCGTTGTTTTCGCAGGACGTCTCCTATTTCGGTTCGATCGACGCGGCGGAAATCCTGACCCGCTTCGAGCTGATGCGCAAGGGACGCCAGTACGACGGCGTCATCGTGCTCACCGACCGCTCGTCCTTCAAGGAAAAGGAACGCAAGGGAAATCTGAAAATGGGGGAAACGCCGGTGTTCTTCTTCCTGGTGGACGGTAAATTTCCGCGCGTCACCGGCGACGGGCTGATGCGCGGACTCATCGCCTCAGGCGGCGGGCTGGAGACGGACTGGAACCGGCTCGCCAACAAAATCAACTTCCCGCTCACGGACGAGGTCATCGCGTTCGACAGTCACTACGTCTGGACCCTGCACAAAACCAGGGGCAAGCCCGGCGCGGAATCGGGATTCACAGACCTGGCGGTGCAGAAGTACATCGAGCACAGGATGCGCCGGTCCGGAACCGAGGCGGCGGACATCCTGCCGCTGCACCGGCTCGCGGGCGCGCATGAGATCGTGACGCCTTATTCCTCGATGATCGTCCTGGTCAACCTGGCGCAGAAGAACATGCTGAAAGAGGCGGAAAAAAATCCGGACCGGTTCCAGCGCGACATGGAAAACGGCGAGGAACTGCTCTCGGCTCCCCATAAACCGTTTGAAGCGTCCGCCGTTCCGGAGCCCGAGGAATGGGCGCTGATCGGGATCGTCTTGACACTGCTTCTGCACCGGTTGTATAGAAACAGGGAGAACGCCGGTTTTCAGCGGGCGGCGTTCTGATCATGCGGCTGAGCCTGAACTTTCTCAAACGGATCGGAGATTGTTTATCCATGAACGCGAAACGCATTCTGGTCATCGAGGATGAGCCTTCCATCGCCGACGGCATCGTGTACGCCCTGGAGACGGAAGGGTTCGAAGTGACCTGGAAATCCAAGGGGCTGGAAGGCATGGCGGCGTTCAAGGAGGAAGGGGCGGACCTGATCCTGCTGGACGTGGGGCTGCCCGATTCGAACGGCTTCGAGCTGTGCAAGGAGATCCGCACGCTGTCCAACGTGCCGGTGGTGTTTCTCACCGCGCGCAGCGAGGAGGTGGACTGCGTCGTCGGGCTGGAGATCGGCGCGGACGATTACGTGTCGAAGCCATTCAGCCCGCGCGAGCTGTCCGCCCGCATCAAGAGCATCCTGCGCCGCACGCAGGCGCAGCCGGGCGGGACGCCGCAGCCTGCGAGCGGCCCGTTTTCGGTGGACCCGGACCGCTTCCAGATCACCTACTACGGCAACAGGCTCGATCTTTCGCGCTACGAGTACCGGCTGCTCAAGGTGCTCATCGACCGGCCGGGCAAGGTGTACTCGCGCGACCAGCTGATGGAGATCGTGTGGGACGACGCCGGCGCCAGCCTCGACCGCACGGTGGACGCGCACATCAAGGCGCTGCGGTCGAAGCTGAAAACGGTGAAGGACAGCGTCGATCCCATCATGACGCACCGCGGCATCGGCTATTCGCTGAAGGACGACCTGTGAGCATCCGCCGCAGGATCATCCTCAGCTACATCGCCATCCTCGGCATCTCCTGCGCACTGATCATCTACCTGACGCTGCAGGACCTGATGCCGCGCTACTCGGAGGCTGTTGAGGAAACGCTGGTGGACACCTCGCAGATCCTGGCGCACCTGATCGCCTCGCAGTCGGACGGCAAGCGCATCGATTTCACCTTTCTGGAGAACACGTTCGCGTCGCTGGAGACGGACCGGTTCCGGGCGGACATCTACGGCAAGGTGAAGACCACCTCGGACCTGCGTGTGTACGTGACCGACTCCAAGGGCATCCTGTTGTACGACTCGCAGAACATCCATCCGCCGGGCACCAATTACTCGCTGTGGAACGACGTGTTCCTGACGCTGCAGGGAAAATACGGCGCGCGTTCGACGCGGATCGACCCGGAGGACAACTCGACCGGGGTTCAGTACGTGGGCGCGCCGATCCGCAAGAACGGGGAGATCCTCGGCGTCGTGACGGTGGCGAAGCCGAAACGCAGCGTTTCGGTTTTCGTGGAAGTGGCGAAGCGGCGGTTCATGATGACGGTGTTCTGGATCGCGCTGATGGTGGTGATCGTCGGCGTGCTGCTGTCGGGCTGGATCACGCGGCCGATCGAGAAGCTGATCGCCTACGCCCGTGCGGTGCAGAAAGGCGAAAAGGCCGAACTGCCGCCGCTGGAGAAAAACGAACTGGGCGCGATGGGCAAGGCGCTGGAGGACATGCGGCTGCAGCTGGACGGCAAGCAGTATGTGGAAAATTATATCCAGACGCTGACGCACGAAATCAAAAGCCCGCTGTCGGCGATCCGCGGCGCCTCGGAACTGCTGACGGAGGAGATGCCGGCGAAGAACCGCAAAACCTTCCTCGACAATATTCAAGTAGAGTCGCGCCGCCTGCAGGACATCGTCAACCGGCTGCTGGAACTGTCGGCGCTGGAACGCAAGAGCAGCCTGGTGGACAAGCGGGAAATCGAGCTGGGTTTTCTCATCGGCGAAGTCGCCGCTTCATTCGAACCGCAGCTCAGGAAAAAAGACATCGCGGTTCAATGGTCTGCCGATGAAGAGGTGTTCATCCTCGGCGACCGGTTTCTCATCCGCCACGCCCTGGCGAATCTGCTGCAGAACGCCATCGAGTTCAGCCCGGAGAACGGGCGCATCGAACTGTCGCTGGAAAAGGTGCCGCCGGACAAGGTGGCGATATCGGTGCGCGATTACGGAACGGGCATCCCTGAATTCGCGCTGAACCGGATCTACGACCGGTTCTATTCCCTGGAACGGCCGGAAACGGGGAAGAAAAGTTCCGGACTGGGGCTGCCGTTCGTGAAGGAGGTGGTGCAGCTGCACAATGGAACGCTTGAAATCAAAAATCAGAAAAAGGGCATCCTCGCCCGCATGACGTTTCCCGCCACATAGACGGTCCGCCCTTTCCCGCCGCAGCGGACCCATCCCGCAGAGACACCGGAGTTCCTAGAAATCATCGTCGTCGTCGTCCGTCATCATCTCTTCGACTTCCGCCTGCTCGGCATCGTCGATCATCTGCTTGATCTGTTCGTAGCCCGTGGCGAGCCGCTGGATGTTGATCAGCAGAGTGACCAGCTCCGCGTCCGGCGTCTCCCGAATGCCCGCGACCAGAGCGCCGCGCTCGTCGTCTCCGTATTTTTCATCCCACCCGTCGAAGGTGGTCATGATTTTGTCTTTGCAATGGAACAGATCGTAAAAAAAACTCTGAACTTCAATCTTCGCCATTTTCTCCTCATTGAAACTTCTTTTACAGGAACCGCTTCGGCGCGTTTGGCCTTTCGACACTATAACCTGCGCCCGTGACAAAAGGAATCCGGAAACACACGGTGAGACCATCTGCGCATCCAATTTAAAAAAATTTCTTTCCATTTGCCATTAATGTTTTCCGGCATCCGCTCCGCTATTATTTTCAGGTATACGGAAATACAACATCGGCATTCTGATAAATCAAAAGCCGCCGAGGATATATAATTAATTATCATTCATAGCCTATAGAAATTCAGGAGATACCTTTTCTCCCCAAGGCCTTTTTGCGTCCATAAATTTCGGAATACCGATATAACGCCGCGCTCCTTTTCAGACGTCTTCAGCCGCTTCCGCCGGCTGCCTTTCCTCAACGGACGTCTCTTTCTCACCCCTTTCAATTGAGGACACAGACATGACCCGCTCACTTCTCAACACCACCGCTGTGATGCTTGCAGTCCTTACCGTTGCCGTTCCCGTTTCGGCACAAACACAGTTCGATCCGCAGGGTTTTTCGATACTGGCCAGGAACAGTGTGTGGTTGAAGAAAGGTTCGGTCACGGTCAACGG
The DNA here is from genome assembly GCA_965223795.1 of Nitrospinales bacterium. Taxonomy (GTDB): domain Bacteria; phylum Nitrospinota; class Nitrospinia; order Nitrospinales; family VA-1; genus CBDCWG01. Next base: position 474,611 of record CBDCXL010000001.1, read on the forward strand.
AAAAGTCGGGGTGAACGAGGCCACGGGCGGGCCGTTCCTGAATTCCTCTTCGGCGCTGGTCGTGGGTAAAAGCGCACAGGTGCTGGGAGCGGCGGCGCTGCTTGCGGACAGCACCAAGGTGAAGGGCAACGCAGTGGTGGATGGAACTATTTTCTTCAACACGCTCACCAACAACGGAACCCTCAACGGAGCGCAGAACAGTCCGCTGGCGCTGCCGCTTGTGCCTTCGCTGCCGCCGTTCAACGCGGGAACGCCGGGAACAACGGATATCGTCGTTCAAAAGAACCAGACGCGGACGCTGGCTGCGGGTGATTACGGCGGCATCACGGTCAAAAAAGGCGGGACGCTGATTTTCACCGGCGGCCTGTACCAGATCAAGCTCATCGATGCGCGGGTGAACACGAAGCTCCTGTTTCGGGCGGCCAGCGAAGTGCGCGTGAAAGAATCGGCGCGCACCAAGTCCAATTCTACTGTGGGCGCGGATGCGGGCGCCAATCTCACGGCTTCGGACATTCTTTTCCATGTGGAAGGTGCGGACACACTTTCTGAACTGCCGGTCGTCAAAATCGGCGTCAACAACAATGTTCTGGGCCATTTCTACGCGCCGCACGGAACGATCTGGCTGAAGCGGGGCTCCAACGCACGCGGCGCATTCTTCGCCAACAATGTCAAAATGGGCAATTTCACCAACATCACGCTGGATGAAGGCCTGCCGCCGGGAACCAACCGGCTTTCCGGCCGGGTGCTGGACGCCAGCGACGCGGCGCTCGGCGCGACCACGCCGGTTGTGGGCGCGGCGGTTTCCCTGCTGGGCACGGCGTTCACGACGACGACGGACATCAACGGCAACTTCACGCTCTCCGGCATCGACGTGGGAGCGCCGGTGCTGGACATCGACGCCTTGAACGCCAGTCCGGCTCCGGACGGTTCGCTGTATGCGAGCTTTCGTGAGGAGATCGTGATCGCAGCGGGGGCAAACGTGGTGGAGCGGCCTTTTTTTCTTCCCCGGATCGACGCGTCCAGTCTCACGACGATCGACCCGGCGCAGAACACGGTGGTCACCAACAGCAATCTCAACGTGTCTCTCACCGTTTTGGCCGACTCGGCGAAAAACCAGGACGGCACGGATTTCACGGGGCAGATCTCGATCTCGGAGGTGCCGCGCGGCTTTGCGCCCGCCGAGCTGCCGGAAGCCATCGACCCGGGACTTCTGATCACCATCCAGCCGGTGGGGCTGAGCTTCGACCCGCCCGCGCAGCTCACGTTTCCCAATTTGGACCAGCTGGAAGCAAACACGCAGACCCATCTCTGGTCGCTGGACCCGGAAACCGGGCGGTTCGCCGTCGTGGGCATGGGTGAAGTGCGCGCGGACGGAACGGCGATCGACACCGTCTCCGGCGGCATTCCCGCCTCGGACTGGCACACGGTTCTCGACACCCCGCGCGTGCCGCTTGGCGGCGAGTTCGATCTGAACAACGATTCCAATCAGGACAGGGAAATGGAAGAGGAATGCGAAGTGGGTTCGGTGAGTGTCCTCCACAAGGGAAGCCTCAGTGTCGAGCACGCCACCGCAAGCCACCGCTCCTTCGGCATCTCAAGGAGCCTGCGTTTTGTCTACAACAGCCTCAATGCCGACCCGCAGCCGATCCTCACTTCCGCCACGTCGATTGCCAGCCTGTCCTCGCTGCCGGTCACGTTTTCGGCGAGCCTGCGGGTGGACGGCGCCCCGCAGGGGAACGAGGTGTTCATGTCGTCCGCGGGCATGGACCCGGACGCCGATGAAACGCTGCGCCAGGCGCTGCAGTTCGACGCCAGCGGGTTCGCAACCGGACGCTACCCCTACCGGATTTCACTTGCGGACAATTATCTGTTCTCGCGTGTGCTGAATTTTCAGTTCGGCAACGTGCTGGTGAACAACCAGATCGACAGTCCCTTCGGCGCGGGCTGGGGCCTGGACGGGCTGCAAAGGGTGCATGAGCAAGAAGACAACAGCATCGTGCTGACTCAGGGCGACGGCTCGATCAAAGTGTTTCAGACGGAACGCACGGGCACCGGGACCTTCGTCAACCCGGTTCTGGCCGGGGGCGACGGCGCCACGGGCGTGATCCAAAAGCCCGCGGACTTCAACAACGACGGGGTTCAGGATCTTGCGGTGGGCGGCATCACCACCGGAGACATCGCCATTTTGCTCAACGACGGACAGGGAAACTTCACGCTGACCAGCACCACGCCGGCGGGGCCGCAGGGGTTTCGCTTCATCTCCGGCGATTTCAACAACGACGACAACATCGATCTGATCGCCGCCAATGAATCGGTGGACACGATCACGCTGCTGCTCGGCGACGGCACCGGCGGGATCTTGAGCACGTCCGCCTTTCCGTCCGGAAACGGAGCACGAGCGTTAGCGGCAGGGGATTTCAACGGCGACAACAACCTGGACGTGGCGGTCTCCAACAGCGCGGCCGGCAGCGTGGGCATTCACCTGGGCGACGGCGCGGGCGGGTTTTCCGCCCTGCAGTCGGAAACCGCGACGGGGGATTTTCCGTCCAGCATCTTCGCGGTCGATGTCAACAACGACGACAACCTGGACATCCTGGTGCTGAACATCACCGGAAAATCCACCTCCACCCTGTTCGGTGACGGCAACGGCGGTTTCAGCTCCCCGGCGACGTTTCCGGTCGGCGGCGTCAGCATCTCGCAGATCAATGTCGGCGATTTCAACGCGGACGGTTTCCCGGACCTCGCTCTGGGCGACACGTCTTCGACGCAGAACCGCTTCATCGTGAGGCGCGGAGACGGCACCGGCTTATTCCAAACCAATATCAGCCTCACCCAGGCGGGCAAGCCCGGCAGCATCGCCATCGACGACATCAACGGCGACGATCACCTGGATGTCCTGCTGTTCCTATCGGACAACGGCAGCGTCGCGGTGTTCATCGGCGATGGGACGGGATTTTTCCCGCTGCCGGCGGTGATCGCCGTCAACGAATTCAGCACGACGGGGCTGCCCCTGCAGATCGGCGACTTCAACGGCGACACGGTGACGGACATCATCGGCAAGGACGCGCTCGACGAAACGAAGATCAAGATCCTGTTCGGCGAATCCACAGGCGAAAGCCCGCTCGGGGATTTTTCCACGCTGCAGAAGAATCCGGACGGCAGCTTCGTCCGCAACCTGAAAGACGGTACGGAAATCCACTTCGATGCCAGCGGCCTGCACACCTCCACGGTGGACCGGAACGGCAACGCCACCACGTTCGGATACGACGTGAGCGGTCTGCTCACCAGCATCACCGATCCGGCGGGCCTCATCACTACGCTGACCTACAGCAATGGGAAGCTCAGCAGCGTCACCGATCCGGCGAGTCGCGTCACACAGTTCACGCACGATGCCAACGGCAACCTCACCAGGATCACCGATCCGGACAACACGGTGCGCCGGTTCGATTACGACGCGCGCCATCGCATGACCTCGCAGACCGGCAAGCGCAACGTCGTCACCACCTACGAGTACAATTTTGCCGGGCGGCTGGTGCAATCCAGCCTGCCGGACGGAACCACGCGCGAAGCAACGCCCAGCCAGGTCGTGGGCCTCGTCGATCCCGCAAGCGGTCTGGGCACGCAGGGCAACCCCGCGCCCTTTGTGCGGCCGGATGAGGTGTTCGCCACCTTCACCGACGGCAACGGCGAGGTGGCGCAATTCATCCTCGACAAGTTCGGCTCGGCCACGGTCGCCGTCGATCCGCTCGGCAGGCAGACCGACACGGTGCGCGACGAAAACGGCAATCCGTTGACCGTGATGCAGCCTAACGGTGCGCTGCGGACATCCCTATTCGACGCAATGGGCAATCTTATCTCGTCGACCGACAGCAGCAACGGAGCGGTTTCTCAATTCACGCACGATCCGGTTTTCAACCGCCTGACGTCTTTCACCGACGCGGAAGACAACGCCTACCTGTTCAATCTCGATGCTGCGGGAAACCTGATCGAGGTGATCGACCCCGAAAATACGAAAACCACGCTGACCTACGGGGAACCCGCCTGTCCGGGCATGTCCACGCAGCTGACTCTCGGCGCGGGCCTGCCGGAGGCAAACACGTTCACCCGCACTCTGGATGCCGCGACCTGCAACGTCGCCTCACGGCTCAATCCGCTGGGGGACGGTAAAGTTTTCGAATTCGATGCCGCTGGGAATATAACAAAATCGGTGGACGCGTTGATGCGGGAAAGCCGCTTCACCTACGACGCCATGAACCGGCTGGTCAAATCCATCGATCCTTCCAACGCACTTCCCGATCCGGCCTGCGGCACCGCGGGCGTCACCTGTTTCGACTACGACGCGGCGGGCAACACCGCGCAGGTGACCGACGCGAAGGGACAGACCTTTTCCTTTGAATACGACGCCGTCGGCCGCCTTGCCAAAGAGATCGATCCCTTAATGCGGGAGACCCTGTTCGTGTACGACGGCAACGGCAACCTGCGTTTCATCACCGACCGCAAAGGGCAGGTCAGGGAATTCGTGTACGACGCGGCGGGGCAGCTGGTGCAGAAGATCCTGCAACCGGGAACACCGGATGCGGCAATCACGGCTTATCAGTACGACCTGTTCGGCCGGGTGATCTCGGCGGCCGATCCCGACAGCGCCGTCACCTCCACGTTCGATCCTCTGGGACGCATGCTCACGACGTCCACCCTCGGTTCCGCGAGCCAGCCCAGCGTCACGCTGGCGTTCACGCACGATCTCAACGGCAACCGGCTGACGCTGAACGACGGTCTCACCGGAACCACGCAATACATCTACAACTCGCTGAACCAGCCCGAATCGGTGACGCACGCATCCGGAAGCGGCGCGGCGTTCGCCTACGACGCCGTGCACCGCCGGACGCAGACCGCCTACAGCAACGGCACCACGGCGGTGCGGCAGTTCAACGCAGCCAGCCAGGTGACGGCGATCGACCATCAACTGGGGGCATCGGTGTTCTCCAGCTTCGGCTACAGCTACGATGCGTTCGAAAATCTCGACGGCGCGACGCTCGACCGGACGGCGGCGGGCATCTCCAAAACGCTGAGCTATGGCTACGACGCACTCAACCGGCTCAACCAGGCGACGCGGCCCGAAACCGGACTGCCGGATGAAACCTTCGGCTACGACGCGGTGGGGAACCGGCTCACGCGTGACGGGCAGATGGGCAATTCCATCTTCGACGGCGCCAACCGCCTGCTGGAAGACGGCCTGTTCACCTACAGCTACGACAACAACGGCAACCGAACTTCGCGCACGGACAAAGGCTCCGGAGCGGTGACCGAATACGCCTACGACGCCGACGACCGCTTGATCCGGATCGAGGAAAAACCGGACGCCGTGAGCCCGCCGACGCAGACCACCACATACCGTTACGACGGGTTCGGCAGGCGCATCCAGAAAGATGTGGACGGCGTGGTCACGTCCTATATCTATGACGGCAAGAACATCGTGCTGGAATTCGACGGCGGCGGCTCACTGCTCGCCCGCTACAGCCACGGACTCGATGTGGACGAACCGCTGGTGATGGAACGCGGCGGCATGGCGTACTTCTATCACCGCGACGCGCTGGGCAGCGTGACGGAACTGACAGACTCCACCGGCACGGTGGCGCAGGCCTACGTCTACGACGCCTACGGCGGCATCCAGGCGACGAGCCTGCTGGAAAATCCGTTCACCTTCACCGGCAGGGAATTCGACACGGAAAGCGGGCTCTACTATTACCGCGCCCGCTATTACGACCCGGCAGCCGGGCGATTTGTCAACGAAGATCCCATCGGCCTGGAAGGCGGCATCAACGTGTACGCCTATGTGGGCAACAACCCGGTCAACTTCACGGACCCGGATGGTTTGTTGGATGTCTCCAACCTCAGACCTGAATTGAGCGATATCGTGAACACATTGGGAATCGGAACGTTGCTTTTCGCCTGCAAACAATGCGTGGACCCGCTGGCTGAGCAAGTGGATGCACTGGGAGAACGGGATACTTTGGAGCATTGCTTTGTGGGGGCGATGGCCAGGCAGAAATGCGGTTTGCACTGCGCGGAAGCGGCGGCTTTCGGAAAAGAAGTCCTGGATTATTTCGGTGAAGGAACTTCGGAATTCAGGGATATTCAAAACACGTTCGAAGGATTCAAATGCTCTGAAGTGTCTTCCTGCATTCCGGACCTTGAAGAATGCTGTGAGAATCAAAATCTAACGGAAGGCCCAGGCAACAACTGACAACCCTGTCATTATCCATATCATCCCAATTTTAAAATTTTATGAAAACCATATTTAAATCGACTCTATTGATACTCATGCTGACTTCCTGCGACCCGCATGTGACCGACCATTTGCCGACTTCCAGTGAATTGGAGAAGCACTACCCTCATTTTATTTCAAAACCAGTTCACCTGGAGAGTGTCTATCGGAATTCAGACACCAATGCTTTTTTGTTTCTCTATACAACTGCGGACAGCCATGTTCTGGACACCATCGCAGAGCACGCTCAGAAAAACCAATGGGAGATCATCCGCAAGACCAATACAGAGGTCGATTTTTTCAGATCTGTTCCCCCTCCGTCTGACAAAACCGGGCTTTTTGGCGACCGGGGCCTCATTCGTATTGGTGTGCAACCGGAAAGTCAAAGAGTCTGTGTCGCCTGGTTCAGCCACAGCAACAAGGAATTCGCCGAAAAGCATTTGTGGCCCAAGTACAAGGCCTGCATGCAGGGAGCCGGAGTCGTGGACACGCTGCTGACGAAAGCGGAAAAAACGTGACGCTTTTTTTTAGAGAATTCTAAAATCGAACTCTAAAAATTCCTCAAATACGAATCCTGCAAACAAGGAAAGAACATCGATCTCATACGGCCGGACAGGAATAACGCTCGCAGTCTTTGATATCCGAATATCTTGACGAATACCTTCCTCATTTTTTATAACATTTCCATCATCTGATATCCGCGCCTCGCCACACTCCGCCTCTCCGAATTCTCTTTTTCCGCCCGGTTTGCGACGGCTCCCGTCCGTGCTTGATTCTGGTGAAATTTGTTTTTTCCCGCCCAAGGATTTGATATCATTATTGCAAGCGCTGGGGCCCCGCCCAAAGCGCGGGCACTTGGGGCCGCAATCGGTCTGGATACAGCAACACTCTGTTTTTCAATAAGTTTCATGGCAGAAAAGGAACGATTCATCGACAACGGCGACGGCACTCTGACCGATACGAAATACAATCGTATGTGGATGAAAGAGGACAGCTGGCTGATGCGCAAGAAGTGGATCACCTGGGGCGCCGCCAACAAATTCGTCGCCTGGCTGAACGAACAGAACTACGCCGGCTACAGCGACTGGCGGATTCCGAAAAACCAGGAGTGCCGCAATCTCTACGACCACGACAGCAAGAACACGGACTTTGACGGAGACATCGTCCACATCGACCTCAAGTTTCCCGAAGGCTGCGGCTCGACCTACTGGTGCGCCGAAGAAAACGGCATCAACGCCATGGCCTACAACTTTTACAGCGACCGGGCGTACCTGATCCGGAAGAAATCCTCCGACGATGCCAACATGGCCTGCCGGCCGGTGCGTTCTTCCGGTCCGGAAGTGAAAAAAGCCGGCCGCGTGTCCAACACGGGACGCACCCGGCGCGAATAAAGAGACGCCGGCCCGCGTCGCCCAAACCCGCCACACCACGCACGTCGCTCACCCACGGAGGCCCGAGCATGGCCCGTCACCGCGGCACCGTCGCCGAAATCGATCTCGCATCCTTCCGCCACAATGTCAACGTGGTGCGCTCGCTGGTTGAACCCGGCGTCAAGATCATGGCCGTGGTCAAAGCGGACGCCTACGGCCACGGCGCGGTCCCCTGCGCGCAGGCGGCGCTGGAAGCGGGCGCGGAATGTCTGGGCGTGGCGGTGCTGGAAGAAGGGATCGAGCTGCGCGAGGCGGACATCGGCGCGCCCATCCTGGTGCTCGGCAGCATCTTCCCGAACGAGATTCAGGATCTTTTGCACTACCACCTCAGCCCGGCGCTGTTCCACTATCCGCTGGCGCACCTTCTGGCCCGGCAGGCGGAGAAGCGCGGCAAGACCGTCGGCGTGCACGTCAAGATCGACACGGGCATGGGCCGCCTCGGCATCCCGCCGGAAGAATTCGTCTGCCTCATGCAGCAGCTCTCGGCGCTGAAAAACCTGCGCGTCGAAGGCGTGTTCACGCATCTGTCCTCGGCGGACGAGCCCGACCCGGACTACACGCTGACCCAGCTCACGCGGTTCAGCGAAGCGCTGAAGCTATGGACGGACCAGGGCGAGCCCCTGCCGCCCACGCACTGCGCCAATACGGCGGGCATCCTCAAGTTTCCGCAGAGCCACCGGGAGATCGTGCGGCCGGGGATCATCCTGTACGGCGCCCTGCCCTCGCCCGACCTGGCTCCGATCCTGGCGGCCTCGGAAAAAACCAGCGGCGCCAACCGGTTCCGCCCGGTGATGCAGTGGAAAACCCGCATCCTCAGCGTGCAGCGGGTCCCCAAAGGCCGGGCGCTGAGCTACGGCCGCACGTTCGTGACGGAGCGCGACAGCCTCATCGCCACGCTGCCGGTGGGCTACGCGGACGGGCTGAGCCGCAGCCTGTCCGGCAAGATGGAGGTGCTGGTGCACGGGCAGCGCGCGCCGCAGGTGGGGACGATCTGCATGGACCTGACGCTGATCGACGTGACGGACGTGCGGGGCGATGTGCGCGCCGAGGACGAGGTGGTGCTGTTCGGCACGCAGGGGGAAGACACGATCACCGCCGATGAAATGGCGGAATGGGAAGGGACGATTTCCTACGAAGTGCTGTGCAACGTCGGCAAGCGCGTGCCGCGGGTGTATAAGAAGTGAAGATAGTTTTTTAAGTAAGGCGAGATGAGTGCCTGGGCAAACCTTATGAAGGGGAATCCTCTCCCCTTTTATTCTGGTGGGGAATCCCACCAGCAAGGAGTGTTGCTGGTACCGAAACGACTCTTCGCCCTGTAAAGGGCGAGGCCCATATCTGGGTCACATACGGTCTCCTTCCAACTGTTTAAAAGTCAAAAGTAAACCGATTTAACAAACCTCAAAAAATTTTAACTGCTACCCAGGCACTCATCTCTGAAGGGATCGAATAACTTTAATATGGTCCTCAAAATAATACTGTCAACGTTTTATTCGACATGGCGATAATTGACCGCCAGTCGAGAAATCCTGTAAACACAAATGCTTAACGCCTTCACCCAGAAAAATATTCAGGCTGATTTTATTGAACAGGAAAACTCAGCATGATTCCTCCCATAACGTCGTTGAGCTTATAATCTTTTTTTGGACTGTCCGGATGCGAGTTGTGACAAGAGACACACGATTTTGATACCGCCAGATCCGGATAGACCGCTTCAAAATATTGCCGGTCATGCACTTCATGCGTGCCTGTATACGTTTCCTTCGAGTTTTTGGCGACGACTTCCATTCCCTTTTGTTCAAACTCGTTCACAGCACGGTTGTACTGATTGATCGGCCAGGCGCTGAACAGTTTGTACATCAACCCCATTCTTTTATGGGCAACGAGATCGGAAGCGTTGAGTAAAAACTGAGCCGGCAGCAGCAAAGCTTTATCTTTCCACCAACTTTCGGATGCCTTCACAATATTGTTGTTTTGCAGCCGGTTGACAACAAATTCGGCATAGATCATGCGGTCCGACTCCACCACCGCATGGATGTAATCGGCAACCTCTTTTGCAGGAACCAAATCATTCTGTTTCAAAGGAATTGTGATGCTGATCCCTCCCATCACGTCACCCAGTTTGAAATCCTTTTTTGGGCTTTCAGGGTGATCGTTGTGGCAATTGACGCAGGATTGGGTCACCGCCTTATCGGGGTAGACAGCTTTGAACATCCGTTTCCCCTTTAAGGTGAACGTGGTGGTGAAGGGTTTGTTCGGATTATTGGCGACTTCCTGCAACCCTCTTTCTTCAAAACTGTTAGACGGGCGGTTATTGGGATTGATGGGCCACAGACTCATGAGCCGGTAGGACATTCCCAATCCCTGGGAGGAAACGTTTTCTGAGGCCAACAACAGGAACTGGGCTGGAAGAGGCAGGGTGTTTTCCTGCAACCAGTTTTCCGTTGCTTTCAAGGAAATGGCTTCCCCGAGACGCTCCACAATCATTTTTGAATAAATGGTCCGATCCGCTTCGATCACCGCGTGAATGTAATCGGTGGCGATGATCGGAGACACCCCAAGAGGAATGACTTTGGTTTTGCCCCAGCTGAGGTTGGAAATCAGGAGAAACGATGAAACCAGGATGATGAATACGATTGAGGAATAGTGTGGTCTATGCATGATTCCCTCCTGCAAAAAGACCGCATTGCTTTTTTCAGGTAATAGCTCGAGGAGAACGTCGGGCCATCAATAGCGGAGGGGAATGGGAGGACGGCCCAGCAACGGGTCTATTCTTGCTTAAAGTCTTTTGCTTGATATGTGGAGATGTGGATAAATAAAATCTGATCCCCTCTCACTTGTTTGTCAATGGGGAAAATAACCAACTATTTCAAAGATAAAGACCTGGTTGGGTTGTAGAGTGGATTCAAACGCCTCTGATATTTTTTAGCTTATTGAGAATGGCCTGGATGAAGCAATGAATGAACCCACATCAAACGCCGTGGGTCATCTAAATTTCATCGACTTATCCCGCCAGTCACCATAATCCTATGGTCAATCATGCCTTTTTCCCCCATAAATGAATCCTGTGGGAAACACACAATTTGTAGCGCACGCGATTTATTTAAACGGAATTGCTATCTGTCTTCACAACTTCATCTCTTCATCTTCATCCTGTGGCCGCAGTCCACACACTGGTAGCGTTTGCGGAAGAAGATGAACGGGAAGCCGAGTAGCAGGCTCCAGGCGCCGGCTTTGCGGCTGGCGTCCACGACTTTCAGATTGGGTGAGTGGCATTGCTCGCACAGGTCGCCGGGCTTGAGGGCGGGGAATTCTTCTTCAATCTCTTCAAGGTCGGCGGAATGGTCTTCGTTCAGGATCGCCTTGGCGCGCTCCGCGTCGGCTTCCCGCACCTGCAGCTTCACGCCGCCGAGGGCGAAGGAGTAGGCCCAGTCGATGGCGATCAGGTTTTTGTCTTTCAGAAAGCAGGGGATGCCTTCGGATTCCAGCTTGGAGCGCGCCAGCTCGGCCAGGGGCACGTCGCGGAAGCTGGCGATGGTCCGCAGACGGTTGTCCCCGTCTCCGCCGCCGTCTGATGGAAACGTGTTAAGCATGTGGCTTGTGCGCGCTGACGTACACGGCGTCGCTTAAGGAGTACTCTCCCTGTTCGAGGTTCCACGCCGCCGCCTGCTGCGCGATGATGTCGAGCAGCTCGGAATCGGACAGGTCGGCGCTGGATTTGTGGTACTGCCGCTGCGCCACCGGTTCCAGGGATTCGGCGAACAGTTTGCGCGCGGCGCGCGGGAAGGTCGCGGTGGGCAGAAGCTTCGTGCCCTCATCGGCTTTCTCGATGGCGAAATGGCCGCACATGTGAAACTCGGGCTGCATGAATCCGGTTTTTTCCAGCAGCGCCCGGTGGGTGGTGATGGTGAAATGGTTGATGTGCTCTTTGATGAACCAGTCGTACTCCGGCTTGGCCCGCATCAGGTGGTAGGTCAGGTTGTCGAGGTTGGGCGTGGAGAAGATGACGCGGCCGCCGGGTTTCAGAAAACGGCGCACGTGGTTCATGACCGCCACGGGCTCGAACGCATGCTCCAGCACCGCGAGCAGCACAATCACATCGAAGGATTCGGGTTCCAGGTCCGCGTCCTGAAGGTACGCCTGCCGGATCTCGAGATCGAGCACCTGTTTCGCCAGCTCCACGGCTTTCGGTGAAGGGTCGATCCCCACCGCGTCCCAGCCTTTCTTTCTCGCCAGCGCCACCAGCGCACCGACGCCGCAGCCCACGTCGAGCAGCGTGCCGGGCTTCATGCCCAAATAGGCCAGTATGTCCATCACGATCTCGACGGCGGTGATGTTGACCTTCTCGTAAAACTCCTGACCGTGATAGTAGGCCTCGATGCGGCCGCTCTGCGGACGCGGGCTGTAAAACTGGAAACCGCATTCCCTGCAGCGCGCCAGGTGATGCCCGTCGCGCGTGGTGAACTGCGGAATCTTGGCGGAGGATCCGCACAGCGCGCAATTCACTTCAACCAGTCCGGTCATAGGGTCACCTCCCTCCTCAAGAATGAGATGGAAAAGGAATTCTGTCGATTCCCCGTCCGCAGACGGTTCCGATATGCCTCTCTGGGCAATTTCCCTGAAAAACCGCCGCATAACCGCTCAATCGCTTTAAAAACCGGTTTTTTTGCTTACCAGTTCTATTATAATACGTTATAATACAATAAGTTATATACCACCCACCAGATATCGGCCGATGCCCCCGCCAGCTCCGATCGGGCTGTTTGGGCTTATTATTTTATTAAAAACCGGAAAATCCGATGGATCTCAAAACAGAATACAAGCTGGGGCTGCTCAAGGGCGTCGATTTTTTAAGTGGCTTTTCGCAGGACGGCATTGAAAGCCTGCTCGCCGATTGCCAGGAAATTGCCTTCAATGTCGGAGAAACCATTCTCACGGACGGCGAATTCGGCGAAACCCTGTACATCGTCCTCGCGGGTGACCTGGGAATCTGTAAAGACGACATCGAAATCGCGCAAAGGGGTCCCGGCGATTATTTCGGTGAAATGGCTCTGCTGGTGCCTGGCCCCCGGTCGGCCACGGTCAAGGCGAAGACCAACTCGCTGCTTCTTGAAATCGACAAAAAACAATTCAAGTCTCATTTCGGTGAAAATTCGCATGCGCTGCTGGCGATACTGAAAACCATCTCGGACCGTTCGCGGGAAGACCTCAAGGCCCTGAGCCGGGAATACCACAATTTGAAGATGGAACGCATGCTGGCAAAAGACGCCCGCCAGACTCTCACCGACACGGCCAAGGTCAGCGACGCGAAATCCGAATTCATCACCAATATGAGTGAGGAAGTCATCGATCACCTCAAGGCGATCCTCGACTACGCGCATCTGCTGGAAGAAAACCCGTCGGGCAACCTCAGCGCGCAGCAGAAAGACGCAGTTCAGCAAATCCTCAATGAGGGCGACGAACTTTTGCGGCTGACGAAAGAGGCGTTTGAATTCGTCAAAGTCGAACAGGGGGAGCCGGCGCCCGACGTCAAGACCACCCCGTAGCAGCATAAAAAACCCCACTCCACTCTCACCTGCCCTGCCAGCTCATTCCTTGAGCCGGATCTGCTCCATGCTTTGCAGTCCCTTTTCGCGAAAGTGCGCTTGCAGCCCGTCGAGGATTTTCATGGTCACGGACGGATCGATGAAATTGGCGGTGCCGATCTGCACCGCGGCGGCGCCCACGGATAAAAACTCCAGCGCGTCTTCGGTGCTGGCGATGCCGCCGATGCCGATCACGGGAATGTTCACGGCGCGCACGGTCTGGTACACCATGTTGAGCGCGATCGGCTTGATGGCGGGACCGGACAGACCGCCGGTGCGGTTCGCGAGATAGGGCGCCGCATTTTTCAGATCGACCGCCATGCCCACGTGGGTGTTGATGAGCGACAGGGCGTCCGCCCCGCCCTCTTCCGCGGCGCGGGCGATCTCTTTGATGTCGGTGACGTTGGGCGACAGCTTGACGATGAGAAACCGCTTTGTGGCCTGGCGCACCGCCTTGAGCAGGCTTAGCACCACTTCCGGGTCGGAGCTGAACTGGGTGCCGCCTTTTTCGACGTTGGGACAGGAGATGTTCATCTCCAGCGCGTGGATGCCGTCCGCGCGGTTCAGCGCCGAGGCCAGCTCGCAGTATTCGTCCACGGTGTCGCCGAAAAAGTTGACCAGGACGCGGGTGCTGTATGGGCTGAGCTGGGGAAGCTTTTCTTCGATGAAACGGTCGAGGCCGATGTTTTCCAGCCCGATGGCGTTGAGCATTCCGGAAGGGGTTTCGACGATGCGCGGCACCGGGTTGCCGATCTTCGGCTTTAAGGAAAGCCCCTTGGTGGCGAACGCTCCCAGCCGGTTCAGGTCCACGAAGGGGGCGTACTCGATGCCGTAACCGAACGTGCCGGAAGCGGCGATCACCGGATTGTCAAGCTTGAGTGCGCCGTTGCCAAGATCAACCGAAAGATCTGCACTGCCGCTGGTCATCGGTTCCGGTCTCCATCATTGTTTCGGTTGGCGCGTCGGCGATGTCGCCCGGCAACTTCTATCACATTAAGTCTTACTTTTACAACCGGATCGATTGTGTTCTCCCGTTCAATTCGTGTTGACTCTCTTTGCGATCGCCGATATACTGAATTCCGGTGGGTCCAGTATTTTGAAATCGTTGACGTTAAAGCACCGGCACCCAGCTTTCCAAAAACCCATCCGCTGTTTGACAACCATGAACCCAGGGCAATCATCGGACCGCCTGTTCATGGTAGTTATTATCCAACTGAATTTCAACCAACTCGCAAAAATCCATGGCCGACGAAGAATTCGAACAGGACGGAAGATATCATAAAAAGATAGACGAACTGATCGACGATGCCGAAATCGAAGCGGAAATCGAAGCCGAGAAAAAAATCCGCTCGAAAAACACCAAGCTGCTCACCATTTCCCTGGTGGCCGTCGCGCTGATTTTCTTCATCTACTCGCAGGTCAAAAACGGCATGGAATCGACGACGGAAATGGAGAAAGCGGAAACGCCGCTCTCGGAACTGGCCAAGGAGCAGTTGGGCGAGGAAGCGCCGCAGTCCGAGGCCGGCGCGGCCATGCAGGATGAAGCCTCCACCGAGGACGCGGGTGAATCGGAGGCGGATTCCCTGGAAGCCAAAATCAAGGCCATGCAGGAAGAGCTGATGAAAGAGCCCTCCATGGAAAATCCGGCCGTTGCGGAAGCGCTGGATCCCGCCAACGAGCCTGAGCCTCCGGCGATGGAGAAAGCGCCCGAGAAAAAAGCCGCTCCGCCCGCGCCGCCGAAAAAGCAGCCGGCCCCGGAAGTGAGCCGCAAGAGCGCGCCGAAGCCCGATCCCAAACCGGTGGTGCAAAGCCCGCCGAAGAAGCAGGCACCCAAACCTCAGCCCGCGAAATCCCGATCCCGGCCGGGCAAGAAATACTTTGTGCAGACGGGTGTCTTCTCCGTCAAGCAGAACGCGGAAAACCTCTTTAAAAGTCTAAAAAATAAAGGATTTCAACCGTCTATCCAGGTGAAGAACATCGACGCGATGCGCCACATCGTGTTCGTCGGCGGATTTTCCGATGAAGCGGGCAGCCGCGCGCAGATGGAAGAGCTGAAGGCCCAGGGGTTCAATCCGGAACCGGCAAGGAACAGCAACAACTCGCACACCCTGATTCTGGGGAAATTCAAAACCAACGAACAGGCCGACAATCTGCGCGACGAACTCAGCCTGAAAGGGTATTTGTCCAGCTCGAAAAAAGCATCGATCCGTACGGAAATCTACGTGGTGCAGCTGGGGGCCTTCGACAACATCGATGAAGCCCGCAAAACCAAAAATGAAATCGCAAAAGCAGGGTTCAAAAGCAGTTTTATCCGCTGATCTGTAAGGATTCCCCGCCTCCCCCGACCTATCCGGAACCCCCCGGCCCGCCTGCGCGGCCGCCGGGAACCTTTTCGTCTCTATTTAGAAATGCACAGCCGGTCCGCAATGCGGCGGATTGCGTCCGCGAAAATGCACGATCCCGCCGCGAGGCGCGTTGCATCGCGGATATTTTGTGGTACTTTAAATCTTCAACAACCCATTTTTCTGACAGGAGCCACCGATGAAATTCCCGATCGCAACGTTGACCGCCATGCTGTTTTCAATTCTGCTGTTGACCCCGGCTTTCGCGCACGAAGGTAAAAAAGAGGCGGGTGACGGCCATCACGCCATGGAGAAAAAAGAAGGCAGCGGCACGATGGATCCCCATAAAAGCGGCGCGCACCCGACCGCCGAAGGAGCTGCCATGAAAGGCGAAGGTTCCGGAATGAAAGAGGACTACGACGAGAAGAAACACGGCATGAAACACAGCGGCATGGAAGAAGGCAGCGGCAGCAAAATGGGAGCACCGGCAGAGGCTTCCTCCGGAAAAATGAGCGAAGGCAGCGGCATGAAAAATTGACCGGCTATTTCCCCTTCCCCCTCCGCTTCGTGTATAATTTTCAGGCGCTCTTCAGGGAGCGCCTTTTTTCTTTCCCGCTCACGGCCGAACACCGTCTTTTTTCATTCTATGCCTGACAATCCGCAGTCCACCGGTATGCCCGATGCTTCTTGATTTTCTCCTGCTGGCCGTCGGTCTGGTCATGCTGTATTACGGCGGCGACCTTCTTGTCACCGGAAGCATCCGCGTTTCCCATTGCCTCAAAATCAGCCCGTTCATCATCGGCGCCATCGTGGTCGGCTTCGGCACTTCGTCGCCGGAGCTTGCGGTTTCCGTGTACGCCAGCCTCAAGGGAGCCCCCGAGCTGGCGATGGGCAACGTGATCGGCAGCAACATCGCCAATGTGGGCCTGGTCCTGGGACTGACGGCGTTTCTCATCCCGCTCTCGATCGGGGCCGCGCGCCTGAAGTCGGAAACGCCCGCGCTCCTGATCGCCACCTTCCTGATCCTCGCGCTGGTCTGGGACAACAGTCTGAGCAGAATGGAAGGCGGGATCCTGGTGATCCTGCTGTTCGTTTACATCCTGATCTCGCTGCGAAAACGGGACGCGGCCGCGGAAGAGACCGAGGACACGGAAGAAGGGCTGTTCGCCGGACGCGGCCTGTTTTTTCAGTTCGCGCTGATCGCCGGCGGGCTGGTGATGCTGGTCGTGGGCGCGGACTTCCTGGTGGACGGCGCGGTGGGCATCGCCCAGGCTCTCGGCGTCAGCGAATGGTTCATCGGTGTGTCCATCGTCGCGGTGGGCACCAGCCTGCCGGAAATCGTTTCCTCCATCCTGGCGGCCAAACGCGGGCACGGTGAGATGTCCATCGGCAACGTGTTCGGCAGCAACATCTTCAACATCCTGATGGTTCTGGGCGTCACGGCGGTGATCCATCCTTTGCACATCCACGAGCCCATCCACCCGGACCTGATCTTCACGACCGGGCTCACCTGCCTGCTTCTGATCCTGATCCGCATCGAGCACGTCCTGTCCTCACGCGACGGATTCATCCTGCTGGTCTGTTATTGCGGTTATATCGGAGGGAAGGGAGCGGGCTGGCTCTGACCGCTGAAAAAAAGCGGCGGTTCTCAACCCGGTTCCGAGGCGGTTTCCTGGGACTGCGGTTCGGCGTTTTCCGTGTCTTCGGCGCTATCTGTCGCGCTTTCCGCGGGCTGGGTTGTTTCCGGCCTGGGCGCGGGCTTGCCGCCGCCTGAGGACTTCACGTTCTTGAAGCGCCAGAGCTGCTGCTTGTAATAGGGCTCGCCGGGCACCAGCTTGATCGCCGCCTGGATGTGCTCCACCGCCTTGTCGGAATCGCCCTTGGCGAAATGCACTTCGGACAGCGTGTCGATGTATTCGGGCTTGTTGGGGAAGGCTTTCAGCGTCTTCTGCGTCAACTGCAGACCCTGGTCGAGGTTGATTTTCTTTTTGGCGTACAGCCAGGCCGTGCGGTTCATGATCTCGTAATTGTCCGGCGCGAGTTTGAGCGCCTTTTCGCAGTGGCCGATGGCCACCGAGTAATAGCGCTTTTTGCTGTACGCGTTGCACACGGCGAACACCACTTCCGGGTTGGCGGGTTCGATGCCTGCGGCTTTGAGAAATATGTTGAGCCCCTGGTTCAGTTTTTTGCTTTCGACGAGCGCGTTGCCGTATGCCATCAGGTAGGAGACGTTCTTCTTTTCAAGCCGTGTCGCCTGGCGGTAGGACTCGACCGCTTTTTCCAGATCTCCGCCGGCTTTCTGCGTTTTACCGAGATAGAAATGCGCGGCGCCGCGCTCCTCATCCAGTTCGACCGCCTTTTCGAGAGCGGGCCGGGCTTTTTCATGCTGGTTCACATCGACGAGGCGCTTGCCGTATTCATACCAGTAGTCCGCATTTTCGGGGTTGAGCCGGGCGGCTTTCTCGAACGCACCCAGCGCCTCCTCCTCTTTATTCAGCTTGGCATACAGCGTCGCCAGACGGACCTGGACTTCCGGATTTCTGGGCTCCAGCACCTGCGCGGCCTGGTAGTATTTGAGCGATTTGTCGAACTGCCCGTTTTCAAACTGCCAGTCCGCGGCGCGGATCTGGGCGGTGGAATTTTCCGGAAACGCCTCGGCGGTTTTCTCGAACACCCGCGCCGCCTCTTTTTCCTGCCCGGTTTCCAGAAGCAGCTCGCCCATGATCAGGCGCAGGCCGGCGTCGTCCTTTTTGATGCGCACCGCCTTGCGCAGCTGCTCGATGGCTTCGGTGTTTTTCTTCTGCTCGGCGTAAATCTCACCGAGAGAGGCGTAGGCGTCGAAGAAGTCCGACTCAAGCTGCGAGGCCTGCTTCAGGTTCTCGACCGCTTTGTCCATCTCCCCCCGTTCTTTATGCAAGAGGCCGATGCCGTAGTAGGCGTTGTGATTGGTCGGATCGATCGCCAGGGCCGATTTGAAGGATTCGGCGGCCTTGTCGAACTGGCCCTTCGCCATGAGGGTGCGGCCGAGCTTGACGTGCGTGTCGCTGTTGCCGGGATTCAGTTCTATGGAACGCTGGAACTGGCTGAGCGCATCGTTGTAACGCTTGCGGGTCAGGTACACGTCCCCCAGTCCCGCGTAGGCGCGCGGGTCCATGCGGGACACGTTGAGCGCTTTTTTGAAATGATCTTCCGCTCCGGAGACGTCGCTTTCGGCGATCCGCTTGAACCCCTCGCTGATGAGGATATCGGCCTCGCTGCGCGGCGTGCGGTTTTTGTACAGGACGCCGCCGGCGATCAGCAGGCAGGCAACGGCAACCGCCGCCTTGAGCTTCCACTTGCGCGGCTGAACGGTGGCGTTCTCGGTCTCGACCTCGATCTCTTCGACGACTTCGGGAAGCGTTTCTTCGGGAATGTATTTTTTCGGCGGCTCGACCAGCTTCGACTGCCCTTCGAACACCGACCCCTCGGCGATCACCAGCTGGTGCGAGGCGATGTCGCCCTTCAGGCGGCTGCCGTTCATCAGGACGACTTTGTGTTCGGCGTGGATGTTGCCCTTCACCGTGCCCATATTGGTCACGTTGTAGGAGTCGATGTTGCCTTCGAACAGTCCGGTTTTGCCGACGATGAAATGATCCGAGGATTGCACCTCTCCCTCGAAATCGCCGCCGAAGTGGACGGTTCCCTTGACCCTGAGGGCCCCCTTCAGTTGCACGCCTTTTTCAAAATATGAGTCCATGAGTGGCCGGAAATAGTGCCCGGTTCTGGAAAAAAGTTATTGATTTATTTGGGATTATTCTGTCAGAATAGCACACTCCCGGGAAAGTTACAATATCTGGTTTACGCGGAGTGTAATGCTTGAAACGGGAGTTCCGGAGTCCGGCGCCGGTTAGATTTACACCCGGCCGAACCGCTCCGCACCCTGTGGAGCCGGTTGATAATTGAAACAATAATTGTTATTTTAGCCCCCTTGTTTTTCAGCAGGGCCTATTTTACCAATTCCAACCCAGATCGCAATTTTGAATTGCCGGACAACCAAACGTGCGTAACGAAAACCGGGCCGACAACGAACTGAGAGCCGTCACAATCACCAAAAACTTCATCGACTATCCGGCCGGCTGCGTGCTGGTGCAGATGGGCCGCACCCGCGTGGTCTGCGCCGCCAGCGTGGAGGACAAGGTGCCGCCGTTTCTGCGCGACAAGAATTCCGGCTGGGTGACGGCGGAATACTCGATGCTTCCCAGCGCCACCCACACGCGGTCGTCGCGGGAAGCGGCAAAGGGCAAGCTTTCCGGGCGGACCCAGGAAATCCAGCGCCTGATCGGCCGCTCCCTGAGGACCGTGGTGGACCTGGAGCAGTTGGGCGAACGCACGCTGTGGATCGACTGCGACGTGATCCAGGCGGACGGCGGCACGCGCTGCGCGTCGATCACCGGTTCGTTCATCGCGCTGGCGCTGGCGCTCAAAAAACTGAAAAAAGACAATGTGATCGACACGGTCCCGATCCTCGATTTCGTGGCGGCCGTCAGCGTGGGCATCTCCGGCGGACGCAATGTGCTGGACCTGGATTACGATGAAGACTCCACCGCCAGTGTGGATCTCAACATCGTGAAAACCGGCTCTGGCGGTTTCGTCGAGATCCAGGGCACCGCCGAAAAGGAACCCTTCAGCGACAGCCAGATGCAGGCCCTCCTTACTCTGGCGGACAAAGGCATCAAAGAGTTGATCGAAATTCAGAAAAAAATGATCGGAAAATTCTGAGCGCGGCGCCGGACGGCGCAAAACAGCCCGGAAAATCCGCTCCGGCGCGCCGTCGTTCAGCGGTGTTTTCCGACTCCGATCCGGGGACAGTCCGCCTCGATGCAGCACTGGCTGCACAGCGGGGAGACCGGCTTGCAGACGTTCTGGCCGAAACGCACGAGCAGGTCGTTGTACCCCATCCAGTAGCGCTTGGGCAGCACCGCGCGCAGGGCCATTTCGGTCGCGTCGGCGGAATCGGTTCGCACATAGCCCCAGCGGTTGGAGATGCGGTGGACATGGGTGTCCACGCAGATGCCCGGCTTGCCGTGGCCGAGGATCAGCGTCAGGTTGGCGGTCTTGCGCCCGACGCCCTTGAGCGCGAGCAGGTCTTCCAGTGTATCGGGAACCCGGCCCGCGTGCCGCTCTAACAGGGTGCGGCAAAGCTCCTTTAAGGTTTTTGCCTTGTTGCGGTAAAACGCGGCGGGGTAGATGGCTCGCTCGACAGCCTCATCCGTCAGGGCGAGCAGGGATTCCGGGTCCGCGGCCAGCTTGAACAGCCGCACGGAAGCCGCGTCGGTCACTTCGTCGCGGGTGCGCAGGCTCAGAATGCAGCTTATCAGGACGCGGAACGGGTCCTGGCCGATGGCGGTCACGATGGGCGTCCTCCACTGGGCGGACGCCTTGCTGAGTCTGTTGATCACGCGCGCGAGCTGGCGGTTGTTCATGGCAGGACACCGTGGCGGGGCGTTTTCGACCCGCGGCAAACAAAAAAGGCAGGCAACCCTATGGCAATGCGTCAGGGTTTCTGCTAGTATAAATCCTTCATTTGGCTAAACTTATTGCTCCAGCGGCGGTTTTTCCCGCTCACATCACACTGACATGCAGCACACAATTTCTGTACTCGTCGTCAACCGCTTCGGGGTACTTTCGCGGATCTCGGGATTATTCAGCGGCCGCGGATTCAACATTGAAAGCCTGAACGTCGCGGAAACCACCGATCCCACCATCTCCAGGATGACCATCGTCACCATCGGAGACGACAGCAAGATCGAGCAGATCACCAAACAGCTCAACAAACTCGTCGATGTTATCAAAGTGGTGGATCTGACGGAGGAGAAATTTGTCGACCGGGAACTGATCCTGGTGAAGATGAACGCCGAAGCGCGTGTGCGCGAGGAGGTGCTGCGCATCGTCGAGATTTTCCGCGCCAAGGTGGTGGACGTGAGTCCGCAGACCTATACTATCGAAATCACGGGAGACGAATCGAAGATCAAGGGATTTCTGGAACTGCTCAGGCCGCTGGGCATGCAGGAGCTGGTCCGCTCGGGGCGGATCGCCATCAGCCGGGGAATGAGATCGATCACCTGAGTCCCCGTGCGCCGGAGGGAAGAAAGGAGAACGTGTTTTGACAAAAATTTATTACGAAAAACAGGCGGACCTCAAAAACATCAAAGATAAAACCGTCGCCATCATCGGCTACGGCAGCCAGGGCCATGCGCATGCGCGCAACCTGCACGACAGCGGCATCGAGGTGGTCGTCGGCCTGCGCCAGGGCAGCGAATTCTGGAAACGCGCCGAAAAGGACGGCCTCCGGGTGATGACGGTTCCGGAAGCCACGAAAGCGGCGGACATCCTGATGATCCTGATTCCGGACGACAAGCAGCGGGCGATGTATGAAAAAGACATCGAACCGAACCTGGAAAAGGGCATGGCGCTGGCCTGGGGGCACGGCTTCAACATCCATTTCGGGCAGATCGTGCCGCCGCCGACGGTGGACGTGTTCATGATCGCGCCCAAGGGGCCGGGGCACCTGGTGCGGCGCACGTTCGAGAACGGCGCCGGCGTGCCGTGCCTGATGGCCATCCACCAGGACGTGTCCAAAAAAGCCACGGACATCGCGCTGGCCTACGCCAAGGGCATCGGCGGCACGCGGGCCGGGGTTCTGGAAACCAGCTTTCAGGAGGAAACGGAGACCGACCTGTTCGGCGAACAGGCGGTGCTGTGCGGCGGCGTCACGGAACTGATCCGCGCGGGCTTCGACACGCTGGTGGAAGCGGGCTACAATCCCGACCTCGCCTATTTCGAATGCCTGCACGAGCTGAAGCTGATCGTCGATTTGATCTATGAAGGCGGCATCGGCAATATGCGCTACTCGATCAGCACCACCGCCGCCTACGGCGACGTGACGCGGGGGCCGCGGATCATCACCGACCGCACGCGCAAGGAGATGAAGCAGATCCTCAAGGAAATCCAGAGCGGCAGCTTCGCCAAGGAATTCATCACCGAGAACCAGGCCAACCGGCCGGTGTTCAACGCGCGGCTGAAGCAGGACGCCAACCACATGATCGAGGACGTGGGCGATAAGCTGCGCAAGATGATGCCCTTCGTCGGGGAAAAACTCAAATAGAGCTGAATGACGCCTCGATGAGACTTCCTTTCGCGAAAGACGGTTTGCGTTTTCTGATCCCGCTGGGCCTGCTGACGGCCCTGTTTGCGTGGCTTTCCTGGACGATCGCCGCGCTGATCGCGGGCGGTTTTTTCCTGTTCGTGCTCAATTTTTTCCGCGACCCGGAACGGCCGATCCCGGACGATCCCAAGGCGGTGGTGTCTCCCGCGGACGGCAAGGTCGTGGAGATCGTGAGCGAGGGCGACCCGGCGCTGGACGGGCCGTTCACGCGGGTGAGCATCTTCCTCAACGTGTTCAACGTGCACGTGAACCGGGTGCCGATCGCCGGCACCATCGAGACGGTGCGCTACAACAAGGGCAAGTTCCTGGCGGCGTTCAACCACAAGGCGTCGCTCGACAACGAGCAGAACGCGATCCTGGTCTCCAACGGTTCGGCGAAAATCCTGGTCAAGCAGATCGCCGGCCTCATCGCCCGGCGCATCGTCTGCTGGGCCCAAAAAGGCGACACCTACCGGACCGGCCAGCGGTTCGGGCTGATCCGGTTCGGCTCGCGGGTGGACATCTTCGTGCCGGAAACCACCCGGCTGGCCGTCAAAAACGGCGACATCGTGAAAGGCGGCAGCAGCGTCATCGGTTACCTCCAATAATCGCAGCCCCCACCAGCCTGCGGGCTGGCGCGTGTTTGCTCACGACGGACAAAGTTTCCTGCGTCTGGTTCGAACTTTTTACACGAGCCCCATTCCATCATATCGGCACTCCGCGCTCTCCGATCGAACTTTCAACACTTTTCCCGCCAGTCTGGTATCCTGTTAAGAGACCTTTGCAAAATCAATTTGTCATGCTGAGCCTGTCGAAGCATGAATCCTTGCACCCTTCGACAAGCTCAGGGTGACAATCGGCTCTCTGTTTCCGGGACACACCGACTTTTGCAATGGTCTCGTTTTAAAGATGAGAAGGGCTTCCCATGAACCGTTTGAAGATGAAACGATCGCGCAAACTGCGGCGTGGAATCCACATCCTGCCGAGCCTGTTCACGACCGGCAATGTGTTCTGCGGATTCTACGCGTTCATCGCCGTGCTGAACGACGATTACTACATCGCCGCCTGGGCGCTGGTCGTGGCGATGATCTTCGATGCGCTGGACGGGCGCGTGGCGCGGCTGACCAAGACCACCAGCGCGTTCGGGGTGCAGTACGATTCGCTGGCGGACATCATCTCGTTCGGCATGGCGCCGGCGTTCCTGGTGTACGCGTGGGTGCTGAAACCGTTCGGACGCCTCGGCTGGATGGCGGCGTTCCTGTTCCTGCTGTGCGGCGCGCTCAGGCTCGCCCGCTTCAATGTCACCAAACCCGACATGAAGGGCGACCATTTCATCGGCCTGCCCATTCCCGCGGCATCGGCCAGCCTGGCGTCGATCGTGATCGCGTTCGAGGACCTGTTCGCGACGCGGCTCAACCCGATGGTCATGGTGGTGCTGGTGTACACGCTGGCCTTCCTGATGGTCAGCAACATCAAGTACCCCTCGTTCAAAAAATTTCAGTTCAAAAAACGGGTGGCGTTTTCCCGCTTCCTGTTCGTCATTCTGTTCATCTACGTGCTGGCGACCATCCCGCGCGTGGCGCTGTTCATCCTGAGCTTCACCTACATCGTGATCGGTCCGGTGGGCTATTTCCTGGCCAACCGCAAGCAGAAGGAACCGGAGCGGACCGGAGAAAAAATCCACACGTCTCCGCCCAACACCTGATATAATATAAGTGACTGTTTTTTAAGGTCTGAGTTCCATTTTCCCGGACTGTCCGGGAGCGAGGCAATAATAAATTTTTGAGGATTGCCCATGTCCTGGCTGGATATTTTTAAAAGCAAAGGCCCTCCGATGCCCAAGAAGGCATCGAAGCCGGAAAGCATCTGGACCGAATGCAAGAAATGCGGCGAACAGGTGTACCTGGCCGACCTTGAGAAAAATTTCAAGGTGTGCCCCAACTGCGACTACCACTTCCGCATGAATGCGGAAGAGCGCATCAGCCAGCTGATCAATCCGGGGACCTTTTCAGAACAGGACGTGGACCTGTTCTCCGCGGACCCGCTCAAATTCCGCGACAAGAAAAAATACAAGGACCGCCTGCGCGCCACCATCAAGAAGGGCTTGGAAAAGGACGCGCTGTTGACGGGTTCGGGCATCCTCGGCGATCACGCGGTGGAGATCTGCCTGTTCGAGTTCAACTTCATGGGCGGCAGCATGGGTTCGGTGGTGGGGGAAAAAATCACCCGCGCCATCGAGCGGGCGCTCGAGCACCGGCGGCCGCTCATCATCATCAGCTGTTCCGGCGGCGCGCGCATGCAGGAAGGGATCCTCTCTTTGATGCAGATGGCGAAAACGTCGGCGGCGCTCAAAAAACTGGCGGAGGAAAAGATCCCCTACATCTCGATCCTCACCGATCCCACCACGGGCGGCGTGTCCGCGAGCTTCGCCATGCTGGGGGACGTCATCCTTGCCGAACCGGGGGCGCTGATCGGGTTCGCCGGACCGCGCGTCATCGAACAGACCATCCAGCAGAAACTGCCGGACGGGTTTCAGACAGCGGAATTTTTACTGGAGCACGGCCTGATCGATCAGGTGGTGCACCGGAAGAACCTGAAACAGACTGTCGAGAACCTGCTGAGCCTGCTGGTCAACAACCCCATCCCCAAAGTCGAAGCCTGATGAGTCTGCGGACGCTGAGACTGGCTCCGATATTCGGCATCCGATCTTAAAGGACCGGATTCGCCCCAAAGCAGACCTTCTTATGGAAAGTTGGCTTACCTGGAAAATGTGAAACTGGCTTTCCCTCCCCCGTAAGATGCGGTATAGTTTTCCCGTATTAATTAAAAAAATAACCTGAATTCAATTTAACACGTCACCCACGGTTCCGATGGATCGGATCACGAACCCTTCGCCAACCGGGACAGTCCGGGTGACTGCTACCGGCGTTTTACGCTGATTGTGAAATTATGCGTTCGATAAAAGTAGAAGGACTCGATATACCCTGGACGGCCCTCACCCTGGGCTGCCTGCAGATTGCCCCCAGCGAAACGTGGGGCGACGAATGTTCGGAGGAAGAGGCTGACCGGGTGGTGAAGACCGCCCTGGAGTGCGGCATCATGGCGTTCGATACCGCCGAGGGTTATGGCGACGGGGAATCCGAACGCCGCCTCGGCAAGGCCCTGGGCTCCCGCAAAAACGATGTCCTCATCATTTCCAAAATCTGGCCCGATGCCGATTTGACGGTTGAAGCTTACCAGTCGCGCCTTGAGGGCACGTTGAAAGCGCTGGGACGGGATTATGTCGATGTGTATATGGTCCACTGGCCGGGCATGTACTTAGACACCATGATAAAGACCGGGAAGATGTGCGACATCATGGCTGCCATCAAGGAAAGCGGCAAGGCCCGCACCGTGGGTATCTCGAATTTCCGGGAGAGGGACATTGGACTGATGGCGCGCGCCGCTTCGATGTTCACCGTCAATCAGGTTCCTTATAACCTGCTTGAGCGCAAGTACGAGGGAGAGCATTTAAAAGAATGTGAAAAAAACGGTATCGGTTTCATGGCGTGTTCGCCCAGCGCGCGCGGTCTGTTGGCCGGCCGGATCGATGAAGAGGCCCTGAAGGCACCCGCCCGGCAAAAATCCTACCTGTATCACCAGCCTTATTTTGGCGATTCGGAAATCGTGCGCGACACCGTTGACGAAGTCGCACAGGAAATCAATACGGCCCCCATCAACGTGGCACTCGCATGGGTGATCCAGCAAAAGAATATCATCACCGCTGTGGCAGGGGCGCGAAAGGCGGAACAGGTGAAGGAGTTTTGTGCCGCCGGGGAAATCACGCTCACTTCCGATCAGCTGGACCGGCTCAACAGTGCGAGCGCCCAGTTTCATTACGCTGGCGGCACGGTTGTCTGACGACTAGCGGAACCAGCCGCCGGAGGACGAAAGGATCACCCCGGGCCCGCAAGAGGCCCTGGATTCTCCATCCGAGCGGCAACTGAATTTTAATTAGTCTTCGTGTGGGTCGTGGAGGGTTGTCCCTTCCACGTTCAAGGTCACACCTCGAACGCGCTCACTTTCCCGGCACCCTTTTCCCCGTCTTTAAGGACTCAGCAGCCCAGGCTGTCCACGGCGTCTTCCAGCGACATGGCGATGCAGGAAAAGATCGGCGTGTCCTTCTCCACGTAGCGGCTGCCTTCAGTCTCCCGCAATTCCTGAACCAGATCGAGAAAGTCGGACGGGTAGTCCGTCTCGAAGGCGACCACGAATTCGTTGTCGTCGATGCCGAACGAATAGGTGGTGTTCAGTTTGACGGAGGGGTATTTGTTCCCCACGTAAATGTGCTCGTCCATGATGCCCTGGCGGGTGAACTGGGTGAGCAGGTACCACTCTCGTTTTTTCACGAAGGGGTAGATGAAAAGGTACTTGGCCTTTCCGGGGATGATGTGGGTGCGGTCTTCCTCATGCTCGGGGTTGAACATGTCCTGGTACATCGACCGCTTGGTCTGCGAAAGATACGAATAGGTGACGTTGAGGTATTTCCCCAGCCCGGTCTTGTACAGGCGGGTGCTCATCTTCTGGAAATTTTCCATCTCGTAGCTGATGCGCCACAGCATGATCTCGGCGTCGGGGCGGATGCCCATGACCGAATAGCTGAGCAGGATCATGTCCGAGTTGCTGTCGAACTCTTCCAGCACGTCGAGAAATTCCTGCTTGCCCTTCTCCCGTTCTTCCTCGGGCAGACGCCGGTACTCGGGGTCGAGCTTGTAGAACACGAAATTCACATACTGGCGCTTGACTTCCTTTTCCTCACCCGTGGCGTTTTTCTCGGCGGCCTGAGCCCGCTTCGCGCGGGATTCGGCGATGGCGGCGCCTTCCCGCTCCTGCCGTGCACGCGAGACCACATCGTCGTCGATGAGATCGATGCTCTTGTCCTTGGCGTACTGTTCGATGCCGCGCACGACGCTCTTACGCACGAAAAACGGCACGTTTTTCATGCGGTCCATTGCGCTGTCGGTCCACTTCAGCTCGGTGGCCGGCATCAGTTCTTCCAACTCTTTGTCGTCAATGGCCATATCGATGTTCTCTTCGGAAAAGGTTTCTGAATGCGGGGGAAGCGACGATTATAGGGGAAACGCGTCAAAATTGAAAGGGTTTTGACGGCAGGCCGAAACGATTAACCCTTTACGCTTCAAGCATCCGCATCCATTTGGGCTGACCACTCATGATAGACTGGGGGAAAGGCGATTTCAACCTCAAAAGGGCGGACGGTGCGATGAAAACGAGCGATTATATCCGGCTGGAGAACGAGTTCGGGGCCCACAATTACAAACCTCTGGACGTGGTGCTGAACCGCGGCGAGGGCATCTGGGTGCACGATGTGGAGGGGCGGCGCTACATGGACTGCCTTTCGGCCTATTCCGCCGTGAACCAGGGGCACTGCCACCCGCGCATCCTCAAGGCGCTGGTTCGCCAGGCGGAACAACTGACCCTGGTTTCGCGGGCGTTCCGGCACGACCAGCTGGGCCTGTTCTACCAGGAAATCTGCGAGCTGACCGACTCCCACAGCGTGCTGCCGATGAACAGCGGCGCCGAGGCGGTGGAAACGGCGATCAAGGCGGTGCGCAAATGGGGCTACCAGGTCAAGGGCGTGCCGGCGGGCGAGGCGGAAATCATCGTGTGCGAGAACAATTTCCACGGCCGCACGCTGACCATCGTCGGCTTCAGCACCGAGGCGCAGTACCGGGAAGGCTACGCGCCGTTCACGCCGGGTTTCAGGATCATCCCGTTCGGCGACGCGGAAGCGTTTGAAAAGGCCATCACGCCGAACACCGTGGCGTTTCTGGTGGAGCCGATCCAGGGCGAAGGCGGCGTCATCGTGCCGCCGGACGACTACCTTAAAAAAGTCCGCGCCCTCTGCGACCAGCACAACGTCATGCTGGTGCTGGATGAAATCCAGACCGGGCTCGGCCGCACGGGCAGACTGTTCGCCGAGGAGCACTCAGGCATTCAGTCCGATCTCACGCTCATCGGCAAGGCGTTGTGCGGCGGGTTCTACCCCGTGTCGGCGGTGCTGTCGAACAAGGAAGTGCTGGGCGTGTTCCGGCCCGGCGACCACGGCAGCACGTTCGGCGGCAACCCGCTGGGCTGCGCGGTGGCGCGCGAGTCGCTCAAGGTGCTGATCGAGGAAAAGCTGATCGAAAACGCCGCGTCACTGGGGGACTACTTCATGCAGAAGCTCAAGGCCATCCCGTCACCGCACGTGAAGGAAGTGCGCGGCAAGGGGCTCATGATCGGCGTGGAGCTGAACGATGAGGCGGGCGGCGCGCGCCGCTTCTGCGAAGCGCTGGCGGAGAAAGGACTGCTGTGCAAGGAAACGCACGAGAACGTCATCCGCTTCGCGCCGCCGTTGATCATCCAAAAAGAGGAAATCGACTGGGCGCTGGAAAAGATCGAGGACGTGTTGACTCAGAGTTGAAATTCCATACCAGAAATTCAAACGACAGCGAAACCAACGGGAGCGAATCATGTATTTCTGGAATATTAAAGCTCTTCTGATAAGCACTACTTATTAATTCCAGAATTCAACCATTTAATTTAGGCTGTTTTTCCTTACTAACTGCTGCCCAAGCTACAATAGCTTCATCTAAACATTCCTTTAGGTAATCTTCATAATCCAACAACATCTCTTTAAGAGAACTGCAAAAATCCACCACTACATTGACTTGTTCTAATGTCAAAAGTTTCAATTTTTCTTCCCAATAGCTATCACGTTTTTTTAGACTTTTTAATATATAAACAAGATGCTCCGTCAATTCGGAGTCAAGATGTTCTAAAGCATAAAGCATGTAGTCTTTTAGAAAATATACAAAGGCTCTGGGAGTAAAAGCCGGGAGGGATTTTGCATGGGATTCAAATACTGAGACATTTACAGGTTTACTTAAAAACCTTGAAAAATCTTCATTTATAGCCTCAGCATCCCAATCATTTGGATTTGCTATTTCGTCTATTTTAGGTGGTTCCACCACCGAAAATTCATGCGAAATTCGAGCTTTTAGTTCATTCAAATCGCCCATTTTATAACCTGAAAATAATTGATGTGACATCATAAACAATTCCCATATTTTAACTGATGACGAATCTGTGTTGTCTTCTAATAAATCGCCCAGCCGAAAGCACCCGGAGCGCCCTGAAAATGGACATTTCGCTTGATCGCCCCGCCCTTCCCCGATACATTTGAGGTATACCCAATTCACAATTTGCAAGCCTTATGAAACCCATATTGACGCTCACGCTGCCGCTGCTTTTGTCCACTCTGTTTTTCACCGGAACGTCTTCGGTGGAATCGCTGGAGAAGATGGAGGTGCGTTCGGCGGCGTCCGCGGAAACGTCGCTCAACCGCTACGCGCGGCGCGTGCAGGACAGGGTGTACCGCAACTGGCAGACGCCCGCCAGCCTGGAGGATTACAACGACGAGCTGGAAACGGCGGAAGTCTCGTTCTGGGTGCTGCACGACGGCCGCATTCTGGGGGCCAAAGTGCTGCGCAGTACGGGCGAGGAAGAACTCGACGACCTGGCCCTGCAGGCGGTGGAGCGCTCGAAACCCTTGCCGAAATTCCCCGACGATCTCAAGGAACGCAATTCGATGAAGGTGTCGATCCGGTTCCGCTACGTCGCCAACCGCTGACCCGCGCTACTTTTTCCTGCCGCCCAGGCCGGAGTGCTTGAAGATTTCCGACATGGCTCCGAGAAAGTTCGCTTCCTCCTTGGAGCGGATCTCCGCGGCGTGCTTTTCTTCATCGAATATATTGAGGCGGATCTCCGGCGGGCGGCCGAGCTGCTTGCGCAGCGCGGTTCCGGTCTGCACGGGCGCGTGGCAGGTGCCCTGCCGGCACAGGTAGACGGCCGGTTCCCCCTGTATCGCGGACTTGCCCTCCGCCAGCGGGATGCGCTCTTTCACTTCTTCACCGCCGCTCCACAGGGTGATCTTGTTGGGGCGGTAGTCTTCCTGCAGTACGGCCTGCATCTCTTCGAACGCCGGGTGATCCAATGGACCGGCAAACACCGCTTCGGTGGGCGGGTGCAGGTGAAAGTCCAGCGCGGCGAGGCAGCCGCTGTAGGCGGCGGGGCTTTTTTCCATGTTTGCGTGAAAGGCGCTCAGCACGCCCTTGCCCTTCTGCTCGTAGTCCTTGTTTCCGGTGAAGTGCGCAAGCCGGAACAGCGCCAGCGCCGCCTTGGCGTTGGCGGAGGGGATGGCCTCGTCGGCGGCGGTCTTGAGACGCGCGATCAGTTTTTCGTGATCGTTGGCGGTCATGAAAAAACCACCCTCATCTTTGTCCCAGAATTGTTCGATCATGCGGTCCGCCAGTTGCACGGCGCGGTCGATCCACTGGATCTCGAACGACGCCTCGTAAAGCGAGATCAGCCCTTCGAGCAGATAGGCGTGGTCGTCGAGACAGGCCGCGATGCGGACGGTCCCGTCCTTGTGGATGCGCTTCAATCCTTGTTCGGTCCACACGGTATCCCAGAGAAACCCGGCGCAGCGCCGGGCCGCGTCCAGATATACTTTCTCGCGCAGCACGGCGTAGCCGTTGGCCAGAGCCTCGATCATGAGGCCGTTCCAGGCGGTGATGTTCTTTTCGTCGCGGAACGGCCGCTCGCGTTTGTTGCGCGCTTCGTGCAGGGTCTTGAGTCCGCTTTTTAAAATGTGCTGCACTTCGAAAATGGGAACGCCCTCTTCCCCGGAAATGGTTTCCATGCTGTCCTTGATGTGCAGCACGTTTTTGCGGTTGAAGTTGCCGGAGGCGGTGAGGCCGTAGGCGCGGGCGAACACCTTGGCGTGCTTCGGCCCCAGCAGGTTCAGCACGTCCTTCAGTTCCCAGACGTAGAACGTGCCCTCCTCCCCTTCCGTGTCCGCGTCCTGGCTGGAACAGAAGGCGCCGGTTTCGGTGGTCATCTCGCGCAGCACGTAATCGAGCGTGCGCCGCGCGGTGTCCTTGTAGATGTCCTGCTTGGTCGCCTGAAACATGTCGAGAAACAGTTTGCCCAAAAGGGCGTTGTCGTACAGCATCTTCTCGAAATGCGGCACCCGCCATTTGCGGTCGGTGGAATAGCGGTGAAAGCCGCCGCCCAGCTGATCGAAGATGCCGCCCTCGGCCATCCGGGTGAGCGACTTGTCGAGGATCTCCAGCGAGGTCTGCGATTCGGTGCGCAGCCAGTGGCGCAGCAGAAGGGTGTAGTGCATCGGCTCCGGAAATTTCATGCCGCTGCCGAAGCCGCCGAACTCGGAATCGAAGCGTTCCGTGAGAATGGCGGCGGCCTCGTCGATCAGCTCGAAGCCGAGCCCGCCCTGCGGCGCGTCCGCTTCTTTGGGCTTAAGCTGCCCGAGGATCCGGCCGCTGCGGCTTGTCAAATCCTGCTTGCGGTTGTGGTACAGGTCGCTCGCTTCCTTGAGCACCGACGCGAAACCGGGGCGGTTGTATTTCACCTCCGGCGGGAAATAGGTGCCGCCGAAATACGGCTGCTGATCCGGAGTCAGAAACAGGCTCATCGGCCAGCCGCCGTGCCCGGTCAGGGCGATGAGGGCCTTCATGTACAGCGCGTCGATGTCCGGCCGCTCCTCGCGGTCGATCTTGATGTTCACGAACCCTTCGTTCAGGATGCGCGCGGTTTCCGGATCTTCGAAGGACTCGTGCGCCATGACGTGGCACCAGTGGCAGGCGGAGTAGCCGATACTGAGGAAAATCGGCTTGTCCTCGCGTTTGGCCTTTTGCAGCGCTTCCTCTCCCCAAGGATACCAGTCCACCGGGTTGTGCGCGTGCTGCAACAGATAAGGGCTGGTTTCGTTTTTCAGCCGGTTGGTGAATTCAGACGATGCCAAAACAAAACTCCTTTCAAGCCGTTGGCCGGGTTGTGCGCCGGGTGCGATCGATGGCTATCAGGATACCGGAACTCTCGCGGCAATTGAAGCGGGGAGTGGTGTTTTATGCATGCCGGGCGGTTCGGCTGTGTGAAATGGATTGCGAAGCGGGGTGCGAAAGCGCGCCTTGGCGGCGCGGACCGTATTGCGGTCGGCGGGAGGTGGTTTATTCCCGGTGTTATTTCCGCACCAGTCCTTCACGGTACTGATGGTAGAAATCGCGGACGCTTTCGTACTCGTCGATGGCGCTCTCTTCGATGGAAGCGATGTCGTCGATGACGAAGGAGGTGGCGTTGACCTGATCGGTCGCTTCCACCCCGGCGCCGATCACGAAAGGCGCGGAGGCGAAGAACGTGGGGCTCAAAAAGGCATCGGCTACCCGTCCGACGGCGTCCCTTCCGGTGGAGGGACCGAGAAACGGCAGGACGATGTAGGGACCGGTGGGGACATTATGAACGGCGAGCGTCTGCCCCATGTCTTCATTGACGTTTTCGATGCCCCATTCCTGTCCCGCCACATCGAGCATGCCGCCGAAACCCAGCGTGGTGTTGATGACCAGACGGCTCAGCACGCGGCCGGATTTCCCCATGTCTCCCTGAAGCAGGCTGCTGACGAACTTCGCGGGCGAGAGAGCGTTGTCGAACACATTGCGGATGGCGATGCGGAAATCTTCGGCCAGTATGTAACGCCAGCCGCGCGCCACAGGCTCCATGGCGTATTCGTAAATATTGTCGTTCACTTTAAACATGAAACGGTTGTAGCCTTCGAACGGATCGCTGAGTTCGGGGATGGCTTCTTCCGCGGTCAGGGCGAACGGATCTTCCAGATCTTCAAACTGCAGGTCGGTATCGCCGCCGACGACATCGCCGGTCCCCGATTCGAAGGGATCGACCAGATCGTCCGCGGATTCGCCTCCGGGAACGGCTTCAGGGCTGCCTTCGCCCTGGGTTTCCGCGTCCAGGGGATCGGCTTCCGCTCCGCCCTGCCCTCCCGGCGGCGGCACTTTTTTCTCAAGCAGAATGGTGATGTCGGAAGACTGGGCGAAGAGGTTGCCCGGTGCGATTTCGTAGATGAAGAGCGGAGATTTTTCGTCGCCCGCGGGGGCGCTTTTTGAGTTGTGCGGAACGGCAAAAACGACGGCGGGGACGAGGAGAAGGCTCCATCCGATCAAGCTCATTAGTTTCGGTTTCCAACCGGCCAACGTCATGGGACCTTTCCGATCATCCTGTGTTTACAAACTGATTTTTTCCGGTAAAAAAATCCCCTGCTGTTAAAAAACCTCTACCTCCATACTTTTGAATACGTTGGGGTAACACTATAGCAAAATGAAAACGAAATGAAAAAACTTTTTAGATTTTTTTCGCCCTCATTACGCATATGTTTTTTCCGATGTTGTATCTTATCGCGAGCGCGGCGGCGCGTCATGTCAGACCGGACACATCACGATGTGATCTGCGTCACTTCTCATCGGGCTCCGGCATCGCCTGAGACAGCGCGCTCACGACTTTTTCGGAAAGCGTGACATTGGCTTTGCGCGCCCGGCGCACCGTTTCCCACGCGGCTTCCAGTTCTCTGGCGTTCATCTGCGTTTCCACCCGCACCTCGTAGGCGGTGACGTTGAACGGGTCGATTGCAAGCGCCTCGTCGAGTTTCTGCATCGCTTCTTTCTGGCGTCCCAGCTGATTGAGGGAAGCTCCCATATAGGCGTACGCGTTGCTGTTCTCGGGAGTCAGTGCGATCACCTGTTCGTATTTCTTTACCGCATCCTCGAAATGCCCTTCCATCGCGAGAACCAGTCCCCAATAGAGAAACGCTTTTGCATTGGTCGCGTCGAGCTCGGTGGACTTTACAAATTTTTCGATGGCCGCGCTTCTGAGTCCGGATTTCACCAGGGAAATGCCCCACCAGGTGTGCACCTTGGAACTCTTGGGGTTCATCTGCGCGAGTTTCTCCGCCATCTCCGCGGCCTCGCTGTGTTTGCCGAGTGCGTTGAGTTCCTTGACGGTTTTAAGAGGATCGAGAGGCTGCGCCTGTTTTTTTTCTTTTAACTTCTGCAGCTCTTCCTGCTGCTTCTGGCGTTCCAGAATTGCCTGCTCCTGCGCCTCCGCCTGTTCCCGCACTTTTTCCATGCGAGAAAAATAAGCCAGCACCACAAAGCCCAGGAACACGATGACGTTGCACAGGACCCACACCAACTTCACTTTACGGGGCATGTATGACCTCGGGTAAAAAAAATCCATCCGGATCGTGATCCGGAGGGGGTTTCAAAGTGACGCTTCGTTGCCGCGAAGTTTCGGAATCCATCCTGGGATGGAAAGCGATGCGCATCCGTTCGACACGGGAGAATTGCAAGGCCGGGACCGGCCTCAACAGGCTCATAAAGGTCGATAAAGTATACATTTATTCATATTGGGGCGCAAAATTTCTTTGTCCGGGCGCTGCCGGGTCCCGCAAATCGACTGACATTCCTGTCGTTTTTCGATCGCAACAGACGCATTGTATCTTCATTTCAGGCGCGACGCGGCTCCGTTTGCCTGCATTAAAGGGATTCGAGCCATTTCTCTGCGTTTTCGGTCATTTTCGGATTGTGCCGCAGCGGGTCCGCAAGCCTGAGAAAGCGCTTCAGATGCCGCCGCGCCCGTTTGGGATCGCCTTTGATAAACTGCCGCCCGAGGTAATAATGCGCCGGAGCGAATTCGGGATCGAAACGCAGCGCCCGTTCAAATTCCCGCACGGCTTTTTCGGGCTGGTTGCGGAACGCGTGCGCGAGGCCCAGATTCAGGCTCACGCTGCTGTCGCCGCCGTACCATTCCTGCACCTCAGTGAGCAGGCTCTCGGCATCGGCGGGCCGCCCTGAGGAAAGGTACAGCTCGCTCAGGCCCACCGCGCCGAACACGTAATACGGATTCACGCGCAGGGCGTTCTTGTAGGCTTTCTCCGCCCGTTCGGTGAATTTGAGCGCCTTGAAAATGTTTCCCATGTTGAAATACGTCATCACGTGGCCGGGATCGATCTTCAGGATTTCGCTGTAACGGGCCAGCGCCTCGGCGGCCTGCCCGGCCTGAAACGCCGACTGGGCCTCGTTGAGCAGCGTTTCGATCTGGGCCTGGCGTTTGATCTCGCGCACCTGGCTTTCGGAGCGCTGCAACTGCGCGAGTTTTTCCCGCACGCGGGCCCGGGTTTCGGCATCCGTGCTCTCGAAGGTCACAAAATCGGGGTCGATGCGAAAAAACGGCGACAGCTGCCTGACCAGCACGTCGCGCTCGTCCTTGTAAATGTAGCGCGGGGCGCTGAACTCGAGCAGGGAGTTGTCGTCGGTGTGGATGGGCGCGTCGAGGCTGAAACGCACCAGCCCGCCCCGGTTCATGATCTTGAGGCTCATCAGATCGAGGATGTTCTCGATGCCGATGCGCTGAAGGTCCTTGCGAATCGGTTCCTTCTGCAAGTGCCCGGCAAACTTCTCGTAGGAGAGCCGGTACTCTTCGCTGGAACCGATCAGCAGGTAATCGTCGCCGACGATCGATTCCCACATGGTGACGTAGGGGAAGGCCTCGCTGAAGGAACGGGTGATGGACTTGAAACTGTCCGGCGACATGTTGGTGTGCACCCAGATGCAGGCGACGCCGCCGGGCGTGAGGCGCTGTTTGAGCAGCTCGAAAAAATCCAGCGTGAACAACGCGCCGACGCCGGAGATCCACGGGTTGGAGGGCTCGGAGATGATCACGTCGTACTGCTTGTCGGAGAGGGCGACGTGGTTGCGCCCGTCCTCCAGGATGACCTTAACGCGCGGGTCGTCCAGCGCCTGATGGTTGAACGGGCCGAAAAACTTTGAGCCTTCGATGACCGCCGGCGAGATCTCCACCAGGTCGATCGCCTCCACCGGGAACTGCTCGACGGCGCCCAGGGTGATGCCGCTGCCCTGCCCGATCACCAGCGCCCGCTTCGGATCTTCGCTGAAGAACATCGGCAGGTAGCCGGACAGGAGCTGGGTGCGCATGTCGAGGGCCAGCGAGGCGTCGGTCTTGCCGTTGACGCGCAGGAAAATATTGCCCGAGACGGCCAGCTCCGTGGTCACGGTGGTGTGGGTGCCTTCCTTGTAATAGAGGATTTTGTTTTTGGCTTGTTCGGCTTCTTTCAGGTCCTGGATGCGGTAGGGCATGAACGAGCCGCTGGAGATGACGGCCTTGTCCCAGCCCGGCACGAACCGGCCGCCGGCAAGCGCGATGAGCAGCGCCAGCGGCAAAACGGTGAGCTTGAACGTCGGCCGCAGGGTTTCGGAGCGGCTCAATATCAGCACGCCCAGCACGCCGTTCAGCAGCACCGCCGCGGCCACCGTGTTCTGCACGCCGATCCAGGGGATGAGCACGAAACCGCCGAGGAAGGAGCCCGCGATCGTGCCCACGGTGTTGGAGGCGTAGACCCGCCCCACGTTGTGGCCGAGGGTTTCCAGGTTGCGGGCGATTAGCTTGACGACAACGGGAAACTGCCCGCCCATCAAAAAGGTGGGCACGAACAGCAGCGTGAAGATGATGGCGAAATTGGAAAACTGGATCGTGGTGAAGTCCACGCTCACGTTCTGGTACACCCAGCGGTTGACGAAGGGGATCTCGCCGAACAGCGGCAGCACGGTGAGGGCGGAAAAACCGATGCCGAGCTGCAGAAGACCGAAGGTTTTCACGCGGTCGGTGAACCGGTGCTGCCAGCGGGAAAACGCCAGCGTTCCCAGCGCCAGCCCGAGGATGAAGGTGGTCAGGATCAGCCCGAACGCGTACACCGACGATCCCAGAAGCAGGGAGAGGATGCGGTTCCAGGCGATCTGGTAGACCAGGGCCGACACGCCGGACAGGCCGAACGCCAATAGAATGGCGACGGTCCTCAGAGTCAGCGGATCCACGGGCGGCGCTTTGGCTGTATCGGCGGCGGTTTCTGTTCCCGTATCCCTGTCGAGGGACGGTTTGAACAGGACGAAAATCACCACGGCGATGCCGATGTTCAGGGCGGCGGCGATGTAAATGGTTGCGCTCACGCCGAACAGGCGCATCAGCACGAACGCGCTGGCCAGGGCCCCGAGCACCGCGCCGAAGGTGTTGACGGCGTACAGCGTGCCGACGTCGCGGCCGATGAAGCCGGGTTCGGTGGACACGAATTTGCTGAGCACCGGCAGCGTCGCGCCCATGAAGGTGGTGGGCAGGATCAGGATGCCGCCGCAGATGAGAAAGCGCAGAAAGCTCGCGGTGGTGTAGGAGTTCGACGCGTCGAGGTAGATGGACTGAAACAGCGGATGCGCCCACTGGATGAGCGCCGGGATCAGCAGGCAGTACAGGCCGATGGCGGCTTCCAGAATGGCGTAGACGGCGAGCGGGTTGAACCGCCGGTCGATGATGCGGCCGCCGAGGTAGCTCCCCAGGGCCAGACCGCCCATGAAGGAGGTCAGCACCGTGGCCACGGAATAATGGGTGTTGCCCATGACCAGGGTGAGCAGGCGCGTCCACACCACTTCGTAGATGAGCCCCGTCGCGCCGGAGATGAGAAAAAAAAGGAAAACCCAGGCTCTGGACTGCGGGTTGAAGGGGGCCAAGGGAGATGCCGGCTACTGGGTTTCGGACACTTTCTTGGAGCGCGCGCAGCGGAATCCGACGATGGCGTCCTTACGTCCCGGGGTCGCCGCAAAGCGCTTGGCCGCGCGGATGTCCACGGTGCGGTGGTCCCAGGAACCGCCACGGTAGACCCGGTTTTTCTTGTTTTCCGGACCGGTGGGGTTCATCAGGGGCGCGACCTGGTAAT
This sequence comes from Nitrospinales bacterium, assembly GCA_965223795.1. Classification (GTDB taxonomy): domain Bacteria; phylum Nitrospinota; class Nitrospinia; order Nitrospinales; family VA-1; genus CBDCWG01. The sequence goes on from CBDCXL010000001.1 coordinate 513,101, forward strand.
AAAACTGGTCGTAGTAATCCTCCACCCACTCGGACACATTGCCCGCCATGTCGTACACACCGTAGACGCTGCGTCCCATCGGGAAGCTGCCCACGGGAGCCATGTGCTCGTACCCGTCGGCTTTGCCCGCAAGGTTGGCGCGCTTGTCGAGCATCTTGTTGCCCCAGGGGTATTTCAGCCCGTGGGTGCCGCGCGCGGCTTTCTCCCACTCGGCTTCGGTGGGAAGCCGTTTGCCGGCCCATTTGCAGTAATTGACGGCGTCGTTCCAGGACACACCGACGACAGGGAAATTGGGGGTCTTGAGTATGGACTGGTCTGCCTTGAAAAACGGCACCGACGGCTCCACGTAATTGGCGGCGCGGCGGAATTTCTCGTAGTTTTCGACGCTGACTTCGTGCTTGTCGATGTAAAAGGCGTCGAGGTAGATCTCCTGCTGCGGCTTTTCATCGAAGCCGCCGGAGTCCGACCCGCGGGTGAAGATGCCTTCGGGAATGAGGATCATTTCGCGGCCGTCTTCGCCGGCGATCGTCTCGAAGATGCTGAAATCGCGATTGTCCTCGATTTCCACCTGCTTGGCTTTGACGGCCAGCTGCTGGAATTCATTGTCCCGGTCGATCGATTTTTTGATCTCCCAGATGATGACCAAAAGAAATAAAACGGTGATGGCAAAACAGGCAATGATGCCGATCATTAAATTTTTATCTCGCATTTTCGCGCTGAACGGGAAAAGTTTGTTGGGAAAAAAACAAAAAGTTGATTATAGTTTAAAAGAAATTTAAAGCAATGAAAAAGCGGTGTTAACGGCCGCCGTGACGGCGTTTGCAGGATATTGGCAGAGTGGATTTTCCAGATATCCCCAAAGGAGGCGCGGCAGGAAAAATCGGGCCGTCCTGGCGCGGCGGCGCTCCTGCTGAAGGAGCGGATTCGGATTGGAAAGGCGGCGGAATATGGATTTACTGAAAGTCAAGGATTCGGCGCTGGCCTACACCCGGGAAGCGGAACAGGAGATTTTGCAATGGTTCCGCAAGGATCTCAAGGTGGAGTCGAAGACCGACCGGTCTCCGGTGACGGTGGCGGACCGCAATGCCGAACAGGTTTTGCGGAGGAACATCCATCGCGATTATCCGGATTGCGGCATCATCGGCGAGGAATTCGGCAACGAAAACCCGGACGCCGAATGGGTGTGGACGCTCGATCCGATCGACGGAACCCGCTCGTTCGTGCGCGGTCTGCCCCTGTTCGCGGTGCTCACGTCGCTGCTGCACAAGGGTGAGCCGGTTGTCGGCACGCTGTCCCTGCCCGCTTTGGGCGAAACCTACTGGGCGGCGCAGGGCCACGGCGCCTGGTGCGGCGAGACCAGGCTGTCGGTCTCGGGGCAGACGGATCTTTCGCAATCGCTGGTCGCCATTGCCGATCTTTACTGCTTCAAGCAGGAAAAACGCCTGTCTCTGGTGCGACGGCTGGAAAAGGACGCGGCGATGGTCCGCACCTATCCGGATGCGTTCGGGCACATTCTGGCGGCGCGCGGAGCGGTGGACGTGATGGTCGATCCGCTGGCCAAAATCTGGGATTATGCGCCCTGCAAGATCCTGGTGCAGGAAGCGGGCGGCACGTTCGCCAATTTCACCGGCAGCCGGGCCAGCATTCGCGAAGGCACGGCCGTCTGCGGCAACCCCAAGCTGGTGAAGGCAGTGCGCAGGCACATATCGGAGTTGAATGCAGGGAAATCGAGCTGAAGCGGGGATGAGCGGAATCGATGCGGTGCACACGCACAGGGATGGGGCGCCGGCCCGAAATCACCCTATTCGCATAAGACGCCCCATGCCATTCGACAGGCTCAGGATGCCACTTGAATGTCTTTTCGGGGTTCTTCCCAGGTGTGAACGCTAAGGAACGGATGCTGATTGAGAGCCCGGTCTTCCTTTAGAAAGCAGAAATCGGCTGCCTTCCGGAGAACCCGGAATCGAGATCGTGCCAGTAGTTGATTTCCTGTTCAGGAACTTTCCAGCACAGATACACTTCCTTGCCTTCGCGGAGTGAAGGGAAATCCACCAGGCCGTCGTTGATGCCTTTTAAAATGCAGCCGGAGGCTTCCAGTTCCTTGATGAAGTTGTTGAGACGGATCGCGGCTTTGAGATAGGCCGCGCCTTCCGGACTGCCGCCGTTGTATTTGTGCTTTTCCCAGGCGTTTTTCACGTCCGGATAATCGTTCATCAACTCCGAAGCCAGCTTCTGAATCCTCGGGACGTCATCCAGCAATTTGGGGACAAACGAATTGGCTTCTTTCAAAGTGAAGTATTTTTTTTGCGGCATGACGGCTGAGTTCCCTTCAGGTTGATGGAACGAATAAGAACGAAAAAATTTAAAAATGGATAATTTTCTATTATTAAATACTTATTATATTTGATTAATCAGGCATTTCCCAGCGAAAAAACGCCCCAAATGGCAAAAATACATGAATACCATACATAAAATCAATGACTTATGATTATCGGCCCGCAAAAACGCCGCATTTGCATCGCCATGCGGATTATCGGAATTTGAAGCACCCTTCCAGGCATCGCCCGAAGCCAGAAAAACCGCCGGAATCCCTTCACAAACCGGTTTTTCTATTGACAAACACTTCATAAGATTATAAATTTTCACCACTGTGAAAAACCTGTCATCATAGGTTCATTCCATTCAAAACACACAATCTAATAAACAGATGCCCGAGGGGGGGTGAAAACAAGAACTCGGCACTGATTATTATATCGCGCGATAGAACTATTTTGGTTTCATTGGAAGTTATTCCATCTTTATTCGGGAGGCTAGAGTAATGAAGAAATTAGTTTTGGCATCAGCAGCTTTTGTTATGGCTTTTGGGATGAGCGCCATCGTCATGGCCGATACGGTGATCCCCGGACAATACACGCCTCGGGATCAAAGCGTGATGGGTGTGGGCAAGACGATCATGGAGATGGGCGCCAGGGACCGCGCACTCACTAATGCGGTCAACCGCGCTTCCCGCGCACACCGGTCTGGCGGAGACGCTTTCGGGGATGTCAATGCCAGCTACCAGTTCGGTGCCTCGCAATCCGACCAATCCTGGAAAGCCGCCCGAACGGTGGAAGAAGCTCAGGTTCGCGGGCTGGTTGCGGGTGACTGTCAGGGCGACAACTCCACGGACGCATACAGGAAGCAGATGGGCCAGAGCCGCGATGGCTTCATGGAAGAAAAACTGGTTTCCAACGCACAGTGCGGCGAGTACCATCCCACTCTGAAGTAAGCAAAAGCATTGATTTTACGGGCGGGGGGTTTCCCCCCGCCTTTTTTTTTGGCCGGCCGGCAGATGCGTTTGCCCGCCGGTTTTCTTTTTTTGCCAGGCCGGCTGTAATCGGAGAGGTCAGATCTCTTTGAATTTGTTATTCTAATTCGTATGATCCCGCACAGGCAGCCACCCGACACCGCGTCCGCCGGGCCCCCGGTCATCAGGTCGAACCCTGGAACGGGAGGCCGTTTTTGCTTCGCATTGTTGTGCTGCCTGTTCCTGCTCCTGCCGAACGACGCCAGCGCCGCGGATCTGCAATCCGTTTCCCTCAAGACGTACAAACTAAAGAGCTTTGCCGTCCCCAATCCGATGGACCTGTCGCGCCTTCCAATGGGGAAAACCTTTCAGGTGGCGGAAGACGAGTTCATCCTGCAGTTTTACTTCGATGGCAGGGACATCTATGGAATCATCTTTAAAAGACAAAAAGAAGTTTCCCTTTACATCGAATGGTGTTTTTTCAAATCGTGCGAGGAAAGCCAGTACGACTATGTGGTGAAAATCGCCGACGCCAACAAGCCGCCGTTCGATCAGCAGTTTTTCTCCGTCAAGCTGCCTGCGCATCTGGCCTACGAGTTTAAAGGCTTGAAATTTTTTACCTGGGAGTGAGGCATTTTCCCACCCTCAGCAGCTTGCCGAATCGCCGCCACAACATTTTTGGGGCAGCGGCGTTCCCGCCAAACATTAACACTTCTTAATTAATTATTTTTAACGTTTCTTTATGGCAATTCCTGCTATGATTGACTTAATTCTTACAGACATAGGCGGATTCCACTCACCAGTTAGAGGTTGTCTCCTCCTCCGGTACCCGCTGGGGCGTGGTTTCCGCCATTGTTTTTCCCCTTCCCTCCCGCGGCTCCCCTGGCGCAACTCTCATTTGTCCGTTTAGACTCATCAGGATTTTTTACGTGTTTTTATTTTTTCTTTGCCGCTGTTCTTTGTCCAGCGACAGCGTACGGCGGCGTTTTTGTTATAATTGGGAACACGATTCCATTCACCATTCGTTTGAGAGGATCCCATGTCCCGATTCACTGATAACGAGAACGGTACGGTCACCGACAACGAAACCGGGCTCACCTGGTTTAAAAAGGATTCCCGTCAGATCACGGGCAAGTGGATGCACCTGGAAAAGTCGCAGAAATTCGCGGAGCAGCAGAACGCGGATCAATTCGGCGGGCACAACGACTGGCGGATTCCGAAACTGGAAGACATCAAAACCATCTTCGACAAAAGTTTCAGCCAGAAAGATTTCGGCAACAACGAAATCTTCATTCCCCCGGTTTTTGAACCCGGCTGCGCGGACAGCACCTGGACGGACACCGTCAACGGCGACCGGGCGATGATGTTCAGCCTGGTCAAAGGACGCTCCACCTGGATCAACCGTTACGGCGAGGGGCCGTTCGCGGTGCGGCTGGTGCGGGGAACGCGGCAGGAAACGTGAAGGCAGGAATGGAGTGCGATCGATCCCGCTGGCGTCAGGCCCGGGCGCTCATGAAGAGCCACACTCCCGTGCCGATTAAAAGAACGGCGAAACCGCGCTTGAAATTCTGATCGGACAGGTTCTGCAAAAGCAGGGGGCCGATCTGCGCGCCGACGATCCCGCCCAGCGCCAGGAAAAGACCGGTTTTGATATCGACATTGCCCAGCTTGGAATGCGCGAGCAAAGACGAAACCGCGACCAGCCCGACGAAGAGAAACGACGTCCCCACAGCCATGTTCGCTTCCTTGCCCATGTAGATGAGGTAGGGAACCACGAGGAATCCGCCGCCGAGCCCGGAGCCCGAGGACAGGATTCCGATGATCAATCCGAGCGCTATCTGCAGTATCAAGTTGGATCTCCTTTCTCGACGTACTTCGTTTCCAGCGCATCCACCACAGCGGCGCCGATGGAATCGCCCCACACGTTGACGGTCGTGCGGCAGCGGTCCAGAAACCAGTCGATGGACAGCAGCAGCCCGAGCCCTTCCGCCGGCAGCCCGACGGAATTGAGCACCATGAGCATGGTCACCAGCCCCGCCTCGGGGATGCCCGCCGCGCCGATGGCGGCGAGCGTCGCGGTGATGAAGATGATGGCCTGCTGCCCCATGCTCAACTCGATGCCGAAGGCCTGGGCGATGAAGATCGCCGCCACGGCTTCGTACAGCGCCGTGCCGTTCATGTTCACGGTGGCGGCCAGGGGCAGCACGAACAGGGTCGCCTTGCGGGACACTCGGTTTTCCTGCACGCATTCGAAGGTCACCGGCAGGGTCGCGGAACTGCTCGCGGTGGAAAACGCCGTGGTGAGCGCCTCGCTCATATTTTTAAAATAAAGCAGCGGGCTGCGCTTGGTGAGCCACATCAGCAGAAAGGGCAGCACGAACACCGCATGGATGCCCAGCGCGACGAGCACCGTCACGACGTACTTGCCGATCTTGCTGAGTTCGGCCCAGAACGCGTCGCCGCCGCCGGCGGCGCCCAGCTTGGCGGCGATGAGAGCAAACACGCCCAAAGGGGCGATGTACATGATGAGGTGCACGATCTTCATGATGGCTTCGTTGACGCCGTCGAAAAACTCGATCACCAGCTTGCCCTTCTCACCGAGCGTGGTGAGGACGCCGCCGAACAACAGGGAGAACACGATGATCGGCAAGATGTTCATCTCCACCATCGCCTGGATGAGGTTGCCGGAAACGAACTGGCCCAGCACATCGGTGATGCCCGTCGCCTCCCTGGCGGCCACCTTTTCGGTGACGACGGCGCCGGACGATTCGACGCCCGCACCGGGCTGAATGATATTGACGGCGACCATGCCGATCAGCACCGCCGCCAGGTTGGTCACGCCGAAGTAGAAGAGCGCGATGAGACCGGTCTTGCCCACTTTGCGCACATCTCCCAGCCCGGAAATGCCGACGATCATAGACGAAACGATCAGTGGAATGACGAGCATCTTCAGGGCATCGAGAAACATCTCGCCGATCCAGTCGACGACATGCATGTCCGTCCCGAAAAACCAGCCGCAGAAAATGCCCAGCAGAATGCCCGCAAGCATCAGGTACATCAGGGTATTGTTGTTGTTCATCGTCACCGCCCGATTCCGGTTTACTATTTATAGTTCGGCGCGGCGTCCGCACCGTTGCCCGCGGAAAATTCCGCAGGTGGGACAGGTTGTGAATTTATGATTTTGCTGCACATCCGCCGCACGACAAAAAGTTTCAACCACGGCGTTTCGGCGTTATAATAGTAAGGTCATTTTCTTTTTTATTTCAATGCTTTGTTGTTCACTGGGAGGCGTCATGGGAGAAACCGTCAAGCTCATGTACCAGGGGAAAATCTTCGAATTCCCCGTGCTGGAAGGAACCTGCGGTGAAAAAGCCTTCGACATTTCTTCCCTGCGCAAGGAAACCGGGCTGATCACCATGGACCCGGGGTTTTTGAGCACCGGCTCCTGCGAGAGCCGCATCACTTACCTCGACGGCGAAAAAGGAATTCTGCTGTACCGCGGCATCCCCATCGAACAGTTGGCGGAGAAAAGCACGTTCATCGAAACCGCCTATCTCCTGATCCACGGCAATCTGCCGAATCAGGACGAACTGAATTATTTCCGGCATCACATCACGTATCATTCGATGGTGCACGAGTCGATCAAGAACTTTTACGACGGCTTCCCCAACAACCCGCACCCGATGGCGGTGACGAGCGCCGTGGTCGGTTCTCTGGCGACGTTCTATGAAAACCAGTTGAGCGTGCGGGACGAGCGGGAGATCGAAATCACCATCCACCGCCTGCTGGCGAAACTGCCGACCATCGCCGCGTACAGTTACAAAAAGTCGATCGGGCAGCCCCTGCCCTATCCCGACAATTCGCTCGATTACGCCAGCAATTTTCTCAAGATGATGTTCTCCACGCCCTGCGAGCCCTACGAGGTGGACCCGGTTGTGGCGAAAGCGCTGGACGTGCTGCTCATCCTGCACGCCGACCACGAGCAGAACTGTTCCACCAGCACGGTGCGCCTGGTTGGGAGTTCGATGTGCAACCTGTTCGCTTCGGTGTCGGCGGGAATCTATGCCCTGTGGGGGCCCCTGCACGGCGGGGCCAATCAGGCCGTCATCGAAATGCTACAGGAAATCCACGAAAACGGCGGAAACGTGAGACAGTATATCGAAAAAGCCAAAGACTCCAAAGACCCCTTTCGCCTGATGGGATTCGGACACCGGGTCTATAAAAATTTCGACCCGCGCAGCCGCATCATCAAAAAGCTGGCGCACCAGCTTGTGGACCGGATGACGCACCGCGAACCGTTGATGGAGATCGCCCTCGACCTGGAGGAGATCGCCACGAAAGACGAATACTTTCTGGAGAAAAAACTGTACCCCAACGTGGATTTTTATTCCGGCCTCATCTACAAGGCGATCCGCTTTCCGGTGAACATGTTTCCGGTGCTGTTCGCCATGGGCCGGCTGCCGGGCTGGATCGCCCAATGGAAGGAATTGCAGGAGGACGATAATTTCAAGATCGGCCGTCCCCGGCAGGTCTATGTGGGTGAAAAGAAACGGGACTACGTTCCGCTGGAGGACAGGGACTGACGCGGCTTTTTGGGCCTAGGCCGCGGGTTCGATCGTGCAGGTGAACGGGAACTGCTCCATAGACGCCGCGGTGTGCACCTGTTCGACCTTGAACTCGGCCTGTTCCAAAGGCAGGGTCGCCACATGCGCGGAGCCCTTGTGGTGGATCTCGAACATCAGCTTTTCCGCGCTTTCGTAATCCTTCTGGAACAGGTTGACCAGTATCCGAACGACAAATTCCATCGTGGTGACTTCGTCGTTCCACATGATGATCCGGTACAGCGGCAGGTAGGCACGGTCCGTCGAATGATCGACTTCTTCGTCCACTCCGGGAGAAAAAGGTAAGGTCTCGGTTCCCATAGCGACTGAATCAGTAAGGCCGATTAAAAAAAGAAGCCAATAAAACAACAGGCTAACAATTAAACTATAATATTAGGAAATATCCGTTTGATTTTCAATTTATTTGTTTTCCACAATCAGAACCCCCTATGTTTCAATCGATTAATAATTTGATAACGCGAATCCGCGCTGCCGGGCCGGGAACCGGCCGTGCGGCCGTGTTTTCAGCCCTGATGCTGGCGGCCCTGATTTTCCTGCCATATGGGGCGGAAACTCAGGAGGGCCGATATCCGCTCGGTCAATACGCCGCCTTCGAGCCCACCGGGGACATCCGCCGGTTCGCGGGCGAAACGCTGCATTTTGACATCAGTTTTCTGATTTTCAAAAACGCCGCCACGGCCCAGGTGAGCTTTGAAGAGGAAAAAGGCAACTACCACGCCATCCTGAAAGGCAAAACCAAGGGATTCGTGGGGTTCGTGACCGCCTACCGGGAACACACCTACAAAGCCATTTTTGAGGTGCTGGACGAGGGCAGGCGGGTGCGGGCCAAGGAATTCATCCGCACGGTCGTCGAGGGCGGCAAGGTGGAAAAATCCAACCACATTCTCGACTACAAGAACCGGGTGCACCGCTGGTTCGAATACGTCAACGAAGACCTGGTGGAGACGGGGAAAGAGGAAATTCCCGAAGGCGTGCACTTCGACGACGTGCTGAGCGCATTCTATAATTTCCGCAACGGGGTCTACGGCGACATCAAACCCGGTGAGAAGTTCAAGGTCCACACGATTCCGGAAAAAGGCAGCGACCACATCTCCATCCACGTGCAGGACGAAGCGGAAAGAGAAAAAGCCCGCGTGCTGGAAAACCGGCCTGCCAATGACGAGATCCTGCTCGACATCATCGCGCCCAAGGAAGTCTTCCACACCGAATCGGGCGTCATCCGGCTGTGGGCGTCCAAGCACTACATTCCACTGGAGTCCACGGTCAAAGACTACATCTTCCTCGGCGACCTGCACGCCATTCTGAGAGACCGGGAATACCACCGGCCGATCGAGACCAAAGAGGTGTCCACCTCTTCCATCCTCAAGCGATCGAATCTCGAGTGAGAAAAAATCAGACAGGATTGACAGGATAAAAGGCGGGATAAAAATAAAAAATCTGCCTCGCGCAACACCCACAGGTGCCGCCGCGAAGACGCAAAGCCCCCCTCACCTTAATCCTCAAGCTACCTTCCGGTTTGTTGGCAATGCGGGTGGCAGAACAAGTTCTGCATTCAAGCCACCTTTCGGGTAATTCATAATGCGGGTGTCGAGCTTGTCTCAACGCCTTATTAAAGGATTATTGGGAAGGTCGCCGAGCTATGCTCGGCCAAGCCACCTTCAGTTTTTTTGATAAGCGGGTGAGCGAGAAGCCATTTACGCCCTCTCCCCAGGAGGGAGAGGGGCGGGGTGAGGGGGAATAAAAATACCTCATCCTTATTTGTCGCGTTGAGTCAGTCGATGCAAGACAAACAAAGTATTTATGAGAGGAATCTGCCCGGATAATGTGGATGGCGGTAGCCGAAAACCGCCTTTGCAAGAACGCCTGCCTTCCCGTTTTAAACTTCGAACGCGGGCAGAGGCGGGTCCTGCCAGATGTTGACCTGGTTGGTGTCGTCGAGCGTCACGGCGCCGAAGTTCACAGTGTAGGGTTCGGTGTGATCGCAGTCGTAATCGACGGTGATCCTGCGGATGTCCCACCGGCCCTCTTCCGGTCCGACCAGGGTCAGGCTGTGGGCGTAGCTGTTGACCTCGAACCGGCCTTCGAAGGTTTCACCGGGCGCGGTGCCGCCCTGGGTGTCCTCGAACGGCAGGGTGTGGTTGTTGATGCTGAATTTCACCGGACCGGGCGTGCCGGTGTCTCCGGTTTCCACGGTGACTTTGAATGTGTTCAATCGGGGCATGAACTCGTATCGTCCTTTTAGGTTGTCATGAAAAATACGGGTTGAGCCCGGCCGAGTGATCGGTCTCATCCAGGATCGCGCCGACTTTGGGCACCGCCGTTCTGAAGGCGTTGTGAATGCCCTGCTTGAGGGTCAGGTCCGCGGCGCTGCATCCCTGGCACCCGCCGCCCATCTGGATGGTGATGGTGTTGCCCTTCACGTCCATGAGGGTGATGCGGCCGCCGTGCGCGGCGACGCCGGGGTTGACCTCGGTGTCGATCACCTTCTGGATGTCGTTGCGCAGCATTTCCTCGGTCGGCAGCTCGGCCGGAATCTTGGGATCGATCAACGTGCCGCCTTCCTCAAGCACCCGGCGGATTTCCTTCCCCGCTTCCTGGGCCAGCGTCTTCCAGTCCACAAGCGTCTTATCCTTGCGCGTCAGCGTCAGGGTGGATTCCAGCACCAGCACGGTTTCCACATCGTCGAGGCTGAACAGGGCTTCGGCCAGCGGCGACCCGGCGGCGCTTTCGAAACTGGCGAAGTGCCAGGAATAGCCTTTTGTCAGCGGCCGGTTGACCTTGAACACGCACTGATCGTTGCCCGGCGAAGGCTGGGCGAGGATCTTGATTTCATCCGAATCTTCGGGAAACACCGCGTCGGCGAGCACCGGCGCCTGGATCGTCAGCCGCTCTTTGGGCGGCTCATCCCAGTTGTCCGCCTGCGCCTCGCGTGGAGACGGCGGTGCGATCGCGGCGGGTGCTTCCTGGGCCGCGCTTTCCGCCGGAGCTTCCGGCTCCGCCTTGCCGTTGCCGCCGTTGCTGTCCTTCTCCGGCTGCGGCGATGAAAACAGATTCTTTAGCTTTATCTTTTCAAACAGAGACACGGAACACTCTCCTGTTGGTGGACGTACGCGCTTCCAATGTTAGATTCCGATTTTATCCCAGAGATTCAAACCGGTGGGATTTAAAACCCCTGAGCGCCGGAGAATCGGGAGGCCCGATACGGGGAACCGGCTGTCGGCCGCGGACCGTCCCGCCGCGGGGCCTGCGCCGCCCGGGGCCCTGTAAGAACGGCCCACTGGCTGCATTTTCAGGAACATCGGGCGGTCACACCCGGAACGCGTCCTGCAGCACTTCCACCGCATACGAATCGGGATTTTCGGGAGAGCCGGTGACGCAAAATCCGTCTCTTCGCTCAACCTTTCAACCGCGCGATCACCAAATCGGCAACCGCACCCCCCGAAGCGGGGTTTTGCCCTGTGATCAGCCGCACATCTTCTATGGCAAAGGCTTGCCAAGGCTCATTTGCCTTCTCGTACTTGGCCCCTCGTTTTTTTAACTCGTCTTCAGTGAGGTAGGGAACATGCTTGTCCAATTCGGCCAAACGCTCTTCCGTATTGGAAAACCCTGTTACCTTTTTGTTCTTGATGAGATACGAACCGTCTGAGAGCTTTATGTTCAACAGACCGACCGCGCCATGACAAACGGATGAAACGATCCCTCCGTTTTCATAAATGTCACGACTGAGCGATTGCAGATTTTCATTATCCGGGAAATCCCATATAACGCCATGCCCACCCACGAAGTAGATCGCGGCATAATCGTGGGCATTGACCTCGCTCAGTTTTAACGTGGCACCAAGGCGGTTCATGAACGCCTTATTTTGATACCACTCCCAGTCGATGGGTTCGGCCATTGCGAGGCTATGAGGATCGATTGGAGTGTAACCTCCTTTGGGGCTTGCGTAATCCACCTCAAATCCCGCGGCTTCAATTTTCTGGACGAAGTGAACTGCTTCACCAAGCCAAACGCCGGTCGCTCGATCCAGATTGGGATATTTCTCAGTTCCTGTCAGCACCACAAGTATTTTCTTGCTCATGGTTCACTCCTGAATCATATAGGGTTGGGCGGCAAACCCCTGTGATGAAATCACGTGTTTGCGCCATCTCATCTATTTTTGTAAATCTCAGTCTGTGAGCAGTTGAAATTCCTGTTTTTTATCCAACTGCTAATTGAGAGCAGTTTATCATTGAGCGGTCACACCCGGAACGCGTCCTGCAGCACTTCCACCGCATACGCATCGGGGTTTTCGGGAGAGCCGGTGACGGTCACCACATCGAACCGGAGGTCGCGGTTCTGAATCGCGTGCCGGGCGAGAAAGCCGCGGGCGGCGCGGGCGATGCGCGCCTGCTTCCTCTGGGTGAGCGCCGTGAGGGGATGGCCGAACTGCGCGTCGGCGCGCGATTTCACTTCGATGAACACGATGACGTTTTTGTGCTCGGCGATGAGGTCGATTTCCGCTCCGGCGTATTTGAAGTTTTCCTCAAGGATGCGGTAGCCCTGCTTCCTGAGATGCGCGCGCGCCGCCTTCTCCCCCGCCCTGCCGAAATCCTGCCGCGCTTTCGTCATGGGTCACCTCGAACAAGAAGAAACAGGATAACCGGTTAATACCGGAATAAAAAACTGTCTCGCGCAAAGCCGCGAAGACGCAAAGAAAGGCTTAAGACAGAAAAGCTTTTGACAGGATGAACAGGATAAAAGCAAAGATAAAATGATAAAACTTTTGTCTTCGCAACACCCACAGAGTGACTCCGCCAAGCCAGTATTTAAAGAAAAAAATAAGAAAATACTCCTCTCCCCACTTCGGGGGGGGAGAGAATTATGGTGAGGGGGGGCTTTATGTACGTTGCGCCTCTGCGGCTTTGCGCGAGGTTTTTTTCCTGTCTCTTTATCGGTTTTTCATCCTGTCATCCTGTCCAAATTTTTACGGTCGATTGAATTCGCCCGTTTTGCCTGCTAGAATTTTTGCATGATTCTGAGCTGGGAAGACATTGCGGGCGGCGAGACGATCGCGGCGTTTCTCGTCTGGCTGGTGCTGACGGCGCTGTTCTATCTGGTGTGCTACATCGCCGTGCTCAACGTCATCGACGACCTGTCGAGAAACAACCCGATGAAAGTGCCGATGATGTTCGGCGCTTCCGTCCCCACCGCCGGGCTCATGGCGATCTTCGGCTACAAGCCGCTGGTGTGGGTGATCCTGGTCGCGGCCGCCAATTTCTTCCGCGTCCGGGAACTCGGTCAGCCGGGCAAAAAACTGGAAGGGCTCGCCGTCAACCGGCCGCTGTTCTACCTGGGCAGCTACCTGTACATCGCCGCGGCGGGCATCCTGGCGTTTTATTTCCAGTCCGCCAGCTTCCGCGCCATCCTGGAAAACTGACTGCAATCGAAAACTAAAGTGCCGGGCATCGGCATTGTATTTCCAGCCATAACCTCTTCGCGCCACCTTGTAACACTGAAATCATTCGGACGACAGACGCGGCAGCCACATGCCGGTGCGCTCGCGGAATTTCCGGTAGGGTTCGCCGAATTGTTCCGCCAGCGCCTTCTCTTCATGGTGGATGCGGTACTGAAAGCCGAACCAGGCGGACAGCATCCCAAGCGCGCCCCACAGCCAGGAATGGGTGGTGACGGCGTAGGCTGCGATGACGATCATCATGGCGGTGTAGGAAGGATGCCGCATGATGCCGTACAACTGATCGGTCTTGAGCGTCTGCTTGTCACGGAAGGCGATGTCGAACTTGAAGGCCACCGAACCGATCTGGTAGACGGCGACGATGCGCATCACCGAACCGAATCCGAACAGCCCGGCGATGACGGCGGCTTCGAGCCCGGAGACCGGCAGCGCCGTGGCGCGCGCGATGAAAGAAAGCCCGACCAGCGCCAGCGCGATCGGAAACGTGTGGCCGATGAGCTGCATCCAGAAGTCTTTGTCGAAGGTGATGTCCTCGGGCTTGACGGTGATCATGAAGATCACCAGCTCGATGATGCCGAAGATCGTGTTGAGCAGCGAAACGATCAAAAACCGTTCGGCGTTGGTTTCGGTGAGCCCGAACGGCACGAGCGGCGCGAAGTAGATCAATCCCACCATCAGGATGTTGAAGTTTAAGTTGCGGATGAGGGCCACCGCCCACACGGCGGCGTAAATCGCGAGGTTCAGGTGGATGATGAATCGGATCGTTTCCAATGGTTTGAATCTCCCGGCGCTGAAAAAAGCGCCGCGTTTACCCTAACTTTTTGAAATCGCGCTGGTTTCAGAGCCGATGCGCGGGTGTGGAAAACGGGCCGCGCGGCGTCGGGGACGGCGGGTTTTCCACAGCCGCGATTTATCCGCAAACCCTTGGAAAACCTGGAAATTAATTAAATCCGGGCCGGTCATTCCCCTGTTCTTTACCGCGGTTTTATTATAATATAGATCAGCCTTCAACCGGATCGTGTTCAATGGGACGGCCTTTCGAGCGGACCGGTGTCGGCGCTTTCGATCCCGACCGGGGATCCTGCCTTTAAAACCCGGATTGAGGCACTCAATCATTTCAATAATAAGGGGTTCGTGATGAACATTCGACATTTGAACATTCCTCCGGAGGTCAAGCGGGAGATCGAGGAATTCGCCGCCGAGGTGGAACGGCGAAACCGCGGCGAAGTGCCGGAGGAGGAATTCAAACGATATCGCCTGCAGCAGGGCATTTACGGGCAGCGCCAGGACGAGGAACAGATGGTGCGGACCAAGCTGCCTCAGGGACGCATGACCGCGGACCAGCTCGCCTGCCTGGCCGAATTCGGAGAAAAATATTCGCATGGCATCCTGCACGTGACCACGCGCCAGGATATCCAGTTTCACTATGTCAAGCTGAACGACGTCCCCAAAGGGATGCAGATTCTGGCGGATCACGGCATCACCACGCGCGAGGCCTGCGGCAACACGGTGCGCAACGTCACCGGCTGCCACAAGGCCGGCACCTGCAAGGAAGAAGCGTTCGACATCGCGCCGTACGGCCAGGCGATCACCAATTACCTGCTGCGCATGCCGCTGACCCAGAACCTGCCGCGCAAGTTCAAGATCAGCCTGGGCGGCTGCGCCGGATGCGGCCTGGCGCCGATCCACGACATCGGACTCAAGGCGCAGGTCCGCGACATCGACGGCAAGCCGGTGCGCGGCTTCAAGGTGCTGTGGGGCGGCGGGCTCGGCTCGTTTCCGCACGCGGCCAAACCGCTCAAGGAATTCGTGCCGGTGGACGACATGCTGCGCGTGTGCGAAGCCATCATATCTGTGTTCGACAAGCACGGCGACAAGAAAAACCGCAACAAGGCGCGCTTCAAGTTCGTCATCGACAAGCTGGGCCAGGAAAAGACCGCCGAGCTGTTCGAGGCGGAATACGCCGCGCTCGCGGACAAGAAATACCCGTCCATCGAGGTTCCGGAAGAGGTGATCCCGGAGATCCCGCAATACACGGTCAACAGCGAGTTCGACACGGACCCGGAATTTCTCACCTGGAAAGAGCGCAACACCTCGCCGCAGAAGCAGGACGGATTCCACAACGTGCAGATCAAGCTGCTTCTCGGGGACCTGGACGTGCCGCAGGCGCGGGCGATCAGCCGCATCGCCAAAAACTACGCCGGCGGCGTCATCGTCAACACGGTGAACCAGAACATGATGGTCCCGTGGGTGAAGGCGGACGCGTTCGGCGCGGTGTACGGCGAGCTGAAAAAGATCGGCCTGCACAAGGCGGGCACCGAAGAGATCCGCGACATCACCTGCTGTCCCGGCTCGGAGACCTGCAACCTCGGCATCACCGCATCGCGCGGGCTGGCGACGGAACTCAACACGAAGATGGAAAACGGCTTCGCCTACAACGAGGAACTGGAGCACGTGTCGATCAAGGCCAGCGGCTGTCCCAACTCCTGCGGGCAGCACCACATCGCCTCCATCGGCTTTCACGGCGGCGCGAAGAAGGTCAACGGCATCCTGACGCCGCATTACGAGATCTTTCTCGGCGGCCGGGTGTCCGAGGACAACGTGGTGTTCGGCACGCCGGTGATCAAGATCCCGGCCAAGAACGGCCCGGAAGTGGTGCGCACGACGCTCGACAATTACAAGGCGGAAAAGCAGTCCGGCGAGACCTTCGGCGAATTTTTCGACCGCAAGGGCAAGGCGCATTTCAAAGAGCTGCTGACGCCGCTGATCGGCCTGCCCGATATCGAGGAGGCTCCGGAGGCCTACATCGATTACGGCAGCACCGAGAAATTCTCTCTGGAAGACCGCGGTCAGGGCGAGTGCGCGGGCGCACTGACAGACATGATCCAGACCCATCTTTCGGAATCGGACCGCTCGATTTTCCAGGGCCGGCTGGCCTGGGAGAAAGGCGATTTCGGCGAAGCCGACCAGAAAGCCCGGCGGGCGCTGGTTTCCTGCGCGCGGGCGCTTCTGGTGACCGAGGGCATGGATTTCGACGACGACGGCGAATGCCTGCGCAAATTCCAGTCGCTGATCGTGGACATGGAAATCGTCTCGATGCAGTACGCCGACCTCATCGACCATTATTTCGACCAGACCGCCGCTCCCGACAAAGAAAACACCGATGAGTGGCTCAAGGCAACCCAGGGATTGACCGATGAGTGCAAGCAGGTCTACAACAAGCTGCAGACCGACAAGTCGCTGCGTATCCGTGTCGGCGGCCCCCAGAAACCGGAAGGTGCGAAAACGACGGCAGGCGCCGGCGCGTCGATGAGCAAGATCGACCTGCTCGGGGTCAAGTGTCCGTTCAACTATGTGAAGACCAAGCTGAAACTGGAGACGATGGAAGCGGGCAACACGCTGGAAGTGCTGCTGGACGAGGGCGAGCCTGCCGAAAACGTGCCACGCAGCATCCAGAACGACGGCCACAAGCTGTTGTCCCTGGAAAAGGAAAACGGTCATTTCAAAATGGTGATCGAAAAGGTCTGACGCGCGTCCGTCGTTTCGACACTCAGGATTCGAATGGAAGGGAGCGGATGCAAGCGGGTTTTCCAAGGGCAGAACCGACGATGAAACGACCGGCAAGGTTCGACACCGCATGCTGACCAGCATGACCGGGTTCGGCCGGAGTGAACGCACGAGCGGTGAGACCCTCTGCAAAGTGGAAATCCGTTCGGTCAACAACCGATACCTCGAAGTCAACACACGCATTCCCAAAAATCTGTTCGGCCTGGAGGCCGCCCTCAAAAAACGGGTGAAGGACCGGTGCGCCCGGGGTTCGTTCGATCTCAGCATCACGCTTGAAAATAACAACAGCAACGGCGGCGACCTGACGATTCAGCCCAATCTGGAACTGGCGGCGCAGTACCTTGAGGCGTACCGCAAACTCCAGCAGCACCTGAACCTGGACGGCGAGATCGACATTCAGTCCATGCTGGGGCTGAAGGACGTGCTCAAGGCGGAAGCGGCGGAGATCGACCCATCCTGCGAGGAGCTGATTCTCGACACGGTGGACGCCTCGCTCACCGTGCTGATCGAAATGCGCCGGGAAGAAGGCAAACACCTTGAGGCCGACATTCTGAGCCGGATCGACGCCATCGAGCAGCAGGCTGAAGCCGTGCGTTTGCTGCAGCCGGAAGTGATTCAGGGATACAAGGAGCGGCTGAAGGAACGCATCCAGATGCTGAACGAAAGCGCCGAGGTCGACGCCGTGCGCCTGGCACAGGAAACGGCGATCATGGCGGACCGCTGCGACGTGACCGAAGAAGTCATCCGGCTGGAAAGCCACCTCAACCAGTTCCGCGGACTCACAAAGAAAGAAGAGCCCACGGGCCGGAAGCTGGAGTTCATCACCCAGGAGATCAACCGGGAGACCAACACCATCGGCTCCAAGTCGATCGACAACCGGGTTTCCCAGGCGGTGATCGAAATCAAGGGCGAGCTGGAAAAGATCCGCGAGCAGCTGCAGAACATCGAATGACCGTCAACGAGGCCGCCGGCCTCTAAACGCACGCCGGAGAACACAGCAGCGCATTTGTATCGAGCCCTTTGCACAAGTCTCGTTTATTGTCATGCTGAGCCTGTCGAAGCATGATTGAGCACCCTTCGACAAGCTCAGGGTGACAATGCATTAAATTTTAATTTTCTAATCGGGCCGACTTGTGCAAAAGGTCTCTCTTGGACCGGAAGACATGAAACCAAACGGCATCGCTTTCATCGTTTCCGCACCGTCGGGCACAGGCAAGACCACGATCCTGCAGCGCCTCAGGGAGCGTCTGCCGCGGCTCGAAATCTCGGTGTCGCACACGACGCGCGCACCGCGCGAAGGGGAAGAGAACGGCGCCGCGTATCATTTCGTCACGCAGGCGGAATTCAAAAAGATGATCGATGCGGGCGCATTTTTAGAGCACGCCGAAATCTGCGGCCATCATTACGGCACCGCGCACGATTCGGTGCGAGAACGGCTGGAAACGGGGGCGGACCTGATCCTGGAGCTCGACGTGCAGGGCGCCCGTTCGCTGCGCGCGTTGAAGTATCCCGGCGTGTACCTGTTCATCCTGCCGCCGTCGCTCAAGGAACTGGAAGCGCGGCTCAAGGGACGCGGCACCGAAACGGAAGATTCGATCCAGAGGCGGCTTGAGACGGGGAAAGAAGAGATCAAGCAATACGCCCTGTATGATTACGTGGTGGTCAACGGCGAGCTCGACGCAACGGTGGAAAACATCCTTTCGATCTTCAACGCGGAGCGTTTCCGCACCAGCCGCTTCGTGCCGCCGGCGGACGACATTCAAACCCTGCTGAAACCGAAAGTGAGCGCGTGATGTCCCGGGTCGACCTGATGAATCTTGTGCGCGGCAAGGTGAAAACCTTAAACGCCTACCATGTGGAAAGCATCGACTGCGCGGTGAAGCTGCACGCCAATGAAAATCCGTTCGCGCCGCCGGAGGAGCTGATCCAGCGGTTCCGCGAAACGGATTTCAAGCTCAACCGTTATCCCGATCCGGACGGCCAGGTTCTCAAGCAGGCGATCTCAAAGCGCATCGACGTGGCGCCGGAAAGCCTGGTGATCGGAAACGGCTCGGACGAGCTGATCCAGCTCATCCTGCAGGTGTTCTGCGACGCGGGAGACGCGTTCGCGTTTTCCGATCCCACGTTCGCCATGTATTCCATCATCGGCCGTGGCATGGGCCTCAATCCGTTCGCGGTCGACCTCGATGAAAACTGGGACCTGAACGCGGCGGAGTTTCTCAACACGATGGAGTCGCACCACCCGCGCGTGATCTTCGTCAGCTACCCCAACAACCCGACGGGAAACTGCTACGCCGAGAACGAAATCCGCATTCTCATCGAATCGTTTCCGGGCATCGTGGTGCTGGACGAGGCGTATTACGATTTTTCCCGCAAGAGTTTTCTCAGCGACATCAAGGAGCACAACAACCTGATCATTCTGCGCAGTTTGTCGAAGATCGGCCTGGCCGGGCTGCGCGTGGGGTACGGCGTCGCCGACCCGGTGATCATCGAGCAGATCAACAAGGTGCGGCTGCCCTACAACTCCAACATCATCTCGCAGACGCTGGCGGCCGGGGTGCTGGAAAAATTTTCTCTGGTGCAGCAGCAGATCGACGCCATCCTCGAAGAACGGGACCGCCTGGCCGAGGCGCTGGCGGCGATCCCCGGAATCCGGGCCTACCCCTCGGATTCGAATTTCATCCTGATGCGGGTCGAATCCGGATCGGGCGAGGCGGTGTTCCGCGATCTGATGGGCAAGGGCATTCTCATCCGCAACCTCAACGCGCACCCCCGGCTCAAGGACTGCCTGCGGGTCACGGTGGGAACGCGGGAAGAAAACGACCAGTTTCTCACACAGATGCAATCGCTCGCGCCCTAAGCGCGTTATTCAGTGCATGAGTAAAAAAAGAAAAATAATACTGTCGCTGTTCACGTTCACGGTGGTTGCCAGCTGGGTGCTCGGCGGCTATTTTTTTTATCTGGCGACGCACCCGGTGAGCGAGGACGACCGCCTGCGGCATGTGGAAATCTCTCCGGGCATGACCCTAAAGCAGACGTCGGACATCCTTGCCGAGAAACACCTGATCCGCAGCGCGTCCACCTTCCGCATCCTGGCGCACCTGCGCGACAAGCACACGCAGATCCAGGCGGGGGAATACGAAATCTCGCCCGCGATGGTGCCCGGTGAGATCCTCACCAAGATCACGTCGGGGAAAACGGTGCTGCACCCGGTGACGATTCCCGAGGGCTTCCGCATCACCGAGATCGCCGCGCACCTGGCGGACCGGGGCCTTGTCGACAGCGACAAATTCATCGAGCAGACGCAAAACCCGCGCTGGCTGAAAGAAATGGACATTCCGGGCGATTCGCTGGAAGGCTACCTGTTTCCGGAAACGTACCATTTCAGCAAGTACACCACCGAGGAGCAGATCATCCAGAAAATGCTCGACACCTTCCGCTCCGAAGGCGCGCCCGAAGCATTCCGGCAGCGCGCCCGGGAACTCAAGCTCAGCTACCATGAGATCGTCACGCTGGCTTCCCTGATCGAAAAGGAAACCGGCGTGGACGAGGAACGCAAGATCATCTCCTCGGTGTTTCACAACCGGCTGAAGAAAAACATGAAACTGCAGACCGACCCGACGGTCATCTACGCCATCCGCAATTTCGACGGCAACATCCGCAAGAAGGACCTGAGCATCGATTCGCCCTACAACACCTACCGCTATTTCGGCCTGCCGCCCGGACCGATCGCCAGCCCCGGCAGGCAGTCGATCGAAGCCGCGCTGTATCCCAACGAAACGGAATTTCTCTACTTCGTTTCCAAAAAGGACGGCAGGCACAAGTTCTCCTCCAACCTGGCGGATCACAATGCGGCGGTGGCGAAATATCAGCTAGGGCGCATCAAGAAGCTGTAAAGGGGCCGGTCTCACTGGAAAGGAGCACGCCATGATTCCCGATAAAAAAACGCAACCGCGACAAGAGCATCCCGGCTGGAACCTGTTTGTCCATACGGGCCTGATCCTCAAAGTCCTCACCGGGCTGGCGCTGATCGCGCTGCTCTGGTATCTCAAGTGACCGCTTCTTGTACCGGGTGCTGCACTCAGCCTTCCAGGTACTTGACCATGCGGTACACCATCTCGTTGAACGGCACCTCGATGCCCAGCGCGCGCGCCTGACGCACGACGATGCCGTTGAGCGCGTCCACTTCCGTGCGCTTGCGCGCCCTGAGATCCTGCAGCATCGACGATTCGTGTTCGTAGGTCGCGGGCAGCAGGTTTTCGTAAAACGCCGCCAGATACTGCTCCGGCCGTTCCCAGTGGGTCTCGTAGCCGGAAGGTTTCATGACGCGGAACACCTCTTCGACGATGCCGTTCATGATCCTGCGGGTGTGTTCGGAATCGCCCAGCTTGCCGTAGGGCACGCCGAGGATCGCCCCCAGCCCGTTGAGGGCGCAGTTGTACAGCATCTTGGCCCACAGGTCCTTGCCGATGTGGCGGGTGATTTTACACGGCAGCCCGCCCTGTTCGATGGCCTGCGCCAGCGGTTCGAGGATTTTCGGGTCCAGGCCGTACAGACTGCCCAGGTGCATCGCATCGGCGTGCACGGTGATGTCCACCTGGTTTTCCCGCGGCCGCCTGAAGCCCGTGATGACGCGGGCGCTCGCCACCTGCTCGCGCGGAAAGCGCTGCGCGAACGGTTCGGCGTTGCCCCAGCCGTTCTGGCACAGCACGATGTGGCCGTCGAACTTGCGGATCCAGGGCCAGGCGGCGATCTCTTCCGCGGCCTGCACCGTGTCCTGGGATTTGGTGCAGACCAGGATGTAACGGCAGTCGGAGCGGGGCAGATCGTTGAGCCGGGTGAGACAATAAAAATCCGCCGGCGCGGCGCGGAACTCTCCAAAAATCCCGGTGCGGCGGAGACCTTCACTGCGCAGCAGGCGGACGGTGTCTTCGCGGGCGACCAGAGTCACTTCGGCTTTCGCCTGCAGCAGAAAACTGGCGAGCCCCAGTCCCACCGCACCCGCACCGTAGATCATGACGTGCATCCGGTCCCTCCCAACCGATAGAAAACACGGGCGATATTAAAAAATCGCCTCTTGTGAATCGTTTCGAAAGATGAGAGGATCATAATACAAGTGAGCCGCCGGGTGACTGAAAATTATCCGGCGAACCCCTTTTTAACGCGGCGGGCTCTGCTTTCGGGGTTCTTCTGTACCGCAAAAATACAAAGGGAGGCAATGTAATGACTCAACAAACCGCACAAACGCAAAATTACAATCACACCGACTGGTTGAAAAATATTTCCGCCTTGTTCCGCGAAGTCCGCGCCTTCGCCAACGAGGGCAGCACGATGATCAAGGATTCCGCGAAAAAATTGTGGAGCCGGACGGTCTCGGAAATCCGGTTTTTCATCTCCCGCTCGACGATGCTGGACTATCTCGGCGGCGGGATCACCGCGGCGATCGGCTTCATGGCGACGCTGGTGTTTCTGTCGGGCTTCGGCCTGATCGGCTACCAGATCTTCCTCTGGCTGAAAGACGGGGTGTGGACGGAGTTCCCGCTTTTCGTGGTGTTCAACTTCATGTTCGAAAACACCGCCCTGCAAAGCTGGATGCAGCAGCCGGAGTCCTGGTACGGCTTGCAGCAGGTCAGTTCCTGGTTCCTGGAAAACATCCCGCTTTCGCTCGCCCTCATCGTCCCCGGCTTCATGGTGGCCAGCGGCATGGCGGGCATCGCGGCGGCGGCGATCTGCATCCGCTATTACCAGTTCAAAAAAATGGAACAGGGCAGCGAGTGAGCCGCTGCTGAGCGTTCAACCCGATTGGTCGCGCCCGCTCCGGCATCGTTTCGGCCGCCACGGGCGCGCCACTTTGAGCTTTGCGGTTCCCTTGAGCATACCGTCCCGCGTTTTCTTTCTTTTTGATCCCCAAAACCCGTTTTTCGTTCCACTGTCCCCAGCGGGACCAAACGGAGATTGCGCATGAACATACTGGTGACCGGCGGCGCGGGCTTCATCGGCTCGCACGTGGTGGACGCTTATGTGGCGGAAGGCCACCGTGTGACGGTGCTGGACGATCTGTCGTCGGGCAAACGGGATCAGGTGAACCCGCAGGCCTCTTTCTACGAGATGGACATCCTCAGCGAAGATGTCGAGCGGGTGCTGGAGAAGGAGCGCATCGAGGTGATCAACCACCACGCCGCCCAGGTTTCGGTGACGGTCTCGGTTTCCGACCCGCAGCGGGATGCGCGCATCAACATCCAGGGAAGCCTCAATCTGTTGAAACACGCGGCGGCCCAGGGCGTGAAGCGGTTCGTCTTCGCCTCCACCGGCGGCGCCCTGTATGGCGAGCAGGAACGCTATCCCGCCGATGAAAGCCATCCGGTGCGGCCGATCAGCCCCTACGGCATTGCCAAATTCAGCGTGGAAAACTACCTAGGGTTCTATCAGGCCACGCACGGCATCACGCCCATCGTGCTGCGCTACAGCAATGTCTACGGCCCGCGCCAGGACCCGCACGGGGAAGCGGGAGTGGTGGCGATCTTCACCGACCGCTTTTTGAACGACGAAAATCCCACCATATTCGGCGACGGCAGGCAGACGCGCGACTTCGTTTCCGTGTCCGACGTGGTGGCCGCCAATGTGCGCGCCCTTTCGGGTTCCCTCGCCGGGCCGTACAACATCGCCACCGGCAAGGAAACCTCGGTCAACGATCTGTGCGGCCAGTTCAACCGGCTTTCGGGAAAAAGCCTGGCTCCGCGCTACGCACCGGCGCGGGCGGGCGAGGTGGAACGCAGCGTGCTCGATGCCGGAAAATTTCAAAACGCCGCCAACTGGCAGGCGCAGGACTCTCTGGAAAGCGGCCTCAAGAAAACCTACGGCTATTTCCAGGAAAAAGCCGCGGCGTCCTGAAGCATTTTCACGCACTCCCTTCCACGCCCCGTTTACAACCCTTCCATTTACAGATTGCCACTATCCCGAAAAACTCAACGTAAATCCCCTGTAATTCCGCCATTTACACGCAATTCCCTGAGAAACCGGGTCTGTTGCCAACTTGTGACCCGGCCCCAACGATTCCGCAATATGCTGAATTTATACTGGTTTCAGAGTCCAAGGGGATGGACCGGACCCATCATTTGACAAGGAGGCGGATATGGAATTCTGGAACGCGGATGTGAGCTGGGGAATCGCCCTGTTTCTGCTGGGCGTGGTGATATTGAACGCGTGCAGCTGGATCGAGATTCACAATCACAAGCGGATGAAAGATCTGCGGCGGCTCTCCCTCTACGGACGGCGCCGGTTCGACAGCATGGCCACGGTGCCGCAGACGATGCGCAGCACGCTCATGACGCTGACCGGCAGCGCGGTGTCGCTGACCGGCCTGATCATGATCTTTGGCACCATCAACTGGTCCTGATCGCCAACGGAGGGTGCCACACACCCCCTTCGCGTCAAAAGGCGAGGTGAAAGCCCACTTCGAAATTGTGCGCTCCGGTGACTGTCGTGACTTCGCGGTACGTGGAATCCCGCGTTCCCAGGTACCGGTAGCCGACGCCAAAATCCAGGTTCTCGCTCAGGCTGGACGTCACGCCCATCAGCCCCTGGTACGCCAGCCAGTGGTCATAGCCATCCTGCAATCCCTGCACGCTGCCTCCGAAACGCTTCAAGGTTCCCTGCTGCCAGGCAATTCCCAGACCGAAACCGATATACGGCGTGAACAGCGCGTCCGTGCGGATGTCATAGAGCGTGTTGACGACCAGCGTGCGCGTGTCCCAGATGCGGAACTCCTGCGAAAATTCGTCCCCGCCCAAGGGGTCGGAAATCCTGCCCTGCACGTAGGCAGCCGGATCGGAGGGATGGTCGCCGGAATTGAACTTTAAGTCGAAGGTATCTCCCAATCCAAACCCGTGCCCTGTCTGCAATTGCATGCGAGTGCTTGTTTCAAAATCCCCGGCCTTCCTGAACAGGTGAACCCAGTAAAGGTCGGGTTGAAACGCATTCAAGCTCAACAGGCTCCACGGTGCAGGCCCCTTCCCTCTGGGCGAGTTATCGTTATCGGCAAATGCGGTGCTGGCAGTAAAAACGAGGACACAAGCCATGATACGGAAAATCATCATCCTGACCTCCCATTTCACTCCCCTGCTGTGATGAGTTCACCACCTGGTCCGTTGTAAAACCTCCCGTTTTGAATCGCCGTCCGCCAAAGTCTTGACATTTTGGCGTATTCAATATTTATAAAAGCAATCCCCGTGCCGGGAATTCTTGTAAAATTACTGATAATTTGTGTGTTAGTGAATTTTCTTTGAGATGGGAGAATTAAAGGCAAAGGCCTCGCTGTTCCGGTGAGGCGGCTCTGGATGCGAGCGTCAATATTTCCGACGGAGGCGCCCACAGGGAGCTGGAGAGATCAGGGGCCTTCCCGCTTCGGCGGCCCGGCATTTTCAGAACGGGCGCAACGGAAACCGACGTAATGAAAGCGCTGGTTGGGCAAGGACAGGATGCGGTGGTGGGAGCGCAGACTGGTGTGCGAATTGCGCCAGGAGCCGCCGCGCACCACCTTTCCCTGCACCTCGTGGTCGCTGGCGGTCCATTCCCACACGTTGCCGGCCATGTCGAACAGCCCCAGCGCGTTGGGCTGCTTGAGGCCCACCGGATGGGTCTGCTTCCCGGCGTTGCCCTTGTGCCAGGCAAAGCGGTCGTCCATCGCATCGCCCCAGGGGTACAGGGTGGCCGTTCCCGCGCGGGTCGCCTTCTCCCATTCGTCCTGCGTGGGCAGGCGCTTCCCTGCCCTGCGGCAGAATTCCTGCGCCTCGAACCAGTTCACATCCTCCACCGGCCGGCGCGGTCCCTTAAAATACGCCGGGTTGGACCCGATGCGCTTTTCATATGCGGCCTGCGTGACCTCGGTCTTGTCGATGTAAAACGCCGGCAGGTGTTTTTTCACCAGCGCGCCGGGCTTCCCGGAAGCGTACTCGCCGCCCGGAATGCGAACCATGCCCTGCGGAATGGACCCGGCGAAAACGGGGTTGCCCCAGAACCAGAGCAGTAACAACAGCAGGGATGGACTTCTCATAATGTTTCATTTTTTAATGGAACCGTTTTGCCCGCGTGTCCGCAGAGTAACACGGCAGGTCCGTGAGCGGTTCCCGGCTCCGAAAACGCGATTGAATTTCCCTGAAGAAACTCTAGGCAAGATTTTCACTTCATTGAGATTTCCCTTCTTTTCTTTCTTCCTGGCGAACACGGGGAACGTCTTTCGCCCCCGTATCGAGGTACTCCAGAACCCATTGATTATAGGCTAATTATGAACTTTTTGACTGAAATTCCCTGTGTTTCTCGTTAATCTATACGAAGAGCGGTCTATTTATATGGAGGGGGATTTTCGGCATGGGCAACGGTAAAAAAGAAGCGGATCGAT
This sequence comes from Nitrospinales bacterium, assembly GCA_965223795.1. GTDB lineage: Bacteria > Nitrospinota > Nitrospinia > Nitrospinales > VA-1 > CBDCWG01. The sequence continues at coordinate 539,425 of CBDCXL010000001.1, forward strand.
TCAATCTCTGGGCGAATAAAATCAAAGAGCTGGTCAAGGAATCCGAGGCGTTCGGCTCCGAGATCCACAAGGAGCTGCAGGCGCTCAAGCAGTCGCAGGAAAAAGCCCTGCGGCAGTTGAAGGAGCAGGAGTACCAGCTTGAAATCGGCGACGAAGAACTCATCAAAGCCAAGGATGAGATCAAGCAGCTCAAGCTGCATGTCAAAAAAGCCGAGAAGCTCGAATCCGCCAACGAGGAACTGCTCAAGACGAAAGAAGAGAACAAGCAGCTCAAGATCCAGCTCAAGGAAGCGCAGAAATGGGAGGTCGCGGAAGAGGAACTGAAGGAAGCGAAATCCGAAATCCAGGAGCTGAACGAGCAGGTCAAGGATCTGGAGAAGCTGGAGCTTGCGGATGAGGAACTGCAGGAAGCGAAGCAGGAAATCAAGGATCTGAAACTGCGGCTGAAAAAAGCCGAAAAGCTGGAAGCGGCCGACGCGGCGCTGACCGATGCGAAGGAAACGATCAAAAAGCTCAAAACCAAGCTCAAGGAAGCACAGAAGTGGGAAACGGTGGAGGAGGAGCTGCTGGAAGCCCGCGAAGAAGTGCAGACCCTGAAGAAAAAAGTGGCGGACCTGAAAAAGCTGGAGGCCTCCACCGCCGAACTCAAGAAGGCCAAGCAGAAGATCAAGGAATTGACCGACAAGCTGCAGGACGACAGCAAGCAGAAGGCCGTCGAAATCGAACTGCAGAAGGCCAAGCGCGAGATCAACACGCTCAAGTCCGACAACAAGTCCTACGAGAAAAAAATCCAGTCACTGGAAAAATCCAACGCCCCGAAAGCGAGCCCCGTCACCGCCGCAACCCAACGGCGGCGCACGGCCCCCAATGCGATCAACCTGGAAGACATGGTGAGCGACATCGACACCCAGAGAAACCTGGACGAAGAGAAAAAGGCGTTTCTCTGATCCCTCCGGTCAAAACCACCCATACCCCAGTGTCAGCGCGCCGGGACGGCGCGGGTCGGACGCGCCCTTGTAGCGTTTCCTGCCCTTGAGGATCGACTGGGTCGAGCCCATCGGCTCCCTCACGACGATGCGGTGCCCGCGTTCCCGCAACTGCTTCAGCACTTCTTCAGGAAACCCCGCCTCGACCCGCAATTCATCCGGCAGCCATTGATGGTGCACGCGCAGAGCCTGCGTCGCTTCGGCAATGTCCATGCCGTGGTCGATGACGTTCAGGATCACCTGCAGGGTGGTGGTGATGATGCGGCTGCCGCCGGGGCTGCCGGTGACGAGCAGGGGTTTGCCGTTCTTGAACACGAGGGTCGGCGACATGGAGCTCAGCGGCCGCTTGCCGGGCTCGATGGCGTTGGCCTTGCCGCCGATCAGCCCGTAGGCGTTGGGCACGCCGGGCTTGGCGGAAAAATCGTCCATCTCGTTGTTGAGCAGAATGCCGGTGCCCTTGACGACGATGCCGGAGCCATAAGGGAAATTCAGGGTGTAGGTGTTGGAAACGGCGTTGCCCATTGCGTCGACGATGGAAAAATGCGTGGTCTCGGCGCTCTCGTAGGACGCAGGCGCACCGGGAAAGATCTGCTCGGAGGGTTTGGCGCGGGAGGGATCGATCCTGCCGCGCAGCTCGTTCGCGTAGGCCTTGGACGTGAGGCCGGCAACGGGCACGTCCCAGAAGTCGGGATCGCCCAGGTAGCGGCTGCGGTCGGCGTAGGCGAGCTTCATGGCTTCCGCCATCCAGTGCAGGGCCTCGGCGCTGTTGTGGCCCAATTTGGCCATCGGCACCTGTTCGAGAATATTGAGGATCTGGATGATGTGCACGCCGCCGGAACTGGGCGGCGGCATGGAGACGATCTCGTGGCCGCGGTAGCTGCCGCGCACCGGCTGGCGCAGACGGGCGCGGTAGTTCGCCAGATCCTCGAGACGCATGGCGCCGCCGTTGTCCCGCATCTGGGCTGCGATCTTCCGCGCGATGGCGCCTTGGTAAAAAACCTCCGTCCCTTCCCCGGCGATGGCTTCCAGCGTGTCGGCGAGATCGCTCTGCACCAGCACTTCACCCACTTCGTACGAAGCGCCGTTGGGCTTGAAGAAGATCTCCGCCGTCTGCGGCCATTCCATGAAGCGTTCGCGCTGCTCCTCGAGACTGGCCTTGAGATGCGGCGTCATGATGATGCCCTCCCGCGCCAGCTCGATCGCGGGTTCCAGCGCCTCCTTCAAAGACAGAGTCCCGTACGTTTCGAGCGCCAGCGCGAGACCGGCCACGGTGCCCGGCACTCCTGAAGAGAGGTGGGTGTAGCGCGACCGGTTCTCCACGACCATCTTGAAATTGTCGAGAAACATGTCGCGGGTCGCCGCGGCGGGTGCGGATTCCCGGTAGTCGATGGCGACGGTGTCGCCCGATTTGGCGTCGTGGATGAGCATGAACCCGCCGCCTCCCAGGTTGCCCGCCTGAGGCAGGGTGACGGCCAGGGCGAACCCGACGGCCACCGCCGCGTCCACGGCGTTGCCGCCGTCCTTGAGGACTTCCAGTCCCACCTTGGTCGCCACCGCTTCCTGGGTGGACACCATTCCCTTGGTTGCGGACACCGCTTCCGGGCCGTCCGGCACTGCCATTTCGGCCCTGGACGGCACGGGCGACGATCCGCAGCCGGGACCGAAGGCGATAAAACTCAGGATCAAAAGAACCGCCACGAATGGGTGAAGGAATTTTCGTTTCATGCGCTGTCTGCGTGAATTTGAGATGAATTTGCAATTGTACGATGTTTTGGCTTCCCGTCCAACACCCTTGATGCCGCGGCTTGCGGATCGGCGCACCGGCCCTCATTATGGCTTGCGCACGCCGCCGCGTTGGGTCACTATGGAGGACTTCAGCCTTCACGACGGAGCGTACCATGCGTGCACGCATTCTCCTGACCGTATTTGTGATCGCGGCGATCGCCGCCGGATGCACGGAATTAAAAAAACGCGCCGGCGACGGATTCGGCGGACGCGACAGATGGCAGCAGCCCGAGCGGGTGATGCAGTCGCTCGCCATCCTGCCGGGCGATGCGGTCGCCGACCTGGGCGCGGGAGGCGGTTACTTCACGTTCTTTCTCGCCGACGCGACCGGCCCCAAAGGCCGCGTGTATGCGGTGGACATCGATTCCGCGAAGCTCAGGGACATCGATGCGGAATCGGAGCGCAAGGGCTACGGCAACGTGCGCACGATTCTGGCGGAAGTCAGCGATCCCAAACTGCCCGCGGACGGCGTCGACCTGATCTTTTCCTCCAACACCTTCCACCATCTGGTGAACCGCGTCGACTACTTCGACCGGGTGAAGCGCTATCTCAAGCCGGGCGGACGCATCGCCATCATCGACTACAAGGGCGACGGCGATCACGCCACGCCGGTGGAGACCATCCGCACGGAAATGACGCGGGCGGGCTACCGGCTGGACGAGCGCTTCGAGTTTCTGGAAAAACAGAATTTTCAGATTTTTTCCCTGCCGGAGAGCTGAACGCGAACCCATCCCTTTTATGAAACTACTGGTCCTGGGCGCAACAGGTTAACTGGGAAGGCGGCTGGTGCCGAAGCTGGAATTTGAGCGTCCTGCCGTTCCCGGCCGCTGGAGGATTTTCGCCGCTGTCTGTTAAGTTTATACGGCGGATGCCGTTAATAATTCAAAGCGGCTGCGGTTCCCGCCGACACGAAACCTTCTGTGAGCCTGAACATGGAAAAAGTCAAAGTCAGCTATCCCATCGCCCCGAATTCCGAGCCCGACGGCACGTCCCAGTTCATCATGAAGACCATCGCCGCGTCTCTGTGCGGTGCGTCCATCCCGGCGGTCATCTTTTATTTTCTCATGTGACGGGCCGTCCCGCCTTCCCGTACGACGACTGAAACATTGATTGGAGTTTTTGGGGGCGTTGGCTCGCGAGGGTCACTTCTCTTTCTTCTGGCATTTGAACGCGGTCTCGGAAGTCCAGGTGATCTTCAGATGTTCCGGGAATTGCGTGGTGTTGTCCACTTGCGCGGATTTCAAGTCTTCGCAGGATAGCTTGCGGACATAGCGCAGGTCCGCTCCCTGCAGCATCGCTCCTTTCAGGTTGGCTCCTTCCAGATTGCACCCCTTGAGGCTCGCGGCCCGCAGATCGGCGTTTTCCAGGTTGGCGTCCTGCAGGTGGGACTGGGTGAGCTTGGCTTCCTGGAAATTGACGCCGCTCAGGTCCGTCTGCCTGAGATTGGCTTTCATCAAAAAACATTCGCGGAAATTGGCGTTCTTGCAGTCCGCGCCGCGCAGAAACGCGGACTGCAGCTTGGCCCTGCGAAAGAACGCACCGCTGCAGTTGGTGCGCGAGAGGTTGGCGCCGAAAAAATCCGCGCCGCTGAGGTTGGCGTTGCTGAGGTCGGCGCGTTCCAGATTGGCGCCGCTGAAATCGCCTTCGCTGAAAAATCCGTCACGCAGTTTCGCACCCCGGAGATCCCCTTCGCTCAGGTCGATCTTTTTCAAATCCGCCGCGCTCAGATCGACGCCTTTCAATTCGCCCTTTGTGGTCTCCAGTTTTCTGCGGTCCAATGTTTCTTCCTTTCACGAACTTGTATCTTTGCATCAGCGGGTAGCATGAGAGACTGAATATTTCTTTGTCACCCTGAGCCCTTCGGCAGGCTCAGGACGGGCTTGTCGAAGGGTGAACCGTCATGCTTCGACAGGCTCAGCATGACAGGCATGATACTGATGCAAAGATCTATAATCCGAATTTGCAGGTGGAATCTGTTATAATCCTAACACATTCGCGTGACGCCCCCCGGCGCGATAAGGTAAACCATCGAATGATTCAACCTGACCGCCACGGTCCACCGAACTTGGATACGCACCCATGAGCAAACATCACGATGTTGTCCTCCACCATCTCCAGGAATCGATCCGCCAGACCATTTTCAGCGCGCACCGCTTCGGCGGACCGATGGCCGTGGAAGTAGACTCGATGTATTACGGCCTCGGCCTGGTGGTCTGCCAGGGTTTTCTGGAACGGGAGCTGGACAAGTTCCATGAGGCTCCGGAGCCGGACAAGATGCCCGCGCGCATGCCCGCTTTCACCGCAAAGCCGTCGATTGCGATCATCGACTTCTGGCATTACAAGTTCGACAAAGACGGCGAATGGTACGGCTGGGACGAACTGACGAACGTCTACCGGCTGCGGCACTGCTTCGCGCCGGAAAACGGATTCTCGGCGGGCCACATCGCGAAGATCAAATCCTTCCACAAAGCCATGAACGCGGGCAAGGTCAAGGACCGGACCGGCAAGACGCTGCGTCCCTATTTCGATCTGAACGGCGACAAGCCGCCACTGCTGCACATGCAGGCCGTCGAGCGTTTCACCGTGCTGACGGGTGAGCTGATCCGCTGCGCGGAAAAAACCGTGTCCTGACCGCTACCGGCTTTCCACTCTCGTTCAACGCTTGACCTCCACTTTGAGGAACACGCTGCGCGCTTCCTTTCTGACCACGCGCCCGTCCTTGAGAATGCCCGTGCGCACGCGGCTGGACTGATCCGCCAGCGCGCTCACCTCGATCCATTCGCCCAGCTCGCCGCGGACCGTGGTGATCGTCTCCTGCGTCCGCACCTGCCCGGCGGAGCGGGTGGATTGAACCGGGTTGACCTCCACCGTGACGGTGGTGCCGGACAACCGGGGCAGCAGGGCCACGCCGGTCACAGACGCACGCATTTCAGAAGAAGGCAGGGCCGCACCGCGTTGGTTGCGGACATAGTAGGTGCTGCCCAGGTGGATTTCCGCCGGCTTTCCCTCAAGCGTGGTCACGCTCTGCGTGCTCGCGGCGCTTGCGGACGAAGCACCGCGCGACACACGGCCCTGAATTTCCGCATCGCCGATCACGCCGGTGACGCTCGTTCCTCCGGTTTCTCCGGGGGAAGGCGGCACGGAGATGCGTCCGGCATCGCCGATGGGAACATCGGCTGTGATTTCCGCCGATTCGCGCTCGAGTTCGCTTTTCACGCCCTGCCTGACGGTGACGACCAACTGGATGGGCGGAGCGTCGAGCTGGCGGACGATGTCGGCGATGGTCTTGAGGTTCTCCGCCGTGGTGCGCACCACCAGCTGGTTGCGGATGCCCGACACCCTGCCCTGGCCCGCAATGAGCGGTTCGATCACCGGCACCAGTTCGGCGGCCTGGCGATGATTGAGGGAGAAGATCTTGTTTTTCATCTGCGCCTGCGCGGCGGCAGGAAGCAGGATGATTAAAAGCAAAAGGAGTATTGTCTTTTTCATAGCATCCTCCGGTTGCTTCCAACTTCAATTCTTTTCAAATCCCAACAAAGCTGATACTCAATTTTTTTTATACGGGAATTCCCCTGTCTACTGCGGCCGGCAGCATTCCTGAGATTTGTATCTGCGGATTGCCTTGCTCTAGTTCAACCAGAAAATCGTATTGTGCCTTTATTTTCTCCATGAGTTTTACGGACTCAACCTGATTGACAGGATTGAACGCAGGTTGAACCCGTGTGTTCGTAGGTCGAAAATGAACGGGCAAAATACAGCCTTGAATAAAAAGATTGGGAGCAGCGCGGTGCACCTGAATATTTTCACGATGTCCTGTTCCCAACAGTTCCAGCCGCCAACCTTTTGGTTCATTCTTCCTTATTTTTAAATCATAAAATCCGGTGCGTATTCTGCTTACATCGTTTCTCGATCGACCCGCCTGATCTGGCAACCAGGGAAGTTCGTAGCTGTAGCAAAGATATTCCCAGCCCGTTGGAATAGATCTGAGGTACATTTGCCCCCAGCGGTTGTCTCCCATCCATTCTTCACGTCTCACACTCAATAAGGGCCATCCCATGAGGCACCTCCTCAAATCGATATTTCGATACGAGGATCATAGCATTTCGGAAGTACGAAATAACCCAAAACGCGCGTTTAATGGCTATTTTATAAAAGAAATAATGAATAGAGACTCAATGCACCTCGTTCCAGTTGTCGCCCCAGCCCATGTCGACGACCAGCGGGACGGAGAATTTGTAGACGCCTTCCATTTCCTGTTTCACCAGATCCTGTATCGCCTTTTTCTCGCCCACGGGGCACTCGAACACCAGCTCGTCGTGCACCTGCAGGATCATGCGCGACTTCATCTTATTCCTGGCGAGCTTCTTGGACAGGCTGATCATCGCCATCTTGATGAGATCGGCGGCGCTGCCCTGAATCGGCGAGTTGATGGCGATGCGCTCCGCCGCTTCGCGCACCTGCCGGTTCTTGCTGTTGATGTCGGGCAGGCTGCGGCGCCGGTTCATCAGGGTGGTCGTGTATCCTTTTTGGCGCGCCTGTTCGATGACGCTCTCCATGTAGGTCTTGACGTTCTTGTACAGTGCGAAGTACCGGTCGATGAAGTCGCGCGCCTCTTTGGGCGTGATCTTGAGCTGCCTCGATAGCCCGAAGGCGCTGAGTCCGTACACGATGCCGAAATTCACCGCCTTGGCCATGCGGCGGTGTTCCGGATCGACCGCGTCCAGGGCGGTGCCGAAGATCTCCGCCGCGGTGCGGTTGTGGATGTCCTCGCCCTTTTTGAACGCCTCGATCAGCGCCGCGTCCTCGGACAGGTGCGCCAGGATGCGCAGCTCGATCTGGGAATAGTCCGCCGACAGCAGCTTGCCCTTGCCTTCGGAGATGAAGGCCTTGCGGATCTCCTTGCCCATGTCGGAGCGGATGGGGATGTTCTGCAGATTGGGATCGCTGCTGCTCAAACGCCCCGTGGCCGCGACGGTCTGGTTGAAGGAGGTGTGCACGCGCCCGGTCCTGGCGTAAATTTCCTGCGGCAGCGTGTCCACATAGGTCGATTTCAATTTGCCGAGCTGGCGGTAGGCCAGGATCTTGTCCGGCAGTTCGTGCTGCAACGCCAGCTCCTCCAGCACGGAAACATCGGTGGAGTAGCCGGTCTTGGTTTTCTTGACCACCGGCAGCTTGAGTTTTTCAAACAGGATCACCGAAAGCTGCTTGGGCGAATTGATGTTGAAACTCTCCCCGGCCAGCGAATGGATTTCGTGCTCGTATTCTTCGAGCTGCTGGCTCATTTTTTTCGACAGCGCGGCGAGGTGCTTCTTGTCGAGGAACACGCCGTTCATCTCCATCTCGGCCAGAACCTCGAGCAGCGGCATCTCGATGGTGTCGTACAGTTCGCGCAGCTCGCCTTTGAGCTGCGGGGAGAGTTTTTTGTACAGCCTCCAGGTGATGTCCGAATCCTCGGCGGCGTATTCGGTGGCCCGGTCGATCTCGACTTCGTCGAAGCCGATCTCCTTCTGGCCGGTTCCCGCGACCTCCTTATAGGTGATGGTCTTGTGGTTGAAGTTTTCCCACGCGAGGTCGTCGAGGTTGTGGCCGCGGCGGGACGGATCGAGAACGTAGGACGCCAGCATGGTGTCGAACGCAATGCCCTTGAGATCGACGCCTTCGTTCTTGAGCACGATGAGATCGTATTTGATGTTGTGGCCGACTTTTTTAATCTTCGGATTTTCCAGCACCGGCCTGAGCGCTTCGAGCGCCTTTTTCTTGTCGAGCTGCTCGGGCACGCCCAGGTAGCGGTGCGCCACGGGCAGGTAGCACGCCTCGCCTTCCTTCCAGGAAAAGGAGATGCCCACCGTTTCGGCCTGGACCGGGTGGATGCTGGTGGTTTCCAGATCGAGCGCGAACTCCCCGGCTTTCTTGAGATCCTGGATACACTTTTTCAGCGCCGCTTCGGTGAGAAGGGTCTCATAGCTGTGATCCGCCCGTTTGGGCTCACTCGCGGTTTCGGGCAGCAGGGAGGTGAACTCCAGCTCGGTGAACAGCTTGGTCAGCGCTTCCGTGTCCGCCTCGCGGGCCTTGAGATCGTCGAGCTTGCAGTCGAGCTTGACCGCCGTGTCGATGGTCACCAGCTTGCGGCTCAGCATCGCGTTGTCTTTGTCGGATTCCAGTTTTTCCTTGAGTTTTTTCTTGTCGATCTCATCGAGCTTTTTATACAGCCCGTCGATCGAACCGTATTTCTGGATCAGTTCGGTGGCGGTCTTGGGCCCCACGCCCTTGACGCCGGGAATGTGGTCGCTGGAGTCGCCCATGAGACCCATCACCTCGATGACCTTGGCGGGAGCGACGCCGAATTTCTCCTCGACCTCCTTTTTGCGGAACGTCTTGTCCTTCATGGTGTCGAGCATGCGCACGCTGGGGCCGATGAGCTGCATCATGTCCTTGTCGCCGCTCACGATCACCACGTCCATGCCCTCATCCTTGCCCATGCGGGCGAGGGTGCCGATGATGTCGTCGGCCTCGATGCCGGGAATGCGCAGGCTGACGATGTTGTGCGCCTCCACCAGCGGCTCGAAATACGGGAACTGCTGGCCCAGATCCTCGGGCGGCACGTCGCGGTTGGCCTTGTAATCCGGGTACATCTCGTGGCGGAAGGTCTTTTCCTTGCTGTCGAAAGCGACGGCCAGGTAATCCGGCTTCTCCTCGCGCACCACCTTGGTGAGCATGTTGACGAAGCCGAACAGCGCGTTGGTGGGCAGCCCCTTGGAGTTGGACAGGTTTTGACGGATGCCGTAATACGCGCGGAATATGTAGGAGGAACCGTCGATGAGGTAAAGCGTCGGTTTTGCGGTCATGGCCTCGTTTCGGACCGGAGGCAGGGGGGAATCCCTTAAATCCGGGGATCTCATTATAGGGGCGGCGCGTTGCCGGATTCAACGAATTATGCTATCATGGCGTTTGGAAACTGGCCAAAAACTATTGTAATTAAAGGGGTATTCTTTGAACCGCCGAAGCGCGCACGCACTCAAGCCCACCGACAAACAAAAGCAGGACCTCTCTCTCATGGAGCGGGCCCGGCAGGTGCTCAAGGTCGAAAGCGAGGCCATCGCGGATCTGATCGATCGCATCGAAACGTCGTTCGCCGAGGTGGTGCACGCGCTCGACCGCTGCGAAGGGCACATCGTCGTCACCGGCATCGGCAAATCCGGCCTGATCGGCGCCAAGATCGCGGCGACGTTTTCCAGCATCGGGCTGCCGGCGGTGTTTTTGCACGCCGCCGAGGCGAGCCACGGGGACGTGGGCGTGCTGGCGCCGGGGGACCTGGTGATGGCCATCTCCAACAGCGGCGAGACCGAGGAGATCGTCCGGCTGCTGCCGCGGCTCAACCGCACGCGCTGCCTGCTGGTGGGGCTGATCGGCAATCCCGATTCCACGCTGGCGCGGCGCTGCGACTTTGTGCTCAACACGTCGGTGAAAGCGGAGGCCTGCTCGATGGGGCTGGTGCCCACGGCAAGCACCACCGCCGCCCTGGCCATGGGCGACGCGCTGGCGATGGCGCTGCTGGATCTGCGCGGCCTGCGTGAGGAGGATTTCGCGCTCAACCATCCCGGTGGCAGCCTGGGCCGCAAGCTGCTGATGACGGTGGCGGACCTGATGCACCGGGGCAACGCCATTCCGAAAGTCGCCGAAAACGCCAATGTATTCGACGTGCTCAAGGAGATGAGCGGCAAACGCCTGGGCACGACCTGCGTGGTGGATGCCGGGGGACACCTCAAGGGGGTCATCACGGACGGCGATCTCAGGCGTCTGATCGAGCGGAAAAAAGATATCTCCCAAGCCACCGCCTGTGATTTAATGGGGGCCGATCCCAAGTGCATCGGCAAAGAGGCCCTCGCCGCGAAGGCGGTGGAGGTCATGCAAACGCATTCCATCACCGCTCTGGTGGTTTCGGAAGACAGGAAAACGATCGACGGCATCATCCACCTGCACGATCTGTTGAAAGCCGGCATCGTCTGATATCCGCAATGCGCCCTCCCCTCTTTGGATCCGAATTGCCTCCGGGTCTTTTGATTTTTCTCTAAGAAATGGAAGTGAATGAACGGCAACGAACTGAGAAAGAAATTTCTGGAATACTTTGAAGCGCAGAACCACACCGTGGTGCCCAGCGGTTCGCTGGTGCCGAAAAACGATCCGACGCTGCTGTTCACCAACGCGGGGATGGTTCCGTTCAAGAACGTGTTCCTGGGTGAGGAGAAACGCGGCTACACGCGCGCGGTCTCGGTGCAGAAGTGCGTCCGCGCGGGCGGCAAGCACAACGACCTGGAGATGGTGGGACACACGGCGCGGCACCACACGTTTTTCGAAATGCTGGGCAATTTCTCGTTCGGCGATTATTTCAAGAAGGACGCGATCCGCTTCGGCTGGGAATTTCTCACCGAGGTGATCGGCCTGCCGGCGGACCGCCTGTACATTTCTGTCTTTAAAGACGACGACGAGGCGTTCGCCCACTGGGAAAAAGACATCGGCCTGGCCAAAGAGCGGATCTTCCGGCTGGGTGAAAAAGACAATTTCTGGGCGATGGGCAACACCGGCCCCTGCGGCCCCTGCTCGGAGATCTACATCGACCAGGGAGAAGAAGCCGGCTGCGGCAAACCGGACTGCACGGTGGGCTGCGACTGCGACCGCTACCTGGAAATCTGGAATCTGGTGTTCATGCAGTTCGACCGCGACGAGTCCGGCACAATGACGCCGCTGCCCAATCCCTGCATCGACACGGGCATGGGCCTGGAACGGCTCGCCGCCGTGGTGCAGGGACACCTGACCAACTACCACAGCGATCTTCTGATGGGGCTGATCGAAGAAGTCAGCCGCGTCACGGGCAAGCCTTACGGCAGCGGCAGCGCCGACGACGTGTCGATCCGGGTGATCACCGACCATGCGCGCGCCTCGGCGTTTCTGGTCGGCGACGGTGTGCTGCCCTCCAACGAGGGCCGCGGCTACGTGCTGCGCCGCATCCTGCGCCGTGCGCTGCGCCACGGCAAATTGCTGCAGCAGAACCAGCCGTTCTTCTACAAGATCACCGACAAGGTGATCCAGGACTACAGGGCCGTGTATCCGGAGCTGGAGGTCAATGCCGGCTTTATCCAGAAAGTGGTGATGAACGAGGAGGAGAATTTCAGCAACACGCTCAACATGGGCTTTCAGCGGCTGGAGGAGATCGCCGGGAAACTGAAAAAGGAAAACTCCAGCGTCATTTCCGGCGAGGACGTGTTCAAGCTGTACGACACCTTCGGCTTTCCGGTCGATCTGGTGCAGGAGACGGCGAAGGACTGGGGCCTCGAACTCGACATGGCCGGATTCGATGCGGCGATGAACTCGCAGAAGGAAAAGGCAATGGCTTCCTGGAAGGGTTCCGGGGAAAAAGAGGTCGCGCCGTTTTTCAAGGAATTCGTCAACAACCACCCGCCCACCGGCTTCACCGGGTACGGCGGCACGCACGGCGACGGCACGGTGCTGGCCATCCTGAAAAACCATAATCCGGTGGAACGCGCCCAGGCGGGCGATGAGGTGGAGCTGGTGCTGGACAGGACGCCTTTTTACGGCGAATCGGGCGGCCAGGTGGGGGACAAGGGTCTGGCCTACAACGACCGCGTGCAGATGGAGGTCCTCGACGCCACCAGACCGGTGGCGGACCTGATCGTCCACAAGGTCAAGGTAACGAGCGGTTCGGTCCAAACGTCGGACCGGCTGACGCTGGAAGTGAACCCGGAAAGCCGCGCCGACACGGCGCTCAACCACACGGCGACGCACCTGCTGCACGCGGCGCTGCACGAGGTGCTGGGCGATCACGTCAAGCAGGCGGGGTCGCTGGTGGAGCCGGACCGGCTGCGCTTCGACTACACGCATTTTTCCCCGCTCAGCGAACGCGAGCGGGCGCGCATCGAAAGCCTGGTGAACGAAAAGATCCGCGAGAACATCGCCGTCGGCACGCAGGAGATGAGCATCGACGATGCGCTGAAAGAAGGCGCTGTGGCGCTGTTCGGCGAGAAGTACGGCGACGCGGTGCGCGTGGTGTCGGTGCCGGGATTCAGCAAGGAGCTGTGCGGCGGCACGCACATCAACGCCACGGGCGACATCGGCCTGTTCAAGATCACCTACGAAGGCGGCATCGCTTCGGGCGTGCGGCGCATCGAGGCGGTGACGGGAAGGAAAGCCTATGAGACGGTGCAGAAGGGATTCGAGACGCTGGGATCCCTGCGCTCGCTGCTCAAGGCGCAGCCGGAAGAGGAACTGGCGCGTGTCAAAAAGCTGCTCGACAAAAACCGTGAGATGGAAAAGGAAATCGCCGGGCTCAAGGAAAAACTGGTGAGCGGCAAGGGAGCGGCTGACGCGGATGAGATCAAAAAGATCGGCGACGTGTCCCTGCTGGTGAAGAAAGTCGACGGCATGGACGCCAAAACCCTGCGCGCCTTCATCGACAACGCGAAAAACCGCATCCGTTCCGGCGTGGTGGTGGTCGGCACTGCCTCCAACGGCAAGGTGATGCTGGCCGCGGGCGTCACCAAGGACCTGACGGACCGGTTCGAGGCGGGCAAGATCATCAAGGAAATCGCGGCCATCGTCGGCGGCAGCGGCGGCGGCCGTGCGGACATGGCGCAGGCGGGCGGCACCAAGACGGAAAAGATCGACGAGGCGCTGGCGAAAGCGGAGGAGTATCTGCGCAGCCACTGACCGTTCCGCAGCCGGAAACGCCGGATGGATTTACCGTTGCAGACGGGCAGGAAGTCCGCTACTCTGAGGCATTATCGGGAAAAGACATATTCAAACCGGCGCCGGTACAGGCCGGGAGGACACAATCATGGATGCGAGCAAACGCGAAGCACTGGAAAAAGTCTGGAAGCCGATCGCCGCCAAAGCGGTGACCGATGAGGAATTCAAAAAAAAGCTGGTGGCCGATCCGATCGGGGTGATGGTCGAGAACGGCCTGACTCTGCCGGAGGGAACGGAAATGAAAGTCGGCGCGGGCAACCTGCAGACCATCCCGATCCCCTCCAACGCCTCGGAAGAAATCAAAGAGGAAGTGAGCTGGTGGATGTGGCGGCTCAACAGCATTCGGGAACTGGGCGATGAACTGCCCCAAAAAAGCGTTGGGCACATCACAATGAGTTCGCAGGAAGCGGACGACGACACTTCGGGAGTGTACTGAACCCGCAACCCTTTCCCCCTTCGGCGCGAACTGGGTGAAGGGGAACCCGCCCGCGGCCCTGCCCCGTGGGTTCTGCTTACAAATTCGAAACACGCGCCCGTAGCTCAGCTGGATAGAGTGACGGATTCCGGTTCCGTAGGTCGGAGGTTCGACTCCTCTCGGGCGTGCCATTTAAGAACAAGGGGTTGGCCGACATCGGTCGGCCCCTTGTTTCGTTTATAAAGAATAGATTCCCCACCTATTCCCCACCTTTTGAGCGGCCGGACAATGAATGAAAAAAATATTGTGATCATTGGTTGGTTCCTTGCCGGCATTACAGCTCTGACGGCACCTCTTGTTCAAGTTTTTGGTCCGGAAATAAGAGATTTAGTTTTAAGACCAGAAGCTCAAGTGTTTTTAAGAGAGAAAAATCCAAAGGAAATTAATAAATTATTAAATAACCTTCACCCCTTGCAAAGGGAATCATTTATAAATGAAAATTTTTTAAACCGGTGGGTTAATTGGGCAGGTGAGGTAAAACAGATATCTAAATCCCGTAATGGGAGTTATTTTGTTTTAGCTAATTATTCAAAGCCCTGGGAATTGGCAGTCTGGCTTGAATTTGATGAATCATGGAGACCAAAACTTGAAGCCTTGCGATTGGGTGACCTCATTAATTACAAAGGTAAAATTTCACGCATTGATTTAATTCCTCTTTATATGAGTTTAACCAATGTTGATTTTGAATTATTACCTCTCCCTTCCTTAAAAGATAAATTACCTAATGACGAGCCCGGCGATACCGAAGAAAAGGTGGTAATCGCTCCGTAAAATACAACAATTCTCCTATAACATGTCCCGGACTGGTGCGTCTTAGAGTTTCAGGCTTTGAGCGAGAGGAAATCGGCTCGTGATCGTTGCAGGGGTGGTAGGGTGTTGGCGTTTTTGAGTGCAAATGAGAATTGCTTTAAATAATTATTTAGGAATTCAAGTTTTCATTATTCATTAATTCTGGGCATAAAAAATCTATCGAAATTCCATTTCTATTTAATGGAATTAAATAATCACTCCAATCAGTATCCGTGGCATTTTTTATACTAGGACGACCGCCGTCAGCCAATGCTACTGCTACAAATTTTCGATCATCACTATCAAAACCCTCCAAATCTGGATCAGTGGGAAATTCCTCAAAATCAGTGCCGTCGTTATTCCTTGGTGTCACACTAATTATTCTGCAAATTTCAGGGTTATATTGATGTAAACATAAAAATTTAAAAAATCTATCACCCACACCCGGTCTCCCACTACGAGATAAATTTTTTTCATATTCACCCCAAATAAAATAATGGTCGTCAACCAGCAGTTTATTTTTCCCCTCCACCACCTCCTCAAGTGTTTTTATACAAGCCAAAACACATTTCTCGCTTGCCGATTGGTGCTTATAATTGGCAACAATTGGAACGTTTGTGTCAATTAATATATTAGCCAACTTTATTTTGTTTTCTCTTTATCGCGGCTTTTGTAATCGCAGCTGCTTCCCCAAAATCATCACCAAAAAAACCCTTTGGCCAATTAAGAATTGAACCATATAAATCAATATCAAGAGCCTTAATTGATGACTCTCCTTCGTTTAAATTTTCGCAAAAATACATAGCGACGTCATTTTTTGTAAATTCATTATCTGCCTCAGCAATACGCCGCATTAATCTCATTAATAAATGCTCACTATGACTTTCCAAAATTATCTGAACATTCCTTTTTTTAATTGCATCAATCAATACATCAGCCAAACCGGTTTGCACAAAAGGATGAAGGTGTATTTCTGGTTGTTCAAGAATTATTGTTGAGCCAGGAGGGGCATAAAAGCAAAGAACTATTACGGGTAGTATTTGAGACACACCGAATCCAACATCTGTTATCAATACCTCAGGTGAGCTATGGTTCTTTTTTACCAACACTCGAAACAAATTACTACCTGAACTTATTTCTTGCACTTTAAAATCATTAATTAATTTCAATTCTTTTAACCATTTTGCAACTATTTCTTCCAGACTTAACGACTTCACACCCTTCCCCATGGATATTCTCTCTCCCCGATCTCGCGAACTGAGAATTGCATCTACAAATCTTTCTCCAAGCCTTCCCATATCGTTTGGTTGGGAGCCTGCCCATGTATATTGACGTTGAGGATAATTTCTTAATGGGCCCAAATAAAATACTCTTGAAAACATCTCTTCAAATGCCAATTCAATATCAGAAAGAAATCCCGCATTTTGGTAATACGCTCTAACTTGATCGGGGAAACCATAGCATTTTACTGGATAAGGTAAATTCCAAACTCTTCCCGGCGTTCTTATAAATTTAAATTGTTTTGAGGGCTCAGCATTTAAGCTGTATTTTCCTTTTTCCGCTAGAGCCTTCATTCCATACTTTTGCTGGGCAATGGTATAAAACATTCTTGACACCCGTGGAACACTTTTTCTTTTTTTAGTATCTCCTTCTTGTATTATTTCAACTTCATAACCAATATTACTATCCGAAATTAATATTTCTTTTTCACGATATTTATCGCCGGTAATAAATTCCTTCGGGTGATCCCAATTCAATTTTATTTTTAAATAATTTTCCGAATCATGAGCAAATATCACATCATTGAAAGAACCCAGGTCAGTCAAACTTCTCTCACCACCAAAATTCAATACTTGTGTCCTATCTGGGGAATCAGTTGTTTGCTTTAACAGTAAGAGACTTTGAATAATGCTTGTTTTCCCAGAACTATTACCCCCAAAGAAACCTGTCAAGGGAGCCATTTTTATTGCCCCCGTTTTCTTCCATGACTTAAAATTTTCTATTTCAATATTTTTTAGCATTTCCTTAAATTTTTAATTTTTCTGGGGAGTATAACTTTTTCCTCTTTATTTTTGCACCTATATCCTTTTTATATGCTAATTTTTCTTTCCTTCATATAGAGTTGCCCCTTTCCCTAAAATACTCATATCGGAACTACTGTGCATTAATTTTGTTACTTTTTTTAAATTTACGGAGTTTCTTTACCCCTACTGTTTGACTGCTTTCTTCCTCAAATACTAAGCGTGCAATCAAAAACGCATCCTTCCCATTTTCTATTGCCTCCTCAGTGGTTTCGCCATCGGGCATGCAGCTGGGCAGGTTCGTAATAGAATCACTGGCCTATAATCTCTCCCCGTTTATAAATTCACCCATCCATCCGAAAAATTAAAACTCACACTCTCAATATAAAGTTTTTGTGTGTCCAGCCAATGAAAATTGTAATTACTGCTTTTTCTGTAGTCAGGTTCATCCACAACTACCATTTCAAGGGATGATAGTCTTTTATTTTTTAGAAATATCTCCCAATATTGATTAAATATTTCAGCGTCGAAAAAGATTCCACCCGAAATTAGTGGAGGAGAATCTCCCTCTGTGAAAAGCAAATACCCATAATATTTTTCTATGTCACATTGCCCACTCTCACCCGTCACCATAATTAAGGAAAATTCAACTTCGGATATTTTATGCTTATCTTCGCCAACCCTGATATCTCCTTGGTTATCCAAATTCCCCGAAATTATTATTCTTTTTGAACAACCATTATCTTTATCGTGGTAAGTGTTTTGAACCACCTTGATTTTCTTTTGTAGTTGGAAATTAGAAAACATTTATTATTTTTTGGTTTTTGGTGAATTATCCTCCCCACAATCTTGTTCTTTTTGCCCTTCCTGTCAACTTACGAAATTTGTCACAAAAAAACCGGAGCCTTTCGACTCCGGTTCCTTGGTTGCCATTCTCGATAACCCACTCAGGAAGTTTAGCCGTCAACTCAAGCCAGCCGGCGGCGTCTGAACCATGCCAAAGCCACCAGGCCGAGCACCAGCAATCCCGCCCAGGTGGCCGGTTCCGGAGCGGACCCCCCCGGAAAATTTTGTACAAACTTCTTGGAAGCAGCGTGACCGTAAGCCTCGGGCCCCACGCCTTTCACCCTATGAAGCGGCACCTGCGAATCCTGCGCGTTTTCCGGGTTTTTGTTGACGATTTTCGTGGACACGGCGACAAACGAAGTCCATCGCGTTGCCAGGGAATGTTTGAGACCCAGATCGATCACCTTTTGCTTCAACGCGTCATCGCTCAAATGTGTGGTCTTAAAAGCATCGGGTGAGTTGATCTGCCCCATGTGATCGGCGATTTGGGATCGGGCCCAGATCTGCGGAATGGGAGAGGGCTCCATTTCGCTGGTCCCGTCGGGCAATATCGCCTGAATGGGCAGGGATGCCTGTCTTCCCTGCACCCGTCCTTTCACCACGACCCTGTGGGTTCCGCTTCCCTCGAATTTACCGAGAATACGGAGCGAATCACCCGCAAACAGGTCGGGAATCACAGAGGGGGTCACCTGGCTCACCTTGACTTCGCCCCAATCGATGTCGATGTCGGTCAGAACCGGTGAATCCAGTTTGCCGGCCAATTCAAGGGCGGCCTCTTCGGCATCCTCCGTGGGATCGAGGTAGCGCACAAACCCCCGGCCTTTTTTGCCCATTTCGGAAAGCAGGAACCGGTTGACCGAAGCGCCCACTCCGAAGGCATAAATGCGTGCGTCGCCGATCGTGCGCGTGATGAGACGCAGCACTTCCGATTCGTTGCCAATGTAACCGTCCGTCAGGAACACCACGATCCTGAGGGTTCCGGCAGGTTGGGGGATCGAGAATGCCTGCCGGATGGCGTTGGGTATTTCCGTTCCGCCGCCGCCTCGCAGAGAGTCGACATAGCTCAATCCCCTTCTTTTGTTATTCGGGGTGGCCGGGACCGGACCCGATGTGAACTCGGTGGCGTTGTTGCTGAACCGGATGATGCGGAAGTAATCCTGATTGCGCAGATTCTTCAGGGCATGACGCATGAATACTTTGCTGGCCTGGATGGGGTAGCCGCTCATGGAACCGGAAGTATCGAGCACGAACACCATTTCGCGCGCCGTGATGTCCTTCGTTGCCGGCGCTGACGGAGGTTCGATCCACAGGCTGAAATAGCCATCTTTGGAATCGTTGTAGGCCAGGAAGGCGGGCTGGGTGTTTTCCCCTGCCAGTTGATAGCGCAGAACGAAATCCCGGTTGTCGAGGGTCCGGCCGTCGGCCAGGGAGACCGTTTTGTTCGTCTCATCACCCGACACGTTGATATTATGGGTGCGGCTGTAAATATTGGGAATCGGTGCGCCCGCTTGCAGATCGATGTCGATGGAAACCCGATCCTTGCCGATCGTATCGGGAATCGTCAACCCGGAAACATCCGGATAGGATGGCAGCGCCTCAATCTCCCACTGGTTGAAGTTCGATTGCGAGGCGGCCTGTTGCACTGCAGCGGCCGCACCGTCGTCCACAATTTGCGGAGCACGCCCGGAATGCGCGGGTTGATAGCGCGGGCCGACAATCAGAGGAATGACCAGTTCGTGATGGCCATCGACCCTCGGAACCGTCTGGTCGTAAACCAGCGTGACCTTGACCGGCAGCTCCGGCATGAGATTGGCAATATGCTGGGTGAACATATTGGGCCGGTGCTGGGTCAGCAGAGAGGCCGCTTTGCCTTCCTTTTTCGCTTTGTTGAATTTTTTCTTTGCTGTTTCGATTTTGTGAATCTGTGCCTGAATGATTTCATCGCCCACTTCCATCGTCATTGCGCGCACCGCCGCATCCTTATTGAGGGGGAACAAATAGGTGGCGTTCAATGGAACCGAAGTGGGGTTCGCAAACGTCTGTGTGATCGTCACCGTCGCCAGGTCGCCCTGGATTTTTGTGTGGATGTCCGTCTTCAGGGCCGGAAAATGGATGGTTTCTCCATCGATTTGAGCCTGAACGGATCCTCCCAAATCGTTTTCGGAAAGGGCAAAAGCCTTTACAGAAAACATCAGAAAAATTATAAAAACCGCCTGCGTTACGGTGTGTTTCATCGTTTCCTCTCTTTCTTGAATGCAAGGAGTGGTGGGGTGGCGTCGATATCCAGTGCCGCGAGTACAGCCCAGTCCCAGCGGCGGGTCCGGGATGCGTCCTGTTCCCAGGGCGAGATGCGCTGGATGGCCGACCAGGTGCTGTCCGGTTCTTGTAGCCAGCGCCAAACCGTCTCGGATACATTGGACGTGATATGACTGCGGTCGGAGATAAAACTGACGGAGATGCGATAGCTGTGTCCCTCCGGTGAGGTGGCTTTGTAGACAGCGGTCGGGATCGTGTCGTAGGAAATGCCGATGTGCTGGACCTCGAATCCCAATCCCCGCAGGCATTCATCGGGGGAGTGCAGATGCCTGAGGGGGGATGAGGTGCGAATCAGCAGCAAACCATTGTTGCCATAAAAAGCCTTGGCCGCCGCGCCGCCATATTGGGTGAAGTAGGCTTTCTCTTTCGCGAGCAGCGGCGAAGGCATTCCTTCATGGTTGTCGATCATCGTGGGCAGCGATACGGTGATGCCCGGCCGAGCCACATCGATGGGTTTTCCGGGCAGGTGGACAATGACCGCAGCGGTGATCAAAAAACCCAGGGCCAATGCACTGGAATGGATTTTTGATCGGGGGAACAAGAATCCCGCTGCTTTGGCAATCGATGAGGATTTCCGCAAGCTCGAATCGCTGACCGGGTCTCGGGGCGATGGAATCCGCGTTGCGTTCCGGGTCCAATAGAGAATGGGAAGGCAGCCAAGGGCCAGTGCGATCAGGCCCAGCAGGGAGTGCCAGGGTTCCGCCATGACATCCATGCCGAAAGTCATCCCGGGATAAGCAATGCCCACCGCCAGCACCGAAATTCTGAGAACATTGACGCAAAGGCTGGAGAGCAGAGTGACGCCGATGCCCACCAGGCCTGCAATCCAATTTGGACGGCACAGGGTCATGCAGGCGGTGTAAAACAACTGCAGCAGCAACAGGGTTCGCGCCCCGGAGCAAGGCAGGTCTACCAGCACATCTTTCTGGTTGATCAGAATGCGCACGCCCTGACAACTGACATTTTCAAACAGACCGCCCAGGATCAGGCAGGCGCCTCCTGCGGACAGGTTTTGCAGGGCAAACCCCAGCGTGTGTTGCATCACCCGTTCCAGTGGCAGAGCGAACAGGAAACAAACGGCCAGCCAGCCGGGGGAAATCGGGCGCTCCCGATGATGCACACCCGCCAGAATCGCCAGCGCGTAGACATCGATCACCATCGTCATAGCGCCGATGATATTGACGGCGAAGACTTGACCGGTCAGGCGAATCAGGGCTGTGGCCGCCAGGAGAATGAGCGGCCAGCGAGTATGATTGCGTTTTTCACCAATTCTGGGGCTGGAAACACTCCACAGAAACAATCCCAGACAGATCAGGAAAACGAGAAAACCTTTGGAGTCGTAGGCGGGATCCTGCCAGGTCTGAACCAACCAGCGCGCCGGTTCATAGGCCAGGACCAGGGCGGCCAGTCCAAAAATCAAGGCGGGAAGTGAATGTATCGTGCTTGCAGAAAGTCTGAGTGCATGGCTCATGCACCCAGTGTTGAATTTTTAGATGAAGAGAAGATGAAGGGTTTGTGAAATTTTCAAGAAATTTTGTGTGGCCTTTGTGCAGGAATAATAAAAAACTTATAATCAATAGTTTATGCTATGCATTCTTTTTTCGATTGCACGAAACCAGAAATAGAAACACCCGCCACTCTGGGAGCCTTCAGGCTCCTGGGGATTGCTTGTTACCTGGGTCAATAAATTATCCCTGCTTTATTGGGAGGGTGATGATGAATTGAGTCCCTTTGCCAGGTGTGCTGGATGCCTGAATGGTGCCGTCGTGATAAGCAACGATTTTTTTGCAAATGGCCAGGCCGATGCCGGTCCCTTCATATTCGTTTGCCCCGTACAATCGTTCAAATGGCTGGAAGATTTTTTCGATATATTTCTCATCAAACCCGATGCCATTGTCCTGAACGGTTATTCTCCAATACGAATCATCCTTTTGACAATCTATTGAAATTTCCGGAGGCGTATCCGGCTTCTTGAACTTTAAAGAATTGCTGATGAGGTTGAGAAAAAGCTGCCGAATGTAAAAGGGATTCGCCTGAATCTCCGGGAGTCCTCGATAATTAATTTTTGCGTTTAAAGACTGAATTTTAATCTCCAGGTCTTCAGTTATGGAAGAGATCGTGTCATTCAAGTTGACCTGGGAAAAGACTTTGCTCGTGGATTCGATCGAGGAATACTTCAATAGATCTTTTATAAAATCCTGCATTCTAAGCGCGGCATTTTGCATTCTTTCAATATAATCTTTTGCCTGCGAGCCCAGATCCGGAATGGTCGAAGCGAGCCGGTCCCCGAAGGAAATGATCTTCCTCAAAGGCTCCTGCAGATCATGAGAAGCAATATGAGCAAAATCATGAAGTTCCTGATTGCTGCGCCGCAACTCGTTGGAATAGATCTTAAGATTCATTTCTGCCTGGCGCCGTTGATTGACTTCATTTTTCAGAGCCGAATTGGTCGTCACCAAATCGAGATCTCTTTTTTGAATATTTGAAATCATATTGTTAAAGCCGGAGTAAAGCACACCCAGTTCATCTTCATACAGGTTCTTGACTCTTATGGAAAAATCGCCTTTTTCCGAAATTTCTTTCGTCTTCTTGGCAAGGTTTAATATGGGTTTCGAGATAATACCCTGAAGCTTCATGGAAATGATCAGTGAAGCGCATAATGTTCCAATCACAATCATTGCAACCAGGATCAAATATTTATCTATAAAACTGCTGAATTCCTTCAGATTGGCCGATAGATGAATCTCTCCTATGGTTTTATCCTTCAATAAAATCGGCCGCTTCAATTCCACCATGTCGTCTTTAAACGTGTAAGAAAGCAGTTGCATGGTCTCTACCTGCGTATCTCCTGGCTGGCCGGATTCAAATTTGGCGAAAATATTGCCTTTGCTGTCAAACAATGTGGCGTGCTGGATCTGCGGTTCTTCATTTAAAGAGGACAGAATTTTATTCGCGGCTTCCTGATCTTCAAAATAAACCGCTGCACGGCTGTTGGCTCCGATCGTTCCTGCCAGGACTGCAAGGTTCTTGATCAGGCTGGATTTGAAGAACTTTAGATCATGGTAGATAAACAGGGCGGATGAAACGGCAAGGGTGCCGAAAGAGATTAAAAACAGCAATGCAATCAGTTTGTATTTTATGGGTAAGGATTTAAACGATTTCATTTTGAACCGTCTCCAAAAACGAGAATCGCTAAATTAATAAGTTCGGAACTGACTTTCAAACCTGTCTTTGTTAAAACCGCGTGATTGATTTCAAAACGCACTTTATTATCGACTTTTATGAAATTGATTCCGACGCCTTTCTGTCCATTGCCTTCTGATTCGCTTATGACCAATACGGGAGCATTTTGAAGATTATCAAGAACGTCATTCAGCCGGTCGTTGAATGAAATGGATATGAAAACAATGTGACACGTTTTCAAAAGGCTCAATGGCACATCGTTTCTGACAAGGATGTTTCTTCGGATAATATCCGCATCGTTGGCAAGAGTGAGAAGATTTTGAAAATTGTCTTTTCCTTTTATGCAGATATTAATCGGTTCTTCATGGGAACCATTGGCTCCATAGGTTTCCGGCCATTGAATGAACTCACTGAATTTTAAGAGAAGTCCCGCTTTGATCAAATATTCGCGATCTTGAATTTCATTGGCAAAAGTGGAAAGAGCTGGCAGGGAACAAATTATAGATAGCGTTAATAGTAAGCGGGAATGTCGAAATATTCGGCGAATCACTTGAGATCTCCAGCGAGAAGAAGAGATGTAACAGTAAGAACTGATCTCAGATGTCGATTTTTAAATCTATTTTGAGGCTAAAAATTGAATTTCAATTTTGCATAAAAGCTTCTTTCCGTTTCTGAGTCCGCCTCCAGCAGTTCATTCAATTCTGAATGCTGATCATCCAGAATATTTTGCCCGACAAGTGAAATTTCAAGATTTTTATTGGCTTTCCACCCAAGCCGTAAATCCAGCCTGGAATAAGCTTTCACTTTTCTGGAATCGTTTTTGCTTGTGAAATAGTACGTGGAATCAAACTCCAGATTGTAGGGTAAATTTAAATAGGAACGGATGTTGAAGTGATGCTTGGGCTCCCCTTCTGCATCGAGATCTCCTTCGCTGTTAAAGCTGGAAGGTATGAAGGCTCCGTCTTTGGTCGGTCTAAGGTCTGTTTCTATAAACGTATAGCTTCCCGCAACTTTCCAGTTGCCGCGGATTTTCCATTCGGCTGAAAATTCAACTCCGTAGGATTCTCCTTCCAGAGAATTATCATTCAGAAAAGGAATGACCAGATGGGGGGGCGCAGGCGTGGCTTCAAAAAACTCGGCTTGTTGGGTTGTCTCGATCAAATCCTCGTATTTGAATAAATAGGCGGTCGTGTCAAACGAAAGATTCGGATTTGCTTTAAAACGGTGCCCGATTTCAAAAGACAATAATTTTTCCGAATCTGTTCTACCGTCATTGGATTCCTGAAGCAGGATAGGAGGGGCTCCCGGTATGACAGCCCGGTTTGCGAATCCCAACTCCTCTGTAATACTCGGAATCCTGACCGCTCTCGAAACGGCGGACCACACAGTGTGCCTGTTGCTGAGAGATGCGATTGTTCTTATATTCGGCTGAAATTCGAACCCGGAAAATTCATTGTATTCGAACTTCGCCCCGACGATTATACTCCATTTTTCAGGTATGATTGAGATTTCATCGTGGAAAAATAATCCTACTAGATTGGTCGCTTTGTTTGGAATTCGAAAAACGTTTGTTTCCTCAAAATTAAAAAAGGAAAAGCGATAATTCAAACCCCAGACAATGGTTTGGCGTTTACCAAGATTAAAATTGTGCTGCAAATCAACATCAAATTGATCGACAATATTCTGAAAGGGCAACGTGGACCGTCTTTCAAGGCGGTCGTAGTAGAACTGGGCCTGAATCGAGGAGGTGTCGTCCAGATTATGGGTCCAGCGGGAAAGGAAATTGGCCCCTTTTTGGATGGTGCCGCCGCTGAAGGGGCCGGATCCCTCGGCTATGGAAATGAAGCGGCTTTTAAAATCCAACTCCGCATTCAAATCATAATAATCTCCCTGAACGGTGAGATTATTTCGAGGATTCAATTGAAAATCCCCCCTGAATCCCCCCTGAGACATGATCTTGTCATCGAACGAGTCCGAACCATCCACCTTTTTGCCATCATCGCGGCTTCTATATTTCCCATACATCCTGAACGCATTTTGTTCTCCCCATTTGAAGCCGTATCGGACCGTTGCGAATCCCCGCTCTTCCGTTCCCAGGCCGCCTGAAATCATCCAACCCGGTGTCTTGCGGGAATCCTTTGTGATGATATTGATGACACCTGCCACGGCGTTTGAACCCCAAAGGGCGGCTCCCGGGCCTCGAATCACCTCAATGCGATCGATGTCTTCCAGCACCGTATCCTGGCCAATCCAGAAAACACCCGAAGCGGAAGGGCTGTAAACGGTTCGATTGTCGATCAGCACCAGCAGCTTATCGGAACCTAGCCTTCTGTTGAAACCACGGATCGATATGGCATACCGGTTTTGATTGATTTTCGATACCTGAACGCCGGGGACGATTCTCAATGCTTCCATGATGTTCACCGCACCCGTTCTGCGGATATCTTCCTGAGTCACGACAAATACGGCGGAGGCGGTGTCGTGCAGCAACTGGGGCCTTTTGCTTGGACTCGTCACGATCACATCGGTCTGAAGCAGGTCCTTGACACTCAACTGCAGGATTTGCAGCTGCTCCTTAGAGAGTGTTTTTCTTTCTTCTGAGAAGACATTTTGAGGGAGGAAAAGGAAAAATAACGCAGCGGCAAAAAAAGAAGAAAGCCTCTCCTTCGAGGGGGGATGACAATAAAAAAACATTATTTTTCGTGTAAATGATCAAGCGGACACAGAAAATCGAATTTCTGGAACCCGAAAGGTAAAGGATTCAATTTTTAGCGCAATCATATCTCAATAAAATTTTTATGATAATAGTTTCTTTTAAATCTGCGCTGTTCGCCTTCCCCCTAGCATATTCCCCCATCCGATATTCAGAAATACCAATACACAATCAGAGCTAATTCGGAAAACCAATATTAATAATAGGTTAAGTGTCATTGCGCCTGCATTTAATGTGTGGACATGTTTTTCTGATAAGTGGTATACGGAACCCAGGCAGCGTGTCGGGGGAAAACTTCAAACCTTGTGGAGGTATAAAATGGCACACACAGAGTTGCAGGAAGCAATCGAACGGTTGACCCTGGATGAGGATTACCGGAAATCGCTGGTGTCCGATTCCGAAAAAATCATGGTCGATTATGGATTGGATGAAGACGGTATGCTGGCCATTCGATCCGTCGATGCCATCGGGATTCAAAAGGACCATTTGAGGCCCGTTGCGATTTGCTGCACTTGCTGGGCCGCAGAGTGAATGCGTCATCATCAGATTCAATGGTTTCACAGCAACCTGAATTGCCTCAATAAAGATCTGAAATTTTTGCTCCCGATGCAGTGAGAGGGCGGAATGAAATCGGCTTTAAAATACGCGACGATTCCTTTACCGGAAAAGCCCAGACTGGCACCCTGGGTGACGGTGATCGATTTGGGAGACGACCGGATTCAATTCCGGGGAGCTGAATTCGCTTTCACGCTCCGGCACGATCTCTTCATCGGTGCGTTTGAAGCCGTCCGCCCCCTTCTGAACGGTCAGCATAAATTGGAAGAGATCACGGCTTCAGGCGGTGAAATTTATTTACCCACAACGATTTCCTTCCTGCTTAAGATTCTTCGTGCAAACGGACTTTTGCAGGAAGGAAACGTCCCCCCTCCATTCCCTCTCAATCCCGAAGACCTTACGGAATATGAAAAGCAGATTCAGTTTTTCTCGCATTATTTGAACAATCCGGTGGGAGCATTGGCATCGCTGCGTGAAGCTCGAATTGCCCTGATCGGTGAGGAAATTCTATTGGAGGCCATACAGAATGCGTTGGCAGGCATGGGGGCGCGTCCCGTCACGCTCGACTTTGAAAGCCTGGAGTCGATGTTTTCTTCGCGGCTGAAGAAAAGCGACAAGGCTTCTGCCGGGAACCTGAACTATTTGATCGCCTGCGAGAGATCGCCGTCCTTTCAGTTTTTTGAAAAAATCAATGCTCTCTGTCTGGAGCAACAGATGCGCTGGATTCGGGTTGCTTTAGAAGGAACCACGGCAGTCATGGGGCCGGCTATCATACCGCATCAGTCCGCCTGTTATGTTTGCTATGAAGGACGGATCGCCTCCAATATTCAGGAGCAGGAAGAATACCTTGCCTTCAAAGAACACCTCGAAAATAATTCCCCACACCCCGACGAGGGCTTTCCGCTCCCCCTGATAGACGTGGTTGCAGGCCAGACCGCTCTTGAGGTGGTGAGACAGATCACGGGATTCGCGCCGCCCCATACCATCGGTCGGTTCTACGAATTCAAAAGCATCTCGCCTGCCGGCGTCGGACACACCGTTCTGCGGCTACCCCGCTGCCCGGCCTGCCATTCGTCACAACCCAGGCAGGAAGCCTGGGACCAGACCATTTTTCTTTCAAAGCAGGCCCCTTGAACCCTTCACTCATATCCCTCAAGAACCTGAAGGAGGGTCCGGACACTCTAATTTCAGAAGGGCTGAAGCGCGCCCAGCGGCTGGTGAGCGATCGTTCGGGGGTCATCTCCAAGGTCGATTTTGAAGAGCTTTTTCCCGGTGAGCCACAGGTGTTTTTCTCTCATAGTGAACCGGCGGACATGTCCGCCTTTTGCGGGCAGAAGGCCTTAAATTATGGCGATGCCGCTTCGGTAGACCCGGACCGCGCCATCATGAAGGCGATCGGAGAAAGCGTCGAGAGATACTGTTCCGGCCAATATGATAAAGAAGAAATGCCGATTGCCACCTATGAGGAAATGGGCGAGGAAGCCGTCGATCCACGATCCTTTGCCCTGTTCAGCGATCAACAATACGCGGCCCCGGACTTCCCTTTCACGCCACTCACACCCCGAACCCCGATCCGTTGGACACTGGGTTTTTCCCTGCGCGATGAAACACCGCGCTGGGTTCCGGCTGCTTTTGTCTATGTGCCGTATCAATTCGACAGGCCCGGGGAGCCCGTGTTTTTCAATCCCATCTCCACAGGTCTGGCCTGCGGGACCACTTTGACGGCGGCGTTGTACAAGAGCATCCTGGAAGTGATCGAACGCGATTTTTTCATGATCGTGTGGAAGAACCGGCTGCCCGTTCGCCGAATCGATCCCTGGAGTTCGCGGGATCCCTTTGTCCGGCAACTGCTGGAGGCTCTGCCAGAAATATCTCTCGAATGCCAGGCGAACTACCTGGCTCTCGACATGGATGTGGCAGTGATCTCCGTGCTATTCAAAACACGCATCGACACAACGCCCCATACCATTATGGGCATCGGCGCCGATCTTGATCCCGACCGGGCCCTCATCCAGGCCCTGGAGGAAGCGTACCTGACTTTTCTTGGAATGCATCGATACGCCCTTTTGAAGGAGGACTTCAAACCCGATCCCGATTTCGGCAATATCACGACACCCACTTTGCACGCGCTGGCCCATGCGGTGAGCCCCTCTCTTCGACCGACCACGGATTTTCTCAAGACCTCGAAGACAATACTTCCCATGTCCGAGCTTGCCAATGAATCGACGGGCAGCCGCATCAAGGATGTCAAGAAACTGATCGCGATGCTGGGAAAACAGGGGCTGGATGTCATCAGCTTCGATCTGACGACAGAGGATATCGACGATGCCGGGTTCAAGGTCGTCCGCTCCATCATTCCCGGCATGCAGCCATTGGACAACAACCACGGCAGGCGCTACCTCGGCGGCCGCAGACTGTATGATGTGCCCGTGAATCTGGGCTTGTTGAGCGAATCCTTAACAGAAAAAAAACTCAATCCGCATCCTCATCCCTTTCCATAACCCCATTCGGAGATGTCACCATGACAGGAATCATCGTTCAACCTGCAGAGATCGGCCCGAAAAAAGAATCATCGGCGGCCGTGTCCGTTTCCGAGCTCTTTCATGAAAACACCAAGCTGCAGCCGTCTCTGCCTGCGGATATGATCGCGGCGGGCAGCTACACGGATGCGGAAATTCAGGCCATGTCCAGGGGGTTCAAGCAGTACAAACTGTTTCCGCAAATTCCGTTGCCATCCAGAGAGGAATGGTCGCCGGTCAAGCGGAGTTACGACGATGTGATCGAATCGCGCAGGTCGGTGAGAGAATTCTCAGATTGCGAAATGAAACTCGAGGATCTTTCCAGGGTGCTGCACCAGAGCTACGGCATCACCGGAGAAATCCGGCGGCCGGAGGACGGGACGCTCCCCCTGCGTGCGGCTCCTTCGGGAGGCGCTCTCTATCCCGCTGAAATTTATCTGGGCATTCGCAATGTTTCCGGACTCCAACCTGGCATTTATCACTACAACGTCCCCGACCATGCGCTGGAGCTTCTGATTTCCGGGGATCCTGCATCATCGCTCTTTGAGATCTGCTGCGGACAGAAGTACGTCCGGCAGGCGGCGGCCACGGTTCTCATATCCGGCGTGCTGCAACGTACCAAGCGGAAATATGGAGAAAGAGGTTACCGCTACGTCCTTCTGGACATCGGGCATCTCGGACAGAATATTTATCTTGCCTGCACCGCATTGGACCTTGCCGTGATGACGACCTGCGGGTTTTATGACGACAGGGCCAACCAGCTGCTCAGCCTGGATGGCATCCAGGAAACCATGATGTATGTGGCTTTTTTAGGACCTAGAAATTGATTTTGGAAGAAGTGAATTTCGCCCCTCCGCTTTTGGCGGGATTTTGAGTTGTTCGCCCGCTTTCAGTCCCCTACCCTGCCATCCTATATGTGTGACTCGTGTTTAAGGGCCGGGGGATCTGTGTCGATGCAAGCGCCCGCCTCAGGTTGGAAATAGAATCATTACTAAGGGAGTGGAAATGTCAAAAAGCAACCGGAGAGACTTTCTAAAAAAACTCACGTTGGGATCTTCCGCCCTGGCCGGAATGACGGCATTCCCGGCATTGGCCTTTGCGGCAAAACAATCCGAACAACGTGTCGCGATGGGTGTCTTCGACCGTTATGTGACCAAACACGGAAACGATAACAACGACGGCCTCTCGTGGCAGACCGCCAAGCTGACTGTGAATGGTGCGGTCTCTTCATTGCCAGATGAGGCTTCCGGCGTTGAACAGCGAAAGCACGGAGACGTGTTCATCGCCAACGGGAAGTACATCGAGGACGACACGATTGAGATGTCCTCGAACATCCGGTTTCACGGGTCCGGTGTCCCCAACGACCCCACCGCTGTGAATGGCACCATCATCAAGCTGGCGGACGGGGTGAACAAACATCTGTTCGGCCCGCGTGCCACTTTCAAGGATTATGCACATGCGGTGATCCTCAGCAATCTGCTTCTCGACGGCAACCGCGACAACCAGACAGAAACCGATATTGATATCCTGCATTTTGAGAAACCCGGATTCAACACGTCCGTTCAAAATGTCCATTTCCACAATGCCAAACGGACCGCCATCTACGTGAATGAAGTCGCGATCAATCTGCATGGGTTCAACGTGACTGGAGCCAGTTGCGGCGGGTTTCTGTTTGTCAATTCGGTTGCCAACGCCAACTTAGGGATGATTTCCTTTTACGGAGTTCAGATCGACGATTGCGGGCCTTATCCCTTTGAGATTGAATCCCTCAGCAACGGAGTCAACCAGCTGGCAATACACGGTCTGGAATCAGAAGCAAGCCTTGCCGGAGAACATCAAGCCATTATTCGGTACATACCCAAAGGGGGAGCCAATGGCTGGTATTTCACGCTGGATGCCTTTGCCTGCTGGCGGGCGGTGGAAAATATCGGCTCAGGACAGGCTGTTTTATTGATAGAGAACGGGACGGGAGGCTGGCCGCACGGCTCTTACCGGAGTTTGATCCAGGACA
Organism: Nitrospinales bacterium; assembly: GCA_965223795.1. Lineage (GTDB taxonomy): Bacteria > Nitrospinota > Nitrospinia > Nitrospinales > VA-1 > CBDCWG01. The sequence continues at coordinate 570,385 of CBDCXL010000001.1, forward strand.
ACTACGACCACGTGTACCGCAATCGGCAAAACGGTGCGACAAATTCTGAAAGGACCTGGTTTACTTTTTAGAAGAGCTTCTCCTGATGTTTGCACTTTTAAAAAAGCAAAATCGGTAAGTTGAATTCCGGGACTGAGAAAACCGACGATATTAAAAAAACCGGGCCCCAAAGAATCCGGCAATCTAGTTGCTATCAAGTCTAGTAAAATTTTTATCCGCTCTTTGTAATTCCCAAACGCTTTTAGTGATTCAATGCATGGTTGTATGCATGGAACCATGCACTCCTTTTCGATAAATAAATTCCATCCAATCGATAAGTCTCCACAAACAAATCGAAATATTTTAAAAATAGATTTGGCATATCTATTGCTAGATAATATGCAAGCCAATACCCCCTTATTGAGCCCTCATTAATAATCACTCATTAAGGAGGTTTAACAATGAAAACATCAATTCAGTTAAAGGGAATCGCACTGGCAGTAGTCATGACTATTTCGATGATTGGTGACACGGCGTACGGTGCAACATCGAAGAGGGGCTTACAGACAAATCCGACGACTATGAATTCACATTCAGGGTCGAATTGGGGACAATATCTACATTGTCTCAAATTGCAGAAAAGCGGGAACAGGATTTTTTGTGCAAAACCCGTCAGTCCCCCGGCATTCCACCCACCCAAATATGGATTTGGACCTGGTTTGCTGCCTCCAAATCAATATTCAAGTTATCCCAAGTTCGAGATTACCAACCCATGCGGCCAAAAAATCGACAGGATGACCCAAGATGGCTGCATGGCAGGAGAAACCCCTGAAATTCGCATAGTGAAACCTCCTACGCAGAATTGACTGTCAGCATCGAAACGGTAAAAGAAACGAATTGATTCACGGTTAATTTTCTGGCCTCCTGACCCAATTTTGTTTGGGGGATCTCGCAGGAATTTTTATGGTTCATGAGCTCGAAGGTTTCTGGGGTAGCGGGTGTCGACTCCTCTCGGGCGTGCCATTTATAAACAGGCCTTGGGCGGATTCCCGCCGGGTTGCCTGTTTTGCCTTTCGCGTCTATTCTGTTTCCGCTGGGCACTATTCATGAGATTTTGATCTTACTTTCCATTGTGTGATTTCTTCTTAGGGAAAATGGAGCAGTTAGTTTATCGAGCCATGAAACCTGATGAAGCGCAAAAGGTCTGTAATCTGGTGCGTCAGGTGTTCGACAAAAAAATCCGGCGGGAATTTGGACAGGAAGGTGTGGACGAGTTCTTCCGCTTCGCCAATGCCAGCGCCATGCAGGATCGGATTCAGTCCGGCGGCTTCGTCCTGGTGGCCTGGTCATCGGATGAGCCCGTTGGCATGCTGGAATTTGTACCGCCTGACCGGATCGCCATGCTGTTTGTCCTGCTTGAAGGAAAAGGAATCGCGAAAGAGCTGCTGGCCCAAGCAGTCACTAAGGCGCGGTCCGAAAATCCGGACATGGACAAGCTGACCGTCCATGCGTCCCGTTATGCGGAACCGATCTACCGGAAACTTGGGTTTCGTCCAGCCGGAGGTATGAGGACAGAATGCGGGATCTCTTACATTCCTATGGAACGGATTGTTCAGGTTTGATTTTTTAAGTAGGCCTCGTCGAGGCTGGACGGTTGTCTGCTTCAGGACGATTGCAGCCGTTCGGCAGGACCCGTTCAGCGGAGGACGCTGGTTAATTTCTTATCCCGTCGGGACCAGAATTTTTTGTGGGCAGGCAGCCTGTATGCCACTAATTGATTGAAGGCAAGAACCGCATAGATGAAGGCGTAGTTGGTTTCCTTAAGCTCATTGATGGATCTCATGAACTTGCTGGGGGAACCGAGGAAGGAATGATTGAACGTGTGGAAGACAACGTAGTTCGCCAGAACCAGTCCGCCCATCCATAAGGGAATGACGGGCATTTGGATTTTCTTAATAAATTGACGCAGCGCCGCTGAATAACGATCCATAAGCGGAATTGCGATGAAAATGAAAAATGTAAAAATCGTGAACAGCCGGGTGAGGACGAACAATTTCTCGAATCCGGATTTTTTACTTCCATCCACATTGTCCGCGTAAAACATCCAGAGGTTGTGGACGTTGGTCTCCTGCTGGGCGTTTATTTTTTTTAACGCCTCCGGAGTTTCCCAGTCCCAGATGCGCTGCCCCCAACTGATCTCTTCCCCAAAGCAGACAAAGAGAATGATTGCCAGAAGCAGATAGTAGTATTTTGAAGGGCTCTGCGGTACGGGGATATCATTTTCCCGGTTCGTTTTGCCCGCTAATACGAAACAAACAAACAGCATGCAGGATGCTAACAGAAAAAAACCTGCCCCCAGGCTTTCAATCCATCCATCTTCTTGTCCCAGCGCAATGACGCTTTCCGGATCGAGAAACGAATAGAAATAGGAAGTTATGAGTACGGCAAAGATCAGGAGCTTGATTTTCATCTCAGCAGATCCTTTAAAAGAATGCTATCCATCCACCAAGATATTGAAGGTCCATCACAGCCCGGTTCGGGTTCTGTCACGGTTGTGTCAATAAGCCTAAAAAGATTCAGCCGTATGAGGAGTCTCTGACGGAGGTGTGATTTTGCAATGGAAATAGCCGGGTATTTTTTCGGGCCGGGGCGAAAGACCGAAGCTCTGGCGGGATTTTAAGCGGCATGCGGCTGCCGATGGAAGCAGTCAACCCCCGGTTTTACAGGTATTTTTGACACAACCGGGATTTTTCCCGCCGTATTCCATGTCCTGAACGTTTCCGGATTCCGCTTCAATCTTCCTTTTTTTCAATACCCTTGATGATGGACCGGCCTTGCGGAGCGTTGTTTCTAAGGTGCTCCCGGACCAGCATGACCGCATGGTTGTCGTCCATCGCTTTCATGAAATAACAAAACTCATCTTCGGCATCGTCCTTTTCATGTTTCAACACACCGGAAATTTTAAAGCAGAATTGTTTGGGCGGCACGGTTCACTCCAATCCTTTGCCTGAATTTAACAATCGCATCCCTGCCTGTTTTGCACTGTAGCTATAGCATAATTTCAGCAATCCGGCGCATCCGTTAAAGCCGCCCGGTTCGCCGCACGCCGATCTCACGGATCTTGTAATTCCCAATGCCCCCGGCAAGAATCGGTCGTTTTTTAAAACAGGAGCCCTCATGGAGAAACAATCCATGCATGGTCCATGCATGGAAAACCCGGCATCCCGCTTCCACGCCACAGCGGTTGAACGCCTAACTTTCCGCTTTAAAAGGAAAATCCCGTTCCTTGCATTTGGTATGCAAATTGAAGCTTAAAGCATCAGGCAGGAGGAGCGTTTAATCCATTGTGGCAATGGGGGTGCAACCACCTGGCATGAGAAAAATAAAAACCATCTCATTCATATTGATACTGTCCCTGCTTCTGGTTTCCGCAAATGGTTCGGGTTACAGTTTTGAATACAACGGTGGTGTTCCGCTGACGCCGCCTCGTTCTATGAGTCCGGATACGGGCAACGGCAAAGAATTGTTGAAGAAAGAAACCCCGCTCAAAAAAGTGGACGCCATTTTTGAGATGAACCTTCTCGAGCTGATGAAAATGGACGTTTTTAATGCGCAACATCCCGGCCCGGAGCGGAATCGGGAACATGCAGGCCCTAACGTCAAACCGGAAAAGACGCAACAAGATCCATCGGGCATTGAATGAACTCGAAATTCAAGGGAAATTGAATCCATCCGCATCAATTCGCATAATCCCGCGATTTGACCGCTTCGGCATATTCTAGACTTTTGACACCGCCTGCATGCCAATAAATCCCAATCCGCTTGCACAGGTGTATTCGCGTCAGGCTGCCCCAGGCCTTGCAGGCCGGACCCGCAGGAAGTGTTTTTTCAGTTGCCATTCCTGCGATGGTGACCGCAAACAATAGAGAGATCGATCCTCCGCCTTCACGCATTCCCTCTTTTCCCAAACACGATGAAGTTTTTTCAATCAACGACTTGATAATTAGTTATACTGCTAGTGTAAATGTATCTAGTGCCCGTCCGGAAATGAATTCCGGACAATCCGCGTTTCCTCACAAACCCAGAGGTGTGGTGGAAAACAAGGCGCAAACAAAACAAAACCGGCCCATCCGCCGGATCGCGTTTGGCTGGCTGGCTGGCGCCTTGCTCATTTTTTGCGCGTGTTCCCGCTCTGGCGATAGTTCCCTTTATTCCCCTGAAGAACTCAATCAGCTTCGGCGAAATTTCCAGGTCACGGAAAACATCATCGCCGAGCTGAAGCAGATCCATAAAAAGACCAAAACCCGGCCGCGCCCGAGAAAAATCGAAATCACCCAGCGCCAGCCCCGGCATGTGCTGCACAAAGCCAAACTGATCGAACTGTCGGTCCAGAACATGCGGTCCCACAAAGGACTGGAAGCGCAACTGCATCCTTTCGTCCACGACAAAAAAGTCGTGCCCACGGAAGTCTTTCAACTGATCGATAAAATCCACCGCGATGTGCGCGAACTGCGCCGTGCTCACGGCATCGAGGCGGAATCGGAACCGGCGGCCTTGCCGAAAAAAGCCCTGCCCCAGGATGTTTACATCAATCTGGAACGCATCAACCGCATGATCCTCGGCATCGACCATCGCACCATCCGTCCGGACGACGTGCACCACTTTGCCTCCAGGATCGTGCTGAGACTGCGTCAACTGCGCAGTCACAGAGGCGTCACCACGCCGGTCGCCGTCCTGCCACACTCCCGGGAGAAGCACCCCCGCGATGTCTACAAGAAAGCGCACGTCCTGCATGAGAGGCTGAAACGGCTCTACGAAAAGCAGAATCATTCCATTTTCGGCGGTGTCGTGCTGTTGAACAAAAAGAACACCCGCATCATTCCCAACGATGTGATGGACGTGCTGGTGAATATCATGGCCGATGTGGAAGCGATGAGCGCCTCCATGCCGCTGAAGCCGACGCCGGCCATACTGCTGCCCGAACATATAACGCCTTCCACGGCTTACGATATGATCCGCGAAGGGATTGCGGTTGTGGAGACGATGCTGTGAACGCACCTGCCCAATACGGCGAATCCCGCTTTCCGGTGCTGTTTTTATACATCACGGCATTCATCTGTGTGCTGCCGTTCGGGCTCAATCTGGCGGGAATCGATTTCGGTTCGGAAGTACACGGATTTCACGTCGAGGAAATCGCGTCCTGGGGCATCAGCGGCGCGGCCCTGGCCGATGAAATGTTTTACACCCTCACCGGCGCTCTGGAGCACGGTCTGCTGGAATGGAGCGCGGTCAGCGTGGCGGCGCTCACCATTCTGCTGGCGTTTTCCCATTTCGCAACCAATAAAGATGTCACAACCCCCATCATCGGCATCGCGCTGTTCTGCTCCGGCGCCATGGACGCCTTTCACACCCTGGCGGCCATGCGGCTGACCGACGCAGTCGCGGACAACAGCAGTGTCATTCCCTTCACCTGGGCGTTGTCGCGCACGTTCAACGCAGCCATTCTCATCGTGGGGGTGCTGATCTGTCTGAGACTGAAGGTCACAAGCACCCGCACCAGCATGACAACGATTCTGACCGTGGGGTTTTTCTTCGTCGGCCTGGCGTATTTTTTGATTACCTACACCGCTTCCAATGAAAACCTGCCTGTCACCCAATATCCAGACGCTTTCATCAAACGGCCTTACGATGTGGCTCCGCTGGTCCTGTTCATCCTGGCGGCGCCGATTTTCTGGAAACTGTACCGCCAGAATTCGAACCTGCTCACGGCATCGCTGATCATCGCCCTCGTCCCAGGAATCGTGCTGGAAGCCCACATGGCGTTCGGCTCGTCCACCCTGTTCGACAATCATTTCAACATCGCCCATTTCCTCAAGATCGTCGCTTACTTCGTGCCCTTCATGGGTCTGGTGCTGGACTACATCGGCACGCACAAGAAATTGACGTTCGTGATCGACGACCTGAAAGTCTCGAACGAAAAGATCAAACGAATCAGCGCAGATCTTGTGGAAAGCCAGCGCCGCGCCTTTGCGATCGTGAGCAACGCCGCAGACGGCATCATCACCATCGATCAGCAAGGCCTCATCGATCAATTCAACACCGCCGCCGAGCGAATTTTCGGTTACAAAGAAGATGAGGTTTTAGGAAAAAACGTGAAGATGCTGATGCCGGAACCCCATCGCAGCGAACACGACGGCTATCTGGCCAATTACCTGAAAACCCGAAATAGCAACATCATCGGGGTTGAAAGGGAACTCAGCGGACTGAAAAAAGACGGGACTCAGTTTCCCCTGACGATCGCCGTGAGTGAGATCCAAATTGAAAACCATACTCTGTTCACAGGCATCGTGCGGGACATCACCGAGCAGAAAAAAATGGAAAAAGAACGGGTCGATTTGATTGCCAGCCTGCGCGAAACAAACGATGAGCTGGAGGAATTCGCTTACAGAACCTCGCACGACCTCAAGGCGCCGCTGGTCAATATCCGGGGATTGAGCAACATCATGAAGGAGGATCTGAATGACGGCGACTATGAGGAGGTTTTCACCAACATCGACAAACTCGGCTCCCTGTCCTTGAAACTGGAACATCTCGTGGAAGACATCGTCGAAGTGGCGAAGATCGATCATGCGAACGACGCCATTGAAGAAGTGGACGTCGCCGAGGAAGTTAATTTGATCAAAGAAAGCCTCGACACTTTTATTCAGGAAAAACAGGTGGACGTGCGCGTGGTCATTGAAAGCGCAAAACCCATAAGGGTTCAAAAAAGCATCCTTCAAGGCGTGCTGGAAAACCTGATGTCCAACGCCGTCAAATATTCCGACCCGGAAAAACCCGAGCGCTTCGTCAAAGTGACCGTTTCGGAATCAAACGGCGGCGCCCGCATCCAGATTTCAGACAACGGGCTCGGCATTCCTCAGGAATACCACGGCCAAATGTTCGGCATGTTCAAACGCTTTCACAAACAGTCGTCGTTCGGAAGCGGGCTGGGTCTGTATCTGGTCAAAAAGAATCTCGGCAAGATCAAAGGCACGATCGGTTTTGAAAGCAGTCCCGAGGGAACCGTGTTCACGATCGACCTTCCCTTTGCAAACCGGAACGCCGCGAAACATTCCTGCTGATCTCATTCCACCATTTTTATAATGGTGTCCAGGTATTCGGCGGTGAACGGCTTGACGAAATAGCCTTTCACTTCAGCGAAATTGGAAGCCTTTTCCTTATCTTTATCCTGGTTGGAGGAAGTCAGCATCATGACGATCGCGCTTTGCTTTATTTCCAGCGGCAGTTTGGCGTATTCCTGCAAAAACTCGAATCCGTCCATGCGCGGCATGTTGATGTCCAGGATGATGGCCACCGGCGGGAAATTTCCGTCGAATTTCTTTTTGCTCTCTTCCAATTGCTTGAAGTGATCGATCGCTTCCTGTCCGTCTTCAAAGGAATAAAACGTTTCGACCAGTCCGGACTTTTTGATGATTCTGCTGACCTGATACACGTCGATCTCATTGTCATCCACCATACACAGTGATTTCAGCATCGTGCCCCTCCATTCAGGTCTGAAATTTTAATAGAATCTGACTCTTCGCAGGTGACGAAACAATCAATTGGGTCAGGATCAGAGAATTTTTGAACTAAAGGGAAGAAAGGCCGGAAGCTGCGCGACACCGGTATGGACCGCATCCGGCCGATTAAGGAAGCATATACAATGAACGGATTAAAGTAAACCACCCGGCGTGAAGAAATCATCCGGACGGACAAGGCGCGCGGGCCGTCTTGAGTCCGCACGCGTTAAGGCTTCAGTGGGTGTGCAGTGAGATGTCGATCTGCTTGCCGGTTTCTTTGAACGCGAACACCGCTTCGGCGTAATCGGGGGCGCCGAAATACGAGACGGGGTTGTTGGAGATGCCGATGGCCTCCCGGGGAATGCCGAGAAAGCCCCGGGTCATTTCGCCGCTGTTGTCCGCATCGTGAACGACGGTCACCACGTATTCGCCAAATGCGACGCCTTCGATCACGATTTCCATGATTTCATGCGTGACCTCTCCGGTGACGGAGCGCACCGCCTTGCTGGAATCGAGAGGATAGCCCTCCTCGGAATCGAATATATTGACGATGAACTGCCCGCTGCCGCTTTTGAATCCTTTCGCCATGACGACGAGTTTGCCGGCAGTGTTTGCCTTGCCGGTTTTCGGCTCCGCCTGCGCCGAACCCGCAAGCGTCAGCAAAACGGCGAGCCCCAACAGGGCGTGTATCCCTGAAACTATCTTTTTAAGCACGTTCACCTCCCGATCGATGTCCATTGAGATCCTGGGGATCCCCTCTTGTTGAGATAAAAAGCATAGCACGCATTGACGCCGAACCTGCCTCAATCCGCTGATTTTTCCTTCTGTCCCCGCGGCAGTCACGCATTCCGTATTCCGGCCGGATGCCGGAATCGTCGGGCGGATGAACGGGAAGCTGTGTACCCGGCCCTGGTCCCGGACCGGGTTCCCTACTCCTAAGTTCGTGTTGCCAAACGGCCTTCGCCGATCCCTAAGGATCGCGGCCGGCGGGATTCGCGGCGTTGGCGAATACCCGTCATCAAGTTGCAATATAGAATAGAAATTTTCTTACAAATTTGGGATAATTTGACATTCGTCTCATCCGGAACATACGAGCCCAACGATCATGACGCACTCACGACAAACCCAAGAAGGCCCTGTAGTCAAACGGATTCTGAGTTGTCTGCTGTTCCTGGCGGTGTTCGCCGCCCCGGCGCTGACGCCTTCGGCCGCCGCCAATACCTTCGACGATGAAATGTACTGGTCGGGCGACACGGACGATTTTCAATCCAACAGCCTGTCCGCGGCCGAGCCGGACCGCAATAATTTTGAGGAACCGGAAGTCGAAATGGAACTGGAAACGGATGCAGAGCCCACGCCCGAATACCGCAAGGCCCAGTTCCGCAAGATCATCGCCGTATCCCGGTTCGAAAACCGCACCACCGCGGCGGGGCAGATCAACCTGGGCAGCGGCATGTCGGACCAGCTCACCAACGCGCTGGTGCAGAGCGACAATTTCATCGTCCTGGAGCGGCAGGGGCTGGCGGACGTGCTGAAAGAACAGGATTTCGCCCGCAGCGGCCGCGCGGCGCAAGGTTCCGTGGCACGTACCGGGCAGGCCATCTCCGCGCAGATTCTCATCAAGGGAACGGTCACGGAATTCGCGGAAAACGAGGCGGGCGGCGGCGCCGGCATCAGCTTCAAGGGTTTCACCGTGGGCACCGAGAGCGTCGAATCCCATGTGGCGCTCATCCTGCGCATCATCGACACCACCACCGGGCAGGTGCTGGATTCCGTACGGCTGGAAGGCAAGGCCAAGGGTTCCGGATATAAGTTCGGGGTGGCCTACATGGGCTTCGGGTTCGACGCGGAAAAATTCAAAAACACCGCCCTGAGCAAGGCCGTGCAGCTTGTGATCGACAACGCCGTCGAAATGATCGCCAACAATCTCAACGAACTGCCGTTTGAGGGGAAAATCGTCAAGGTGAAGGACGACACCTATTACACCAACATCGGCGCACGCAACCGGGTGTCGGGGGGCGATGTGTTCGATGTGTATTCCCCGGAAGATGAACTGATCGACCCGGACACCGGCGAAAACCTCGGCTCGCTGCGCAAAAAGGTGGGCACCGTGGTGATTTCCATGCCGGAAGAAAAGTATTCCAAGGCATTCGCCAGCCAGGGGCAGGCTTTCAAGAAAGGCTATATCCTGCGCGAACGGCCGCAGGACCGGGAGTTCGCGGAAAACTTCTGATCCCGGGCAAAAAAAACCGGGCCCTTGCGGGCCCGGAAGATGTCACCTCACCGTCGTCTGCGGCCGGGTGACCGTCACCTCGGGCCGCGATTCCAGGTTGCGGGGCGGCGGCGGAACGGCGTAGAGATCGTCCTCTTCCTCATCATCCTGCAATTGCTCATCCAGGTCGACCGGTTCCGGCTCAGCGTGTTTCCAGCGGTTGAGCGCCTTTTGCCGGCATTTCACGCGCATTTCTTTTAGTTCGAGACGGCACTGGGATTTGGCCTTGCCAAATTTGGAACGGCAGTCCCTGGCTTTGACGCTCAGCTTGTGCCCGGTGCAATCCTGTATTCTCGCTTCGAACTCCGGCAATTTTTCCCTTTGGAACAACGTCTGAGCCAACAGGATCGGCTCATGGTTTGTCTCGGCGCTGACGGGAACAACGCAAAGCCCCATCATCAAGCTAAAAGCAATATTCACTGCGATCCACGGACGCATTTCATTCTCCCAAGCCGAAAGGTTGTCTGCAGAAATCGTATTCCGGCACATACGGATACGCGCTGCGGGTGTTGCCTGTCCTATTATTTTAGCGTTTTGATGCGGGTTTGACGCGCTTTTCTTTCGCTCCTCCGCGCAATTGCCTCGATCCGGGTAGGCCGCAATCAAATATGCCTCCATTTTTCAATAGCATGCCCAGCAATTTCGACACAGGGGAAAACCGCCGCACAGGGAGCTTTTACCCTTACGAAGCGGTGCACGAATGAACTTAAATTTAACAAAGTTTGTGATAAAAGTCCTAATATTATGTGATTTTTTACCTCGGCATCGAACGCGCATGCCCCTATAGTGAGGGCGGAGAAAAAGACTGGAAATCGGGGACATCGGATCGCGAGGCCTCTGCGAGGCAGCCGGATGCAAGGGATTCCACCCCCGCAGATCAGTGAGGAGGAAACGCCATGGAAACGGCAAAATCAATCAGGGGGACGGCTTTTCCAGCCCAGGCCGACACCCGGGTGGACGCCATGCAATTTCTGCAAATGTTCACCGAAATCTTCAAACGCACTGACGACGACAGCCGCCCGGCAAGCGGAAAGACGTTCACCCAAAACAGCTGCGCCGGGAAAGCGGTGCGGCAGCACCGGGAAATCCGTCTCGCCCTCAAAACACCCCGGCACGACCTGCTGCCGGAGTGAGGCCCGATGTTCCGTCAACTGGCAGGCCCCACGGAAAAAGGCGCGGACAGACTGTTCCGTCAGCATCCGCTGGAGTTGAACGCGCTTTTGGAGCAATCCTGGAAGCTCGGCATCCGCGGCTGTCCCGATCATGCTCATCCGTTGAACCGGGGAATTCTGGAAGGGATGCCGGACCGCTGGCTCGCCTCCGCAAAGCTGGGCCCGAATCCGGAACCCCCCGTTGCCGGGAAACGTGAGGCGAAGCCGGTCCTCTGGGATCACCTCATCTACGCGTTCATGATCGAAAACACCGGGATCTACGAGGTCTTCCGCAAAGTGCTGCACGCCTATCTGCACGGTGAGGAACTGGGCTTTCCCCTGGAAGACGCCGTGCCCTGGCTGCGCAGCACGGAGGCGCTGTTCTACCAGAACGGCCCGCCGTTTTTCATTCATTCCCTGACCAGCACGATCCGGCCCAGCCTGTGCTCCAGCCGCCGCGGGGCGTATTACCGCATGTTCGGCATCGAATTGAGCCACCCAGGAGAATCCGACCGTTCTTTCGAAAAAGCCAAAGAGGCGAACACGCAGTTCGGGTTCACGTTCGAGGAATTTCTGCGGGAAGTGTGGGTGGGCATGAATGAAGTGCAGGGAAGCGAGGACCGGCAGACCAGCGACCGCAAGATCGCTTCGCTGGCCCGGAAGCTGCGCGGCATGCTGTCGATGCGCCGAAGCGGCGGGAACCTGGCGCGCGAGGAGTTTTTTTTCGTCTCCATGATGTCCTGGTTCCACCTGACGCTGGAATACGATTCCCCCATCGTCCGCACTCTGGGCGCGCAGGCGGCGAGCCCGGGCAGGCGTCTGCAACGCATCGCCGAAAAGGTGGGCGTCCCGGCGCACGCGCTGGCGGCGGATTTTTTCGACATCGCGGACGCGATCTCGAGGATTCTGCTGCAGATCGAAACCGGTACCTACGACCATGCCGAGGCCGCGCCGGCGCTGTACATTCCCGTGCAGGGCGGCGGTCCCGAACAGGACATCCGCACCATCATCACGCACTGGTCCATCACCCACCTGCACGCGCTCAAGTTCGACAAAGTGCCGGCGAACTGAGAGAGTCGTTCAGCTTTTGCTCTTGTCCAGCTTTGTGATCTTGGAGCCTTCCAGGGTGAGGTTGTACATGAGGCCCTGCTGACCGAACACGAAAGCCACGATCGGATCCTTGACATTGACCGTGTCGAGCGAATCCCCCAGGCCGACCTTGATCAACGCCACCGAACCGTCCACGCCCACTTTCCAGCCTTCGCTGGTGCGGAAATTTTTGAGCGCGTCGTTTTCCATGAACACCAGCATCACGGTCTTCGCCTGCGCTCCCAGTTGAAAGCCGAACGACGCCGCGACGGTGTTGTAGTAATCGACGGTTTTCCCGTTGATGCGCAATGCGCCCTCGCCGTATTCCCCGCCGATGCCGATGCCGGCCTTGATCACGGTGGGAAAGACGAGCACGCCTTTGGCTCCTTTCAGAAAGGCCTCGCTGCCCTTGATCTCTTTTTTGAATTTGTTCAGGGCTTCGGTCACCTCGGTGTCGATTTCCTCGGCGGTTTTGGCCGCGGCGGTGCTCACAAACACCCCGGCGAGCAGCCAGGCGGCAAAAAACGGAACGACGACGAACAGGACAGCCCAATGCAAACGCGATGCTTGTTTCATAATCAATGCCTCCTTTCAACCTCGAATACACACACTCAGGACCTCTTCAAAAGGCCCACCACGAACAACAAGGCAATGGCTCCGGCGGTGGCCATCACCAGCGCCCCCACGAACCCGCCGGCCGAAATTCCCAGAATGCTGAATAAAAATCCGCCGAAGTAAGCGCCGAGGACACCGATCACCAGATCGCCCACCAGCCCGAAACCGCGGCCTTTCATCACCTTGCCGGCGATCAGCCCGGCCAGCACACCGATGATCAAAAACGCAATCAAGCCCATTCCGTCCATGTTTTTCTCCAGGAAGGGATTCGAGAATCTTCACCTGACCTGTGCCCTGTTTCGGTCAGCTTACAATGAATTTCTAAAATTTCATAATGAATCGATGTAACCGGCAATTTTTTAAAATTTTACATTTTCCAAAGGGCGGACCGGGACGTGCTGGAAGCGGCGAGTCCCGGCGGCGCCAGCCTGCGGGCGGTCCGCTACTCAGCATGTAGCATTGCGATGCCGGGCTCATCACGTTTCCGGGGGGCGTCCCGCTCGCCGCATCCAGCGGGGAGATCGTGGGAGGCATCGGTATCTCGGGATCGATCGTGGAGAACGATCCTGCGGTTGCGGCGGCGGGCGCACAGATCCTGTTGCCATAAGTCAGTTACGATGTTTGGGAAGAAAAACAAAAACCCGGCGGGGTGCTCACCCGCGCCGGGTTTTTATTGCGGGATCCGGGTCAGGCCGGAATCGGTGCCTGCCTTGACCCCGCGGAAGGGCCTGTGCTGCCACCCTGAGCCCTTCGCCAAGCTCAGGATGACTGCTCAGAACAAACCTTTCGAACGGAAAACCCGCCGGATTGCATAGTGCGGCGGCGGGTTACGGGTTGCGGACGGACTGGCTCACCTGCTTGATGGCGTGGTATTTCCTGGGAGCGGGATTGGAAGCGGGCTGGGTGATTTTCGCCCGGCGGGACACTTTTCTCAGGTACTGCCCCTGACTGCCCGTGGTCACTTTCTTCGCCACGGTCTGGGGTTTCTGCTGTGCTTGCCGCTGCGCCGTGGTTTCCGGTTCTTTCTCTTTCTCCAGGTCCTTGCGCCGTTTGAGGCCGACGATCTGGCCTTCGGGATTGAATTCCGCCACCAGCTCCTCGTCCTTTTCTTCCAGGTACCGGTCGAGGTGCGGCTTGATGAGCGACGCATCGGCGAACGTCCACAGGTTGCTGGTGATGCCTTCCATGATCATGCTGTAGACGCCTTTTTCGATGGCTTCCATGACCGCCATCTGCGGCGGCTCGTTGGTGGTGAGGCCGACCTCCGCCTCAAGCAGGCGGTTGAGCTCGACAAAGCGGAAGAAGGTGCCGTCCAGGCTGGCGGAGAAGATGGTTTTGCTGGTGTGCACGGTGTGCAGGATTTTGCCGCGCTTGACGGACACGGCGCGCAGGAAGATGCTCACGGTGTCGCGGCGGAATTCGGTGGAGCCACCGGCGCCGAAATAACGCGCACCGAGCCCGCCGGTCAGCAGGTTGGTTTCGTAGGCGATGACGCCGCCTTCGAGCATGATGGGCGCGTACAGCAGCGGCGGCAGGGAGGGAGGCGGGGTGCCGTCTTTTTCCCCGTCTTTTTTCTGGCTGTAGCGTTTGCGGGTCTGGCGGATGATCTTGCGTTCGTTGAGCAGGTTGTTCAGGCCCTCGCGCTCAAGCACGGTGAACCACTTGCCGCCGCCGGCGTCCTGCAGCGCCTTGATCAGCATGGAGGTGGCGCCCTGGGTCACGGCGGTGGAGTACTGCAATACGGTGTCGCTGGATTTGTACTGGCCGGTCTGGTCGCGGAATTTATAGACCACCACGACGACCGGTTGCTCGGGCGGCGGCAGGGACACGAGGTCTTCATAGACCTGAGATTTGTAACCGACGATGGCCTTTCCGGAGCGCATGGGCTGGAAAAACGTTGAACAGGCCGGCAAAACCACAATCAACAGGAGCGCCAGCGCCACGATACCGTTCCGTTTGTTTCTCATCCTCATCTCCCCCCAATTTAGAAAATAGGAAATCCCTCCTTCAGGCAGGCACGGAATTCCGGCTCCACCGCACTCCGCCGGGCTGCGTCTCTCCGTCACAGCCTTTAAATTCTCTCCTCAAATCGGCCAATATCCGGCCTCGAACTCCCGGCCGGACATCCAGGTGTTCGAGGCCGGTATCAGCGCTCCTCCTCCACTGCTCCTCTATGCTTTAAAACGTCGGCACCAGAACCGTGGTGGCGTCTCCGGTGGCCTGGTCGATGACGGAAATGGACACTTCGCCGCCGTTGTCCTGCACGGACAACTGGAAATTGCCGACGTCGAAATCGCCGGTGGGAACGCCGTCCTCATCGCCGAAAATTCCGTCCACGATTTCATTGGAAAGCCGGTTCAGGATGGACCGGTTCAGCCGGTCCTCGAAATCCTCCAGCACGGATTCCTCTTCGGCGGCCTCCTCGAATTCATTCTGGGCGTTGGCCTGGCTCAGCAGGGGAGCCGCATTGAAAGGATTGCCGCCAAAGGTGGGATTTTCGAAACGGTGTGATAATTCCGAGGCGTCCGCCGCATTCACAGCCGCCGCGAGACACAAACCTGTCAGTATCGTCCATTGTTTCACCTGATCACCTCCTCAATACATTTCCAGTTCTTTGATCAAATCCAGCCGTGTCTTGATGAACTTGCGCGTCACCCGCACACCCAGGATCGCCGCCGCTTCCACTTCCTCGGAGCGGGGCTTGACGTTGCGCTTGAAGATCAGCCGGTCGTTCACGCTGACAAAAATGATGTTGCCGATGCGCGGCTCCGCCAACTCCTTCAGGGTGATGGTGTAATTTCCGGGCACCGGGTCCCAGTGGTTGGTGAAGAAATAATAAAAATCTCCGCCGACCTTGGTTTTGGTTTCGTCGACCACCAATCCTGAGATGCTGAATATGTCGTCTTCATCGTCCCCGCCCGCGGGCTTGCCGGTTTTCTTTTCCGGTCGTGTTTTGTCATCGTTTTCTTCGATGTTGAGATCCGGTGCGGCGGCTGGTGTGTCGTACGCGAAAGACACTGCTGGAAGGGCGCACAGGCTCAGCCAAAGTCCCAGGGCCAGCGCGGTCCCGCCCCTGCCGTTTGCATGCCTGTCCTGACATCGATGATTGCGTTTCATAAAACCGGGTTCATTCTGTTATCAGGAGAAAATCCGGGACCGGGCTTCCCTGCCCGGCCCCGCTGCCTCTACTAAAACCCCAGTCGTTCCGCCGTTGTGCACGAACGGATCAATTGGAGCCCACAACCACGGCCACGTTGCCGTTGCCGGGCTGATTGATGGTGGCGGACTGCCCTACGAAACCTTCCTGGATGATGGTCGCGTCGTTGTTGTTGCCATCCTGGGTGATCTCGCCGAAATTATCCGCGCCGCCGTCCTGATCGATGAAGGCTTCGTTGCCGTCGCCGTTCTGGTAGATGAGGGCGGTGTTGTCCGCACTGCCGAAGCCTTGCTCGATGGTGGCGTTGTTGTCGTCGCCATGCTGTTCGATCCCCGCCTCGTTGCCGCCGGAAGCGAAGTCCTGAAAGATGATGGCATTGTTGTCATCGCCACCCTGGGTGATCCAGGCTTCGTTGTCCACGGACGCCAGGACCTGGCTGATCACGGCACTGTTATCATGGCCGGACTGGTCGATGTCCGCATCATTGGCAAGAGACGCACCGCTCTGATCGATCCGCGCGAAGTTGTCGTCACCGGACTGATCGATGTGCGCGCTGTTGACGATTGACACGCCGTTCTGGTTGATGAAGGCTTCGTTGTCGTGGCCGGACTGATTGATCGACGCCTCATTGTCCACGGAGGCGAACTGCTGATCGATGTCGGCCAGGTTGTCGTCGCCGGACTGATGGATGGAAGCGTTGTTATCGGCAGAGCCAAAATTCTGACGGATCTCGGCGTTGTTGCGGTCGCCGTCCTGACCGATTTCCGCGGTGTTGTCTTCGGAACCGGGGGACTGGATGATGCGGGCGGTGTTGTCGTCACCGGACTGATCGATCCAGGCTTCGTTGCCTTCGGAGCTGTCCTGGTTGATGAAGGCCCGGTTGTCGTGACCGGACTGGTCGATGTCGGCGGTGTTGTCGAACGAGCCAAGACCCTGTTGAACCCTTGCGGTGTTGTCGTCGCCCGACTGGTTGACGTTGGCTTCATTGCCGGCAGAGGTGAGATCCTGGAAGATGCGCGCGGTGTTGTCGTGACCGGACTGGTCGATGTGCGCTTCATTCTCCGCGGAACGGCGATTCTGGAAGATGCGCGCGAAGTTGTCGTCGCCTTCCTGAAGGATCGAAGCGTTGTTGTCAATCGAAAGGATGTTCTGCAAAATCGCCGCGTCGTTGTTGTCACCCGGCTGGCGGATATCCGCGGTGTTTTCAGTCTGGTTGTTCTGATTGATGGTGGCTTCGTTGTTATTGCCGCCCTGACGGATGCTCGCCTCGTTGTCGTCGGCGCCGTCCTGGTCGATGAAAGCGGTGTTGTCGTTGCCGCCCTGACGGATCAGCGCGTCATTGTTCGTGGAACCGAAACCCTGTTCGATGGTCGCGTCGTTGTTGTCGCCCGGCTGGCGGATGGTGGCGGTGTTGTCCTCGGAGGTGAAGTCCTGGAAGATGGTGGCTTCGTTGTCGTCCCCCCGCTGGTTGATCAGCGCCTCGTTGTCCGCCGAGCCGAACTGCTGGAAGATGGTGGCTTCGTTGTCGTCACCGCGCTGGCGGATGGTGGCGTCGTTGTTGTTGGCGGTGTTGTTCTGGGTGATGTCCGCCGTGTTGTCGTCGCCGGGCTGATTGACGGTGGCGGTGTTGTTGTCGCTCCCCAACGACGGGGGCGCCTGGTTCACGTTGGCCGTGTTGTCATCGCCGGGCTGGTTGACGTTCGCCGTGTTGTCCGCGAACGCCTGACCGGTGAGAAACAGGGCCGTGGTGATTGAAATGATTAATATCCAAACTTTCGGTCTCATGTGAGTTCTCCTCCTGCTGGGTTGAAAAAATGCGATTCCATGCGGAATCCCTGATAATTCAGAAAATCAATTCTGAAACACGTTCGCCGTGTTGCCGCTGCCAGACTGCGTGATGGTGGCGCGGGAATTGTCGGCGCCGTTCTGGTTGATCAAAGCCGTGTTGCCGTCGCCGCTTTGAAAGATGCTGGCGGAACTGGACAACGCGCCGTTCTGCAAAACGGCGGCGTCGTTGCCGCTTCCGGACTGGTCGATGAGCGCGAAGCTGTCCTCCGCGCCGTTCTGGGATATGGAGGCGAAGTTGTCGTCGCCGGACTGATCGATGGAAGCGATGTTGCCGAACGCGCCGTCGTTCTGAAAAATGAAGGCTTCGTTGCCATTGCCGGACTGGTCGACCACGGCTTCGTTGCTCTCGGAATCGGATTGTTCGATTTCTGCGAGGTTGTTGTTGCCGGACTGGTCGATGGAAGCAAAGTTTGCAAAAGAACCGTCCGCCTGGATGATGGTGGCCTCGTTCTCGTTACCGGGCTGATCGATGAGCGCGGTCAGATCGTCTCCGGCCTGCACGATGGTGGCCAGGTTGTCCTCGCCGTCCTGCACGATATCGAGGACGTTTTCCGCGGCCCCCGCGTTTGCGCTCCAGAATGCCAGCGCCAACCCGACGAATATGCTGAGCCCCGTTTTTTTAAACATGTCCCCTCCCTCCCTGATTTTCTTGATTCAATGCCGCGTGAAACCCGTTTGCGCTCTCAATCAGGGTTGGACACCGCCAAAACCCGGAATCACGGTCGTGCCGAAGGAATCCTGTATGATGCTGACGTCGAGCCCGTTGCCTTCCTGGGTGACGCTGAATGAAAGTCCGTCGCCGCTCTGGCTCTGATCGATGGAGTTGTTGCTGCCAATCTGCACGGCCTCGAGAAAATTGCCATCGCCGGCCTGCGTCTGATTGATGTCGTTGCCGCTGCCGATCTGGGTCGCCAGTGCGACGTTGCCGCTGCCTTCCTGGATCTGCGTGAGCAGGTTGTCCTCGCCGTCCTGCAGGGCCACCACCGAATTCAGGACTCCCTGCTGATTCAGGTCATGAACATTGCCGCCGCCGTACTGAGCGGCCGCGGCGCTGTTTCCGCTTCCGTTCTGAATGAGCGCGGCCTGATTGGCATATCCGTCCTGCAGGCCGGTCACTTCGTTGTCGAAACCGGACTGCTTGAGATCGAATTCGTTGTCTTCGCCGTGCTGCTCCAAGTCCAGGCTGTTGCCGGCGCCGGACTGCCTGAGGCCCACACGGTTCTTCGTGCCGGTCTGCTCCACCGAGGCCCAGTTCGCGTCGCCTTCCTGCAGGATTGCGGTTTCGCTGCCGGTGCCGTCCTGATCGATTTCGGCTTCGTTGACTCCCACCACCTGTTCGATGGAAGAAAGACCTGCGTTCCCCTCCTGCACGACGGAGGCGCGGCCTCCGTTTTTCCCCTGTGAGATCAACGCCTCGTTGCCCTCTCCTGCCTGCTGCACCGTGTTGTTGTCTGCGGCGAAGGAGGGCGGAGGCCCGATGACCGGACCTCCAGCAACCAGAAGGGAGAACAACAGGAAAACTACGATCGGAAGACGTACTTCGTGGGGGATGGAAGGGATTTTTGCTCTGAAACACAAATTCATGAACCGCACCTTTTCATTTGCCCTTCATTTCGCTGCATCACCCGATCAAGAAATGGATCGGGATGCGCTGAGTTTTGGATTTTCGATCAAACCCTTTTTCCGGCTAAGGGGGTTTGACGAATGCAGGGGGAAATGAAATTCAGGAACCGGCCTTTCGATTCGGTTCCAGATAAATTCCACAAAGCCACGAATGCGGAATGGCGGTTTTATAGAACACTGCCCTGAGGGTGTATATAGTTTGATAAGACTATTTTAATTGACCGATATTTTTCAGGAAGTTTGAGTAAATTAAGGGTGAATTTTTATTTTAAAATCGAAAGGTGACAGTGTGACGCATGTCACATTTCTCCCCACCCCTTCCTTTTTCACGGGCAGGATTTTTTGCTCACGAATGCGCTCCTTTGCAGGAGCGGGTCGTCCGGCAAAAAATAAATTGGACTGTCCGGAAGTCCGGAATTAAAAACGGCGGGGTTTCGGTCAGAAACCGGTTTTGTTGAGCTTGGCGATCAGCTCCGCGCGGGTTTTCACGCGCAGCTTTTTGTGGATATTGCGAATGTGGGCTTTTTGCGTGTAAACACTGATGAACAGCTTGCAGGCGATTTCCTTGTCGCTCATTCCCTCGCGCACCATGACGAGGATCTCGTTTTCCCTCGGCGTCAGATGAATGGGCGCGGGGTCTTTCGGTTTATGGGCGTTGCCCTTGAGAGGCGAGTCTGGCTGCGATTTGGCTGATTCCATGGATCTGCTTTCGTGAGGGGCGTCCGGAAGCGTTGCCGCTTCCGGACTCGAATGGAATTTCAGAATCTCAATGCGCGAATGGATCGGTTTCCATCTTCCTCAGACTGCTTTTCCCGGGGATCGTTTTTTTCCGGCCTTTTCTCTCCCATTTCCGCGGGAAACGATGCTAAATATTTTTAAACTAATTTAAATAAATTAGCGGGAATTATCTAGCATTTTCCCTAAAAATTGTAAATAGTTTGATCAGACTAATGAGCGCACAAGCCGGCGCCCTGCATGCAGAATGTCCCTGTGCGGCGGCGTTCGCATGCAGTCTGAATTTCTAAATTCAGATAATACAATCGCTCATTTTCAACACTGCTTCCCACCGGACCGGAACGCAAAAAATACATTTCAAAAAAATATTTTTTTCCGTGTCGATTTTCTCTCATCGCCGGTTCCTGAAATGCCGTTACGGTTGTCGAGAGTTTTTCGACGCACCGGCGCTGTTTTTTTGCTTTTCTTCTCAATGTGTGCGGAGCCTGTTTTTTTACCGATTTAAATCACACCTCCAAATCCCGTTCCCCGCTGTTCAAGATTTGCCGTTGACACACGCGCGCGCACTTTTTAGATTGGGCCTCCGCTGAAAAATCAGGACTCCGTCGAATTGTCCGCGTTAGCGGCGATTGCATCCACTCACCGATTTGGAAAACACAGAAAATGAAAACACCTGAATCCACAGGGATCCGGTTTCGCCTCAGCGCCTGCCTCGCCTGGGTTCTGGTCCTGGCGCTGCCGTCCGCGCTCTTTGCGGACACACGCACGGAGCTGCTCAAGGCCAAGGAGGCGTACCTCAAGGGCGATTTCGAGACCACGCTGCAAATCTTCACGGGGTTCGCGAACCGCGGCAACAAAAACGCCCAGTTCATTTTGGGAGAAATGTACGGACGCGGGCTCGGCATCCCCCGGGACCCAGAAAAGGCGGCCAAATGGTATCAGATGGCCGCGGAGCAGAACCTTCACAAAGCCCAGTACCGCATCGGCGAGATGTACCGCAGGGGCTTCGGCGTTCCCAAGGACGACGAGCAGGCGGTTCACTGGTACCGCCGCGCGGCGCTGCAGGGCCACACACAGGCGCAGTTCAACCTGGGGTATTTTTTCGAGCACGGCCGGGGTGTTCCGCAGGATAAAAAACAGGCGGTGAACTGGTACACGCAGGCCGCCAGCCAGGGCTTCACCTCGGCGCAGTTCAACCTCGCTTTGATGTACGATGAGGGCGAGGGTGTGCCAAAAAACAAACGTGAGGCGGCGATCTGGTATCGCAAGGCGGCGGAACAGGGTTACCCGCCCGCGCAGTCGAACCTCGGCCTGCTCTATGAAATGGGTCTGGGCGTCAAAAGAAACTACCAGGAAGCGGCGCGGCTGTACCGGCTGGCGGCGGAACAGGGTTACGCTTCGGCCCAGTTCAACCTCGGGCTGATGCACGACAAGGGACGCGGCATTGCACAGGACAAAAAGGAAGCGGTGAAGTGGTACCGTCTGGCGGCGGAACAGGGTTACGCCGCGGCGCAGTTCAACCTGGGCTGGATGTACGATCAGGGCCAGGGCGTTGAATCTGACAAAAAGCGGGCCCTGCACTGGTACCGCAAGGCGGCCGCACAAGGCCAGCCGGAAGCGCAGTTCAACCTGGGCCTGTTGAACGATCTGGGCCGCGGGCTGCCCGTCAATAAAGAAAACGCGGTGAAGTGGTACCGGCTGGCGGCGGAACAGGGGCACCCGCAGGCACAGCTGAACCTGGGTTTCATGTATGGCAACGGCAGCGGCGTCGCGCAAAACAAACTGGAAGCCATCGAATGGTACGGGAAGGCCGCCCGCCAGGGCTACGCGCCGGCGCAATTGAACCTCGGACTGGTCTACGACCAGGGAGACGGCGTTCCGCCGGACCGGGAAAAAGCGTTTCAATGGTACCGCAAAGCGGCGGAGCAGGGACTGGCGGAAGCGCAGATGAACCTGGGCTATCTGTACGGAACGGGCCGCGGCGTCCTCAAGGATTATCTGAAGGCCCACCTCTGGTACAGTCTCGCGCTCAAGAAACTGCAGTCGCGCACCGACCGCGAGCTGGCGGAACGCAACCGGGATGTAGTCGCCGGACTCATGGACCCGGCGCAGATCGCGGAAGCGCAGAAGCTGGTTGAACAATGGAGCGCGCAAAACAAGCAATGACCCTGCCGGGCGCGGGATCGGCCCAGTTCCGGTATGATGCCCGCGCAGCTCCAAACTTACGGTTTTTCAGGCCTTTTTGATCTACGCTTTGTGAAACAGGCCCCTGCCCCCATTAAACCTTTGATTTTTTTGACCTTATAATTTATCCTGAAGAGGATCAATCGGTTCCGCCAGGAAGGGTTGTTTTGCTTAAGGCTCGTTACTGGCTGGATTGACAGGGATTCTGCGGTCCTGAAACCGGGGCCGGCTTTTTAAAAGGACATCATGGACGCCATCAAAGTGCTGCTCATCGAGGACGACCCGGAAGACGCGGAAATCGTGAGCGATCTGCTGCAATCCTCGCAGTTGAACGTGAACCTGGAAGTCGCGAATTCATCCAAACTCGGCATCGAGAAACTGGAAAACCAGGACTACCACTGCGTTCTGGTCGATCACATGATTCCGGGCATTTCCGGCATGAATCTCATCATGAAGGTGAAGGAAACCGGCAGCTCGGTGCCCTGCATTCTGCTGACGGGTTTTGGTGATGAAGAACAGAAACAGGAAATGCTCTCCCTCGGCGCGTTCGACTACCTGCGCAAACAGGATCTGAACCGCGAAGCGCTGGAAAATAAAATCCACAAGGCGCTGATCTGGAATTACAAAAAGAATGACGTGGCCGCGAGCTGACGTTGCATCATCCCACCCGTTGAACTTCCCGCCTGCCTGATTGAAACCCGCGCACTCCCGTCCACAAAGGACGGCGCCTGTTCTCAGTGGTTGTGACCGCCGCCCTGATCGTGTGAATGGCCGTGTTCTATTTCCTCCTGGGTGGCTTCTCTCACTTTAAGGACTTCCACGGAAAAATGCAGGGATTCGCCGGCCAGTGGATGGTTGCCGTCGATCTTGACGTCTTCGCCCTCTTCTTCGACGATGGTGAAGATGTGGTTGTTCTCTCCCAGGGTGGCTTCAAACTGAAGTCCGGGGACGATTTTCATGTCCTGAGGGAATTTGGTGCGGGGCAGTTTCAGGCGCAGACCGGGGTTCACTTCGCCGTACCCTTCGTTGGGAGCCAGGTCGATGTTCTTTTTATCCCCCTGCGTCATGCCTTCCAGCGCTTTCTCCAGACCGGGCACGATCTGGTTGTGTCCGTGCAGGTAGGACAGCGGCTTTTCCGCGTCGGCGCGGTCCAGCTCCTTGCCCTCGGAGTTTTTCAATTGATAGCTCAACGACACGACGGTGTTCTTTGCGATCATAGCACGCCCCTTTCATCGATTGGATTTCCGGACTCCGACGCCGTTCGGTCCGGAGGGGTGATGCCCGTTTCCAGGCAGGGTAAATTGCAATCTCGGACGGACAGAAATTAAGGGCTGGGGAAAGGCAGGTGCGGGAGTATTCTCTCCAACCGGCTTGATTTCAGGTTCAAGCGATGTATCCGGTGTCTGAGATCAGAATTCAATGACATTTTAAGCAATTGTGACAGGTTCCCCCGATCCCGTCAAGCCGGGCCCGGGATGCGAACGGTTCCCTGTATCAGTTCGAGACCTTTGCAAAACAAGACGATCGGGGAAACCGCGTGTCTTTTTTCCGCTCTGAGCCCCGCAACAGGTCTGCAAGCCGATTTACACGCAAAGCGGCAGGGCAAAGCAGGCAGGAAGCAATGGCGTCTTAGCAAAGCACGGCCGTTCATTGCGTCCTGGGTTTCCAGTCTTTGAGGCGCTCCTCCGATTCGGCGAGCTGTTTTTTCGTCATCTGCTTTTCTACGAATTTGCGGAATTTGACGGCGAGCTCGCGTTCTTCCCCTTCCTCGAATTTCCGCGCCGCCAGGCTGTACCAGACGTGCGCCTCGATGAAATTTTTGTCCACGCCCAGCCCTTCCAGGTAATGCAACCCCAGATTGAACTGCGCCGGAGCCACGTTCTGCTCCGCGGCCTTGCGGTACCATTTCGCCGCTTCCTTCATATCTTCGGGAATGCCTTTGCCCTTTTCGTACATGACGCCGAGTTTGTGCTGCGCGGCCGCGTGGTTCTGCTCGGCGGCTTTCTGGTACCATTGATACGCTTTCTGGTGATCCTGTTTCACGCCGGAACCTTTGTCGTACATGACGCCCAGGTTGTGCTGGGCCGCGGCCATATTCTGCTCGGCGGCCTTCCGATACCACTCGACGGCTTTCTCGTTGTCCTCGGGAAGCCCCAGCCCCTTGTCGTACATGACGCCCAAGTTGTGCTGGGAGGGCGCGATGCCCTGGGCGGCGGCCTTCTGATACCACTGGACCGCCTTGCGGTAATCCTGACGGACGCCGAAGCCCTTGTCGTAAAACACGGCGAGGTTGTGCTGCGCGGCGGCCAGTCCCTGGGTTGCGGCCTTGTGGTACCACTGCGCGGCTTTTTTCAAGTCCTGGGACACGCCCTGCCCTTTTTCATACAGGATGGCCAGATCGTACTGCGCGACCGGAAACCCCTGTTTGGCCAGCGCCTTGAAGATTTCGGCCGCGGTTTTGTGGTCTCCCTTGCCGTAGGCCGTGAGCCCTTTTTCGTATTCCTCCCGGGTCGCCTCTTTGGAGTCGGCAAACGCGCAGACCCCGGCCGCTAAAATCACCATTGCCATGAACAGCGCGGCAAATCCGCGCCGGGCGAGCGCGCCACGCACCTCAATCTTCATCGTCGGTCCTCACCGTGTTGTTTTGTTTGCGCGGGAGCCCAAAGACCCCGCCTGTGCCGGATGCGGTCAATCTATCCCGTCTCAAGGCAATTTTCAAAGAAAAACTCACGCTACACGGGGCAATCTCTCCCTATCGTGTGCCCGGCTCACTGCATTCCGGTGATTTTTCCTTCCTGCAGGTCGAATTGTTCCGCCCTGGGAACTTTCGGCAGGCCGGGCATACGCAATATGTCGCCGGTGAGCGGGATCAGAAAACCCGCTCCCGCGGCGATGAGGATTTCCCGCACGGTGACGGTGAAGTTTTCCGGCCGGCCCTGGATTTTGGGATCGTCGGTGAGCGACGCGGGAGTTTTGGCGATGCAGACCGGCAGGTTTGCGTAGCCCAGTTTGCGGATGGAGGCCAGGTCGCGTTCGGCTTTTTTGCTGTACTTGACCTTCTCGGCGCCGTACATGCCGTTGGCCACCTTGAAGATCTTCGTTTTCACGTCCTCCTCCCAGTCGTACAGCGGGCAGAAGGGACTGGATTTTTTCTCGGCATGACTGAGAACCTGGCGGGCCAGCTCGAGCCCGCCCTGCCCGCCTTCCGCGAACACCCGGCTCACCGCGAAAGGAACCTTCAGGCTGTTTTCGCAATGCTCCTTCACAACGGCGGCTTCTTCTTCCGTGTCGCCGGCGAAGTGATTGAGGCAGACGACGGGCGGTTCGCAGAATTTCTGGATGTTCGACACGTGCTGATCCAGATTGGCGAGCCCGCGCCGCACCGCCTGCGGATCGGATTTTTCGAGGTCGTCCTTATCCACGCCGCCGTGCAGCTTGAGCGCCCGGCAGGTGGCGACCAATACCACCGCCGCCGTGTCCAGCCCCGCTCCGCGGCATTTGATGTCGTAGAATTTTTCCGCGCCCAGGTCGAACCCGAACCCGGCTTCCGTCACCGCCCAGTCCGCCAGGGCGAGGGCGGCGCGCGTCGCCAGGACGGAGTTGCAGCCGTGCGCGATGTTGGCGAACGGGCCGCCGTGTATCAGCGCGGGAACGCCTTCGTTGGTCTGCACCAGGTTGGGCAGCAGCGCGTCTTTGAGCAGCACGGACATGGCTCCGACGGCGTTCACCTGGCTGGCGGTGACTGGGTCGCCGTCGACGGTGAAGGCGACGAGGATTTTTTCCAGCCGCCGCTTGAGGTCCTCGTGCCCTTCGGCGAGGCAGAGGACGGCCATGATTTCCGAAGCGGCGGTGATGTCGAACCCGGTTTCCCGCGGAACGCCCTGCAGGACGCCGCCCAGTCCGCTGACGATGTTGCGCAGCGAGCGGTCGTTCATGTCCAGCACCCGCCTCCAGGTGATGCGGCGCGGATCGATGTTGGATAGGCCCTTGTGGTAGATGTGGTTGTCCAGCATGGCGGCGAGAAAATTGTGCGCCGCGGTGACGGCGTGGAAGTCGCCGTTGAAGTGCAGGTTGATGTCCTCGATCGGCAGGACTTCGCTCGCGCCGCCTCCGGTGGCGCCGCCTTTCATGCCGAGACAGGGCCCCAGTGAGGGCTCGCGCAGAGTCAGGCAGACGCTTTCCCCAAGCTTGACCAGAGCCTGGCTGAGGCCGATCGACGTGGTGGTTTTTCCTTCCCCGGCGGCGGTGGGCGTGATGGCGGAGACCAGGATCAGCTTTCCCCTGGGCGGAAAGCGTTTGAGCACATCAAGACGGATTTTGGCTTTGTGCGGACCATACAGGATGAGGTCCGTTTCGGTGAGCCCCAGTTTACCGGCTATCTCGATGATCGGCCGCATGCTTGCTGCGATGAATTTATGGAATCGGAGAAAACGAGGGAAAGTGTATCACAGTTTCAACGGCAAGGGCGGAGCCGTTCACTTGACGTTGTGGAGAAACCGGTTCTTGAGATACTCCACCAGGGTGGGGTAGTACCAGAGGCGGGAGGGCTGGCCGCTGGGGCGGATGATCCTCGGGGTTCCGGAAACGTCGCGCAGGGCGGATTTCATCAGCGGGATCGCCTTGGCCACCTGGTGATAGGGATAGGTGTTGAAGTTGTCCTTCTCGCTGACGGTGATGGTCTCCTGGTACAGAACACCACCGCCGCCGTCGCCTTTCTCCATTCTCAGCACGGTGACGCCGCAGTTGGGAATGTCCTGCTGGGTGAGCGCCCAGTAGCCGCCGTGCACACCCTGATATTTTGGCGTGATCCCCACGTGGGTGTGCAGGAAGGGGGCGTCGATGCAATTGAGCACCTCTTCGCTCAAGGTGTCGGCTTCCTCCACCACCACCGCATCCGGAGAAAGAAATTTGAGAAGCTGAACAGTTTCTTCACTGTTGAGGGCCTGCACCCGTTGCAGAATCTGTTCCGGGAAGGGCGCGTTGTCCAGCGCGTACCGTTTTTTGATCTGTTCTATATGCGGGCGGGATTGGCGGCTCAGGAATTTGTTGAACAGCATGAAAGAGATCTGGCCGGCGACTTTGCGCACGCCGAGCGTTTTCAGCCTGCGCGTGAGCAACTGCCCGCGGGTGGCCTTTTTCTCCTTGATGACTTTGACGATATCGAAATCGTCCTTCAGGCCGTGATACATGATTCGCGATGAATCACGTCCCTCGACCAGCATCACGACTTTGATCCGGTTCGGCATCGTGCGCTCCTGTTGCGAACAGGCAGAAAACTTCCGCTAAATGGACATCACTATGGCTTTGGATGCAATCGGTTCGAACCCCTTTCCCGGTTGCAGAAAAAACACCCGTATTCTATTGGGTTTCAGTCATTCATGTTGCGTTGACCGGTTCTCTTGACTGTCACCGGCACAGAAAAAAAAGGAATCTTTGACTTGAAGCCAAACTCGCCGTCTGACCAAGAATTCTCACATAGTTTTAACATTTATTGATTAAATTAAAGCTATCATGATTTTTCCATATTTCCACTTTTTTCTTTTTTTTATATGCCCGTTTTTTCCTTCCTTTTTGAGTGCAACCTGAAGCGGTTGCCTTGAAAAATTTCACTCCAAATACAAATTTATTACCCGAAGTTTTATTTTTACAGTAAGCTCGATTTGCAATCCTTTGCTGTTCAATCCATCAATAAAAACAGACTTCTGAACGCGAGCAGACCGGTTTTTCCGTTCGACTGAATCCGGCGCTTTCCTACCGGGAACACCAACTGTAGCTGAAACGAGGAGCGTTCCATGATCAAGGAATTTAAAGAGTTTGCCATGCGGGGCAATGTGGTGGATATGGCGGTGGGAATCATCATCGGCGGCGCATTCGGGCTCATCGTCAAGGTGCTGGTGTCCGATGTGCTCATGCCTCCCATCGGGCTGCTTCTTGGCGGCGTGGATTTCACGGATTTTTTCCTCGTCCTGAAAGAAGGGTCCACAGCGAGCCCCTACGCTTCTCTGGAAGCCGCGAAAGCCGCAGGCGCCGTGACCGTCAATTACGGCGTGTTTTTCAACTCGGTGATCAGTTTTCTGATCGTGGCGTTTGCCGTTTTTCTGCTCATCCGCGGCATCAACAGGATGAAGCGGGAAGAGGAAAAACCGGAAGAAGCGCCCACGACCAAAGACTGCGATTTCTGTTTCAGCTCCATTCCCGTCAAGGCGTCCCGGTGTCCTCACTGCACGTCGCAGCTTCAGGCGGGATGATTCCTTTCAACCGTTATTCTTCTACTCAAGGTGTGCGAACATGAAAAAAATCTCAGCTTTGGTTTTTTGTCTCTTTCTGATCCCCGCCGCCGGCCAGGCGGGCATTTTCGAAGATCTGATGGGCGGTCTGA
The DNA here is from genome assembly GCA_965223795.1 of Nitrospinales bacterium. GTDB lineage: Bacteria > Nitrospinota > Nitrospinia > Nitrospinales > VA-1 > CBDCWG01. Next base: position 598,976 of record CBDCXL010000001.1, read on the forward strand.
AAAACACGCCGGTGATGGGCGGCGCCCCGGATCTGGAAACCACCATCTCCGGGCTGAAGCAGGCGCTGTCGGTGGGCACGGAAAATGCCGTGGCTTTTCTCTCCAGGAACAACGGCTATTTCAAGAACGAGGCGGTGAAGATCCTGATGCCGGAAAAAATCCAGAACGTGGCCGACACCATGAAGAAATTCGGATTTCAGCAGCAGGTGGAGAGCTTCGAAATGAGCATGAACCGGGCCGCGGAAAAAGCCGCGCCCAAGGCCAAGGAATATTTCCTGGAAGCGATCCAGGAGATGACGTTCGACGACGCCAAGGGCATCCTGAACGGCGGCGACACGTCCGCGACGGAGTACCTCAAGTCGAAAACCTCCGGCAAGATCTACGAAGCCTTCAAACCGATGGTGGAAAACAGTCTCGATCAGGTGGGCGGCACCGCCGCGTACAACAACATGATGCAAACCTTCACCTCGCTGCCGTTCATGTCCGCCCAGTCTCTGGACCTGAACCATTACGTCACCAACGAAGCGATGAACGGGCTGTTCCTCATGGTGGGGAAAGAGGAGAAAAAAATCCGCACCAACCCGGCAGCGCGGGTGACGGATCTTCTTAAAAAGGTGTTCGGCAATCAGGGATGAGCCTGCGGCGTCGCCGCATCCGGCGCGGAATTTCTTCCAACTTGGGCTTGATTCCGCCTTCGCGATCGTTGTACGGTAAAAAATCCACCGAATTGTCAAGCACCTCGATTCCACTGTGCAGAAAAGGAGATCTTTGCCATGAATCTACTGGAAATGCTTCTCAACAACCAGGGCGGGGAATCCGTCAAACAAATGGGAAAAGCCGTCGGACTGGGCGAGACGGACACCAAGAACATTCTCGAACGCGTGCTGCCTGCTGTCACGAGAGGGCTGAAAAACAACGCCTCCAGCGAATCCGGGCTGGAAAGTCTGATGAGCGCGCTGAACAGGGGATCGCACCAGCGCTACCTGGAGCAGCCCGAGACGCTGCGCAAGCCGGAAAGCATCCTCGAAGGCAACGCCATCCTGGGACACATTTTCGGCAGCAAGGATGTGAGCCGCAACGTGGCGAGCCATGCGGCCAAACAGACCGGCCAGGATACGGGGATCATCAAAAAACTGCTGCCCATGGTGGCCGCCGCGGCGATGGGGGCCCTCAGCAAACAGACCAACGGCGGCACCGCTCCCAGCGCTTCGATGAGCGGCAGTCAAAATGATTCGCCGCTGGGGCTTCTGGGATCGTTCCTCGATGCGGACAACGACGGCGACGTGATGGACGACATCCTGGGAATGGCAAAGCGGTTCTTCTGACGCTTGCATCGATTCAATCCGACGGGAAAGTGGCGATAGGGACCCGTCTGCCCTTTTCCGCTTCATCCACGCATTGCTTCTGAGGAGTTCATCATGTCCATCGCACGCATTACGGAAATCAACGCCTCTTCTGGAAAAAGTTTTGACGATGCCATACGCACCGGGATTCAGAGGGCCAACAAGACCCTTCGCAACGTCAAAGGCGCCTGGATCAACGAGCAGAAAGTGGTGGTCAAGGATGGAGCGGTCACCGAATACCGGGTCATCATGAAAGTGAGTTTTGTGCTGGAAGATTGAAATCGTTCAACGGAGTGCCAATAAAGGGGAGAATTCTTCATGGGATTGTTCGATTTTGTGAAGTCCATCGGCAACAAGATTTTCAACAAAGAGGATGAAGCGGCGGATAAAATCAAAGACCACATTGAGGAGGAGAATCCCGGCGTGAAGGACCTCAAGGTGGAATATGAAAACGGATCGGTGAAGCTGACCGGCAACAGCGACTCGGCCGAGGCGGCGGAAAAAGCCATCCTGATGGCGGGCAATATCAAAGGGGTGGAAAGCATCGTCAACGAGATCAAGGCGCCGGAGCAAAAGGAAAAAGTCCTGTTTTACGTCATCGAAAAAGGAGACACGCTTTCCAAGCTGGCGAAAAAATATTACGGCGACGCTATGGATTATCCCAGGATCTTCAAGGCCAACACGGAGGTGATCAAGGACCCGGACAAGATCTTTGTCGGTCAGAAAATCCGCATCCCCATGAATTGAATCGTATTTTTGACGGGGCCTCCCGCAAGCGAGGCCCCTTCCCCGCCGCATGCCCACTGTCTTCACACACGCCGTCGTCGCCGGAGCCGCCACGCAGGTCTTCTCCCCCAGGGAATTGCGGAACCGCATCCTCGCGTTTTCGGTCCTGGGTTCCATCCTCCCCGATATCGACGTGCTGTGGTTTTATTTCGGCGTCCGCTATGAGGACTTTCTCGGTCACCGGGGCTTTTTCCACTCCTTCGCCTTCGCGCTGCTGCTCGCGGTCTTCTTCGTTGCCGCATTTTTCAGACAATTTTCCTTTCTTTCGCGGCCCTGGCGGTTGTGGGTGCTGTATTTTTTCTGCGTCACCGCGTCGCACGGCGTGCTCGACGGGCTGACCGACGGCGGGCTGGGGATCGCGTATTTCTCACCCGCCGACGACACCCGCTACTTTCTGCCCTGGCGGCCGATTCCGGTTTCGCCCATCGGGGTTTCCGGGTTTTTGACCCTTTATGGAGCGAAGGTGCTGTTGTGGGAATGTTTCATCGTCTGGATTCCGGCGCTGATTGCCATGTTCGCGGCCAGGCGTATCTTCAAGGTGAACGCGATCCGCTGATAAGCCTCCGGTTTTCCCGATTCCCCCGCCAACCCACAAACCTCAAGCCAAACTTTTGAATTTTCAACGGTTAGTTTAAAACCGCCCGAATTGGCCTGATATTCCATTATAATCAATGAGTTATGAAACTTTTCGCACACAAGGACGCGCCCAAGGCCTACGCCCGGGAACGGGTTTTCCGGTATTCCCCGGTAACCGGATTTGTGGCGGTGTTCGTCAGTTTTTTTCTGTTTTTCGGCTGCCTGATCCTGGCCCTGTCCGGCGGCTACAAGAACGGCGGCTTTCATCTCGATCCGGTGCTGCTGTACTGGTTCGCGTTCGTCGCCTTTGTGTTCTCGCTGATCTGTCTCTACTATTTTCGTGCCCGCACCCGGCCCACGAACTGGCTGGTGAAGGGCTATCCCGACCGCATGCTGGTGAAATTCCGTTCGTACACTTGAACGACCACTACCCGGACACGGACCTGGCGATCGTCGAAATCCCCTACTCCGAGATCGCGTGGGCACGCAAAACGCGCGAGAAACTCACGACTCCAAGCTGCGGCACGGATGAGCGGCAGCGGGTGCAGTTTTATACGTTTCTGGACTTCAAGCTGAAGGGAGTGGATGCGGCGCCGCTTTCTGAAGCGCTGGAAACAGAGCGCAAGCGCTGGCCGTATCAGTCGGAAGTGGGAAAGTGGAAACGCGAACTGTTCGATGCAAGAAAACGCAAAGCGCCGGAACACGAGATCGCCCGCATCCGGCAGAGTCTGGAGCGGGCGAAAGAGAGGCAGCCGAAGCGCAAACGCGGCGACGGCGTCAAACACCATGACTACCCGGTGCGTGTCGTGGACACCGACACCGTGCGCATTCAATGGAACGGCATCCGGCCGAAAATCAAACCGGCGCTGGATTTTTTCAGCACGCATTTCTCCGTCGAGCCGGAACTGTCCCTCGACACGGACGCCACCGAAGCGAACGGCAAGCCCGCCGACGACCGCATCCTGGATCTGGCGCTTCGGGGCGACACCATCACCGCCACCGCCCTGACAAAGAAAACCTACGGTTATTCCCTGAAACGATCGAAAGAATTCGTGGACGAGTTGCTGCAGCGTTGATCAAAGCGGATCCATAGAAAAGACCCGGCCCGCTAAAAGGGCCGGGTCTTTTTTGCCCCGCGTCCGGCGCATCAGCAGGCACAGCCTGCCGCCGCCTGCGGATCGCAGGCCTTCTCCTCCGCATCTTCATGCACCACGAAGGTTTCCCAGGCGTTGCCGTCGGGATCGCGCACCCAGACCTTGTCCTGGCGCGCGTAGCAGCAGACGGTGTCTTCCTCGATCTTCGTGTCGAGTCCGAGCGCTTGCAGCCGCTCGGCCTGCGCCTTGACTTGTTCGCTGGAAGCCACCTGCACGCCGAAATGGCTCGCCCGGTTGCCGCTCACGCGGCCGGCCTGGGTCAGGGCCAGGTTGAGCGGCGGCGTGTCCACTTCGAACTTGGCGTAGCCGGATTTAAGCTTTGCAGGCGGCACGTCGAACAGCGCTGTGTAAAAGCGCACCGCTTCTTCGAACCGGCGCGTGTTGAGCCCCATGTGGATTCTGGTTTTTACCTCGATCGTCCTGTTCATGATTTCCTCCTGTCGTTTGAGTGTGAAGTGCATTGCCCTTGCAATGCTCAAACCAGTAGACGGAGGAGTTCTTAAAAAGACGCAAATGGGATTAAAAAATATCTGCAAAAAATAGATCGTTGCTTCTTGACCTGTACCCTTCACCCGCCTATAGTTATACATATGGCTAACTATTACTCAAATCTCGATACGGTTTTCCAAGCCTTGGGAGACCCCACAAGGCGTGCTGTGATTCAGCGGCTCGTGAAAGCTCCGGCGAGCGTGAAAAAACTGGCGGAACCCTTCGACATGGCGCTGCCCTCCTTCATGAAGCACCTCGCTGTCCTGGAAAACTGCGGCCTCATTTCTTCAACCAAAGTCGGGCGGGTTCGGACATGCCGCCTCATGCCAAAACGTTTGGCGGCGGCAGAGAATTGGCTGGGTGTTCAACGCAAGCTGTGGGAAGGCAGGACGGATCGGTTAGCGGAATATGTGGAAAACCAACTGGTGAAGGAGAAACCCAAATGACCGAAACCGATAAAGATCTCACTGTTTCCCGCATTATCAAAGCGCCGCGCAAGGCCGTCTGGAAAGCGTGGGCCGAGCCGGAGCATTTTGTAAAATGGTGGGCGCCGTCGCCGATCGTCACGATTTCAAAGAAACACGAGTTTTATGCGGGAGGCGCATTCGATACGGTCATGCGGATGGAAGACGGTACCGAACACGGAGGCGAAGGCTGCTTTCTGGAGGTCGTTGAGCACAAGCGTATTGTGTTCACCGATGCGCTTCAAGGCGGCTGGCGGCCGAACGAGGAATCGTTCTTTTCCGCGATCATTGCTTTGGAGGAACATCCGCAAGGCACGAAATACACGGCTACGGCGCTCCATAAAAATGACGCAGACCGGCAGAAACACGCTGACATGGGCTTTCTGGAAGGCTGGGGGACTTGCATCGATCAGCTTGGAAAAATCGCCGAGCAATTTGCATGAATCGTTCGCGTCAAAAAGGAAAATTCAGCAGCAGCCGTTTTTGCTCTGGTAGCCGGTGATGCGGCCGCGGGCGTCGATCTCGTAGGAACAGCACTGAAAAAACAGTTCCCTGAGCAGGGCGCGGCCGCGCTGGACGCGCGACTTCAACGCGGAGTACGAGAGGCCCCACTGTTCCGCAAGGCGGTTCTGCGGCTGGCCCTGAAGATCGACGGCGGTGACGGCGTCTCGGTACTTGTCCGGCAGCTGCTTTAAAAACGGTTCGAGACAGCCGGTGAGCTCGGCGCGGATCGAACCGTCTTCCTGGCCGTCGAACGCCAATTCCTCCTGCGTTGCACTGGCACCGGCGGGGTTCACACCGGTTTTGCGGTAATGGTCGGTGAGGGCGTTGCGGGCGATCTGAAACAGCCAGGACTGGAGCTTGTCCGTTTCTTTCAACTGCGCCAGGTTCTTGTGCACCTTGATGAGGATTTCCTGGGCCAGGTCGTCCGCGTCTTCGGGACGGGCGACGCGGGCGCGCAGAAACCGGCGCAGCCGTTCTCCGTATTCGTTCCAGATAGATTCCAGCACCGCGGAATCGGGTTGCATGCGTCTCCGCCCTCTGACCATGAAAGGAAGGGTTCCATTATACAGAAATTGAGGGCAGCCGGGTCGCCGGGAAAACGCCGGATTTTAAAAATAAAAATTGGCGGACAGGATGCCTTCGTCGTTTTCGTCGTAGCGGTTGTATTCGAGACGCACGTCGAAGTTCTGGGAAAGGGAATAGCGCTGGGCGAAGGTGGCGGCGAACATGTTTTTTTCGTCGCCGAGGAAGTAGTTGCGGTAGGAACCGGCGATCTGCACCTGCCAGTTTTCGGTGAGATCGACGTAACCGCCGATCTCGAGAACGCCGCCGATGCGGAAACCGTCGTCGAGACGGCTGGAAAAATCCGAGTCGGCGTCGGCGAACGCGTAAAGCAGAAACGGCGAGAAAAACCGCGGCCGGTAGGAAGCCCCCACGCCGAAGTTCGCCCGGAAGGAATTGCAGTAGGTGCAGTCCAGGTCGCGCAGCGTGTCGACGCCGACGTTCAGCCGCCAGGAGGGTTTGGGGAATAAAGGATCGATCGGCGAGAGCGACGTGATGCCCAGGATGGTGGCGCGGTCGATCTTAAGACGCTCGCTTTCATTGTAGTAACGCACGTTGAAATCGAGCACGCGGATCTCGGAATCCTTGTCGTAACCGGTGGCGTTGGCCAGAAGATCGTGGTAGGCGGGCCGGTAGGAAATCTCCTGAAACGGTTCGTCATCGTTGTGGCCCACGCCGAAGCGCACGCGGTCGGTGCCGTGCCCCCAGTCTGGGCGCGAGGAAAAGCGGATCGGCTCTTCTTCGGGAGTCTGGTAGTTGAGGCGGCTGCGCGCCAGAAGCACCGAACGGGGAATGCGCGCGGCGCCGTTTTCCAACTCGTCATCGCGCATGCCTTTGAATTGCAGGTAATCGAGATAGCCGTCGAGGATGCGGGCGCGCGATTCAACCTTGCGGCTCTGAAACGCCTGCGACTCGATCCGTTTGGGATCGCGGATGATGCCGCGGAACAGGGAGCGCTCTTCCTCGCTCATGCGGAAACGCTTGTGGTTCATCTTGCTCAGCACCGCCGGGCGGTAGACCACATCCTTCACCAGTCCCTTCTGTTCGGCGATCACTTTGACGGTGTCGGTGGGGATGACGGAAAAAAAGAAGGATTCGCGCAGGTGCAGTTCCGGATTGGCCACTTCCAAAAGCGACAGGATGTGGTAGGAACAGTTCTCCTGAAAATAATAGTATTCGAAAAACGTCCCGCCCAGTTCCCAAAGATGCAGCAGCAGCATCTCCAGCTGGTCTTCGGTGAAGTTCAGTTCGTACTCCCACAGATCGCGGCTTTCCCAGTTGTTGTACTCCTGCACCTTCACGTAGTAGGGGAAGATGGCGAAATGCCCCTCGAACAGCCCCACCAGCCCCTTGAGCGCATACAGGACGGCGTTGTCGGTGTCCGGCTTCGCCGCATAGTTGGCGCCGTAGTTGAGCAGTTTCTGCTTTTTGCCTTTGCTCTTGCTGTCGATGCGCAGCAGGGTGTGGCCGAACATGGAAGCGGGGTTGCTGAAGTAATACGAGGCGAACACCACCGTCACCCGCTCGGGCTCCAGCGTCTGCATCCAGCTTCTGAGCCGCTTGCAGGGCTGCACCGGCAGGCGCTGGGGATCGAAGTCGAGCTGTTTGCTCAGCCATTTGAAGCGTGCGGCGAAATTGCACTGGGGATGTTCTTTTCGCGCCGGAAGGTCGCCGGGCCGGGTGAAAAAGCTCGCCAGCGTGGCGCGCAGTTCCGCTTCCGGGTCGGTCTTGCCGCGCGGGTGATTGAAATAATCCATGCCGTCCGCTTCGCTCTCATAACCGCCGAACAGGGTTTTGCGGTACTTGAGCAGCAGATGCCACATACGCGCCTCGTGTAGCGATTTCTGCGCGGCGCGTTGCACGAGTTCATCCAGATACGGGGGCGCTTCGGCAGAGAAACCCCGTGCGGGGACAACCCAGAGGAGGATCAATAACAGGCAGGCGAAACGGAATGGAACCACGGGATTTTGAGGGCAAAAAAAAAAGGATACTGGTGAGAAAGTCACCAGTATCCTTTTTTAAAGAACAAAACAGTCACTGCAACACAACGTGGCAGGATTTGGACAGTTTCGGATGGTACATCAGTTCCTCTTCCAGCAGCGTCAGCATCTCGCCGGAGGTGGTGTCGTCGCTTTTCACCAGAATGTCGAACTTGTCCTGCACCAGAGCGCCGAACTCAGAATGGGCATTGGCGTTACAGCCGTAGAGGCTTGCCAGCGTGATCAGGTTTTCGCCCTCGCCCATCGCCATTTCCTTCACCAGACTGGAATAATTCTGCTCGGCAAAAATTTCGCGCTCCTTGCTCAGATTCAGCAGACCGTGGTCGCCGCAATTGGACGTGCCGGAGGTGATGCCGAACGTCTGGGAACCGAACGTGCCGTTGGTGGTGGCTGCCAGAATCTGCTGTCCACCCGGCTTGGCCCCGAATGCCAGGTTGCCGAGCCCGCAGCCGGCGGCGCCGTAGCCTGCGGCCATCACTGTCATCGGTATGGATAAAACGAATGCGGCAACTGCGGTCAATACGAGGATTTTCTTCATAAACCTTCTCCTTTCAGGTTTCCGGCCTCACCTTGAAGAGAGACATCAAGGTAAAACGCTTCAGGTCCTAATTTTTAATTTTTGACTCCACTCCCTATAAATTTCAACAAACTGGAAATAAATTTTGCTTATTTTATCAAAATTATCTTCGGAAAATCAATACTTTTTCAGCTAAAACCGGGTATTTGTGTCCATGGGTTTCAAGTGTGTGCATGAAGGTCGGCGGCGCTTCCGTCTGACCGGTACAGCCAAGTCCGTAATTCACCGTAGAAACGCCGATCGAAGGGAACCGTGTGTGGATCGTGGCGATGCCTGCTTCCGGAATCCTCATAGCAGATCCTAATCTAATAGATCGGACGCAATCCGGATTTCTTGAGTGACGCCATGAAGATTTACCATTCAAAAACCGGACGCCCCGGCAGAGCGTGCGCCACGCATTCAAAAATGTCGCCAATATCGGCATACGGAGCGGATCATCTGCTAGACTTTCGACACCGGTTTTTTGGAGGCGAATTTTTTTTAAACATGAATTTGCCCAGGAGTCGAGGATCATGAACCGCAACCGTTGGATCGGGCGTTTCTCGCAAGTGGCAGGAGCCTTCGCAGCGCTGCTCCTGACCGTCAATCCCGTATCAGCGAGCAATCCGGAACACAAACTGTTCAAGGCCGTGCAGGCCTACGAGGCGGAGGATTACAAAACCGCTTTCGGCATCTATGAAGAACTCGCCGGATTGGACAACGCCAAAGCGCAGTTCAATCTGGGAATCATGTTCGCCAAGGGCCAGGGCGTGCCCACGGACTACCCGTCGGCGGTGAAATGGTACGAAAAAGCCGCCGAGAAGGGCATCGCCCGCGCTCAGAGCAACCTGGGCGTCATGTACCTCAAGGGCCTGGGCGTGTCCCAGGATTACCACAAAGCGCTGATTTGGTTTCAGCGGGCCGCCGAACAGGGCCGTCCCACGGCGCAGTTCAACCTGGCGTCGCTGTACGCCAACGGCCAGGGCGTCAACCGCAATCCCGACGAAGCGGTGCACTGGTACCGCAAAGCCGCCGAACAGGGTTTCGTCACCGCGCAGACCACGCTGGGCACTCTCTACGCCAAGGGCGAACTGATCCCCCGCGATTACAAACAGGCGGCGCACTGGTTTCAGCAGGCGGCGCAGCATGGGGATCCCAGGGCGCAGCTGAGCCTGGGCTACCTGCACGATCAGGGTCTGGGCCTGCCGCAGAGCCACAAGGAAGCGCTCAAGTGGTATGAGATTGCCGCCAAACAGGGTCTCGCCCTGGCGCAAAGCAACCTCGGCTCGATGTACGGCAAGGGCGAGGGTGTGCCGCAGGATCACAAAAAGGCGGCGTACTGGTATCTCAATGCCGCCAGGCAGGGCGACGCGCGGGCGCAGTTCAACCTGGGCGTGCTGTTCCAGGAGGGCCTGGGCGTGGCCAAAAACGACAGCCAGGCGATCCGCTGGTACCGCATGGCGGCGGAACAGGGCAATCCCTCCGCCCAGTACAATCTGGCCAATCTCTACGCGACGCCGGAAGGCGTTCCGGAGGATTATGTGCAGGCGCACATGTGGTACCACCTGGCCGCATCGAAATTCGAAACCGAGAAAGACCGCAGCCTGGCCGCGAAAAACCGCGACAAACTGGCGGCGAAGATGACCGCGGATCAGCTCACCGAAGCGCAGAAACGCGCGCGCGAATGGAAACAGAAAACCCGCAAGAAGTGACCGGACTTCTTTCGCGCATAAAAAAACCGGGCCCGCAAGCCCGGTTTTTCTTTGTCTGAATTCAGAACGCGGCCCAGGGCCGGCGGTATTCAGGGAAACGGAATGTGCACGTTGATCCCGACATCCACCTCCCCTTCCACTTTACGTTCTTCGCTCCGCCTGGGAACCCGTTTGTGCTCGTATTCCCGGTATTCCCTGCTGTGCGTGTGTGTCGATTTCCGGTAGGCGTGCTGATTGCATTTTTTCGCCCACCCCGGAGGCACCTTGCCCTGTTTCGCAAGTCCGGGCGGCAGGTCGCAGCCTGCATCGGAGGACTGGCTTTCGCGGATGTCGTCGCGCCAATCCTTTTTGTATTCACTCCTCTCTTCCACCCATTCCTTGTATTCCTTTTTCTTCCATTTCCCCTTGCCTTTTCCGCCAGCGGCCGCGCTGCCCGCCAACAGGGAAACGGCGAACAGGGAAGCAACGATCGCCACGCACCCCTTCTTGAATTTCGTCATGAACCGCTCCTGAATTGGGTTTGAACCTCCAGGGACAACGTGCGGCGTGGAACCCGGCCATAGCCATGATCCGCGCCAATCGCTCACGAAATTTCCCTGTTAAAGTGATCGTTCTGAAATGTGCAAAACAAGTACCAATTCCGGGAGCTTGAAATACCGCCGGTTATGCAAGAGCGAGCAGTCTGCCGGCGCGAAAATTTACGAATTTTCAGACAGGCTGGCAATTTCGTTCGCATCCGGGAATCTCCGGTTTTACATACCCGCCTCTCCTTGAAGCCGCACGCCGCGTTCCGCGTTCATTGGGAATGTTCAGTTTTTCATAACTTCCGGCCTTAAACCCACCTCATGCCCCGGCGCCAGGACGCGGTTTTTCAAGGGTCGGTGTTTGGCATAGCGCTTGCTTTTTGTTTACCGACTCCTGACAACACAAACTACCTGCGCCCCTTCCCGCCCCCGGGCGGGTCGGCGGTGCGGACCGGACGCCATGACCCAAGCCGCGGTTGCCAACAGCACGACGCAAAGGCGGGAGCGCTACGAGTCTCTGGTGCAGGAGGCGGAAGCGCATCTGAAGCGCAATCCCGAAGGATACCCGCTGAGGCTGTCGCTCCTGACAGGACTGGGGTACGGCTATTTTTACGGCGTGCTGCTGTCGCTGATCCCGCTTGCCGTGGGCCTGCTGTACGGGGCGTACCGCACCGATTCCATCCTGCTGGTGTTGGCCGCTTCCCTGCCCGCTGTCTGGCTGACTGCTTTTTCTCTGGCGATGTTCAACGCGCTGCGCGGCGATTCCACGGCTCAGGTGGGACACCGCATCCGCGCCAAAGAATGCCCGCAGCTTTTCGCTGAACTGCGTCACCTGCGCGCCCGGTTGAACAGCCCGCCCATCCATCGCGTCCTGGTGACACAGGGATTCAACGCCTACATGGATCAGGCGCCGCTGCTCGGCGTGTTCGGCCGCTACCGGAGCACGCTGCTGTTGGGTCTGCCGCTGATGCTGAGTCTCACGCCGGAAGGATTCCGTTCGGTGCTGGCGCACGAGCTCGGCCACCTGGCGGGGCGTCACTGCCGGTTCGGCGCGTGGGTCCGCAGGGTGCGCACATGCTGGATCCTGTCCATGCCGGTCGTCGAGCGCGCCGGACCCGCCGGGGAATGGCTGTTCCGGCGTTTTTTCGACTGGCACGACCCGATCCTGCAGGCCTATTTTTCCGTGTTCGTGCGCGTCAACGAACACCAGGCCGACGCGATGGCCGCCCGCGTCACGTCCCGCCGCACGTTCGCGGAAACGCTCGCCGAGGTTCAGGTTTCCGAGCAGCTGTTGAACGATCGCTTCTGGGACCGGCTCACGGAGCAGTGCGAGACGACTCCCGTAGTGAACCGGAAGGTGTATACGGAACTGCATGACTTCATCCGCTCGCGCCCGTTTTCAGAAGAAGAGCGGCAGCGCTGCCTGAGTGAACAGCTGGAATCGAAAACCGACCGGGAAGGAACGCACCCTTCGCTTCAGGAAAGGCTCAAACCGCTGGTCGAGAGGGTCACTCTGCCGGAAGCTCCCCGGCAAAACGCGGCCGAAGCGTTTCTCGGAGAGCAGCTCGCCGTCGTGCTCCAGGAGCTCGACCGGCAATGGGCGGAAGAAAACGCAGCGGCCTGGAAAGAGCGCCACACCTATGTGCGGCAGGGTAAAGAAGCGTTGCAGAGGCTGGAAGAAAAACACAGGGCGGGAGAAATGACGCCCGGCGAGCTGTGGGATCTCGCCGCGTGGACGGAACAGCTCAAACCGCAGACCGATCCCTTGCCGCTGTACCGCATGGCCTGGAGCAAGAACCGCGAGGACCCCGAAGCCGCCTACGCCGTGGGACGGCTGCTCCTGGAACGCAGGGACGCGTCGGGAGTCGGGTTCCTCGAATCCGTCATCGAAAACCACCCCCGGCTGGCGGTCCCGGCCTGCGAGCTGGCGCGCGATTATTTCCTGGCGCGCGGCGATGACACGGCGGCACAGCAATACCGGCTGCGCGCGGAGACGTTCATGGACGTGGAGGCCCAGGCGGAAGCGGAACGCGCGGCGTTGACCGCGGCGGACGCCTACCTGGCACACGGGCTGGAACGCGAAAGCCTGGAAGCGATCCGCGAGCAGCTTGAAAAATTCGAAAACATCCGCCACGTCTGGATCTGCCGCAAACAGGTGGCGCACTTCCCGGACGAGCCGATGTACGTTCTGATCTATCAGAAAAAAGGCTGGTTCACCTGCGAGGACCCACTGGGCGAAGCGGTGATCGAGCAGCTCGAACTGCCGGGAGAGTATTTTCTCATCTGCAAAAACGGCGACGCCCGCTCCCTCGCCAAGAAAGCCCTAAAAGTGGCGGAGAGGATTTTTTAAACTCAACCCTCAACGGGAATCGATTCCGTTTTGCAATGCACGCAGTTTCGGGATCGTTTCGAGGATGTCGTGTTTGCCGAGTGATTCGGCGAGGGAGGCGGCTTCCTTGAGCAAGGCGTCCATCCCGGTTTCCCGGCCGGTGAACAGGTACAGCGGAGCCAGCGAGAACAGGGGCTGCAGCAATTTCAGGGGATCGTTCTGCTCGCGCGCCAGGCGGATGCGGTTTTCGAGTATGCTCACGCCGCGTTCCATCGCTTCCCTGAGGGGACGGTATTCCCCGTTTTTAATATTTCTTAAGGTTCTCCATCCGCGTTTTCCTTGAGTTTGAGCGCCGCCCGGAATCCCGCGAGTCCTTCCTGCCACTGGCATTTGCGCCAATGGGTGACGGCAACCAGCGTGCGCAGCCGGTATTCGCCTTCCGCGTCCGGCGCGTCGGCGAGCCGGTTCAGCGCCTGCTCGAATTGCACCAGCGCTTTTTTGAGCTGAGCCATCTCCCAGTAGACGCAGCCCAGCCGGGCGTGCAGCACCGCCGCCTCCTGCGGACCGGCATCGTTTCTGAGTTTCACTGCCTGGGAGAGCATCGCCGCGGCTTTGGGCAAACGGCGGATTGCCTGATAGTGCCCACCCAGATCCATCAGCACCCGCGCTTCCGCTTCGGCGTCGCCGAGTTCGCGGGCGTTTTTCAGACTTTCTTCCAGTTGCGCCAGATTTGTACCCATGCTTTCCCCGTATTTCGTTTGCCACCAGCCGTTTGCCGTTGCCCCGGCCTGTGCTATCCTTTGCAGATCGCAGACACCCATTATGGAGGCTTTCATGCCCTCGTTTCAAGAGATAGACATCCGCAGAACCAGGGAAATGCTGGACAACGACGCCGCCAACGTGGTGGACATCCGCGACCCCGGCTCCTACCAGAGCGGACACCTGCCGGACGCGGTGTCGGTGAACGACGGCAACGTGCAGGATTTCACGAACAGCACCGACAAGGACAAGCCGTTGATCGTGTACTGCTACCACGGGATTTCCAGCCAGGGCGCGGCGGCTTATTTTTCGGAGCAGGGGTTCAAGGAGGTGTACAGTATGATGGGCGGCTACGAAGCCTGGCGTTCGGCCTACGCGCCGGAGGATTCCTGAAGCGCCGCCGTTTCGGAAACGGTGCGGACGCGAATCAGCCCGTCTGGTTTTCGTACCGCTTTTCCAGGTCCTTCATGGAGAGCACGCCCACGATTTTGTTTTCGTGGGTCACGGCGACGTGGCGGAACCCTTTCTTCTTCATGAGAATGCTCGCTTTCGTCAGCGGTTCGTCCCTGCCGATGACGATGAGCCTGCGGGTCATGATGCTTTCCACGGTGAAGGATCTGGGATCGCCCTCCCCGTCCAGCACTTTCTGGCGCCAGTCGGTTTTGGTGACGATGCCGACGCACTTTCCTTCATGCATCACCAGCAGCGCGCCCACACCGTATTTGAACATGTCCTGAACGGCATCGTGCGCCAGGGCATCGGCGCCGATGGTGAGCGCGGGGGCGCTCATGCAATCGCCTACTTTCTGCATCCTGCCAGTCTCTCCATGCTCATTCTCAAGTTCGGGAAATCCACATGCCCGTTTGGTCGCATCGAGAGTATAGTCGATTTTGGCGTCCGGAGGAAGGGCCTGGAACGCTGCAACCGGCCGGGGAGGCCCTGAAATGCACCTAATCGCAGAATTTATCGATCTGTTCCTCGATCCGGTCCAGGTTGGCCGTGTAATCGCCGCAGGAGAGATCCATCGGCGGCATCCTCCAGGGATCGCGCGGGCCCCGGCGATCGCGGCGCTCTTCTTCCCATTCGTCCCAGCGTTCATCGTTGTACTCGCGGCAATCGTCGTACGCCCGTTCGATCTGCTCCTTGAGCATTTTGAGGCCGCGGCAGGCGGCGGCGCTGGAACGGGGACTTTTGCTGAATTTCCGCGGCACGGAACGGGTGCCGCACAGTTCGAGAATTTCCGTTTTGGAAAATCCGGAATCCAGCAGGCGGTTGAGCAGCTTTTCGGAACAGTCCGCGAACGCCGGCGCGGGAAACAGCCAGACTACGAAGGGAAGGAGGTACAGCATGCGGATCGGTGTGCGGCTTTTCATGGTCTGCCTTTTTGTTGAACGTGGCTCCCGGCGCGGCGACGCATCGGCCCGGCCGGGCGCATGGGTTGCGGTTTTTTTTAACGTGCCCTCATCTTACCAGCAATCGCGGTGCGGCGGATACGACCGATTTGGCATGTCCCGCGGTGTTCGCGGGTTGCCTCGCAATCCGGGCACCTCTTTGATTTATTGATGAGTGCCGCCACACCCGAACACAGCCTGCCCGCATGAGGGCAAGACTCGTATAATATAGGGGAGCCCGGTCGGGGTTCGCTGCCGGCAGAACCGGACACCGGCGGGCGCGTCTTCGGGCAGACGGGTTCGGATGAAACGGCACACAATATTCATTGAGGAGGCACTCCATGAACACAAAACGACGCATTCACGACGGCATCGCCGGCGCGGTCATCGTGGCCGGAGTCGCGCTCGGTCACTGGGTTCACCCCTACTGGCTGTGGGTCCCGGGACTGCTGGGGCTGACGCTGTTGCAGAGCGGGTTCACCGGATTCTGCCCGCTGTATTGCATTCTCGACCGCACCTGCGCAGAGGAGCCCGCGCATGACCACGGATGAGGTTCTGGAACGATACGGCGAGGTCCCCCTGTACTTTGCGCACTACTACAATTTTCTCTTCATCTTCAAAAGCAAGCCGCTGGAAAACGGAGACCGGATCTTTCTGCAGATGGGCGGCAACATGGAAATGGTGTCGGCGATGGTGGTGGACGCGGAGGAACCCGTGACGCTGGAGGAAATGACCGAGCACGATTACGCCTACATCAAAGACAAGGACAATCAGGTCATCTGGAAAGACGGGGAGCCGAAAGCAGACTGACTCCCCCGGCGCATCGCGCAACGGCCTCGTCTGCGCGCGTCCGGAAAGGAGGCCTCCCGCACGCATTGCGCCCGGCGCCGCCCCTGCCCTTTTTCCGCTCAATTGACGCCCTTCCCTTTTTTTGACCCTCCGCTTGAATTTCCCGCCTGAAATCCCGGCAAACCGAATTCCCGTTTTTTCAGTCCATTTGGGCCATACCCGTTTAAACCCCGCCCACCGTGCTTCTTTCCCGCCCTGTCCGTCATGAAATCGTGACCCAATCTCCCTCAAACCGACATTTAGCAATGGCATCCTGAAACCTGAGAAACAGTGCGGTTATTGACTCACTCAGGATTGCCATGCAGCGAATTCTCCATTTATCCGATGCCCAGGACTGGCATGATGTTCTGTCCCGCCTCAACGTGGACGACGTGTATTTTCTGCCCGAGTACCTGCGCGTGAATGAGTGGGTGACCGCGGGCCAGGCCGAGTGCTTCGTGTTCGAGAACGCATCCGGCGTGGCGTTGTACCCCTACGTCAAGCGGCACATTCCCGGCACGGAGCTTTATGACATTACGTCCGCCTATGGATTCGGCGGCTGCCTGATGACGCCGGACAGCCAGCTCGCGCTGGATTTCAACGCGGCTTTCAAAAATCACTGCCGGGAATCGGGCATCGTCAGCGAATTCATCCGGTTTCATCCCCTGCTCAAAAATCACGCCCTGCTGGACGACGCAACCCTGCATATCGAGAATCACCATCAGACAGTGCGCGCCCATTTTCCCAACGGCGTTTCCGACCTCGACGGGATGGTGACCAAAGAAGCCCGCAAGAAAATCCGCAAAGCGGAGAAAAAAGGCGTCGAGGTGGTTATCGATACCGGCATGGAGCACTACGCGGCGTTCATGGAGCTTTACGACCGCACGATGAATCACAAGAACGCGACGCAGTTTTATTTTTTCGATGCCCGCTACTTCCACCAGATGCGCGAGCTGCTGCGCGACCGCCTGTGCCTGCTGGTTGCGTTCTATCAGGGGAAACTGGTCGGCGGGCTGCTGCTGTTTCACTGCGGTGAATTCACCTACAATCACCTTTCAGGCTCGGACTACGACCACCGCAACCTCGGCGTCAACGACATCCTGCAATACAAAGCGATGGAATGGGCGGCAGAGCGGGGATGCAGACACTACCTGCTGGGCGGGGGGATGAGCGGGGAGGATTCCCTGTTTCAGTTCAAAGCCAAGTTCTCGCCGGACAGGGAGGATTACCACGTCGGCAAACGCATCCACCTGCGCGAAACCTACGACATGCTGTGCCGGAAAAAAATCAGGGATGAAGGGAGCAGCCCGAAGGAGTTTCTGGAACGCGACTGGTTTCCGTTGTATCGCAGCGAACCGCCGAAGAAAGCGCCCGTCTCACAGCCCGCCGCCGTCAAGTGACGTCAGCAATCGCCCGTCACCCGTATTGACTTCCGCAGATATCTAATACGGGCAGACGTGGTTGATGAAAAATCCGAACCCGCTCACAAAAAACAGGCCCAATAGAGAGAGGAGCACCCACTGGGTGCGGACAAACTCTCCAAGTCCCGCCTCTGCTTTGCGCGCCGAGGAGTTGAGGACGACCGTGTTGCCACGGTGAGTCGCCACGGCGGCGTTTTCCTTGAATATCGCCCAGAGAAACAGCACGGCTCCGGAATAAGCGGCAGCGGAAAATGCGGCGAGAAGTGCGAATGTGGACGGGTCCATGAGCGTTCCCCTGTTTGTGGAAAGACCAATGCCTGTGCAGTGCGACGGAATTCAGAATCCGAAGACGACGATCCCCCAGGAGACCGCCGCGTAGATCACGCACAGGACGCAGGCGAAAAAGGGCTTTTTGTAAATGTCGGTCAGCCGGTTCATGCCAACAGTATAATCCCTTCCCGCACACCGCGCAACTGGTGCACACCTCCTTAAAAATCAACCGGGTTCCAGTCTCAATGCGAAACGGAAACCCGGTTGTCAACCAGACAGGGAATCCTATTCACCTCAAATAAGGAGATGACTTTTCGGCCTATCTCATGAAAACACCACCACTCCACGGACGGTTGAGCCAGGGCTGATTTCCGCCCGTTTTGACGTGCCCGTCTTTGCACCTCTGCTCGGGAGAACCGGGAGTCCGCCTGCACTCGGTTCCACCCCAAGGCCCCTGGCACCAGCCATCGCTGGAATACGTTCCTTTTTTGCCTTTATTGGGACCGCTGACAACAGTACAGGGTGTTCCCGCTTTTCCGGAGCCACTGCCCTGCTGCTGTTGCATCAACATCGTGGAACCTTTTTGCGTGGACGGCTTGTTGAACGGATTGAGCCTCTTTCCGGAGTTGAAACTCAGCGCTTCGCTGTTTCCGGTCAAGACGGCGGTAAAACAAATGGCTAACAACATCATGGACAAACGTGTGAACGACTTCATTTTTTACCTCCTTAATGAGTTATGAATTGAAAATAGTTTTTATTCAGCTCAATAAGGGGGTTATTGGCCGCAACTTAAAAATGCAATCAACATGCCAATATTTTGACGACAACTTAGTATTTATTTTTCAATAATATGGTTGAAGCGAGTCATTTTTTCCGCCGCGTGTGCGCGCATGGTCCATGCGGGCAACCGTGCATCCATCGGCCTTAACCGGCAAAGAAAAAGGCTCTCCGGAAAAATTCCAGAGAGCCTTTTCGGGCGGTTTTTTGCCAATCCAGACAAGAGCGCGCAACCATGCTGTGTTTTATTTTACTTCAACGCTTTCGACGCACTCCCATTGCAGAACGACAGAGAAACGGTGTCAGGCCGGCTGTACGCTCACCCTTTGTCCTGGCGCACGTAAATTTTGCCGCCGATGTTCAAAAAACCGATGTGCTCTTCGGATTTTTTGCTTTTGGGCCAGAACACCCGGTTGTGATAAGGGAAAAACGCGATTTTCTCGGGCTCGCCATCGTCCGGCCTGAGTTCCAGGGTGTAGCCGGAAATGCGGTAGCTCCCCTCTCCCCGGCTGCTGCTGCCGCGGTTGCCGACGCCCGCGGGCGCGTTCGCGACCACGCCGGATGACGCCGAGGTGCTGTAGCGGCCGTTTGGCTCCAGCCGGATCGTTTTGGATTTGATCGCGACGACGCCGACGCCCACCGCGCCGCCGCTTCGTTTGAAAACACCCTCGATCGTGGTCCCCTCCGGCAAGGGCGCCACGTAGCGATAGGGCTTGCCCTTGATCTGGATGCTGCGCCCATCCGTCTCGAGCTTTTTTTTATCCAGATATTTGAAGTCATCGTCGAAATAACCGCTCACGGTGAGCGCGTTCAGATGATAGCGGGGCGTTTCCGCATAGATGATTTTGTTTTCGTCATTGAGCAGAGCGGACGGTTTGCCCGTTCTGGCAATCACAGGCTGGGCTTTGTCGACGGCAAAATAAGCCGGATACACCGCTTTCGCCCTGCGGTACAGATCGGGATGCTCCTTGCGGAACGGACTGGCTTTTTTTGCGAAATAGCCGGGGATGTTGCGGCAAAATTCCGGGTCCTCCTCAAGGAGCCGCTTGGCGAATGCGGGAATGAGCGGCTTGAGTTTTTCGATCCGCTGCGCGTACTCGACCTCAACCAGCCGGGTCATTGCGTGCAGTTCATTTTCACGGGAGTAGGCGTCCCAGGCTCTGGTGTTGGCGGCTTTGGTATTGCGGAATGTCTTCCCGCACTGTTTCACCGTCGTGCGGAACACCGAGGCCGTCGTGTAGATATCGAGAATTTTTTTCTCGGAATCCGGGTTCAGACCGGATTCGACGGACGAGGATGCGGTATTTGCGGGGGGCGATGGAACCTGAGAAGCCGCCGCGCCGGAAGGTGCGCGCAAGGCGTCGAAGGCCGATCCCAGATTGGGCACACCGGCTTTCGCGACATACTCGTCCAGGATCACGGGCAGAGCCGAACAGGCTTGAGGATTTTTTTTGAACTTTTTGCGCATTGCCGGGATTCCGATTTTTTCGAACCTGTCTTTGATCGCCGCCATCAGCGGCGTCCGCTGTGCGGGGTTCGCGTAATGCGCTTCGATGCGTTTAAGCGAATGTTTTTTGGCGAATTCCTGCATGACCACTTTGTTGACCGCCTTCCTTTGCGGAGCCACCTCATCGCAGAGGGAATGCATGTTCCTCAGCGCCAGAATATGGGCGTACAGTTTTTCAAGGGTCAGAGGCGTCTTCGAGGCCGCCTGCAGCTGCACCGGGCTTGACAGCAGCAGGCCCAGCGCAGCGGCGGTGAAGCTCAAGGTTTGTATCCAGGACGGAGTGCGTTTCGTTTTCATGGCAATGGATCTTTATAGAGTTGGCCTGACAGAGCGGGACGGGCCCGCTGCGATGGCGTCGTTTTTCATGGTTCCAACGAGCTAATCATCTGCACGGGGCAAAGGAAATAAGGTGGATCACAAAATCGTGTGACCCAGGCCGGGTTTCGGGGATGGGATGGCGTGCGGGGCAAAGATAAAGGCTCTCCGGAGTCACATATCGAGAGAGCCTTGATGAAATCTGAAAATTTCCGAATCCTGCCGTTACGGGATGTTTCAGCCCTGCTCCGCCGCTTCGCTTTCGATGGCGGGCGCGGATTTTTTGGTTTTTTCGCGCAGCGTCTGCACGGCAACGTAAAAGGCGGGCACCAGCAGGGTGCCGATGATAGCAGAGCCGAGCATGCCGCCGAAGATCACGGTGCCCAGCGACTTGCGGCTCACCGCCCCGGCTCCGGAGGCGAACACCAGCGGCAGCACGCCGAGGATGAAGGAGATCGCGGTCATCATCACCGCACGGAACCGAAGCGTCGCGGCCGTCACCGCCGCGTCCAGGATGGACAGGCCCGCCTCCCGCTGCACCTTGGCGAATTCGACGATGAGGATGGCGTTCTTGGAGGCCATGCCGACCAGCATGATCATACCTATCTGGGCGTATATATTGAGAATGTTGCCGGAGCCGAGCATGATGGTGAGCGCGCTGACCAGAGCCAGAGGTATGGACAGCAGCACGCCCAGGGGGATGGACCAGCTTTCGTACTGCGCCACCAGGAACAGGTACACGAAAATCAGCGCCAGCAGAAAAATGAGGGGCAGCTGTGCGCCGGAACGGATTTCCTGATAGGTCATCCCCGACCATTCGAAGCCCATGCCGTCCGGCAGGACGCGTTCGGCAAGCTGCTCCACGGCCGCGATGGCCTGGCCGGTGCTGAAACCCGGTCCGGGGCTGCCGTTGACCTTGGCCGCCCGGAACACGTTGTAGCGCGTCAGACTTTCCGGCCCGAGTATGGAGGTGGTGCGTGTCAGCGTGCGCAGCGGCACCATCACGCCGTCGGCGCTCCGTACATAAATGCGGCCGATGTCCTCCCGGTCGTCGCGGAAGTCCGATTCGGCCTGGATGATCACCCGGTAGACGCGGCCGAATTTGTTGAAGTCGTTGACATAGAGCGATCCCAGCTGGGCCTGCAGACTGTCGAAGATTTCCGATACGGGCACGCCCAGGGCCTTGGCCTGCAGCCGGTCGATTTCCAGCTCGATCTGCGGGACCTCCGCCGTGAACGTGCTGAACACGTTCTGCAGATGCGGATGCTGGTTGGCTTCGAAGATGAATCCGCGCGTCGCTGTCGAGAGTTCCTGCGGATCGCCGCCCCGCTTGTCCTGCAGCTGCAGCTCGAAGCCGCTGGCGTTTCCCAGACTGCGGATCGGCGGCGGCGTGAAGGCGATGGCGCGCGCGCCGGGGACCTGGCCCATCATGCCCCAGACGCGGCCCAACAGGGCGTCGCTGGAAAGACCGGGCGCCGTCCGTTCCTCCCAGGGCTTGAGCACGCAGATCACGGTTCCGGAGTTCGGCTTGACCCCGCTGATCAGTCCGGTGCCGATCAGGGCCACGATGTTTTCCACGCCCGGCAGCGATTTCATGAGCGCCTCGACCTGACGGATCACCCCGTCGGTGCGGTTCAACGCCGCGCCGTCCGGAAGCTGCACGTCGACGAAGATCACGCCCTGGTCCTCCTGCGGAATGAAGCCGGTGGGCGATGCCTTGAACATCAGGACGCCGCCGCCGGCGAGAACCGCGAACACCAGGGTGACGAGCACCAGGCGCCGCACCAGTATTTTCACGCCGGACACGTAGCCCTTTGCAACCCGGTCGAACACCGCCTCGAACCAGCGCAGGGCGAACCAGGGCCGCGGCTGCTCTTGGCGCAGCACGGTGGCGCACAGGGCGGGACTGAGCGTGAGCGCGTTGAGCGAGGACAGGGAAACGGCGATGGCGAGGGTCACGGAGAACTGCCGGTACAATTGCCCGGAAATGCCGGTCATGAAGGTGATCGGCACGAACACGGCGAGCAGGACCAGCGTGGTGGCGACGATCGGGCCGGACACTTCGGTCATTGCCTTGCGCGCCGCTTCCTTCGGGGGCATTCCTTCCGCCATATGGCGCTGCACGTTTTCCACCACGACGATGGCGTCGTCCACCACGATGCCGATCGCCAGAACCAGCGCGAACAGCGTCAGCGTGTTGATGGTGTAACCCAGCGCCAAAAGCAGCGCAAACGTCCCGATCAGCGATACCGGGATGGCGAGAGCCGGGATCAGGGTCGCGCGCCAGTCCTGGATGAACACGTACACGACCAGCATGACCAGGGCCAGGGCGATGAACAGGGTCTGCACCAGTTCCGCCAGCGACCGGTCGATGAATTTGGTGGCATCGTAGGGGATGATGTACTGGACGTCATCGGGAAAGTCCTTCGACAATTCCTGCATCTTTTCCCGGATCCGTTCGGCGACCTCCAGCGCGTTCGCTTCCGGGAGCTGGTAGATGGCGAAATTGACGGTGGGCGACTGGTTCAGACGGGAAAACGTTTCAAAGGTCTGGGAGCTCAATTCCACCCGCGCGATGTCGCGCAGGCGCACCACAGAACCGTCGGACTGCGCGCGGATGATGATGTTCTCGAATTCGGATACATCCGAAAGCCGTCCTTTCGCCTGGATCGTGTACTGGAACTGCTGATCGGGAGCGGACGGGGAGCGCCCCACCTGCCCGGCGGCGGCCTGCAGGTTCTGATCGCGGATGGAGGCGACCACGTCGTTGGTGGTGATGCCCAGGTTGACCATCTGATCGGGGTTGAGCCAGATGCGGATCGAATAGTCCAGAGCCCCGAAAATGGCGACCTTGCTGACGCCGGGAACGCGGGCCAGCACATCCTTGATGTTGATGGTGATGAAGTTGCTCAAAAACAACTGGTCGTAGGTGCCGTTGGGAGACGAAAACGCGACGATCTGGAGAAATTCGGGCGACTGTTTCTGCACCGAGATTCCCGAGCGGTTCACTTCTTCCGGCAGGGTCGGGGTGGCCAGGGACACCCGGTTCTGCACATTGACGGCGGCCATGTCGGCATTGGTGCCGATCTCAAATGTAATGTCGAGCGTGTAGGTGCCGTTGTCCGTGCTCTTGGAGGACATGTAGATCATGTTCTCGACACCGTTGACCTGGGCTTCGATGGGCGTGGCGACGGTGCTCTCCACCACAGCGGCGCTGGCGCCGGGATAGGAGGCGGTGACCTGCACCTGCGGCGGCGCGATGGGCGGATACAGCGAAACCGGCATCAAGGGAAGGGAAACCAGGCCGGCGATGACGATGACGATGGAGATGACAAACGCGAAGCGGGGCCGTTCGATGAAAAACTGACTGAACATCGCTCACCCCTCCGCCGGTGGAGCCGCCGGAGGGGCCTGGGAAATGTTCACCATGACGCCGGGCCGCACTTTTTGCAGTCCTTCGGAAATCACCCGCTCGCCGACTTCCAGCCCTTCGCGGACGATCACGTTGACTTCGTGCTTGTCCCCCAGCGTGACGTAGCGTTTCTGCACCCGGTTTTCCGCGTCCACCACCAGCGCGAACGCGCCTGCCTGATCCTGCTGGATGGCGATCTGGGGAATCACTTTTTCGCTCTTGATGTCGTCCCGTTTCACCAGCACCTTCACAAACTGGCCGGGCAGCAGCAGCCGCAGGTTGTGCGGGATGTTGGCCTTGCCCGGCAGCACGTTCTGCCCCTGGTTCGGGAACACGGCGCGGATAGTGATGGTGCCGGTTTTTTCATCGACGGTGTGGCTGACGAAATCCTCGACGCCTTCGAACGGATACTGGGTTCCGTTGGGCAGCTCGATCCTGGGAATGAAGGTGGTGGCTTTGCCTTTTTTGATCTGGTTCTGGAACTCGGTGAGGACCGCCGCGGAACTCACGGTGAACAGGACATAAATGGGGTCCATCTGCACGATGGTCGCCAGCGTCCCGGTGTCCGGCCCCACCAGGTTGCCTTCGTTGATGGAAACCCGGCCGATGCGCCCATCGAAGGGAGCGCGGATCTCGGTGTAACTGAGATTCAGCTTCGCCTGATCCAGCTTGGCCTGCGCGTTCTTCACCTGGGCCAGGGCGCGCTGATGATCGCTTTTGGCCTTGTCGAGATCGGACTGCGACACGCCGCCCTTGCGCACGCCCTTGAGGCGCTTCAGATAAGACGCCGCGTTGTCCAGCGTGGCCTGGGCGTCGGCGAGGTTGGCCTCCGCCGCCTTGACTTCGATCTTGTAGGGTGCCGGCTCGATCACGAACAAGAGCTGGCCCTTTTCGATGTCCTCGCCTTCCTTGAAATTGCGCGATTCCAGATAGCCTGTGACCCTCGCCACCAGGTTGACCGTTTTCTGCGCCGCTGTGCGGCCCACCAGCTCATAGGTGGTGGTGACTTCCTTTTCCAGGACCGGAGTGACGCGCACCGCCGGAGGCGGCCGTTTTTCGGGCGCCGCCGCGCCGCTTTGCTGGCTCTTGCAGCCGGCCGCCAGCAGCAGCAGGACCAGCAGCAGAGAAAAATTCCATCTAGATGGGTATAAAACCATTTTCATTGTTTCCAGCACTCAGGATTTGGGAACGCTCTTCTCCACCTTTTCCGCGCTTTCCACCCCGCCCCCCATAAAAGGATCCCAGCCGCCGCCCAGCGCTTTGTACAGGCGGATCAGGTTCGAGGTGACGGCGGCTTCGCTGACCGCCAGTTGATCCTGAAAGCTGAACAAGGAGCGCTCCGCTTCCAGCACGCCGATGAAATCGGACAGTCCGGCCGTGTACAGCTCGCGCGCCAATTCGGCGGCTTTTTCCGCCGACTCGGTGGATTTGAGCAGGGATCTGCGGCGGACCTGCTCGTCGGCATAGGCGATCAGGGCGTTCTCGACGTCCTGCACCGCGGTCAGGACCGACGCTTCATACTGGATCAGCGCCTGCTCCTGGATGGCGTCCTCCACCTTGATGTTCTGGCGGATGCGGCCGGCGTCGAACACGTTCCAGGTGATCTGCGGGCCGATCTGAAACACCGAGGCGGGACCGGTGAACAGGCTGCCCGCGGACAGCGATTCCAGCCCCACGGAACCGAACAGGGTCAATTTAGGATATAACTCGGCGGTGGCGACACCCACCCGCGCGGTCTGCGCCGCCAGTTCGCGCTCCGCGCGCCGCACATCGGGACGGCGGCGCAACAGCTCGGCAGGCAGCCCGACCGCCACCTCCACCGGCGTGACGGGGATGGCGCGGTATTCTTCCAGTTCTTCGCTCAAGGCTCCGGGGAATTCGCCGAGCAGCACGGCGAGATTGTTTTTGCCCTGCTCGATGCCGGTGCGGAGCGAGGGGATCTCGGCTTTGGTGCTCTCCAGGTTGTACTTGGCCTGTTCGAGCGTCAACGCCGTGGTCAGTCCCGAAGCCAGCCGATCCTTGACGATCTGGTAGGTCTCTTCCTGGGCTTTCTGGTTTTTGACAGCGGCTTCCAGCCGCGCCTGGAAGGAACGGATCTCCATGTAGTTCAGCGCCACTTCCGCCACCAGGGTGACGAGGGTGTCGCTCAAAGCCTCTTCCTGCGCTTCGACGGAAGCCTGGGCCGATTCCACGGCGCGGCGCTTGCCGCCGAAGATGTCCACCTCCCAGCTGGCGTCGAAGCCGGTGGCGTAGAGATCGCTTTCGCCGCCGGGGCCGGTCTTTTCACTGGAGCCGATCTTGGTCACGGAGGCGTCGGTGTCGATGGTCGGAAACCGGTCCGCCCGGGCGATGCCCCTGCGGGCGCGTTCTTCCTTGACGCGCGACTGCGCCAGCTTGAGATCGAGGTTGCCCTGCACCGCCCGCTGGATCAATTTGGTCAACAGCGGATCTTCCAGGGTTTCCCACCACACCGGCAGCATCTCCGGCGGCACCTGCTTGGCCGGTATGAACGGCTCGGAGGCTTTTGCTTCCGGCTTCGAACCGGCGGGGAATTTCTCAGGAACGTTCTTTTCGGCGGCCTTGAACTCTTTGGGCATTCTGGGGTCGGGATCGGGCGGAATGTAATCCGGACCGACCGTGGCGCACCCGGCAAAGCCGAAGAAAAGGACGTACACGGGCAGGAGGCGAACCCATCTGTCTCGACGATCGTGCATTGGCTCGAATCGTTGGCATGGATAAAAAGAATGAACCTGAATTTTACTGCACCCGCACCGGGACTTCAATCATATTGAAATCAAGGCAATATCGGAGGACCCCCCAGGGAAATCAATCCCCCGAAAGCATGGGTGATATCGAGGCGGCACAGAGGGGAACGCGCGGCCGGAATCGAGCCGGATTCAACGGACATCGCGTGGAAGTCAGGGCGGGCATCCGGTTTTTCAGCTACACTATCCGTATGCAGCGCTTCATTCTGATATTCGGAATTCTACTGGTGGTGCTCGGACTGCTGTGGCCGTGGATCACGAAAATCGGCCTGGGACGGCTGCCGGGAGACCTCGTCGTCCGGCGGGAGAATTTCCAGTTTTACTTTCCCGTCACCACCTGCCTGCTGTTGAGCGGGCTGGCGAGTTTGCTGTTCTGGCTGTTCCGCAAATGAGGCCGACGGATTGTTGCCCATCGCGCACCCCGGGAACACGATGGTTCCCGGAGTGGCGCGCGTCTGTCTGTCGACGAATATCTAATCGTACTGTCGTATAGATAATAACCAGACAGGATAACGGGATAAAAACGGAAACCGGTCTCGCGCAAAGACGCCAAGACGCAAAGCCCCCCTCACCCAAACTACTTTCAGAATGCAATAAGCAGGCGCCGAGCTATGCTCGCCCTCTCCCCGAGTGAAAGGGAATGGCAAATATCCGTTGTCATGCGGAACTCTCGTTCTCCGGCAAACTCAGGACAAGCCCTTCGCAAGCTCAAGACTGACTCTGCGAAAAACCAGGATGCCTTATGAATAAATTCTGAATCTTCTTCAGCCGTTCGGGTTTTCGTAGAAGATGTAACTGGTGGAATAGTCGCTGAACTCGAAATAGACTTTCTTTTCTCCCTTGTCTTTTGCAAGGTTTTTATTTTCGTCCAGAATGCCGTAGCCGTAGCGGTACGGCCGGGAAGCGCTTCCTTTGGTGCTGGTCGCGGTGGAAATCTTGTCGATTTTGATGAAGCGCTTGACAAGCTCGCCTCCTGCGTAAATATCCAGCACACCGTCGGTCCCGGTGTAGTTTTGCACGGCCCGGCCTATTTTATTCTGTGTTTCCTGGGTGCAGCCTGCAGCCAGGATTGAAAACGCGATCGCCAAAATAGCAAAAACCCTTCGATTCATATTCATCCCTCCTGATTCAAGGTTATGAATCCATCCTATCACAACGGCCCGGCGCGGCGTCCCGAATCGCTTCGGGTTCAAAAAGGCGTGCTTCACTGTCTAGGATTCCGGCTCCGGCAGATCCCAGCCCCGATCTTTCATGCACTTGATGTAATTGGGATGGGTGACGACGGGAAACTCCGTGTAGGCTTCGCAGTAGCTTTTGTCTTTTTCGAATTGGACCTCGCCGGGGGACAGGTTTTCGTTCTGAACCGCCGCGGCGCATCCCGCGATCGTCCCTGCCAGCAGGCAAATCCATGCGTGTCGAATCATGGTCCCTCCTTGCTGCGAGTGTGATGTCTATGAGAAATGTCTCAAATCGTATCGAACCGGAACCGGTTTTGAAAGGAAATCAGACCGCAAGTCCGGTGGCCGGCAGATTAAAAATATTTAATTCTTTTTGGCGCAACTTGCTGCTTCGATTGGATTAAAATGGAAGGCAACCAGCGCCGGTACACAGCCGAAAACCTGTTTTCCCATCACCGCTCGCATGATCGATTTATTGGCCGCACGCTCTCAAATGGCCGTGTCACTCGGCTTTCACATCGTGTTCGCCTGCATCGGCATCGCCATGCCGTTTTTCATGGCGGTCTCCCACTGGAAATGGCTGCGCACGGGCCAGCGCTTTTTTCTCGATCTCACCCAGGCCTGGCTGAAGGGCGTCGCCATCTTCTTCGCCATCGGCGCGGTCTCCGGAACCGTGCTTTCCTTCGAGCTGGGGCTGTTGTTTCCCAAATTCATGGAGGTCGCGGGGCCGATCATCGGCCTGCCATTTTCGCTGGAAGGCGCGGCGTTTTTCCTGGAAGCGATCGCTCTCAGCCTTTACCTGTACGGCTGGAATAAAATCAACCGCTGGGTGCACTGGAGCATGGCGGTGGTGATGGGCATCGCGGGCGCCGCTTCGGGCATCATCGTCATCTGCGCCAACGGCTGGATGAACAGCCCGGCGGGGTTCGACTGGGTCGACGGCCAGGCGGTCAACATCGATCCCTACGCCGCCATGTTCAACGACGCCTCGCTGCACCAGGGGATTCACATGACGATCGCCGCATTCGCCGCGACGGGGTTCGCGGTGGCGGGCATCCACGCAATCCTGCTGCTCAGGAAAAGAAGCACGGCGTTCCATCAGGCGGCGCTGAAAATCGCGCTGACGTTCGGTGCGGCGGCGTCTCTCATGCAGCCGGTCAGCGGCGATCTGATCTCCCGGCACCTGACGGAACACCAGCCGGAAAAAGCCGCCGCCATGCACGCGCAGTTCAAAACGCAGAAAGGCGCGCCGCTGCTGATCGGCGGCATTCCCATCGAGGAGGAAAAAACGGTCAAATTCGGGATCTACATCCCGAAGATGCTGAGCTTCCTCGCGCACCACGATTTCAACGCGGAAGTCACGGGACTCGACGCCTTTCCGGAAGAGAACCACCCGCCGGTGGCGGTGGTGCATTTCGCGTTTCAGATCATGGTCGGCATCGGAACGCTGCTTGCGGGTCTATCCGCATTGTATTTTCTGTTCCTGTGGCGCAAACCGCAGTGGGTGTTTCACCCGGCGTTTCTCAAGTGCCTGGCGTTCGCCATCCCGCTGGGTTTCATCGCCATTCAGGCGGGCTGGGTGGTGACGGAGGTGGGACGCCAGCCGTGGATCATTTACAAGGTGATGAAAGTGTCGGAAGCGGTGACGCCGATGCCGGGATTGATCATCCCGTTTTTTCTGTTCACCGGAATTTATATCTTTTTGTCGTTCGTCGCGTTCTGGCTGTTGACCCGCCAGATCCGTGCGGTGAAAAACCAGTGATTGGAGAGGTCCGGATTCATGGTTGAGGCGGTCGCGATTTTCCTGGCAGGCGCTCTGATGCTGTATGTGCTGCTGGGAGGCGCGGACTTCGGTGCGGGCATTCTGGAAATGTTCGTCAACCGCAGGACCCGCGGCCAGCAGAAAAAAATCATCAACAAGGCGATGGGGCCGGTCTGGGAAGTGAACCACATCTGGCTGATCATCGCGGTCGTGATTTTGTTCAACGCGTTCCCGAAAGCCTTCAGCCAGATTTCGGTCACCTTTCACATCCCGCTGACGCTGATGCTGATCGGCATCATCATCCGCGGCTGCGCGTTCGCGTTCCGCGTTTACGACGCCTACCAGGACCAGTCGCAGAAATACTATTCCCTGGCGTTCGAAGCCTCCAGCGTGCTGACGCCGTTCAGCCTGGGGCTCATTCTCGGCGGCATCCTGATCGGCAGGATCAACCCCGGCGCCGAGACGTTCTACGCCGCGTTCGTCGATCCCTGGCTCAACGTGTTTTCCTTCGTGCTGGGCGTGTTCACCTGCTGCCTGGTCACCTACATCGCGTCGGTGTACATCATCGGCGAAACGCGCAAGGACATTCTGCGCCGGCAATTCGTGTTCCGCGCCAAGGCGGCGGGAATCGTGACGTTCATCATGGGGGCGTTCGTCGTCGAATCGGCGCTGCTGTATGAATCCGAACTGTTCGCCAAGTTTTATTCGGACCGGTTCAGCCTGTCCTGCATCCTGCTTGCGGCAGCCCTGTTCGCTCCGCTGTGGAAACTGCTGAACCACAGCAGGGCGATCTTCGCCCGGCTTCTGGTGGTTTTACAAGTCACTCTGATCTTTGTCGCCTGGTTCGAGATGCAGTACCCCTTCATCATCGCGCCGTCGGAGCTGTTTGCATTCGAAGGACTCAACCTTTACGAAATCGCCGCTCCGGAAAGCACGCTGCGATACCTGCTCATCGCGCTCGTGCTCGGCTCGGTGTTCATCTTTCCCGCCTGGCTGTATCTGCTCCGGGTGTTCAAGTTCAGCCCGAAATCCTGAAAACCACCCACTGAATGCAAGCCGGAGTTTCGCCGTATAACAGGCTTGCAGCCTGTCACGGCCGCGTGCTACAACCGCCCCCCGGAAGCGGAACATTGCCTGAAACTGTCGATCAAGAGGTGCCATCATGCCGTCATTCCATGAATTGGGGCCGGGACAGAAATTTTTTTTCGCGCGGATCTTTCTCTGGTTCATCGTGCTTTTGGGAGTCGGGTCCATGTACCTGGGGCTCAACACCATGAACCTGGCGCGGCAGAGCACCGGTTGGCCGTCCGTGCAGGGAACGGTGACCGAGTCGCGCATTCATTCGGAATCCCATCCCGGAGCGGGGAAAAAGCCAACCTACCATGCGAACGTGGAGTACGCGTATACGGTGGATGGAGAGGAACACACGGGGGACCGCGTGAGCTTCGGTGAATACGGCACCAACGATCCGTCCCACGCGC
Organism: Nitrospinales bacterium; assembly: GCA_965223795.1. Taxonomy (GTDB): domain Bacteria; phylum Nitrospinota; class Nitrospinia; order Nitrospinales; family VA-1; genus CBDCWG01. The sequence continues at coordinate 629,840 of CBDCXL010000001.1, forward strand.
AAGCCATCATCGGGCGCTACCCGAAAGGGAACACGGTCGCCGTCTATCACGATCCCGACCGGCCCGGCGAATCCGTGCTGGAGCCCGGCTCGCACGGCATCCCCTGGTTCTATCTGATTCTGGGCATGCCGTTTCTGATCTTCGGCCTGGGCCTGGCGAACTACCTGCCGAAAATGGCGGAAAAGGGCAACTGAACCGGTCTGGTTCAGTCATACGCCATAAACGATGGTGTTCTAAAACGGAGCCTTTCGGCTCCGGTTTAACAAGGCGGTCCGCCATATTGGGAGCTTTCGGCGATCCCGTTTCAAGAACCTGGCCCATGTATTGACAAAAAGGGAATTCGGGCACAGATTTATTTTTTAGCCCTCAATTGCGAAACATGGGAGGATGCCATGACCACCGCCCTTCCGGAAACACTTGCCGACAAATTGATCTCTGAAAAGATAGAGGAGTGGAGAGCCAAAAAGCACCCGCAGCACCCCGGTGAAGAGGCCCGCAAACTCCGGATTTATCCATTTCTCACTGTCGCCAGGGACATCGGCTGCGGTGAAGAAATCATCCTTCCGCAACTTGAAAAAACACTGGGGTGGAAGATTTACGGCAAAAACCTTCTCGATTATCTTGCCGGACACCATTTTCTGAGCCGCAGCTTCATCGAAACCCTGGATGAAAACAGGCAAAACCTGCTGGACAACTGGGTCAACTTTCTGATTCACTCAGGCGCGATTTTACAGAAGAATTATGTCCTCAAGATTTCCCGCTTGATCAAGGTGATCGCCGCCCACGAAAGCGCCATCTTTTTAGGCCGAGGCGCGAACTTCATCCTCAAGAACAGAAAGGAAGGAGTCCGGATCAAGCTGACCGCCCCGTTCAGTCACCGGGTGGAACACATCCGCAAATTGAAAGATATCGATCCTAAAGAAGCCGAGAGGATGGTCCGGGAGATAGACAGGGAAAGAGAGGCGTTCATCCGCTACTATTTCGACAAACAATTGGAGGAAGACTTCGAGTTCGACATTGTGTTCAACACGATGACGATCGATACCAACACCCTCTGCAACATCGTCCGGGATTTACTTTTAGAGAAATAACAGGCAACCTGCCTTTAAGCAAAACGGGCCGTGCGTTGGGGAAGATTCTTCAGAGGCAGACCGGACCTTTACCGATCCGGGGAGAGGTGCATTTTATAGTTGTACCGTGAAGTTCAATTGCGGGATTTTCCCAAAAAATCATCCCATTCCCTCACAACCGCTATCAGCTCTTTTTTCTCCAGCGGTTTCACCAGGTACATTTTAACCCCGAGATCCTCCAAAAAATGAGCCGCCATCTCCGGGTTGGGATAGCCGGTGATCGCAATGATTGGAATTTTTGCGGACTGGTGGTTCATGATATTGATCAATTCCTCACCATTGATGTCCGGCATGCGTATATCACACAAAATCAAATGAACGTCAAAAAGCAAGTCTTCCTGATGCAGCATTCGCAACGCTTCTCTGCCGTTCCTCGCTTCCAGAATGGGATATCCCTCTTGCTCGAGCTGCAGTTTCATCACCTCACGGACCGCATCGTCGTCCTCCACGATCAGGATCGTTCCCTTAGCCATGACTGACTCCGAAATGGTTGAACCCATAGACAATTTAGGTCCTGAAACCAGCCGGGGCAACCCCTTGCCGAAAGATTCCAGCACGCTGCGACAACGGCTTATGCGTGGATGGCGCGGAGGAAGCGATTTGGATGCAAGCCTCTTCCGTGAATAGAAAATGCCTCCGGCGGAAACTGCACGGAATAAAAGCAAAGATCGGTCAGTGCGATTCCCGCCAGGCGTCGTGAATTTCGATGGAATCCGGGATCTGCGGGAAGGAAGGATCCTGATCGAGGATCAATTCGCCGTATTTGTCCCGGAAGGTGATCAGCTCGTCCAGCAGGTTCATGGTGACGACCCACACAGAAACGGTCTGGGCGATCCCCGCTTCCGTCACCTCCTGCGTTTCCCGCAGCACCGCTTCGTCGCAGGGCCGCTCCCCGGTGCCGATGAGGCTGGTGCGTTCGACTCGAAATTCCGGCATCGTGTTCCTCTTAGTTGATTTCTGTCCAATCCGTTTATCAGCATTTCTCCCGAATGATTTCCTTTTCCGCTCACCCAAGAAAAAAAGGGCTCACGGAGTGTGCCGCAAGCCCTTTCTGTATCTGGTGCCCCCGAGACGACTCGAACGTCCGACCTACGGATTAGGAATCCGTTGCTCTATCCAACTGAGCTACGGGGGCATATCTCTTTAAACAACATTTACATGATTTTAGAGGGGCAGAAAGACTCCAAATGCGATTGCCCTCGCCCCAAAGTAATACTTTGCAGGCTGTTTTGAGCATTTTGGGAGTCACGCGTCACACCTCATGGAAGCAAATTGTAATCGTTTCCACCAGGGGATTCAATCCCCCGCCTCCCCCCGTCCTGTCTCCGGTCGTTCCCCCTTCTGAGTTGGAATTTCGCCATTCCGGGATCGAACGGCGACTCCGGCTTGCAGCCGATTCTGTAGTAAATCCACCACAATTCTAAGTAATCATTATTCATAGCAATATGGCAATTCGAGCGATTACGACACAGCCTCTCAATCCTTATACTTTCTTCAGGTGAAAGCGGATTGAAAAACGGGAATTTTTGCCTTGTTGATTTCTCCTGTTTTGAGGAAACAAATCTGAAACGAACCCGTTTTCACACACAGGAATAAATCTTCAACCATTTCCAAGGGAGGGTCTGGACATGCTACCCAAATTGAGTCAGTCCCGCTGGTCCCCCTACTGGGTCGGGATCGCCATCGGGGTTCTTTCATGGATCACCTTCGCTTTTATGGGGAAAGCGCTGGGTGTTTCCACCACGTTTGTCCGCGCTGCGGGATCGGTGGAAAAAATCGTCGCCCCGGCCACGTCCACTCGAATCCTTATTTCGTCAAATACCTGGGAACCCCGGAGAAACCCAAACCCGCCATTGAATGGCAGTTCGCTCTGGTGCTGATGCTCCCGGCCGGGGCCTACGCCGCGAAACGATTTTCGAACACCCGGTTCCACGAAACCGTCCCGGAACTGTGGAAATGGCGGTTCGGCCCTTCCCAGCCACTTCGCTACGGGATGGCGTTTCTGGGAGGCGCGGTCACCCTGTTCGGCGCCCGGCTGGCGGGAGGCTGCACTTCCGGGCATGGCATCTCGGGTGGTTTGCAGCTCGCTTTGTCTTCCTGGATCTTTTTTCTGGCCTTGTTCGCCGGGGGTGTTGTGACCGCTTATTCACTCTATGGGAAAGATGGAGGCGATCATGTTTGAACATTTTTTTGCGGATCCAAAAACTCTGCTCCTTGGAGCGCTCACCGGTTTCATTTTCGGTTTTCTATTGCAGAAAGGCGGCGTCACCCGATTCAACGTCATCGTCGGGCAATTTCTGTTAAAGGATTTCACGGTTCTGAAAATCATGCTCACCGCCATTCTCGTCGGTGGAATCGGAATCTACGGAATGAGAACCCTGGGCTGGGACATTGCGCTGCATATCAAAAACGCAGCCCTCCTGGGCAACGCTCTGGGCGGTTTGATCTTCGGCGCCGGCATGGCGCTGCTGGGCTACTGCCCCGGCACGGGTGTGGCGGCTCTTGGCGATGGTTCCCGCCACGCCCTGTTTGGCGTGCTGGGCATGCTGGCGGGAGCAGCCCTGTTTGCGGAAGCGTATCCCTGGATGCAATCCGGGGTGCTGGGCGTCGGAGATTTGGGGAAGGCGACGCTGCCGACGATGACGGATCTGTCACCCTGGTGGTTTCTGGCGTTGCTGACGCTGGCGGCGGCCGCGGTGTTTGCGCTGCTGGAAAGCCGGGAACGGAAGCAACGCTGAATGATTTTTACTTCTTCTTCGGCACCCAGCCCCTCTCCTTCATGCAGGAAATAAACTTGGATGAGTAGGGCGGGATGTGATCGTCTTCGGGAAACGTGATCGCCGCGCATTCCCGTTTATCTTTTGCCATCGGGGTCTCATTTCTGAAACGCGTTTCCAAGGACTGGGGTTCTTTCTTGGAGGGATTTTTGGGGTGGATCACGGCGCCGCGCACTTGCGGTTCTACCTGCTTCGGCGACGCGCAGGAAGCCATGAATGAGACTGTCAGCAAGAGAAGGATGTATTGCATAAAAACCCGCATGGGTACGGAAAATGAGTTTCTATCCATTTTCATCGGTTTTTCCCGTCAAATCCATTACCCTCCCGCCTCTTCCGGCGTGTTCGCTGTGAGGAATAAATTCTCAAAAAATCGCCCGAACCCGCCAAACAGCACGCGCTGACAGGGGTTTGCGGCCGCGTTTGGCGGACGGAAGTCCGCGTCCGCCGCCGTTCCGGCATTTTTTTCCGCTCCGCTTTGACTTGCCGGGACCGGGATATTATTATAATTCATCGCTTTTGTTCCTTTCCCAGGGAGGTATCATTTTTTTATGCTCAAGGTCCGCGCCAGTCAGATTTTTTCTCACTCGATGGAAGATGTGGTCGCCGCGAAAAAGGCGCTGGACGCCGGGGACGCGTTCGAGAAGGTGGTGGAGCGGTACAGCACCTGCCCGTCGAAGAAAAACGCCGGCGACCTGGGCTGGATGCCGGAAGGCACGGTGAACTCGCTGATGGGCCAGACGATCGGCGAGAACGACAAGGGCAGGATCGTCGGCCCGCTGCACACCCAGTACGGCTACCACATTCTCATGATCTCGGACATCGAGATGGAAAAGATTCCGGGACCGTTCACGCCCGCCACGCCGATGAAGGAATTGAACCAGAAGTTCCCGGAGGCCCATTCGCTGCTGTTTCAGAAATTCCACATGGGCATGCCGGTTTCGGGCTACAAGGACGGGGAAACCCTGGGCTCGGTGTGCCAGGCGCAGAACAAGCCGGAGATGGAAGTGCTGAACTACCTGCATGAGGAATACGCCAACCGGCACGTGGACACGATCACGCCCGAAGAGCTGAAGGAAAAGATGAAATCGGGCGACCCCAATCTGACGCTGCTGGACATCCGCGAAAGCTGGGAGCGGGACATCGCGATGATCGACGGCTCGCAGCTCATCACGCAGGAGAACAGCGAATCCGTCCTCAATTCCCTGACGCCGGATCAGGAGATCGTGCTCATCGACTGGAAGCAGGACCGCAGTCCGAGCTTCCGCAGGTGGCTTTCGCAGCGCGGGCTGCCCAACATCCGCTGCCTGGAAGGCGGCATCGACGCCTGGGCGGAAAAGGTGGAAACCCGGCTCAACCGGTATGACATCGATGAGGACGACGGCTACCGCTACGAGGACATCATCGAGGAGCAGAACGGTCCGCAATGAACAGGGTCCGCGCTCCCGTCCACAGCCTTGCTGTGATCTTTCCGCTCCACTCTCCGTAAAACGCTCACTGCCACCGGGGGATTCCACTTGCTCGCCGTCGACAACCTGACCACTCATTTCCACACCGATGACGGCGTGGTGCAGGCGGTGCGCGGCGTTTCCCTCAACATCGACTCCGGCCAGACGCTGGCCCTGGTGGGCGAGTCCGGCTGCGGCAAATCGGTCACCGCGCTCAGCGTGCTCAAGCTCATCCCCACCCCTCCGGGACGCTTCGTTTCCGGCACCATCCGGTTCGACGGCCGCAGCATTCTGGACGCCTCTGAAAGCGAGATGCAGGCCATCCGCGGCAACGACATCAGCATGATCTTTCAGGAGCCGATGACCTCGCTCAACCCCATCTTCACCATCGGCGACCAGATCGCGGAAACGATCCTGCTGCACCAGAACAAAAGCCCGGACGAGGCGCGCGCCCTGACGCTGGAGGCCCTGAAGAAGGTGGCCATGCCCTCGCCGGAAAAACGCATCGACCAGTACCCGCACGAGCTTTCGGGCGGCATGAAGCAGCGGGTGATGATCGCCATGGCCATCGCCTGCCGGCCGAAGCTTTTGATCGCCGACGAGCCGACCACGGCCCTGGACGTGACGGTGCAGGCGCAGATCCTCGACCTGCTGGAATCGCTGCGGGAGCAGACCGGCATGGCGATCCTGCTGATCACGCACAATCTCGGAATCGTGGCGCAGTACGCCGACCGGGTGGCGGTGATGTACGCCGGCAAGATCGTCGAGGAAGCGCCGGTGGAAACGCTGTTCGGCTCCCCGGCGCACCCGTACACGCGCGGGCTGCTCGCTTCGCTGCCGCGCGGCGAGCCGGGCGAAAAACTCCAGGCCATTCCGGGCGCGGTGCCGCACCCGGCCTACATCCCGGACGGCTGCGCCTTCCATCCGCGCTGCCCGGACGTGCTGCCGCACTGCAACGAACGCATCCCGCCGTTTTTCGACGCGCCTTCAAGTAAAGAACAGCCGACGGCGTGCTGGCTCTACGATGAGGACGGGACTTCATGACGGCGCTGGTCGCAATCCGCTCACTGAAAAAATATTTTCCGGATTACGGTGATCTGCTTGTGCGGGAGGACGGGACTCCATGACGGCGCTGGTGCAGATCCGATCGCTGAAGAAATATTTTCCGGTCTACGGCGGCCTGCTGACGCACGTGGTGGCGGAGGTGAAGGCGGTGGAAAGCGTCTCGTTCGATATCCACAAGGGGGAAACGCTGGGGCTGGTCGGCGAGTCGGGCTGCGGCAAGACCACGGTGGGGCGCATGTCGATCCGCCTGATCGAGCCCACGGAGGGGCAGGTGCGGTTCGACGGCACGGACATCTTTGCGCTGAACAATCAGGAAATGGCGCGCCTGCGGCCGAAAATGCAGATCATCTTTCAGGACCCGTACAGCTCGCTCAACCCGCGGTTTTCGGTCGAGCGCATCATCGGCGAGGCGATGCTGATCCACAAGATCGCCGACCGCAACACGCTGCGCGAAAAAATCAAAGAGGTGATGGAAAAGGTCGGCCTGTCGTCCGCCTACATGAAGCGCTTCCCGCACGAGTTCTCCGGCGGCCAGCGGCAGCGCATCGGCATCGCGCGGGCGCTGGCGCTCAACCCGTCCTACATCGTGTGCGACGAGCCGGTCTCGGCGCTCGACGTTTCCATCCAGGCGCAGATCATCAACCTGCTGCAGAACCTGCAGGAGGAAACCGGCATCGCCATGCTGTTCATCTCGCACGACCTCAACGTGGTGAAGCACCTGTCGAAGCGGACGGCGGTGATGTACCTGGGACGCATCGTGGAGATCGCGCCGACGAAGCTCCTGAACGAAGAACCGGCGCACCCCTACACGAAAGCGCTGCTGGCCGCGAAACCCTCGCTCGACCCCAGGCAACGCAAGCGCAACACGGTGCTGCCCGGAGACGTCCCCTCGCCGCTCAATCCGCCGCCGGGCTGCCATTTTCATCCGCGCTGCCCGGAAGCGCACGACCGCTGCCGCCAGGAAGAACCCAAATACACCGAGTTGGCCCCCGGCCACACCGTCCACTGCCACCTCTACGACCCGGTTTGACGACTACCCTAAAAAAGCAGCTCGCGCAAAGACGCTAAGGCGCAAAGGAAAAGCAAGGCAGGATGAACAGGATAAAAGCAGAAACAAGGATCAAGATGATGAAATGTACAGCGATGAATACAGCTATGTTGTCAAGTTCTTAGTGACTGTGTTAAACCCTAAGTGGTGTGAAGGTTGTCACAGATAAAACTAGTGGGCATTTATGAAAGAAATTATTCTTGAAATAAATAATCCTGCTTGGTGGTTCACGGCGGTTTTTGTAGCAGTATTGGTTAGCACCATTGGAGGAGTTTTGTCTCACGCCCTAATATTATGGGGTGCTGGGAAAATTGATAAGTACAAGGGTTGGAAAAAACAGAAAGAGGAAAGCGATAAAAAATGGTTTATGAGTTTAGTGGATAATGAGGGATTATTGTTCGCTGAGGGTTTCAAATTAGTTCTGAATTGGCTTGTGTTCTTGACCGCTTTTATTATTTTCTTTGTTGGGATGACCTCCTATGCGCTGGTTGAATATAAAGACGCACAACAGCATGTACTATTGCTTGAGTCATCGCCTGAATCAGAGAGTTGGTTTCTATATGCCTATTTAAGCTTCATGGCCTTGATGGCAATAATTTCTATTGTCCAGGGTTGGTTTGTGGGCAACAGAACAAAAAAATTTTTCCACGTTTTACGTGTTTTTAGAATGCTAAATATACCACCGGAAAAACGTGAAAAATAGGATCGCATAGAGTTATAGAAAAGGGGTCAAGTCTTGATTTGAGATATTGTTTCTCTGCACCAGTCGGCCCTCTTTGCGGCTTGGCAGCAGCACCTTGCGAGTGTTGGGCGAAGCCGGGTTTTGGTTTCTAATTTTTTATTTTCCTGTAATCCTGTTTCGCCTTTCCTTTGCGCTCTTTGCGTCTTTGCGGTACCACCAATCCTTCCTCTAGTTTTTTTCCGTCACCCCTTCTTTCCGTCTAGCTTCCCTTTTGTTATCCACGCTAAAGTTGCGCCGCCTTTCGGCCGCAATGAAATGGGTGGTGGTTTTTCAATGGTTTCTCCCCTCCCCCACTCCCCCGGATTCCCGGCCGGACCCAAATCTGGAGACCCGTTTTGTTCTGGAAAAAATGGCTGCACATTCTCAAAAAACAGGACGCCCCCCGGCCCAATGTGATCGTGGACATCCGCGCCGCGTACCGGGTGAGGCCGTCTTCCGATGCGCCGATTCTGCTCATCGTGGACCGCAACCCGGTTCCGGTGGTGGACATCAGTTCCGGCGGCGTGTCTTTCAAGAACCGGGATTTCATGGTCGGCGTGTTCTACCGCGTGAACTTCATCCTGCCGCACAACAAAAAAGAGATCTCCTGTCAGGTCGAGGTGATGGGCATCGACCGGCACCGGGTCTGCCGCTGCCGCTTCACGGACCTGACCGCCGAGCAGGAGGAATCCATCCTCCAGTACGTGGTGGAACGCAAACAGGAGCTGCTGCTCGCCTCGCAGGGACGCCCGGCGCTTTTGCACTCGGACCGGCCCTGACCGCAATTCCTTCCCCTCCGCCCGCTTTCCCGCTATAATCCGGGGCTTTCCTGCACCTTCAACCGGGATCGGTCTGCATGACAAACGACGCGTGGTCGGCGCACGACCTTGAAATGATCGGGCACCGGGAGGTGTTCCTGCAAAAACCGGGGATTCTGAAGCGGGCGGAAGCGCGACTCCGGGATCTGGAAAGCGCGCTGGCGCGGGAACTCAAAGACACCGCCCCGGCGCTGCCGCCCGATTCCAAGGTGGACAAAGGCCAGCTGGCGCGCGGCGAGAACCACAAGGGCTTTCCCTTTCTTTCGCTGGACATCCCGCAGTCTTTCTCGAAAACCGAGTATTTCACGTTCCGGACGCTGTTCTGGTGGGGGCATTACCTGGGGTTTTCGCTGATCCTAAAAGGCGGCGGGCAGAACCTTTGGCTGGAAAACCTGCTAAAACTGCGTCAGACGGAGAACTGGCAGGACGTGTGCCTGTCCACGGCCAAAACGCCGTTTGAATGGGATGTCGAATTGTTGAAGCGGGCTCAAGACATGCCGGAGGAGGATATCCGCACCACGGTCGGAACTCTCGAATACGTCAAGCTCATCCGGATCTATCCTGTGCAGGATGAAAGCTTCGTCTCGCTGGACTGGACGGCTGCGGGGCTCGCCGCCTGGCGGGACCTTTCCAAAGCAGCGCTGGATTGACGACGCTGCACCGCAGCGGTTTTCACTCCGTCTTCCCGTGACGGTCTTTTTGCTCCTGCATTTGCAGCGCCTTGTTTTTCATGATGACCCAGCGCTCATAGCCGCGGTCCACCGCCAGGATGAGCAGCAGCGCTCCCATCAGCCAGTAGAGCCAGAATCTTTTCTGAAACGCGTTTCTCAATCCGCTTCCTTTTTAAATTCCCGCTTTTTCACTCCGGCTTTTCAATTCCCAGCTTTTTCATGCGGTGCCACAGGGTGCTGTCCTTGAGGCCGAGCAGGCGCGCCGCGCCACGCGGACCGGAGATCTTCCAGTTGGTCTGCTCGAGCGCCTTGAGGATGTTGCTTTTGGTCAGCTCCTTCTGATCCTCCTCGCTGGCCACCGCCGCGCCCGTGGCGGGGGCGGGCTTGTGATTCTGCCCCGGCAGCAGCAGTTCGTCGAGGATGCGTCCGATCCCGGCTGTCTGTTTGCGGCACAGGATGACCAGCCGCTCCATCATGTTTTCCATTTCCCGCACGTTGCCCGGCCAGGGGTATTGCTTCAGACGGTCCCAGTCCTCGCGCGCGGGCCGGATGGGGGGCAGCTTGTATTTTTCGCAGAATTTATTGAGAAAATAGGTCCCCATCCGCTTCACGTCCTCGGCGCGCTCGCGCAGCGGCGGCACCTGGATGTGAAACACGTTCAGCCGGTAATACAGATCCTCGCGGAACCGGCCCGCCTCGATCTCCTGCATCAGGTCGCGGTTCGAGGCGGCGAGGATGCGCACGTCGGTGAACTGGGTCTCGCTCTCCCCCACCCGCTCGAACTGGTTTTCCTGCAGAACGCGCAGCAGCTTCCCCTGCAGATCGAGCGGGATCTCGGTGATCTCGTCGAGGAACAGCGTGCCCTTGTGCGCCAGTTGGAACCGCCCGACCCGGTCGCGCACCGCCCCGGTGAACGAGCCTTTGATGTGGCCGAAAAACTCGCTCTCGAACAGGTCGTGCGGGATGGCGGGGCAGTTGACCTTGACCAGCGGCGCGTTTCTTCTCAGGCTGCTTTCGTGGATGATGCGGGCGATGAGCTCCTTGCCGGTGCCGGTTTCCCCCTGGATGAGGACCGGTGCGTCGGTGTCGGCGACGAGGGCGATCTGTTCTTTCACTTTTTCGAGCGCCGGGCTTTCGCCGATCAGGTCCTTGCCGAACATCTCGCGGATTTCGCTTTTCAGGATGCGGTTTTCGGCTTCCAGCCGCGAACTCAACGACACGATCGTTTCAAAATCGGTCTTTTCCGGAAACTGGTCGTGGTTGAAGGCGACCAGCACCGGGGGACGGGTGTCGGGGAAATAATGAAAACGGAGCTGGGAGGCATGCGGTTTTCCGCCCCGGCCCGTGAGACGGGTTTCCAGGACGGCGGCCGCTTGCTTTCGGTTCAAGAGCGGCTGCAGCAGACCGAACCAGGCATCGCGGGAGGTGTTCGGAGTCAGGGAGTCCCAGGTACGGCCCCGCACTTCCTCAGGATCGAGCCCCAGCCTGCCGGCGGCGCCGCCGCTGGCCTGCAGGATCTCCAGAGTCCCGGCGTCGAGGATGAAAATGTCGCCGGGGAACCGGTTCAGAATCTGATCGGAAATCGGTTCGGCTGTACTCGCTGTCGGTTTCGGGGCCATTCGCTTCGTCCGTCGCACTCCTGTTCGCTCTGCCTCTAAATAAAACCCCTGATGACCAATGTCTGCCCCGCTCGGGGAAAAATCAAAATTTTTTTTAAAATTTTAAAAAATCAGCGGCCATCCTTTGCCGGCGCAAAAATCATATTTATTTGATTTTTTTGGCATTGGAGCGTTCCGGCAATTTGGTACGTAACCTGCATTTTATCAGGGCAAACGGGCCGCAAGGCCTCACGAACACGAAGCACGGTTTATTATTAACAACATTATCAATTGTTTTTGCAACCCAATAATCAAAGAAAGGTTCCGCCATGTCTCTCATTGAAAAAGTCAACAGCACTAAAGGCCGAATTCTCATCGTCGACGACGAAAAAGACGTCCGCGACGTTCTCAAAATGCAGCTCCTGTCCGAAAAATACGACATCATCGAGGCGGAAAATGGCGAGGAAGCGATCAATCTCATGAAAGAGGGCTCCAATCTGCTCCGCGTCGGCCTCATCATCTGCGACATTCGCATGCCCAAGGTGAACGGCGTGGAGGCGATCGAGTACCTGAAGCAGAACGCCCCTTCGATCCCGATCCTGGTGGTCACCGGTTACCCGGACACGGAAATGGCCTTGTCGCTGATCAAACGGGGTGTGAAGGATTACCTGGTCAAGCCGGTGAACAAGGAAGAACTGCTGAAAAAGGTGAAGAACATCCTGAGCGACCACGATTTCGAATACGCGTAATGTGTCAGCGGGTTCGAATCACCATATAAAAGGCGGTGGGGGAGGCAACTCCCCCGCCGTTTTTTTTTGCGCTTTACTATTCTGCGGCCCCATCAACCCGCCAGAAAATCGGCGACCGCCTGTTTCCCGCCTTTGAGGACCGGCTCGCCGTCCCCCAACAGCAGCGCGTCGAATTCGTAGCCGCTGAGCTTTGCAAGCCCCTTTTTGGCGAGGGCGATGTCCTTGAACTTGTCCGGCGGCAGCTGCCCGAGCTTGTCTTTGCGGATGAGCGCGTCGCCCACGATCAGGGCGTTCCGCTCTTTAAAGTAGAACGCGCACTCGCCGGGGGATTTCTGATCCTTGAGATGCACGACCTCGAGGCCGCAGAACAGCCTGTCGCCGTCCCTGAAAGTGCCGTCGGCCTTGAAATCCAGCAGCGGGCTGTCGTTTTCGTGGATCAGTATGGGCGCCGAGAAGGTTTCCTTGAAGCTGCGGCTGTTTCTGTCGTGGTGGACATTGCTCAACAGAATGGCTTTCACGGGCGGCCCGTTTTTCACTTTGGCCTGGAGTGCGTCGAGGGCTTCGTGATCCAGACCGGGCGGGTCGATGATCACCGATTCGCCCTGGGCGGCGATGTGATAGCCGTTGAAGTTGAGCTGTTTCTCCAGCGAAAACTCGGACCAAGTGGTGACGTTGGGCAGGATTTCCTTGAGTGCGGACATATCAGGTTTCCTCATCGTGTATGTAAACCAGAGGGTGCATCCAGACAATGTGGTCCGGGTGCACCAGAATCATGTTTTCGGGATCGCCGAGCGGAATGAAGTACAGCCTCCTGTGAATGGAATCGGCGATGGGCGACTGGCGGCTGCCGGGGATGTGCAGCGGCGTCGGCGTCATGAATCGCTTGCGCCTGTCCTGAGCCCAGTCGAAGGGCCTGTCCTGTGCCGACCCGCTGCCGCCCCCTTCGCTCGTATCCGGCGGGGTTTCGCTTTTCACGAACCGGCACAGCAAGGGCTCCGCGTTTTTTCTGCCAAGACAGAAGATCGACTTTGGGCTTTCGCGTTCGCTCGTGGAAAACACAGCGATCGCGCCCGGCTTTAAGTTCGATGCGGCGGTACGTTCGTCGATGCGGACACCGTAGCCGTTTTCCACGCAAGCGGTGATTTCGATACGCGGCCAGTTGCTTTTATTAAACGTATCTTCGCTGAACGGACGGCCGCCGGTGAATGCCGTGAGGGAAACGAGGGGAATGGTTTGCGTGGCCGTCATGATTGCACTTGCTGTGAGATGCAACACATCGCCCGCGGCCGCGCCTGCCGCAGTCCGCCGGGCGTTTGCTATTTGAGGGCATCATTTTACACCCATGTTTTCCATTTAATGAGAAAATACTTTTTTGAGCCAAACACGCGACGAACCGGATTGTGAGGAGACTCCATCAGCATGCCGTCAACCGCCCTGCAGGAGGCGCTGGATTATCTCTACGGCCTGACCGCCAACGGGATCAAGCTCGGCCTGGACACCACCCGGCAGCTGCTGCGGCATTTCGGCGATCCGCATCTGAAGACGCGGACGATCCACATCGCCGGCACCAACGGCAAGGGATCGACGGCGGCGTTCACCGATTCGATCCTGCGCGCCGCCGGCAAACGGACCGGGCTGTTCACCTCGCCGCATCTGCTGAACTTCAACGAACGCATCCGCGTCGACGGCGTGCCCATTCCCGAAGCGCGGCTGGTGCACCACCTTTCCCGCATCCGTGAAGCGGCGGAAACGCTCGATCTGCCGGTGACGTTTTTTGAATGCGGCACGGTGCTGGCCTTCCTGCATTTTCTCGATTGCAAAACCGAATGGAACGTCGTGGAGGTGGGGATGGGCGGCCGGCTCGACGCCACCAACCTGTGCGAGGCGGAGATTGCCATCATCACCTCGATCGGCCGCGACCACACGGCGCAGCTGGGCGAGGACCTGAAACAGATCGCCTATGAAAAGGCCTGCATCATCAAGCCGCGCAGCACGGTGTTCACGCATGTCGAAGACGAATCGGCGTTTGGCGTGATCCAGGAAATGGCGGCGCAGAAAAAGGCCACGCTCAAACACTTCGGCGCCGATTTCAACGCCCGTTCCCGTTCGCGCTCCCTGCGCGGCCAGACGATCGATTATTCAAACGAAACCATTCAGCTTAATGATGTGACGGTGCCGCTTGCGGGATCGCATCAGGTGAGCAACGCGGCGCTCGCCCTGTCCGCCTGCCTGCACGCGCTCGGCGCGGATGCAAAGCAGGACGCCCTGCGCCGCGGCCTGGCCGCGACCCGCTGGGAAGGACGCCTGGAAGTGGTGCGCGAAAACCCGACGGTGCTGCTGGACTGCGCCCACAACCCGGACGGCATGCGCACGCTGGTGCAGACGGTGCGCGAGTGCGTCCCGCATTCCCGCTGTGTGGTGGTGCTGGGCCTCATGCGCGACAAGGAACACGCGGAAATGCTCAAAATCCTTTCACCCATCGTGGACCATTTGATTCTGACGCGGCCTTCGCAGGAACGAAGCGAAGCGCCGGAACGCATTCAAACCCTACTTTCGGACTGGCAAAAACCCATTGATATTGCGGAACAAATTCCCTATGCTTTGAAAATTGCCCGGGATATCGCAATGCCGAACGATCTGCTTTGCGTCACGGGCTCCATCTTCACCGTATCGGAAGCCAAAGCGTTCTTTGCCGATGAAGCGTTTCATTAATGCCGCACTCATCCTGCTCGGGGTTTTCTGCCTCGCGGCTCCGGGCTTTTCTCAGGACGCGCCTCCCCCTCCCTCCCCTTCCCAGAATCAACAACCGGTCGATGTGACAGCGGAACACGTGGTGCAGGACGGACAGAAAGACATCGTCCGGGCCTGGGGCAATGTGGTGGTGCGGTTCGGCGACCGGGTGCTGCGCGCCGACAAGGTGCAGATCGACAACAAGACGGGCATGGGCGAGGCGATGGGCAACGTGGTGGTGACGCAGAACGACGGCACCGAGATCCATTCCACCCGCAGCCGTTTCAACACCAAGTCGCACAAGGGGAAAGCTTACGACATCAACGGACGGGTCGCGCAAATCTACCGGATCAAAGGCAAGGAAGTGATGCGGATGTCGCCCACGCATTACAAGCTCAAGGACTCTTACCTCACCACCTGTTCGGGCAAGCTGCCGAAATGGTCCTTCAAAAGCAGCAAAATGGATCTGCGCGTGGGCGATCGGGCGCTGTTCACCGGCGGCGTGTTCCGGGTGCTGGACTTTCCGATCATGTACCTGCCCATCGGCTATCTGCCCATCAACCGGGAACGCAAAAGCGGATTCCTCATTCCCAAGTTCGGCCTCAGCAATACCGACGGCTTCACCTTCAAGCCGATCTATTACTGGGCCATCAACCGCTGGTCGGACGCGACGGTGGCGGTGGAATACCTGGAAAAACGCGGCGTGCGGCCGGAGCTGGAATACCGCTACATTCCGAGCCGTTACACATTCGGCGAATTCAACGGAACGTTCCTCGACGACAGGAAAACCGGCGGCCAGTTCTGGAAAGTGAACTGGAAGCATGAACAGCGAAAGCTGCCTCTGGGATTCAAGTTCAAAGGCAAGCTGGACATCGAAAGCGACAACAGCTTCAACAAAACCTTCGAGGACAACACCGATCTCAGGACCCGGCGCAATTCGGACTCGTTCGCCTCACTCAACCGCAGCTGGTCCAGCAGCACGCTCGACATCCTGACGCGCTACCGGGACAGCACGCAGGACGGGCGCGACGACCTGTTCGGGCAACTGCCGCAGGTCACCTTCAAAACCCAGCGGCGGCCGATCGGCAACAGTTATTTCTATTTCAACCAGGACACGTCGTTCACCTCGTTTCTCATCGATCTCGACACCAGCCCGATCAACGACGACACGTTTTCGGTGCAGCGGTTCGATTTTCACCCGCAGGTCTCGCGCCCCATTCCGCTCGCCTCCTGGCTGTCGCTCACGCCGACGCTCGGCTGGCGGTCCACGTTTTACAGCAAGGGCCTGAGAACCGGCAACGAGCGCACCGACGGCTTCTCGCGCGAGCTGTTCGACGTCTCGGCGGCGCTGGAAGGGCCCAAGATCAACAAGGTGTTTCAGCGCAGCGCCTCTTCCAAGATCAAGCACGTCATCGAACCGCGCGTCGTTTATACTTACATTCCGGCCATCGATCTGGACGACCGCCGCAAAATCCGCGAGATCGACGCCACCGACGACATCGAATCCCAGAGCCGCTTCACCTATTCGCTGACCCAGCGGCTGCTCAGTAAAAACGTGTTCGCCAACGACGAATTCTCGATCCGCGAAATCCTGCGGTTTGAAGTGAGCCAGAGTTATGATATTGCTGAAGCCACACGCGACCCGCGGGCGGGGACGGAGCTGAACCCGTTCTCGGTCGTCCGCTTCGATTTCGACAGCCGGCTGTTCGAGCCCTTCCTGTTCAATTTCGACAGCGAATTCGATGTCGAGGACGGGGCGTTCAACACGTTCAACTTCGAGGTGGGCATCAAGCCCTGGCGCAACGTGTCCTTTTTCGTGGAACGGCGTTTCGCGCGCGAGTCGGTGCAGAGGCAGGTCGGCAGCATCACCGAGGTCAACGTCGACGCGACGCAGTTCCTCACGGGATCGCTGTACTGGGCGTTCGCGAAAGGCTGGCAGGCGCAGGCCACCACGCGGTACGATGAACTGAGGAAAACGTTCCGCGAGAACGATTTCAGCATTTCCTACGACGATCCGTGCGAATGCTGGGGCTTCGCCTTCGACCTGATCCAGCGCAGCATCATTTCGGGAGACGTGGACCAGAACGAGACGAAATTTTTGCTTTCCCTGACGCTGCGGGGCATCGGCACGGAAAAATTCGGCAGACGGGACATCCAGCACATCCACCGCAGATTTTGAGGAACCCTGTGAGCGTGAACAACGAACTGGCGCAAATCACCATGGAGATCGGCGCCGTCAAGATCAACACCGAGGCCCCGTTCACCTGGGCGTCGGGTTACCGCAT
This sequence comes from Nitrospinales bacterium, assembly GCA_965223795.1. GTDB lineage: Bacteria > Nitrospinota > Nitrospinia > Nitrospinales > VA-1 > CBDCWG01. The sequence continues at coordinate 646,877 of CBDCXL010000001.1, forward strand.
GCCGGTGTACAACGACAACCGCATGCTTCTGGGCGATGCGGCGCACCGGGAACGGGTGACGGACGGCTTTGCGGCGGTGCTTGAGCAAAACGGAATCAAGCCCGATGTGGTGGCGGGGACGGCGACCGCGGGCATCGCCCCGGCCACCGGGCTGGCGAACCGGCTGAAACTGCCGTTGATCTACGTCCGCCCCGCGGCCAAAGAGCACGGCATGAAAAACCGAATCGAAGGGATTTTAAAGCCCGGTCAGCAGGTGGTGCTGGTGGAGGATGTGGTTTCCACGGCGGGCAGCGCCCTCAACGCGGTGGAGGCCATTCGCCAGGCGGGTGGACAGGCGGATCACTGCCTGGCCATTTTCGAATACGGGTTTCCTGAGGCGAAAGAACTGTTTTCAAAGGCTCAATGCGAGCTGCACCGGCTGCTGTCCTTTGCCGATCTGCTGCAGCACCTGGAAAGCAACGGCGCCCTGATGCCGGACCAGCTCACCTCGCTGCGGGAATGGTATCGCTCCCCGTTCACCTGGGCGGAAACCCGCGGCTTTCCGCGAAAACGCTCCTGACCGGAACAGGCTGAAAAATGCTTCGTTTCCGCCCGCAAAATGGCGCAATAGTGATTGACACTTCAGGTGTTTGATACTAATATGATCGATTCTTGAATGCAGGACAGCCAACCGTCCGCCCGCAGGGAACTGCACCCCTGCCGGTTCGGGCGATAGAATTTTGACAACAAATTGACTGAATGGAGGTTTTCTCAGGATGGGCAAATTAAAAGTGGGTCCTATTGGCTTGCTCCCCCCTTCTGCTGCCATGCAAGGGATCTTTCAACCCGAAAAGGGGTCGGGCTACGAACTGGTTGAGGGAGAGCACGTTCCCACGGATGAGGCCATCAAAATCGCGGCCCGCAAGCTGCTGACCTTGCGCAACCCCACTCTGTTTCCGGGTCCGATGATCGTCTGGGGCTGGAACGAGGAAACCATTCACAAGGCGGATCTGGCCAAGAAGCTGGTGGATGAAGTGCCGGGCATGAACATCATTCCCATGCCGGACTACCGGCCGATCTATCCCAAAATCGACCCGGAGGCCGTGATCAACCCCTGTCACCCCAACCTGACGATCCAGCACAACAAGATCCATGTCTGTGTGCTCATCGGGGTGCACTGTCATTTCGCCAACATCACCCTGAAGATGATCCGCGCCAACACCAACTGCTACACCACGGCCTTCTGCGCCTACGACGGGCATGAAGACGCCCTGATCTCGTTCCGCGACCTGGATTCTTCCAAGCTGGAAAAAATCACCCAGGCGGTGCGGGACGCGAAAAAGGAAGGCGTCGAGCCCTGGGCCTACACCAAAGAAGGCAAGGAAGAGCTGGCTGAGATCAAGGCCGCCAAGGACAAGCGTGCGGAATTGACCAAGGACAATGTCGATCTGTTCATGGCCGATCTCGAACAGGGCCTGGACGAAAACGCAGAATAAGGCACTTAAATTAGCTACTTAGGATCTAGTTCCTAAACTGGATTCTTGATTTATCAAGGGCTTCCCGTACCGGGAAGCCCTTTTTTTTGTCGCCTTTCTCCCCTATTCTCCTGATTCTGGGACCGCCCCCCTAAAGCCCCGTTTTCCCTTTTTTCTTCTTCATTTACTTTTTACATTGAATAACACTGATATATCCATTAGCCTGTATATATCATTGAAATCTATATGAGTATTCTTCTCCCGGGGCATCCGGGAGCGTTTGTCGCTTTAAACATACCCCAAACCAGGGACTGAGACTTGTCCCACTTGTCATTTTTCAGGAGGTTTTTGTGCGTGCTCTGGTGATTGACGATTCAAAAGCCATCCGGCTCATCCTCGGGAAAATCCTCCAGGATATCGGCTTCGAAGTGACTGGAGCGGCCAACGGGGTCGAAGCTCTCAAGGAGCTGAAAGCCGCCGGAAAGATGGACCTGGCTCTGGTGGACTGGAACATGCCCGAAATGAACGGGTACGAATTCGTTCAGGAAGTCCGCAAGGACAAGGCTTACGACGACCTGCCCCTGATGATGGTGACCACGGAGACCGAGATGTCCCAGGTGGTCAAGGCATTGGAAGCCGGTGCGAACGAATACGTGATGAAGCCGTTCACCAAGGAAATGATCCTCGAAAAGCTGTCCATGATCGGCATCGCTACCGGGTGATCCATGTCGAAAACACGTGTCTTCATCGTTGACGGAGATGTGCGCAGCCGCCATTTTCTGAGAGACGCCGTGACCGCGACCGGTTACGAGGTGGCCGGCTCGGTTTCAAACGGGGAGCTGGCATTGAAAAAAATTCCGATGGTCACGCCGGACGTGGTTTTTCTGGAAACGGACCTTCCCGGCGAGGATTCCATCGAAACGCTCATCAATATTAGAAAAACCCATTCGCATCTTCCGGTGATCATGCTGAGTTCCAAAACAGGCAACGCGTCCGCAGCCAAAGTCCTGGAAGCGTTCGCGGCCGGCGCCAACGGCCATCTGTCCAACACCGATTTCATCGATCCGGAACCGGACACGCGGGAAAATTTCAATCAATCCGTCGCGGCGAAAGTGATTCCGCTGCTGCGTGAGAGCGCGCAACCCCGGATAACGGAAAAAAAACAGAAGTGGAACCTGCCGTCTCTTTTTTCACGGCCATCAGCACCGCGCGCCGAAAAAAAACAAACTGCAAGTGAACGGGTGGACATCCTGGTCATCGCCGTGTCCACGGGAGGACCCGAAGCGCTGAACGCGATCCTCCCCAAGCTGCCGGAAGATTTTCCGGTTCCCATTTTGATCGTGCAGCACATGCCGAAAGAATTCACCACGCATTTCGCGCAGCGGATGAACTCGAAATGCCGGCTCCCTTTCGCGGAAGCCCGTTCGGGCGATACCCTGCATCCGGGAAAAGCCTGGCTGGCTCCGGGCGGCAAACACCTCACGGTGTCCTCGGACGGCAGGCACATCCGCCTGATCACGACGCTGGATCCGCCTGAAAACTCCTGCCGCCCTGCGGCGGACGTGCTGTTCCGCTCGGTGGCCCGGTATTACGGCCCCCACACGCTGGCCCTGGTGCTGACGGGCATGGGCAAGGACGGGCTCGAAGGCTCCCGGGAGATCCGGGAAGCGGGCGGGAGAGTCCTGGTTCAGGATGAATCGACCCGTGTGGTTCAATCGCAACTGGCGGATCAGGTGGTGCCGCTGAACGATATCGCTAACGAGATTCTACGGAGAGTCTGGGAAAAGCGCCGCGCCCCCAGCACCTCCGAAGCAGCAACTCTGAACTGCTGAAGGATACCCATGACGATCAGTGCTCCGGATTTTGATTACATCTGCAAGATGATTCGCGAAAACGCGGCCATCGTACTGGGTCCCGGCAAGGAATACCTGGTGGAATCGCGCATGGCTTCGCTCATCCAGCAGGAAGGCATCGCCTCCATCGAGGACCTGGTCAAAACCCTACGGCAGAATCCGCAGAACGGGCTGCAGACGCGGGTGGTCGAGGCCATGACGACCAACGAGACCTCGTTTTTCCGCGACATCCACCCGTTCAACGTCCTCAAGGATCATGTGCTGCCGGAGATCATCGAGAAAAACAAGGACAAACGGCAGATCAACATCTGGTGCGGCGCCAGTTCCAGCGGCCAGGAGCCTTACAGCCTGGCCATGCTGATCCGGCAGAATTTCCCCAAGATCATCGACTGGAACATCACCTTCATCGCCAGCGACATTTCCCATGAAATGCTCGACCGCTGCCGCGAAGGCGTTTACTCGCAGTTGGAGATCAACCGCGGACTGCCCGCTCCCATGATGGTCAAATTTTTTCAGCGCAAGGGAACCGACTGGCAGATCAAGGACGACCTGCGCAAACTGGTGGACTTCCGGTTCGTCAACCTCTGCCAGGACTGGCCTTTCATGCCGCCTATGGATCTGGTCATGATGCGCAATGTGCTGATCTACTTCGACGTGGAAATCAAAAAAGAAATCCTGGTGAAAGTGAAAAAGAACTTAAAGCCCGGCGGGTACCTGTTTCTGGGAGCAGCCGAAACCACGATCAACCTGGAAGACTCCTTTGAACGTATGAATTTCAAACAATCGGGTTGTTACCGAATCAAACAGGATTGAACCATGCAATTTCTTGAAAACGAAATTCGCGAATACACCGAATCCATCTGGAAATCGATCCTCGACCTTGAAGCGACGCCGTCTAAAGAAACGTTCGAATTCGCCGATGGCAAACCCTCTCTGGCTGGATGCGTGCAGATCACGGGAACCTGGGAAGGTTCGGTGGCCATCCACTGCCCGGATGAACTGGCCCGTCAATGGGCGGCCATCATGTTCGGGCTGGATGAAACGTCGGCGCAGAAAGAGGAAATTCAGGACGCGCTGGGCGAACTGACGAACATGACCGGCGGCAACATCAAATCCCTGCTGCCGGAGCCGTGCTTTCTTTCCATACCCGCCGTGGCCTACACCGACAGCGCCATGCGGTTTCCGGGAAGCGAGCTGGTCACACAGGTGACGTTCCAGTGCAACAGCGGTTTTTTTCTTGTGTCCCTGTTGAAAAAGATAGAAGAGATCAACAGCTGACCCCATCGATCCGGGAAGGAGAGAACATGCAGAACTACAGTCAGGAAATCCGGGAATACGCGGAGTTTATCTGGACCTCCCAATTCGGCATGAGCGTGACGTCCTCTCAATCCAGCGCGCCGCAGGATCGCAGCGATCTCGTCCTCGGCATCGTCAACATCACCGGCAAGGAGCCGGCCAGCGTTGTCGTCAAGATCGAACCCAAGCTGATCGAGTCTCTCACCGAAATCATGTTCGCGCTCGACAAGGGCAAAGCCACACAGGATGAAATGCGCGACGCGATTTCCGAAATCACCAACCAGATCGGCGGCAACCTCAAATCACTGATGCCGCAGCCGAGCAGCCTGTCTATCCCGGTGGTGATCCTGGACGATAAAAAACCACAATTCCCGCACGCGAAACCGGTCACGGATGTAGCTTTCGAATGCCAGGCCGGCAAGTTCTGGGTGTCCATCCTGGAGCCGCAGGAAAACACGACCGTCCCGGTCTGACCCGCCGCTTTTTTTCCATCACCTGATTTGAAATCGATTCCCGCTGTAGGTGGGGCTTTCCTGGGCGTCTTGCGCGCAGAAGGAGGGTTCAGGCCCGGCTTCACGCCGGAGCCTGCCGCGTTCGGACGCGGTGAATCTCGCGCAACGGTTCAGGACCGTTTTTTGAGACCCAGATGCTGGTGGATCTCCTGTTCCACCTGGTCGTGGTCGGCCTGGGAATTGTGCAGCACCAGGTTCTGCAGATGATCGTAGCTGTCCAGCTCGATTTCCGTGAACTGGATGCCCACTCCGGAATTGACGCACCGCATGACGCGGCCCTTGACATCAATGCGGACCGGCTGGTCCGTCCCTTCCAGCAGCAGCGCGACCTCGCAGATCGAGCCCACAGGCAGTTTTTCCTCACACGTCAGATAGATCCCCTTCATGCTCAGATCCTTGGTCTGATCGGTCACGATGGTCTGAGAACCGCAGCGGATTTCCACTTTCAGGTGGATGGGCACGCGCGTGAATTCCCGGGCATTCTGGGTTTCTTGAATCGGCATCATGGCTTCCTTTATTTTGTTACCATCTTCTCATTATAATGGAAAATTTAAGTAAATTAAAGGGAAATCCCTGCCAAAACACTGATAATATTGTTGTTTTATAACGATTTAGCTCCTCCCTCCCCGGCATCCGGGAAATTCTCTTGATTTCTTATATTTATATCCGCCACCGCCTTGACATGGGTCCGGAGGGGTCTTATTTGACCTAGCAGGACGCGAAAAAGGCATAAAAGTTCGAAAAGTAACGACTTAAAAATAGAAAGGATCGCATCTCATGGGAAAAATCGTAGGCATTGACCTGGGAACCACCAACTCGGTGGTTGCCGTGATGGAAGGAAACGAGCCGAAAGTCATCCTCAACGAGGAAGGCAGCCGGACCACCCCCTCTGTGGTGGCATTCACCAAGGAAGGCGAGATCCTTGTGGGTCAGGTGGCCAAGCGCCAGGCCATTGCCAACCCGGAAAACACCATATTCTCCGTAAAACGGTTCATGGGACGGTCCTACGACGAAGTTTCCGAAGAAATGAAGATGGTGCCCTACAAGGTGGTCAAGGGCCCCAACAACTCGGTGAAGATCGACGCCGGCGGCAAGCAGTACACCCCGCCCGAAATCTCCGCCATGATTCTGCAGAAGCTGAAAAAGTCCGCGGAGGCCTATCTCGGCGAGCCGGTGACGGAAGCGGTCATCACGGTGCCCGCCTACTTCAACGACGCGCAGCGGCAGGCCACCAAGGACGCGGGAAAAATCGCGGGTCTTGAGGTCAAGCGCATCATCAACGAGCCCACCGCCTCGGCGCTGGCGTACGGTCTCGATAAAAACAAGGACCACATGATCGCGGTGTACGACTTCGGCGGCGGCACCTTCGACATTTCCATCCTGGAAGTCGGCGACAACGTCGTGGAGGTGAAGGCGACCAACGGCGACACACATCTGGGCGGCGACAACCTGGACCAGAGGGTCATCGACTGGCTGGTGGAGGAGTTCAAGAAGGATCAGGGCATCGATCTCTCCAAGGACAACATGGCGCTGCAGCGGCTCAAGGAAGCGGCCGAGAAAGCCAAGATGGAGCTTTCCACCACCAACGAAACGGACATCAACCTGCCGTTCATCACCGCCGACGCGAGCGGCCCGAAACATCTGAACCTCAAGCTCTCGCGCGCGAAGTTCGAATCGATGGTGGAAGATCTGATCGAACGCTCGCACGGCCCCTGCAACAAGGCGCTTTCGGATGCCGGTCTGAATGCGGACCAGATCCACGAAGCGGTCCTGGTGGGCGGCTCCACCCGGGTGCCGAAGGTGCAGGCGCTGGTCAAGGAACTGTTCGGCAAAGACCCGCACCGCGGCGTGAACCCCGACGAGGTGGTTGCGCTGGGCGCGGCGGTTCAGGCCGGCGTGCTTGCAGGCGACGTGAAGGACATTCTGCTCCTGGACGTGACGCCGCTGTCTCTCGGCATCGAGACGCTGGGCGGCGTCACCACGAAGCTGATCGACCGCAACACCACGATCCCGACGCGCAAGAGCGAGACCTTCTCGACGGCGGCGGACAATCAGCCCAGTGTGGAGATCAACGTGCTGCAGGGAGAACGGGAAATGTCGAAAGACAACCGTTCGCTCGGCAAGTTCCACCTGGACGGCATCCCGCCGGCGCCGCGCGGCGTGCCGCAGATCGAGGTCACCTTCGACATCGACGCCAACGGCATCATCAACGTGACCGCCAAGGACAAAGGCACGCAGAAAGAGCAGAAGATCACCATCACCGATTCCACCGGCCTGTCCGACACGGAAATCGAGAACATGGTGAAAGACGCCGAAGCCAACGCGGATGCGGACAAGAAGCGGCGCGAGAAGATCGATGTCAAAAACCAGCTCGACTCTTTGATCTACAGCTCGGAGAAAACCATCCGCGAGAACAAGGACAAGCTGAAGGAAGAGGACGTCAAGGCGGCCGAGGAAGCCATCGAAGAGGCCAAAAAGCATCTGGAAGGTGAGGTCGAACCGATGAAGGAGCAGATCGAGAAGCTCAATCAGATCGCGCAGACCATCGCCAAGGCCATGTACTCGCAGGCCCAGCAGGATCCCAACGCAGGCGGCCCGCAGGCCGGCGGTCCCTCGGACGACGCTTCCGGCGACGCCGGCGGCTCCGGCGGTGCGAAGGACAAGGCCGACGAGGATGTGGTGGACGCCGAGTTCGAGGACATCGGCAAAAAGTAAGTTTCAGCGAGACGTGATTGTGCTTGATACAGCGGGGGGGCTCCGGTTCGGGGCCCCCGTCGTTGTTTTATCACCGTCCGGTTCATATCCGGCAACACACCATCCCCCATGACAGACGAAAACAAAGACAAACCCGCAGAGAAACCGAAAATCGTGGTTGTCGACCGTCGCCACTCGATGAACGCGGAGGACGATACCGGCGAGGAAACCGCCAACGTGGAAGAACGCTATCCCAACTACGTCGAACAGCTGCGCCGCGAGGCCGAGGACAAGGACAAACGGCTGCGCGAATACATCGCCGCGTACAAGGAAAAGAGCGCGGAAAACGACGAATTCCGTGCGCGGCTGGCGCGCGACAACGACAACCGGCTGGAACAGTTCAAGGCGAATCTGTTTTCCCGGCTGGTGCCCATCCTGGACAACCTCAAACGCGCGGCCGGCGCGGCCCAGAACAGCGGCGATTTCGACAGCCTGAAGGAAGGCATCGAGCTGGTGGTGCAGCAGTACGCGCGCGAGCTGGAAGACAACGGCGTCGAGGTGATCCAAGCTGTGGGCGAGAAATTCGATCCCAAAATCCACGAAGCGTTTCTCACCGTCGACACGCAGGACGCCGGGCAGGACAATGTCGTCATCGAGGAGCTGGAACCGGGCTACCTGTTCAAGGACAAGCTCATCAAAGCCGCCAAGGTGAAAGTGGCGCGGCTGGTATCATGACCGCCCGCATGGAAAGAAATTTCCCAGTCTTTCTTCCTTTCTCATTGCGAACTGATTACAATACCGCGGACCGCTTTTCCGCTACGGCGGAGAACGGCACCCTGCCGGTTCTGGTCCGGCCGCGGGTGCGAACTATCACGACCGGCAAGCAACGAGCGACATAAAGGAACCCATGACCAAACGCGATTACTACGAAGTGCTGGGTGTTTCCAGAGACGCCTCCGAATCGGAACTGAAAAAATCCTACCGCAAGCTGGCCATGCAGTACCATCCGGACAAAAACCCCGGAGACCACACCGCCGAAGAAAAATTCAAGGAAGCCGCCGAAGCGTACGAGGTCCTCAAGGACCCGGACAAGCGCCGGGTGTACGATCAGTTCGGCCACGAAGGCCTGAAGAGCACCGGATTTTCCGGCCCGCGCGGGTTTGAAGACATCTTCTCCTCATTCGGGGACATCTTCGGCGAGTTTTTCGGCGGCGGGGCGGCGACGGGCGCGGATCTCAGGCTGGATCTCAAGATCAGCTTCGCCGAGGCGGCTTTCGGAACCCAGAAAGACGTGGAGATCAGCAAGCGGGTCGCCTGCAAAACCTGCTCGGGCTCGGGCGCGAAACCGGGTTACCCGCCCAAAAACTGCGGCACCTGCCGGGGAACCGGCCAGGTGGTGCGGACGCAGGGTTTTTTCAGCGTCAGCACTCCCTGCCCGGACTGCCACGGCGCGGGCCAGGTCATCACGCATCCCTGCAAAAGCTGTCACGGCGAAGGCCGTACGATGGACAAGAAGAAGCTCAACGTCAACATTCCCGCCGGTGTGGACGACGGCACGCGTCTCAGGCTGCGTGGTGAAGGGGAAGCGGGACCGGGCGGGCAACCGTCCGGCGATCTCTACGTTTTCATCCACGTCAAGGCGCACGATTTTTTTCACCGCGAGGGCGAGGACGTCCATTGCCGGCTGCCGCTGAGCTTTTCCCAGGCGGCGCTGGGAGCGGAGATCGAGGTGCCGCTGCTGGAGGACGGCCAGACCAAGGTGATCACCGTTGCGCCGGGGACCCAGTCCGGCCAGACGCAGAAAATCTCAGGCGGCGGCATCGCCAGCCTGCGCGGACGCGGACGCGGCGACCAGATCATTCATTTTTCGGTGGAAACGCCGCGCAAGCTGAGCAAGCGGCAGAAGGAACTGTTCAAGGAACTGGCGGAACTGGACGGAAAACCCGCCAAGGAAACGTTCAAGGGATTCTTTGAAAAGCTGATGCCGTAGCGCGTGGGCGGACAGCACCCGCACTCGAATCGAAGGCATAAAAAAAGCCGGTCTGGATAACCAGACCGGCTTTTCTATTGATTCGTTCGGATGTTTCAATCAACCACAGGTCACGTTGATGGGAACGGTTCCGGTGTTGGTGATCCTGACTTCACCGCTGATGTCGCCGATGGAGTCGCCGCGGCTGAAATTGGTCTGCTTTTTCAGAACCACGGACTTTTTGCCCATCGAATGCTTGTTGGACATTCCCACTTTTCTCTCACCTTCCATGCCGTGATGGTCCGTCGGTCCGAGGGTGATGGGAACGGTGGTGTAGTTGGAAGATTTCCAGATCACGGCGTTGGCGTTGCCGCGGTCACCGGCGGAAGAATTCCCGGCTGCTTCCAGGGTGATGGAATTTGCGTTTTTGCAGGTCGTTTTCTGGCCCGGATTGATGGAACCGGCAAAAGCGGCGGCCGCGAAACAGAGAACGGAAATTGCTACTACGAATACAATGGCGAGTTTTTTCATGAGTGTGATCCTCCCTTACCCTTAGTTAAAGACAATCTTGATACAATACGGATCGTTGAGGCGTTTTCGGTAGACCCACCTCCTCCCTGTTGTTGTGACACCTCATCGGTGTTTCACTATTGAAATTTAAAAGAACAAATCCCTCAAGTCGGGAATGTGTCGCATTTTGAGCGCGTTTCCGAATCCGGATCACAGCAAAATGGAATTCGAAACAGTCTGCGGCCTAGTTTACTTAAAGCTAATCCAGCTTTAAGGATTGATAAAGTATACTTAGGATAAAAATCCTGTCAATCCTTTTTTAGCTTTTTATGGACAGGTTCACCCCTTCTGACTAAAATGCTAAAAATTTTCGGGCGGATTCGCGCCCGGAATCGGTTCGGCGCAGCGAAGCGACGGCTGCGGGCGGAGACGGCGCCGCCGCATTCGTGTCCTGCCTGTTGAAATAAACCCATAATTTTCAAGTTTCCTGTCCCGTTCCGCACAGCCGGGTGCGGCAGCGGCCGGCTGCCTACTCATCTGAAATCAGCTTTGCATGGAACCCACCGCCGACAACAATCTCTGGCAGGAATTGCGCACCCGCATCGTCGGGGGCAACCCGAAGAAACGCTTCATCCGCTTTCTCATTCTGGTGTCGATCGGCCTGATCACCAGCTACCTGTTCTTCCGCCAGGGAATCCGCCTGACTCCGGAAACCTTCCGCGATTTCGTGCTGTCCCTGGGGATCGCGGGGCCGATCATCTACACCTGTATTTTCATCGTGCGGCCGCTGTTTCTGATTCCCTCGATCGCCCTGTTCATCGCCGGAGGGCTGGCCTTCGGGCCGGTCTGGGGGCCGCTGTACGCCTCGTTCGGCGCGGCGCTGGGAGGAACGCTGGGGTTCTGGATCGCGCGCAAGCTGGGCCGCGATTATGTGGAGAGCAAGCTCAAGTTCGGCACCAGCGTGCTGGAGAACACCACCTTCAGCGTTTGGGTGGTGTTTCTGCTGAGCCTGTTTCCCGTCATGCCGGTCACGGTGATCAACTATGGGGCGGGTCTCTCGCCCATGCGCTTTCAGAATTACATCGCCGCGCATGTGCTCGGGCTGACGCCGCGCGCCTTCGCATACGGATTTTTCGGCAGCACGCTGCTGGAGATCGGCTCGCCGCGGTTCCGGGCAGCGGTGCTGATCCTGCTGCTGCTGGGACTGGTCACGGTGTACTTCAGGCTGCGCAACCGCCAGGCGGAGCAGCGGGCGGCGGGAGAATGAGGCGGGGCGGACCTGTCAGGCTTCCCGCTCCGTGTCTTTGAGGCAGGTTCCATCCGGGATGACGAGCGGGCCGTTGCCTTTGAGCCGGATGGCTCCCTCCAGCCGCACGTCGCGGCCGATACGCACGTCCCCTTCCATGGCGAGGCTTTCGAGTTTGAGCAGCCCCGGCGGATGCGGAATGCGTTCCTGATACGCATCGAGCTGATCGAACGGCTTGCCGAGCCGCACCTGCGGCAACGAGGGCTGCGTGCGGGCCGGGTTGCGCACCAGCCGGGCGTTTTCGAGCACGAACAGATCCGACTGCACCAGCAGCAGGTCGTCGGTCTTTTTCACGGGCATGAAGCGGTCGCGGGAGACGGTCAGGCCGACGGCGTTGTCGAAGCAGTCGAGGGCGGAGCCGATCGCCGTTTCCAGCTGCACGACCGCAGTGCCGCCGACCTGTTTGCGGTTGACGATCACATCCAGCCCCAGCGGGCCCTGATCGAGCCTGCGTTTGAGGTGCCGGAGGTTGATCCAGATGTTGTTGGTGTTGAAGACCTTGAATTTCTCCTGGCTGCAGAATTCCTCCACATGCTGTTTCGGCACGCGCGCGATCTCCAGCAGCCGAAGCCGCCCGTCGGCCTGGTACAGCGTGCCGCCCTTGACGTCGGCGGCGGTCTTCGGCGTCATTTCCATGAGAAACGGCAGATCGTTTTCCAGCATGTGGTTGAGGATGCGGTCGTCGAGCACCGCGCCGAGGTTGTCGGCGTTGGAAACGAACAGCACTTCCCTGCCCTGCTCAAGCAGACGGTCGAGCAGGCCGTTTTCCTGCACACAGGCGTAAAAATCGCCGTGCCCCGGCGGATACCAGGCGTCCAGGCCGAACGCCTCTTCTGTGAGGGGATGCAGGGATTCCGCCTCCAGGCGGGGGAACCGGTTCTGCTGAAACGTGGTGACGGTCTCCGGATACTTGCGGATGATTTCCCCGGTGCGGGCGTGGGTGTAAAAACTGTTCATCAGGATGAGCGGCACGTCGACGCCGTGGATCTGCTTGACCGCGGCGAGCTGCTCGACGATGAGATCGAGAAAGGATTTTTCACCGCGCACGCGGATCGTGGATTTCGGCTCGCGGCAGCCCATGCTGGTCCCCAGTCCGCCGTTCAGCTTGCAGACGGCGGTGCGCGCCAGGTTGCGCGCCGCGGCGGCGGGATCGGGCTGTTTGAGGCCTTCGTGCGGCACCAGTTTGTCCTCACTGGGTGTGTGGATGGAGTTCCAGTCCGGCAATGCCGCCGAACCGCGTTTGAATGTCCGCCACAGGTCGGCGAACGCCGCGCGGGCGCGGGCGTCTACATTCAGGCCGTCGAGATCCGGGGCCGTATCGGAAAAATTCATACTCAGGTCCCTTGCATTTGAATGATTGTAATGATATTGAAAGACTTACACGAACAATTCCAGAACCGCCTCCACGAGCCGCTCAGCATAAAGCGGGGTCGCTTATTCAGGCGGCGGGGGGCAGCCGCTTTCATGCTGGTGTTTAAAAATAACATTTACCAGCCGGAAATGTCCTCTGAAATGAATCCGGGGCCGGCTCCGTACGATCTGCTTTTGCAGGCGCTGATGACCGACCGGGACCTGTTCGCCGGATTGAGCCGCCTGGACGAGGCGGAAGCCAACGAAAAGCTGAAGGTCTTCTTTCCGCACGCTTCCCGGTTCGGCCCGCTACGCATACTCAATGCCATCTCGCGCGGACTGATCGAAGGGCTGGTCAATCCCGGCCAGTGGTTCCAGATGAACGCCTACCACCTGTGCTACCTGTACGACAGCCTGTACGGCACGGTCGAGGAATACAGCTATGGTGATCCGCCCCAGCGCCGGGAGATTTTCCCGGAACTGCACGGCGCCCCGATCGATCTCAATCCCTTTCTGGAAAAATACTTCTTCAACACGGCCTTTCTCATCGACCCGGAACGGTTCAACAACATGGACTCCGAGGAGAAGCAAACCCGCGGGTTTGTCGATCCCTGCCTGTTCGGTGTCATCAACCGGCTGCTCCCCTCGGATGAGGAAATCGGGCTTAAGGAAATCGCCGATCCCTATGGGGATGAAGCGGCCTGACCGCAACATGCCGCCCCGGCAGTGCAAAACGCCGTTGCCAATGAGCCTCCTTTTCCGGCGCGCTGGTTTTCACCCCCAGTCCCGCAAAACCCGCTGCATCTGCGTCCATGCCGGACCGCGGCCGGATTTAGCCGTGCGGATAAACTTTTTTGGATTTGGGTCCGGATCTCCGTATAATATGCTTAGAGAATTGTCGGAATTCGCCCATGTTGATCTTCAAAAACAACATCTACGATCTGAGCGATCCGAGCCTGCCCGGCCGGACACCCTCGCCCGATATCGAATACGACCGCAAGTTCGACCCCAGAAGCCTGCTCAACAGCGCGCTTGGGGAAGAGGATGAAACGCTCGATTTCATCGAGCGGCAGTACCCGGAATACCGCAGGATGGACCTGCAGAAATTCTACCCGTGCGCCTCGCGCTTCGGCGACGTGAACATCCTGCGCGATCTGCTGCGCATCCTGCGGGACGGGCTCAACGAGCCGGACACCTGGTACCACATGAACACCTACCATTTCTGCCTTCTGTACGATGTGCTGATCCGCTTTTCCTTCAACTACAATCACGACAACCGCCAGGAACGGCTGCGCGCACTGCCGGAGCTGGACGGAAAGCCTCTGTTCATCGATCTGTTCGTGAAGGACTATTTTTTCAACACGGTCTTTCTGCTGGACGAGGACAAGTTCAACGACCTGTCCGCCCAGGAGAAATCCAGCAAGGGCTACGACTTCCCCTGCCTGTTCAGCGTCATCAACGGCCTCCTGCCGACGCGTGAGGAAATGGAACTCGAAGCCTCCACCGACTACCCCTACTCCATCTACGTTTGAGGCCCTGACTCCATCCTGATAAAAACTTTGACAGGATAACAGGATAAAAACCGGGCTGACTCTCTGATTCTCTCCCTCTCTACCCTCTTATTTTTGATTTTTTATCGGGAATTTTTTCAAAATCGACTGGCATCCCTGAATGAGTTGCGGCAGATAACTCTGTTCGATCTCGATATTAAATGTGCACCTGATCGGCGTCGGGGCTCTGAGTGAACTCCATGTGTCAAAGCTGCGTTGGCCAGAGTTTAAAGTGATTCCAAACCTCACTCGCATACTTCCATAATAATTTGATTTTAAACGAATTACTAATTATATTGCCCGTTTGGCCCTATCGCGTTCCGGCGTGATTTTATACCCGGTTTTTCAGCCGGTTTCGCGGCGCGTGCGGCCACCTGCGATTGTGCGGGACGATCGTCCGTGCGGACGTTATAATGGAATGGAGTGAATCTGTTTCTAAACTCGCCCCTCTGCCAACCCACAGTCTGTAGCACGGATGCTCTGAGTTGCCCGAACCTGTCACCCTGAGCCTGTCGAAGGGTGTCCTGCTTCGACAAGCTCAGCATGACAGAAGGGCTCCCTTTTCCGGAGAGTTCGATTGGACACCATCGTCACCGCGGCGGAAATGCAGGCGATCGACAAGCGCGCGATCGAGGAACACGGCATCGCCGGGTTGGTGCTCATGGAAAACGCCGGACGCAGCCTCGTCGAGGCGCTGCAGGATAAATTTTCCGAACTGGAGTCGAGCAGGATCCTCATCGTCGCGGGCAAGGGCAACAACGGCGGCGACGGATTCGTGATGGCGCGCCACATGGCCCAAACGGGCGTTCATGTGGAAGTGCTGCTCACGGGCAGACGGCAGGATTTGAAAGGCGAAGCCCGGACCAACGCGGATATCGCGCACGGCCTGGGCATTGCCGTCCACGAGGTCGACGCGGGCAATCTGAAATCCTTCGACCACAAGCTGCGCCATGCGGACCTGATCGTCGATGCGGTGTTCGGCACCGGGCTCTCCAAACCGGCGGCCGGCCTGTATCAGCAGTTGTTCGAGGCGCTCAACGCGCTGGACACATTCGTGGTTTCCGTGGACATCCCCTCGGGGCTGGATTCGGACTCCGGGCAGATCATCGGCCCGCACGTTCAGGCGGACTGGACGCTGGCGCTGGCGCTGGCCAAACGCAGCCACCTGATGCACCCGGCGGCACAGGCCATGGGCGAGGTGTGGGTGCTCGACATCGGCATCCCGCCGCAGGCGGTGGACGCCCAGCAGGTGCGGGTTTCCGCGGCATCCGCCAGGGACATCGCGGAATGGCTGCCCAGACGCCTTAAGGACGCGCACAAGGGCCATTTCGGCCACGTTCTCACAATCGCGGGCTCTCCCGGCAAGGCGGGCGCGGGGGCGCTCACGGCGCTGGCGGCGCTCCGCTCGGGCTGCGGCCTGTCCACGCTGGCGCTGCCTGAAATCTGCCAGCAGGCGGTGGAATTCAACCCGCTCGAGGTCATGTCGGTGGCGCTGCCGCACACGCCATCCGGCGCCCTGGGGCCCGAAGCGATGGACCGCATCGCCGGTCAGCTGGCGGGCAAATCGGCGGTGGCGCTGGGACCGGGCCTGGGGACGGAACCGGAAACGGTGCGGCTGCTGGGGAAACTGCTGCCCGCCATCGACGCGCCGCTGGTGATCGACGCGGACGGCCTCAATGGCCTGGCCCAGGACAAGGACCTGCTCAAACTTCTCAAGCCGGACACGATCCTGACGCCGCATCCCAGGGAGATGTCGCGGCTGACGGGGCTGAGCACCGAAGCGATCCAGAAAAACCGCATCGACATTGCCGCCGATTTCGCGCAGACCCATTCTGTCTGCCTGCTGCTCAAGGGCGCGGGGACGGTGCTGGCGTTTGCGGACGGGTCGGTGTGCCTCAACCCGACGGGCAACCCCGGTATGGCCACAGCGGGCTCAGGGGACGTTCTGACGGGCCTCATCGCCGGGCTGCTCGCCCAGGGCCTCGACGCGAAGCGGGCGGCCACCGCCGGCGCCTACCTGCACGGACTCGGGCCGGCGACCTGTACGTGGAGGAGCACACCGAAACCACGCTGATCGCCGGAGACCTGCTGCAATGCCTGCCGGCGGCCCTCAAACAGGTGCAGGACGTCTCATGAGCGCTGCATCTCGAAAAGCCGCGCCGACACGCTCAAGCTGGGCGGGATGCTCGGGCAATGCCTTGTGCCGGGGGACATCGTGCTTTTGTTCGGCGACCTGGGCGCGGGCAAGACCACATTCACCCAGGGACTGTGCCAGGGCCTGGGCCTGCCGGAAAACGAATACGTGCGCAGCCCCTCCTTCACGCTGATAAACGAATACTCGGGACGCTTTCCGATTTTCCACGTCGATCTGTACCGCCTGGAAACCGCTCAGGAGATTGAACAACTCGGGCTGGAAGAAATTCTATTCGGGCGCGGGATAAGCATTGTGGAATGGGCGGAAAGACTCTATATTCCCGGTCATACGGCCCCGGCAGCGGAGTACGGGGTCGACAGCCGGATCGAGGTCCGTATCGGGTTCGGCGAAGAAAATCATAGGGTTTTCGATATCCTTCCGGTGGGCCTTGCAGAAAGGGCGTTCCCCGTTTTTTCTTTACAATAGGGCCGGGCTGTGGCATTATTTTATTCTTGGTATGGCATTTGCATATTTTTATAACTTATTCTTTTTTTATTGATTATGCAAAACCACATCCGTACAATCCTGCTGGTATTGATCGTCGCGATTCTCGGCGTCGGCGGCGCCCAGCTTTTCAAAAATTACATCGGCAAGAACGATCTGGTCACGCTCACCGCGCTCAAATCCGGAATCGATATCGAAATCGAGAACTTCGTCGCGGTCAATGAGAATTCGGAGGAGAAAATCTGGGAGCTGAAGGCGGATCTCGCCCAGATCGATCAGGAAAACAACCTCACCCACCTGCAGAACGTCGAACTGACGATGAAAAATAAAGAAAATCAGGACTTTTGGGTGGTCGCGGATTCGGGCGTTCTGAAAAACGAAACCAACGACGTCGAGCTGGAGGGGAATGTGCGGATGATCGGCAGTTCCGAATTTGCCAAGCAGCGGCTCGCCGGTGATAAAGACGAAACCACGGATCAAAAGAATGGCTGACACGTCCCACAGGCTATCAAAAAAAGCGCAGCACGGCCCGCTCGGCTGGATCGCGGCGGCGCTGCTGACGGCGTTGATTCTGCCCGGCCCGGTTTGGGCGCAGACCGGCGGTTTCAAAAAAGGCCTCGAGTCGGATAAGAAGCAGCCGGTGGAAATCACCGCCGATCGCATGCGCTCGGAAAACGGCGGCAAGAAGATCATCTTTTCCGGCCAGGTGGTGGGACTGTGGGGGGATCTCAAAATCACCTCCGACGTGCTGGAGATCTACAACTCGGAAGGCGAGTCGAACGAGACGGAAGAGATCATCGCCATCGGCAATGTGATCATCACCCGCGCCAACAAAAAGGCCAAGGGGGACCGCGCGATTTACCTGGACAAGCAGCAGAAGGTGATCCTGACGGGAGCGCCCAACGCCACGGCCTGGGAGGATCAAAACGTGGTGCACGGGCGGGAAATGATCTTTCTGCTGGACAAGGACCGGTTTCTGGTCAACGAGCGGGTTCGCATGAAACTGTACCCGGAAAACAAGGAACCGCAGAAAGCCCGGTCCCCCAAGTCTTCAAGGGGCGATAAAAAAAAAATCTGGGTTGACGCCAAAAAATAACTTTTCTTGAGCTGAGTCAGCGTGGAAGGCTTACGAGCGACCAACCTGGTCAAGTCTTACCGGAAACGGAAGGTTGTCAAGCAGGTCAGCATCAATGTGAAACGCGGGGAGACGGTCGGCCTGCTCGGCCCCAACGGGGCGGGAAAGACCACCACGTTTTACATGGTGGTGGGGCTCACGCGTCCGGACAGCGGCACGGTGATGCTGGACGATGTGGACGTGACCCATTTCCCGATGCACCTGAGGGCCATGAAGGGGATGAGCTACCTGCCCCAGGAGCCTTCGGTGTTCAGGAAGCTGACGGTGGAGGAGAACATCGTCGCGGTCCTCGAGACACAGGATATATCCAGCTTTGAGAGGAAAAAGCGCGCCCGCGCCCTGCTGCGGGAGCTCAACATCCTCCATATAAAAAATTCAAAGGCCTATTCCCTGTCGGGTGGGGAACGGCGCCGGGTGGAGATCAGCCGGGCTCTGGCCACATCTCCGGTGTTCATCCTGCTGGACGAGCCCTTCGCGGGCATCGATCCGATCGCCGTCGCCGACATTCAGTCCATCATCGCCCACCTCAAGGACCGGGGAATCGGGGTCCTGATCACCGACCACAACGTGCGGGAAACGCTCAGCATCACGGACCGGGCCTACATCATCAACGACGGGCAGATCATCTGTTCGGGCCTGCCCTCGGAAGTGGCGCAGGATGAAAAGGTGAAGCAGATCTATCTCGGCAATCAGTTTTCGTTTTAACGCGGCATAAGAAGGAGGAAACGGGTTTTATGGCAATGGAGATGAAGCTGAATCTGAAGATGAGCCAAAAGCTCGTCATGACTCCAATGCTGCAGCAGGCCATCAAACTGCTTCCGCTGGCCAGGCTGGAACTGGCGCAGCTGGTGCACCAGGAAATCACGGAAAACCCGGTCCTGGAAGAGCTTCTGGAAGGCGAAGAAACGGAATCGCAGGACAACGACTCCGAGGACGCCCCCGAACCGGCCATCGAGGAACCGGCTCAGGCCGAGGAGGCGCCGCCGGAAACCGCCGCCAATGAACAGGAGATGGACTGGGAAAACTTCATCCAGAACAACATCGACCACGGCAGCTCCGCCGACAGCTACACGGAGCGGCCCTCCATCGAGGCGACCTACAAGAAAGAACCCTCTCTGCACGAACACCTGCAGGGCCAGCTCGATCTGGCTCTGGATTCCGATCAGGACAAGTTCATCGGCCAGTGCATCATCGGCAATATCCAGAATGACGGCTACCTGAACGCGGAATTGTGCGAGATCGCGGAAATCGCCCAGGTCTCGGAAGACGAGGTGTTCCGCATCCTGAAAGTCATTCAGGGATTCGACCCGCAGGGCGTGGGCGCGCGCTCGCTCAAGGAATGCCTGCTGATCCAGGCGCAGGCCCTGCCGGTGCGCAACCACCTGCTGGAGAGCCTGATCGACACGTACCTGGAACGGCTGGAGGAACGGAACTACCAGAAAATCGCCTCGGAGCTGAAGGTGCCGATGGAGAAAATCATCGACACCGTGAAAGTGCTGCGGGAACTTTCGCCCAAACCGGGCGTGGGGTTCGCCAGCGACGGGATCGACTACGTCACGCCGGACATCATCGCGGTCAAGACCGAAAACGGCTACGACATCGCCCTGAACGACGACGGCATCCCGCGCATCCGGATCAACCCCTACTACCAGAATCTGCTCAACCAGACCAATGAGGGACAGACGAAGGAGTACCTTGAAAACAAATACCGTTCGGCGATGTGGCTGATAAAAAGCATTGACCAGCGGCGGCAAACCATTTACAAGGTGGGGAAAAGCATCATCAAACTGCAGAAGGAATTTCTGGACAAGGGTTTGGCGTACCTCAAGCCCATGGTGCTCAAGGATGTGGCGCGGGACATTGAAATGCACGAATCGACGGTCAGCCGCATCACCACGAACAAGTACATCGACACCCCCCAGGGCATTTTTGAGCTCAAGTTCTTTTTCCACAGCGGCATCAAGTCCTATATGGGAAACAACCTGTCCTCGGTGCGGGTGAAAAACATGATCAAGGAAGTCGTCGCCGCGGAGGATCCGAAAAAACCGCTGACCGACGACGAGATGGTGCAGGTGCTGATGCGGAAAAACGCCAAAATCGCCCGGCGCACCATCACGAAATACCGGAAAGAACTCAATATTCCTCCAGCCAGCAAGAGAAAAAAATTATTTTGAATCCGCTTCGATCTTTGCTTTAATCGCTACGGACTCCTCGTATCCAAAACACCACGGACCCTCCCGGATTCGCACCCGTTGATTGGGAGATAGACTCATGAAGCTGACCGTTACCGGACGGAAAATCGAAATCACCGAAGGCATCAAGGAACACCTGGAAAAAAAGATCAGCAAGACGATTCACGATCTGGGCGACGCCGCGGACGTGCATGTGGCGCTGACCGTGGAGAAACACCGGCATTTCGCAGAGGTGACGGTGAAATCGAAAGGGGTCACGGTGCACAGCGAGGAAGAAACCGACGACCTGTACATGGCGATGGACACGGCTCTGGACAAGATCGAAAAGCAGTTGCGCAAGCACAAATCGCGGGCGAAGGACCTCAGGATCAAACAGGGCGCCGCTGAAAAAAACCGACTCCAGGAATGACCCTCCTTTCCAACCGCCCTCCCCCCTCATGAAACTGACAGAGATTCTGAAAAAGGATTTCATCATCGCCGATCTCAAGGGCAAGGACAAGGAGAGCATTCTTGAGGAATTGACCGGCTTTCTCAAGGACCGTCAGGCGGTCGAAGACAAGGACGCGCTGCATGCGGCCCTGGTGGAGCGGGAAAAGCTGGGCAGCACCGGCATCGGTGAGAACGTGGCCATCCCGCATGCGAAATCGGCGGAGGTCAGCCAGATCATGACTCTGTTCGGCCGGTCTGTGGGCGGGATCGATTTCGATTCGCTGGACAACAAGCCGGTGCATTTCGTCTGTCTGGTCCTGGCGCCGGTGCAGTCCACCGGGCACCACCTGAAGGCTCTGGCCCGGATATCCCGCCTGTTGAAGGTGGAGAGCCTGCGCAGCGGCATTCTGCAAGCTGAGAACGAAGACCAGATCTACTCCATTCTGGTCGAGGAAGACGCGAAATTCATTTGAGGCGGCTCCGCGCCGGAGGGGCTGTGTGTTCCCTTTGGGCCGCATTTTGAGTTTGGGATAAAAAACTTCAGCGGGTCTCCGCTTGGCACCGGAGAAGCGGCGTTTCCGCAATGACGTGACGATTGCCGTGTGTGATTGGAACGTCGAATCGACAACCCTGATCGGGTGAGCGTGTGTTCGAAGGCATTCCATTAGCGAAAGGCGTGGCCATCGGCAAGGCCTATCTGCTGGACCGCACCAAGTTCTGCATCCTGAAGCGGAAGCTCGCGGAAGACGAGATCGAAGGCGAAATCCGCAGGTTCCGCGACGCCATCGAGATGGCCAAGCAGCAGATGCAGGAAATCAAAAAGCGGGCCAGCAAGGTGGCGGACAAGTACGCGGTCATCCTCGACACCTACACGCTGCTGCTGGAAGATGAAATCCTGGTGCGCGACACGATCGAGAACATCCGCAAGGAGCGGTTGAACGCGGAATGGGCGCTCAACGAAACGCACCAGAAGTTCACCAACCTGTTCAACAACATCAACGACGATTACCTGAAGGGGAAAAAGGACGATCTGGACCTGGTGGTGCACGGCGTCATCCGCAACCTCATCGGCCACAGCCAGGAGTCGCTGTCGGACATCGAAGAACCCGTCGTCCTGGTTTCGCACGCGCTGAGCCCCTCGGACACCATCGCCATGCCCAAAAACTACGTGCTGGGGATGGCCACGGAAGTGGGCGGGAAAACCTCGCACGTCGCCATCTTCGCCTCGGCGATGGGCATTCCCGCCGTGGGCGGCATCCGCGACCTCACCTCGCAGGTCAACACGGGCGACACCATCATCATCGACGGCATCGAGGGCCGGGTGATCGTCAAGCCATCGGAAAAGCAGTTCGCCCACTACAAGAAAAAGCAGAGCAACTACCTGAAGTACGAGCAGAAGCTGCTGGAGGACATCCACGAACCGGCGCAGACTCTGGACGGCGAGGAGGTGCAGCTGCTCGCCAACATCGAATCGCCGCACGAGATCAAATCGCTGAGGAAGTACGGCGCCCAGGGCATTGGCCTGTACAGGACGGAGTTTCTGTTTCTGCTGCCGCAGACGCTGCCCACGGAAAACGATCTGTACGAAACGTTCAAAAAAATCGCGAAGGGCATGGACCCGATGCCGGTGGTCATCCGCACGCTGGACATCGGCATGGACAAAAACCCGGCCGACCTCGAACGCGACCCGGAAAACAACCCGGCGCTGGGTATGCGGGGCATCCGCCTTTCGCTGCACGAGCCGGATCTGTTCTGCATGCAGTTGAAAGCCATCCTGCGGGCGAGCCTGTACGGCAACATCCGCATTCTGTACCCGATGATCTCATCCACGGAAGAGGTGATCGCGGCCAACCGCCTGCTGGAAGGCGCGAAAGCGGACCTGAGAAAGCAGCAGATCCCGTTTCACGAGGACATCGAGGTGGGCGCGATGGTCGAAACACCGGCGGCGGCGCTGTGCGTCGAAAACCTGCTGGAAGAGGTCGACTTCATCAGCATCGGCACCAACGACCTGATCCAGTACCTGCTGGCGGTGGACCGCACCAACGAAAACCTGGCGTATCTGTACCAGCCGCTGCACCCTTCCGTACTCAAAACACTGAAACGGGTCCTCGACGCGGCGCAGCAGGCCGGCAAGGAGGTGTCCATCTGCGGCGAGCTGGGCGGCGATCCGATGGCCACGATGCTGCTTCTGGGGCTGGGTCCGCTGGATGAGCTGAGCATGGAACCGCACGCCATCCCGAAAGTGAAAAAGATCATCCGTCGAATCACGCTCGACGACGCGCGGAAACTGGCGGACCACGTGATGAGCCTGTCGTCGATGGATGAGATCAACCAGTACGTCAGCGAAGAGATGCGGCAAAGGTTTCCTTCCGATTTCGACCGCGACACGGATTTTGAAGAAAAGCTGATTCCCACGCACAAAGACCCGCTGTGAATTTTCTGGACATCCGGCGCGATCCGCGATCTTCAACCTTCATTCTGATACCGGAAGTCCCGCGATCCGGCGCAACGCGCAGCCGGCCCGCAAAGCCGATTGACCCGAAACCTGCTTGCATGACCACACGACCTTCAACCACGGGGGACACCAATACATGAATCAAGGAAAATATATCTTCACATCGGAATCCGTCGGAGAGGGGCATCCCGACAAGATCGCCGACCAGGTTTCCGACGGAATCCTGGACGCGATTCTGGAAAAAGATCCCAGGGCCCGGGTGGCCTGCGAGACGATGATCACCACCGGTTTCGCGGTGGTGGGGGGCGAGATCTCCGCCGACTGCTACATCGAGATTCCGCGGGTGGTGCGGAAAATCATCAAGGACATCGGTTACTCGCATTCGGAAATGGGTTTCGACTTCGAAACCTGCGGCGTGCTGGTGGCGCTGGACGAGCAGTCCGCGGACATCGCCCGCGGCGTCGACGATTCCGACACCAAGGAACAGGGCGCGGGCGACCAGGGGCTGATGTTCGGCTACGCGAGCAACGAAACCAAGGAACTGATGCCGATGCCGATCATGTTCGCGCACAAACTGGTGCGCCGGCTGGCGGAACTGCGGAAAAAGGGCACCCTGCCCTATCTCCGGCCGGACTGCAAATCCCAGGTTTCCATCCAGTATGAAAATCAGAAACCGGTGTGCGTGGACACGGTGGTCATCTCCACGCAGCACGACGCCAACGTGAAAAACAAGCAGCTTCGCGGCGAGATCACCGAACAGGTCATCAACAAGGTGATCCCGGAAAAGCTGCGCGCCAAAAAGATGAAGGTCCACATCAATCCCACCGGCCGATTCGTGGTGGGCGGCCCGAACGGGGACTGCGGGCTGACGGGACGCAAGATCATCGTCGACACCTACGGCGGCTTTTCCCGCCACGGGGGCGGGGCGTTTTCCGGCAAGGACCCCTCGAAGGTGGACCGCTCCGCCGCCTACATGGCCCGCTACATCGCCAAGAACCTGGTGGCCGCTAAAATCGCCGACCGCTGCGAGGTGCAGCTTGCCTACGCCATCGGCGTGGCGGACCCGGTGTCGGTGTTCGTGGAAACCTTCGACACCTGCAAAGCCGATCCGGCCATTCTGGAAGACCTCGTGCGCTCCCACTTCGACCTGAAACCGGCGGGGATCATCGAATCGCTTGACCTGCTCAAACCCCGGTACAGCTCCACCGCGGCGTACGGACATTTCGGGCGCACGGAAAAGGAATTCACCTGGGAGAAGACCGATAAAGCGGCGGCGCTGAAAAAAGACGCGGGACTGTGACGGCTTTCAGGCAGGAGCGGTAGGGAGGCGGCGCCGGTTCAGCAGCCGACGGTGTTCATGACTTTCTTGATGCGGGTGTCCAGCTCCTCCGGTTCGATCGGCTTGACCATGTACTGATCGATGCCGAGCTTCATGGCCTTCAGCACCTTTTCTTTCTCGGTCTCGACGGTGATGAGCAGGAACGGGATTTTACGCAGGATGGTGCCGTTCTTGATGGCCTTGAAAAATTCCAGCCCGTCCATATTGGGCATGTGCCAGTCGGAGATGACCAAGTCGATCTCCTGATTGTTGATGATCGCCAGCGCCTTGCGGCCGTCGTCGGTCACGGTCACGTCCAGGTAGCCCAGCTTCTTCAGGGTCCGCTTGAGCAGCAGGCGCATACCGCCGTCGTCGTCGACGACCAGAATTTTAATCGTGTGATTCATGCTTTCTTCCCGGTTTCGGATGGCGGACCCGGCGTGGGCCCTCTTTTGCAGATTATCCTATAACTTATTGATAAACAAGAAGTATTTTCATTTCCGCCAGGCCCGTTCCGGGGCGTTTTGAAACACGCTGTAAAACCGGATTTTGACAGCGCACCGTGAGGCAGCCCATGCAGCG